>DASWBB010000067.1:0-105492 GCA_036390875.1 Candidatus Dormiibacterota bacterium
GGCGGAGCACCACCGTGTTCATGTGGAAGCACCGCGCATAGTCGCGGACGTACTGGTCGGCGGTGCCCTTGCTGCACCCATACGGGCTGTGGAAATCGAGCGGAGTCGTTTCCTTGCACGGACCGCTGTTGTGATCGAGCTTTCCGTACACCTTGTTGGTCGACGCAAAGACGAAGGGCGCTTCGGGGTTGTGCTTGCGGGCCGCCTCGAGGAGGTTCAGAGTGCCGCGCGCGTTGACTTCGAAATCGGTCTCGGGGTCGACCAGCGATGTCGTGACCGCCACCTGGGCGGCCAGGTGGAGGATTGCATCCTGGTTCTTGACGTGTTCGGTCAGGACGCTGGCGTCTCTGATGTCCTCTTTGACGAAGGTCGTGCGTGCCGGATGCTGCGTGATGAGCCAGTGGAGGTTTCGTTCGGTGCCTCCGCGGCTCAGGTTGTCGAGGACGGTGACGTGCCAGCCTCGCTCGATGAGATGGACCGCCGCGTTGACGCCGAGGAACCCCGCGCCGCCGGTGATCAGGACTCGGCGTGGGGAGGGACTCGGTTTCATGGCGGACACCTACGTTAGATCAAGTACCGCGGCATCCAACCCTAGGATAGACAGGTGGCCGCCCCCTCCATGGTCCCGGCTCTCTCCGACTCGGATGTCAAATCGCTCCGCTCCAACTGGGCCGGCGAGGCCCGTATGGCCAACATCTACGACGCACTGGCCCAGGTCGCGGCGAACCCTCGCGCGCGCAACCGCCTGAAGGCGCTCGCGGAAACCGAGAGGCATCACGCGCAGGCCTGGGCGGAGGTGCTCTCTTCATCCGGCGTGAAGGTTTCGGAGCGCCGTCCTTATATGACCGCTCGAGTGCTGGCGACCTTTGCCAGGGTGGTGGGCATCGGCCCGGCGCTCGCGCTGGCGGGGGTCGCGGAGGGCCAGGTCATGCGCTCGTATCTCACCCAGGTTTCGACCGTCTCGAACGAGCAGGCCCAGGACGTGCTGCGGCGCGTGCTGCCCGAGGAGCTCGACCACCAGTCGCCGGACGAGGTGGCCGACAGAGACGAGGACTCGAAATCGCCGGCGGCCGCCGACGAGGAGTGGCACGGCGGCGGGGCGGAAAGCATCCGGAACGTGATCTACGGGGTCAACGACGGGCTCACCGCGACGCTGGGCGTGCTGTCCGGCGTGGGGGGCGCCAGCATCGATCCACGCGTCGTGCTCATCGGTGGGCTGTCGGCGATGGTCGCGTCCGGGGTGTCGATGGCCGGCGGCGCCTACCTCGCGACCAAGTCGCAGCGCGAGGTTTTCGAGGGCCAGCTTGCGCGCGAGGCGGCCGAGATCGAGGCGATGCCGGAGCTCGAGAAGGCCGAGCTGGTCGACATCTATCGCTCCAAGGGTCTAACCGCTGAGGAGGCGAAGACGATCGTCGATCGCATCACCAAGGACAAGAAGGTATGGCTCGAGACGCAGGCCCGCGAGGAGCTTGGCCTGGATGCGTCGCAGTTCGAGAACCCGGCGCGCGAGGGGCTCGTCGCCGGGATTTCGACTCTCATCGGCGGCGCGATCCCGGTCATCGGCTACCTCATCGGTCGATGGCTGACGGGTTCGTCGCTATCGGGTCTCGGTTCGCTGGCGATCGCGGCCATCTTCTCGGGCGCGTTCCTCTTCCTCACCGGCTCGGCGCGGTCGTTCTTCACGGGGAAGGGGGGAGTGCGGTCGGGTCTCGAGATGCTGGCGGTCGGCACGGTCGTGGCTGCGGTTACGTACGGCGTCGGCGTCCTCTTCCGCACTCACTGATTGGCAATTGCTACCCGATCAGGAACCACAGGCCACGTTGGCTGACACATCTTGCAGCGTGTAGGTGTACCTCTGTGTGGCGGGAAACCTGATGTAAGCCGCCAGGTTGGGAAGCTTGCAGAAGCCGGCATCGGGAGCGGTCACCGTTGTCTCGGCGTTGACGCGCCAACCCAGCGTAGACAGCTCGTGGGAGTAGTACGAGACGACGCTGTCATTTGCTACCGAGGCGTCCACCTCATACGTCTTTGTGAGCTCTGCTGGGTTGTAGTCGTTGCCTCCCAGCCAGGATTGCGGCGCCTTGTCCTTCGTTTCCGTCGCCACCAGGCGCGCTCCCGGAAACACGATCCGGCTTTCAGGCCACGCGTTCATCTGGGCGCCGCGCGTGATCGGCCCCCAATACCCGAACACGACCAGAAACGCAGCCACGAGGCCGGCAACCACCAGGACAACCGCCAGTGCTGCGATTACGCGCCGAGACGGGACTTTCCGACGCAAGCACCCGCGATTATGGATCCCGGTCAGCCGGTCGAGATGCCGCGGAAGTACGCGACGGCGACGATCCATGCCGCCGCCGCCAGGATGATGGCCTCTCGGCGCTTCGATCCGCCGTGCGCATACAGGTAAGCGCCGGGCAGAAACAGCACCGCGAAGATCCCGTAGACGACATGCAGCAGCTCGTGCGGTCGTTGGCCGGCTACGAAAAGTCCGAGGCCGACCAGACCCTGGAGCGCGGTGAGGCCGGCCAGGATCAAGTAGCTCGACCGGAATCCGCCGCTCACCTGCGCGTTTCGGAAGTAGCCATACGCGCCCCAGATGCCGAGCAGCACCGCGAATGCGACCAGCGCCGTCGCGCCGAACCTGTGAAGAAAGACGAACGCGTCGGTCAAGGAGTGACGTTTACCTGTTGGCGGAAATAGTCCACAGTCAGGCTGAGACCCTCCTCGAGGTCGATCTTTGGCTCCCAGCCGAGGTCCTTGCGCGCTCTACTGTTGTCGGTCGCGATGCGGAAGACGTCGCCCTTTCGTCGCGGCCCAAAGTTGGGCTCGAGCTTGTAGGCGGTCAGGAGGGCGAGCTTGCGGAAGAGCTCGTTGATCGTCACGGGGATGCCAGAGCTGATGTGATAAATGCCGCCCGCACCGCGGTGCAGCGCGGCGATGTTGGCGACCGCTACGTCCGCGACGTGCAGCATGTCGCGCGCCTGCTCGCCGTCCCCGTCGATTGTGACCGGCTTTCCGGCCAGCATCCGGCTGGCGAAGATCGCGATCACGCGGCCCTCTTCGGCCGCAAAATCCTGGCGGGGCCCGTAGATGTTCGCGTAGCGCAGGATCGTGAACTCGAGCCCGTATGTGCGCTGAAACGTACCGAGGTAGAGCTCGAAAGCCAGCTTGCTCGTGCCGTACGGCGAGAGCGGGCGGGCCGGATGGTCCTCGTCGGCCGGGATCACGTCGGGCTCTCCATAAAGCGCGCCGGCGCTCGAGATGAAAATGAACTTCCTCACACCTGCCGCTACGCTCGCCTGCAGCACGTTGAGGCCGCCGACGATGTTGACCATCGCGTCGAAGCCCGGGTCCGCGACCGACTTCGGCACCTCCGACTGCGCGGCATGGTGATTGACGACCTCCGGCCGGAACGCGGCAATGGCGTCCTCCACGCCCACCTTGTTCCGGACGTCGAGCCTGAGCACCTTCGCCTCGCGATTGACGTTGGCCTCGTTGCCGGTGCTGAAGTCGTCAAGGATTGCGACCTCATGCCCCGCCGCGATGTATGCGTCGGCGACATGGGAGCCGATGAACCCGGCCCCACCCGTAACCAGGATCCTCACCGGCTTGACTGTAGCCGACACTTAGCGTCGATGGCGGAGACGGTCCTCGAAGTCGATGTGATCAAGGCGGTGCGCGCACCGGTGCCTGCGGCCTTTGTGCGCCAGGTCCTCGAGCGCGCCGTGTCCATTCCCGAGGTCGCGGCGCGGTTGCCGAACGGCAGGGCGACGGTCGCGATTCGGTTCACCGGGGACCGGGAGCTGCGCCGGCTCAACCGCGAATACGCGGGCGAGGACTCCGTCACGGACGTGCTGTCGTTCGCCGGCTCGGGCGAGCACGTCGGCGACCTGGCCATCTCCTGGCCGGCCGCCGTTCGGCAGTCAACCGCATTCGGGCACGAGGCCGATACTGAGGTTGCCCTGCTGACCGTTCATGGGCTGCTGCACCTGCTCGGCTGGGACCATGCCACCGCGCCCGAGCGAAGGGAGATGAACCGGCTCACGCGCGCCGCGCTGAAACTGTCGAGTCTGAGTCTCAAGCGCGGCCGCCTCGACTGAGGCGGCAGATTGCGTCGCACGTTCGGCGGGTAGACTCATCCATCTGGTCTGCGGCGCTCGCCGCGGGCCTTTCCGCGTCTATTTGCAAAGGGTGAGTTGAGTCAGGAACAGCGTTTGATCGTCGGGCTGGGCAATCCGGAATCGGACTACGCCGACACGCGCCACAACCTCGGGTTCGCGTGCGTCCGCGAGCTTGCGCGCCGGATGGACGCGAAGATCGACCGCAAACGGTGGCAGTCGCTGGTGGGCCGGTCGGAGTCGCGCGGGGTCTGGTTCGTGCTGCCGCAGACATACATGAACCTCTCGGGCGAGGCGGTCGCGAAGGCCCTTCGCGACACCGGGCTCAGCGCGCAACAGCTCTGGGTGGTGCATGACGAGCTCGACCTGCCTCTCTGCCGGATCCGCATCCGGCGCGGCGGATCCGGCGCCGGCCACAACGGGGTCCTGTCGATCATCGGCTCGCTCGGCACCCCCGACTTCGTGCGCTTTCGCGTCGGCATCGGCAAGCCCGCCCGCAAGGGCTCGCCGGCCGGCCGAAGTTACGTGCTCGGCCGGTTCACCAAGGCGGAGGCAGAGCGCGTGCCGGCCATCGTCGACGGAGTTGCCACGGCGCTGGAGGTGGCGCTAGACGCAGGCCTCGAGCGGGCGATGGAGCGCTTCAACCGGGCGGGCTCGCTGGGCTGCGAGGAATTGGCGTGAGCAACCTGTGGGAACGCACCCTCGACGCCGCGCCCGAGCTGCGCCGGTGGGCGTCGAAAGGGTCAGGCGAGCTGCGGGTCGCGCGGCTGCCCAAGCCGGCGTGGCCGATCGTGGCCGGAGCGGTCGCGCGTGCCGCCGCCGAGGCCGGCAAGTCGCTGCTCATCCTGGCCCCGGCTCCGGATCGGTTCTGCGACGACCTGAGACCCTGGTTGGCCGGCCGGCCGCCCGCGTACGTGTTCGCGGAGGTCGCGGTTTCCTTTCTCGACCGGCCGCCTGCGTTCGACGAAGCCGTCAACAAGCGTATGGAGGCCCTGAACGCGCTCGCGGATCGAACGTCGCCGTCCATCGTGGTGTCGTCGCGACGCGCGATCGTGCGCGCGACCATCTCGCCCGCGGACCTGGCCCTGGGCTCGCTGACGCTTGCACCCGGCGAGGGACCCGACCCGGTCGCCGTGGCTGGCCGCCTGGTCGAGATGGGTTACTCGCGTGAGCCGCTGGTCGAGGACCACGGCCAGTTCGCCCTGCGCGGCGGGATCCTCGACGTGTTTCCAGCCGCGGCCGATTCGCCGGTGCGCGCCGAGTGGTCGGGCGACACCGTCGAGACGCTTCGCCTCTTCGACCCCACCAACCAGCGCTCCGTGATGGGGGTGCCGCGGGTTTCGATCCACCCGGGGCGGGAGCTGTTGCTCGGTCCGCGACGCGGCGCAGCCGCGGCCAACCGAATCCGGACGAGCGTGTCGTTCGACGGATTGCGGGCCGACGTCCGGGCCGACTGGGAAGAGGAGGTCGAGCGACTCGGGGCGGGGGGCGCGTTCCCGGGCATCGAGTTCTACTCGGCCTACCTGAACGATTCGGTGCCGTCGCTGCTCGAGCACCTGCAGGACGGGATGGCGATCGTGGATTTCGAGCCCGGCCGCCAGCTCGCCGATGCGCGAGTGCTCGTCGAGGAAACGGAGATGCTTGCGGCCGCCGAAGCCGAAGGCAACGAGCTCCCGCGTGGATTTGCGCTCCCGATGGTCGGGGTCGAGCGGCTGCGAACGATCCAGGGCCATCCGCGTCTCGAGCTCACGGCGGGCGAAGGCGGGGAGGATGCCATCGACCTCGGCTGGGCTGAGGCGGAGCCGATGGTGGGCCGGCCGCAAGCCCCAGCCGAGCTCGCCGCGCACGCGCCGTCGGCGACCGTCGTCATCGCCACCGAGCAATCCGAGCGGCTCCGGACCTTGCTCGACGAGGGGGGCGTTCGGGATCATCCGAGGGAGGTCGAGCTCGACCTGGACCTCGAGCTCCAACCCGGCCTCGGGCTCGCCGACATCGACGTCGCGGCGGGCTGCGTGCAGCCGGCGATCGGGTTCCATCTCGTCACCGACGCCGAGCTGTTCGGCCGGCTCCGCCGGCCCACGCGGCTCACCCGCTCGACTCGCGGCCGGGCCGAGCAGCTGGCCCGCGAGTTCACGCTCGACTTCGCGCCCGGCGAGCTGGTGGTCCACGTCGATCACGGCATCGCTCGATTCGCGGGGATGCGCCTGCTCGAATCCGAAGGCGCGCATCGCGAGTACCTGGAGCTCCATTACGCCGAGGCCGACAAGCTGTTCGTCCCGGTCGAGAACCTCGACCGCATCCAGAAATTCCTGGGTGGAGAGGAAGAGCCCACGCTGCACAGGCTCGGCACCGGTGACTGGTCGCGCGCGCGCGGGCGCGCGAGCAAGGTGGTCCAGGACGTCGCCGAGGAGCTGCTCAAGATCTACTCGTCGCGCGAGGCGAGGCCGGGCATTGCGTTCGCGCCCGACACCGCCTGGCAGCAGGAGCTCGAGTCGTCCTTTCCCTATGAAGAGACGGCCGACCAGCTGGCGGCGCTCGCGGAGATCAAAGCCGACATGGAGTCCGACCGCCCGATGGATCGCCTCCTGTGCGGCGACGTCGGCTTTGGCAAGACGGAGCTGGCCCTGCGGGCCGCGTTCAAGGCGGCGATGAGCGGCAAGCAGGTCGCGCTGCTTGCGCCCACGACCGTCCTGGCCCAGCAGCATTTCCACGTCTTCACGGAAAGGCTGCGCAGCTTCCCGGTCACGATCGAGATGCTTTCACGCTTCGTCGACGAGGAGACGCAGGCGCGCACCATCGAGGGGATCAAGGCCGGTCAGGTGGACATCGTCGTCGGCACGCACCGCTTGCTGCAGCGCGATGTTCGTTTCAAACGCCTGGGTCTGTTGATCATCGACGAGGAGCACCGCTTCGGCGTTATGCAGAAGGAGCGGCTGAAGAAGCTGCGCACGCAGCTCGACGTGCTGTCGCTGTCGGCGACGCCGATACCGCGCACTCTGCACATGGCGATCGGTGGCATCCGCGACATGAGCGTGATCCAGACGCCGCCAGAGGAGCGGCAGCCGATCAAGACCTACGTCACGGCCGACGACGACGAGCTGGTCCGCGAGGCGATCACGCGTGAGCTGCAGCGCGGCGGCCAGGTCTATTTCGTGCACAACCGCGTGCGCACCATCGAGAAGGCGGCCGACCGCGTGCGGGACCTGGTTCCGAATGCGCGCGTGATCGTCGGCCACGGCCAGATGCCGGAGGACCAGCTGGCGCACGTGATGGTCGACTTCGAATCGGCCAAGTTCGACGTCCTGGTGTGCTCGACCATCATCGAGTCGGGACTGGACATCCCGAACGTCAACACCATCATCGTCGAGCAGGCCGATCGGTTCGGCCTCGCGCAGCTGTACCAGCTGCGAGGCCGCGTCGGGCGTTCCGGCCGGCGCGCGTATGCGTACTTCCTCTACGACCCTCGCCGCTCGCTCACCGAAACCGCGGACAAGCGGCTGGATGTGATCTCCGGGCTGCACGAGCTCGGGCAGGGTTTCAAGATCGCTCTCCGCGACCTCGAGATCCGCGGCGCCGGCAACCTACTCGGCACCGAGCAGCACGGTGCGATCGCCGCGGTCGGATTCGAGATGTACCTGCAGATGCTCCAGAGCGCGGTCGGCAAGCTGCGCAGCGGAGCGGACGAAAGCGTCGTCGCCGACGTCCTTTCGACCGAGGAGATGAACCTCGACCTGCCGCTCGATCACTTCATCCCGAGCTCGTACATCCGCGACGAGAAGCTTCGGCTGGCCGCCTACCGGCAGCTCGCCGCGACCGATGTCGAAGAGGAGCTCGACGCGGTGCTGCGCTCGCTCAAGGACCGGTACGGACCGGCGCCGGCCCAGCTCGACAACCTCGCTTACTCGCTCCGGGTGAAGATCCGCGGCCAGCGGCTGGGGCTGCGGGGGGTCGTCGCGGACGGCCACGACATCGCGATCAGGGTCGACCCGGAGCGCTACCTGGACGTCGAAGAGCTTTCGCGAAGGATGACCGGCCGGATCTCTATCCTCCCCAACCGCATCAAGATGCGGCGGCAGGGCGATGGCTGGAAAGACGACCTGCTGTCGCTGCTGGGAGAGATGGCCGAGCTCTACGAGGCCGGCCGGAAGGTGAAGGTTCCGAGCGCGTGAGAAAATCTGAACCGATGTCCGAGCCGAACGAGCCGCCGTTCTCGCCAGGCGTGGGCGCGATCTTCGAGGTCGTGGCCAGGCTGCGCGCGCCAGGCGGGTGTCCGTGGGATCGCGAACAGACGCACGAATCGCTGCGGCCGTACCTGCTCGAGGAGACCTACGAGCTGCTCGAGGCGATCGACTCCGGGGACGACGCCAAGATCAAGGAGGAGCTGGGCGACCTTCTGCTCCAGGTCGCGATGCATGCGGAGATCGCCGCCGAGGAGCGGCGCTTCGATGCCGCACAGGTGTCGGAAGCGGTCGCGGCGAAGATGGTGGCGCGGCATCCTCACGTGTTCGGTGATGTCACCGTGGCCGATGCGGACGAGGTGCTGAAGAACTGGGAGCACGCGAAAGGCGACGAGGCTCGCAACAGCGGGCGCGCCGGCGAGTCCGTCGTCGATCGCGTGCCGCCGACTCTGCCGGCGCTCGCGTGGGCGCTCGGCCTGCAGAAGCGCGCGGCTCGAGTGGGCTTCGATTTCGAGTCGTCCACGCAGACGGCCGAGAACGTCGCCGAGGAGGCGCGCGAGCTGGCGGAGGCGAGCGATCCGAAGCGTGCGTTCGAGGAGATGGGCGACCTGCTGTTCGCCGTCGTCTCACTTGCGCGCCGCATGAAGATCAATCCCGAGGACGCGCTCAGGGTCGCCGGGCAGCGGTTCCGGCGGCGGTTCGCCGAGACCGAGGCGTCGCTGCGGCGGGATGGGGTGAAGTTCCGAGACCTGGACAGCGAGGCGATCGCGAAGCGTTGGGACGAGACTAAGTAGGGCCCGTTTGTTATAGTCGGCTCCCTTTCAGCGCTCCGTCACACCACACGATCCAGCATGAGAAACAGCAAAGTCCTCGTTGCAGCGGGCAGCGTCCGCACCGGCGGTCTTTCGATGCGCCACGTCATCACCTCCGCTGTGTTCCTGGTCGTGGCCATCTGGGCCGGGTATGCCTTCGCCCAGGAGGCCTACGTCAGCCACAAGCTCCTTCAGCAGTCGGCCGACATCAGGCATCAGAACGCCGTGCTCGCCGCCCAGAACCAGGGCTATCGCAAAGACGTCCAGGCGATCACCTCGGGCGCGGCCAACGAGGAGGAGGCGCGCTTGAACGGCTACTCGAAACCGAACGAGCGCACGTTCCTGGTCACGACTCCGCCGAGTCCGTCCCCGACCCCGCCGGCAAGCCCATCACCCACGCCATCGCATTGACCTGGCGCTTCTAGAGGAATCCCCGACCGGGGGTATAATCCGACCGCGGAGTGGAGCAGCGGCAGCTCGTCGGGCTCATAACCCGAAGGTCGTTGGTTCGAATCCAACCTCCGCAACCATTTGCAGCAACCACGAAGCCGGGGGCGTCCCGGCTTCGTCCTTATTACGGAGCGTGATCTGATGAACAAGAGGAAGCGCGTCGCGATCGCGAAGCACCGAGTCAAGAAGCGCAAGCTCAAGGCACGAGCGCAAGCGGCTCGTTAGTCTTACTCCGGCGCACGAGGTGCCGTAGCTCAGGTGGTAGAGCGCGCGACTCATAATCGCGTTGTCGGTGGTTCGAGTCCACCCGGCACCACCATGCCCCTCCCAGAATCGACTCCGCATCCGCTACTGCTCGGGATTCGCCAGTCCGCGCTGATCGCGCCCGGCGAGCGCGTCCTGGTCGCGGTGTCGGGTGGGCCGGACAGCACAGCGCTGCTGATCGCGCTTCACGAAGAAGGCCATGCGGTGGTCGCGGCTCACTACGACCACGCCCTGCAGCCCGGCTCGGGTCAAGTCGCCGAGCACGTCCGAGAGCTCTGCGAGCGATTTGGGGTTGACCTTCTGATCGAACGGCGAGAAAGCCCGATGCCGCGCGGCTCAGTCCAGGCCGGCGCGCGCACCCTTCGCTACGAGTTTCTCGAGCGGGCCCGCATCCAGGCCGGCGCCGATGTCGTCGCCATCGCGCATACGGCCGACGACGTGGTCGAGGGGGTCGTCCTTCATCTATTGCGGGGCTGTGGGCTCGCCGGCATGCGCGGCATGCCCGCGAGGCGCGGGGTGATCGTGCGGCCCATGCTGGCGGTTTGGAGGAGCGAGGTCGCGGACTTTCTGGACCGGCGCGGAATCAAAGCCTTGCAGGACCCCGCCAACTCGAACCGCGCGTACGCGCGGGTGCGTGTCCGGCGCGACATTCTGCCCGCACTGGAGCGCGACCGGCCCGGAATCGTACGTCGGTTCCACCAGGCCGCGATGCGCGCCACCGCTCTGCACGACTCGATCTCCGGCGTCGCCGAGAGCACGCTCAACGCCGGCGCGGCCACGCGTTCGGTCGTCGCCGCTGCTCCTCAGCCGGTCGCGGCCGAGATGATGAGGCAGCTGTACGCCCGCGCCGGCGGCGCCCAGCCATCGCTATCGCAAGCTCACCTGGTGGCGATGCTCAGGCTTGCCCAACCCGGACCAGGAGGAAGGGGCCTCGACCTACCCGGCGGCCTGCGTTTTCGTATCGTGGGGGAAACCATGCAGATCGTCGCTGCCCACGCGGACCCGCGGCCGGCTCCACGGCTCGAGGTTTCCGCTTGCGACGGCTGCGGGGACCCGACCGCCGCGCACCTCAGGCCCGACCTGGAGCTGCGCCTCGCCTATCGCACGCCTGGCCTGAAAATGCGGCCGCTGATGGGCCGCGGCACACGCAAGCTGCAGGACATCTTCGTCGACGCACGGGTGCCCCGCGAGGAGAGGGATGCGTGGCCGCTCGTGTTCGCCGGCGAATCGCTTGCGATCGTGCCCGGGATCGCCGTTTCAGCAGACATGGCGACCGGCGCCGGCGAACCCTCATTGCACGTAACGATCAGCGGTATCCCAGCTAAAGTAGAATCGCCTAACAGCCTTCCAGGAGAGCCCAGTTGACCCGTTTCCCCCGCTCCAGCCTGTTTTATTTCGCACTGGTCGTCGTGCTCGGCCTGGTGATCTGGTTCACGTGGCAATCGTTCCAGGGCAACCAGAACACCAGCGACTGGTCGTACTCGACCCTCATGAACCAGGCTGCCGGCGGCTTGGTCAAGGAAGTCGACATCAAGGGCACCGACGGCGTGGCCACCGACGTCGACGGCCACAAGCACAATGTCGTGCTGCCCGACTGTGCGAGCGGCGCGGGCTGTGCGTTCGTCGACACCCTGACCGCGGACAAGGTCAACGGCGGCGGGACGGTCAACGTCAAGATCGAGCCGGCCAACAGCGCCAACTACCTGCTGAGCGTGCTGGTCCCCAACATCATCCTGGTCGTCCTGATCGCCGCCTTCATGTGGTGGGTGCTGCGCCAGACGCAGAGCGGCAACAACCAGGCGATCTCTTTCGGCCGATCGCGCGCGCGCATGATCGCTGGGGACAAACCGGCCATCACTTTCGCGGACGTCGCGGGCGTGGAGGAGGCCAAACAGGAGCTCGCCGAGATCGTGGAGTTCCTGAAGTATCCCGAGAAGTTCGTGGCCCTCGGCGCGCGCATTCCCAAGGGCGTGCTGCTCGTTGGACCTCCCGGCACCGGCAAGACGCTGCTGAGCAAAGCCGTCGCGGGCGAGGCAGGGGTGCCCTTCTTCTCGATCTCGGGCTCTGAGTTCGTGGAGATGTTCGTCGGTGTCGGCGCCAGCCGCGTTCGCGACCTGTTCGATCAGGCGAAGAAGAACTCACCCTGCATCGTGTTCGTCGACGAGATCGACGCCGTCGGCCGCCAGCGTGGCGCCGGCCTCGGCGGCGGACACGACGAGCGCGAGCAGACCCTCAACCAGCTGCTGGTCGAGATGGACGGCTTCGACACCAACACCCACGTGATCATCATCGCCGCCACCAACCGCCCCGACGTCCTCGACCCGGCGCTGCTGCGGCCAGGCCGCTTCGACCGCCACGTGACCCTCGACCGCCCCGACGTCAAGGGCCGCCGTGCGATCCTCGACGTGCACGCGCGGAACAAGCCCCTCGATTCGACTGTGGACCTGGACGTGCTCGCCCGCCAGACGCCCGGCTTCAGCGGCGCCGACCTGGCCAACCTCATCAACGAGGCCGCCATCCTGGCGGCACGCGGCAACAAGAAGGTGATCGGCATGGGCGAGCTCGAGGAGGCGATCGAGAGAGTCGTCGCCGGCCCCGAGAAAAAGAGCCGCCGATTGTCCGAGCACGAGAAAGAGGTCGTCGCGTATCACGAGGTCGGGCATGCCCTGGTGGCGAAGTCGCTGCCGAAATGCGACCCCGTGCACAAGGTGTCGATCATCTCGCGCGGCCAGGCGCTCGGGGTCACCTGGTACCTGCCCACCGAGGACCGCTACCTCACCAGCAAGGCCGAGCTGCTCGACAACGTCGCCGCCGCGATGGGTGGCCGCGTGGCCGAAGAGATCGTCTTCGGTGATGTGACCTCGGGCGCGGAGAACGACATCCAGAAGGTGACCAACATCGCGCGCCGGATGGTCACCCAGTGGGGCATGAGCGAGAAGCTCGGCACCGTGACCATGGGCCACAAGGAAGAGCTCGTGTTCCTTGGTCGCGACCTGGGCGAGCAGCGCAACTACTCGGAAGAGGTCGCCGCGGTGATCGACGAGGAGATTCGCAGCATCGTCAACCACGGCTACCAGACCGCGAAGGTCATCCTGACCGCGCAGCGGCACAAGATGGACGCGGTGGTGGAGCAGCTGAAGATCGTCGAGACGCTCGACTCAAAGCAGCTCGACGAGATCCTCGCGCGCGAGGACGAGCCGAGCGTCGCTGCTTCCTCCAGCGCGTCCGCTTCTTAAGGCCGACGGTCCTACGCTGATCGTCGCGGGCCGGGGCAACCTCGGCCGGAGCCTGGCGCGCGCGTGGCGGCGCGCCGGCCATCGAGTGCTCTTGACCCCGGCGCGAAACGGCGTGCCGTCGGTGGTGCGCGCGCTGCGGTCCCGACCCGGCGCCGTTGTCTTTCTCACCGTTCCCGACGGCGCGGTCGCGAGCCTCGCCGCACAGGTGGCGGCCGGCGGAGACATTCCGGCGACCGTGGCGTTCGCCCACTGCAGCGGCGCGCTGGGCCTGGGCGCGCTCGGCCGTCTGGCCTTGCGCCATCAGGTGGGATCGTTCCATCCGCTGCAGTCGTTTCCGCAGCCCCGGCCCCCTCAGGCGTTTCGAGGCAGCCTCGTGGCAATCGACGCTTCAACTCCGGCGCTGCGCCGCCGGCTCGAGCGGTTGGCCCGCGACCTGGGCACGAAGCCGCGCAGCGTCGAGGACGCGGATCGAGTCGTATACCACGCGGCGGCGGTGTTCGCATCGAACTATCTCGTCGCCCTGGCCGGCGAGGCCGTCGAGCTGCTGGAGACGATCGGCTGGAGCGAGTCCGAGGCGGTCCAGGGGCTGGTCCCGCTGATGCGCGGCGCGCTGGCGGAGGTCGCCCTTCGGGGTCCCACCGCGGCGCTCACCGGCCCGATCCGGCGAGGTGATGTGGAGACGGTCAACCGCCATCTGGAGGCGCTGGCGGGCGTCGATGCCGGCTCGCCGGGCAGGCCTCGCAAAGTGGATGTTTATCGTATGCTCGGCCAGATCGCGCTCGAGATCGCGGCGAGAGCGGGCCTGGAGCCCGCCGCGGTGGAGAGAGTGAACAGGGCGCTGACCCGAAATGTGGCAGCGACCCGAAGGAGACGCGCGCGATGACCACGGTTCTGGACGTCCAGCGCTTCAAGGAAGAAGGCCAGCGCTTTGCCGTGCTCACGGCGTACGACTACCTCAGCGCGAAGATCCTCGACGAGGCCGGGATCCCCATCCTTCTCGTCGGCGACAGCCTGGGCATGGTCATGCTCGGCTACCCGACCACCCTGCCGGTCACCGTGGACGAGATGCTCCATCACGCCAGGGCGGTCGCTCGCGGCTCGCACCAGGCGCTCCTGGTCGGCGATATGCCGTTTATGTCGTATCACGCGTCGGTCGAGCAGGCGATCACCACGGCGGGCCGCTTCATCCAGGAAGGCGGCATGCACGCGGTCAAGCTCGAGGGCGGCGGCCGGATCGTCGAGATCACGCAACGGCTGACCTCGATGGGCATCCCGGTCATGGGCCACCTCGGCCTCACCCCGCAATTCGTCCATCAGATGGGCGGATTCAAGGTCCAGGGCAAGACCGAGAAGCAGGCTGCGCGCATCCTGTCGGATGCCAAGGAGCTCGAGCAGGCGGGAGCGTTCAGCATCGTCCTCGAGGGCGTGCCGACTGAGGTCGCGACCCGGGTGACGCGGGCCCTTCGAATCCCCACCGTCGGCATCGGGGCGGGGCCGGGCACGGACGGGCAGGTGCTCGTCTTCCACGACATGCTGGGCCTGACCACCGGCAAGGCGCCGAAGTTCGTCAAGCGCTATGCGAACCTGGCCGAGGAGATCGCGAGCGCCGCCCAGCGCTACGCGCAGGAGGTGGGCGACGGCACGTTCCCAGGGCCCGAGCACTCGTACTCGGCCAATGGATCCGCCACCCCTGCCAAGGCGCAGCCAGACGAGGTCAAGTACGGCTCCCGCGTCTAACCCTCCGCCGATCGCCGTCGGGACGCCGGGACTCATGCGGGACGTCGCCCGCGGCTGGCACGCGGACGGTGCCTCGATCGGGCTGGTCCCGACGATGGGCGCATTGCACGCCGGGCACATGAGCCTGGTCGATCGGGCCCGTCAGGAAAACGAGAGAGTGGTGGTCAGCGTGTTCGTCAACCCGATCCAGTTCGGCGCCGGCGAGGACCTGTCCTCGTACCCGCGCAATCCTGAACGCGATCTGTCGATGCTCCGGGCCGCCGGCGTGGACGCGATCTACAAACCGTCGGTGGCGGACATGTACCCGACCGGCGCGAGCACGCGGGTGATCGTCCACGGGGTCACTGACCGGCTGGAGGGGGCGGCGCGACCGGGTCATTTCGAAGGCGTGGCGACGGTGGTGGCGAAGCTCTTCATCGCCACCTCCGCCGACCGTGCGTACTTCGGCCAGAAGGACGCCCAGCAGGTGGCGGTGGTTGCGCGGCTGGCTTCGGACCTGGACATGGGGGTGGAGGTCAGGGTGTGTCCGACCGTTCGCGAGGCGGACGGGCTGGCTTTGAGCTCACGCAACGCGTACCTGAGCCCGGCCGAGCGCCGGGCGGCGGTATGCCTGAGCCAGGCCCTGGGGTTGGCGGCCGAAGCCTACGGCCGGGGCGAGCGGGATCCCGGCCGCCTGCAGGCGATCCTGGTCGAAGCGATCGGCGCGGAGCCGCTGGCGAAGCTCGACTATGCGGAGGTGGTCGACCCGGCCACCTTTTCGACCCCTGGCAGCCTGGCCGTGCTGGCCGTCCGGATCGGCAAGACCCGGCTCATCGACAACCACGATTTGAAGCTGCCGTACCCCGGATAAGCGGCAATTCTGGCGTACAATGGCAGTCCGTCTGGCGTAGGCCATTACTGACGACCAAGAACCACACCAATAATTTCTAGGGGGTATACGAACGTTTTGTCCACAGAGTCCGGTGTCGCCCTGAAAGAAGACGAGGAGGCGACCGACATGGACTCATCCGCGGCGATGACCATGGAGGACTACCTCCACTACGACCAGGAGGCCTTCAAGACCCCCAACCACGGGGACATCGTCGATGGCATCGTGGTCCGAGTCGACCCCGACGAGGTGCTGGTGGATATCGGCGCCAAGGCGGAAGGCGTCATCTCGAGCAAGGAGCTCGGCCTGCGCGGAGAGGTCGAATCGATCGGCCTCGAGCCTGGCGATCTCATCAAGGTCTACGTCCTTCAGCCTGAAAACGAAGAGGGCAACGTCGTCCTCAGCCTGCGTCGGGCTCGCGCCGAGACCACGTGGCTCGTGGCCGCCGAGAAGCAGACCGACGGTTCTGTGATCGACGCCGACGTCCGCGAGCAGAACAAGGGCGGCCTGATCGTCAACGTGCTCGGGCTCCGCGGTTTCTTGCCGTCGAGCCAGGTGGCGCGTGCCTACGCGGGCAGCCTCGAGTCGCTGGTCGGACAGCGCATCCCGGTCAAGATCCTGGAGGTCAACCGCAAGCGCAACCGGCTGATCGTCAGCCAGAAGGCGGCTGAGGATGAGGATCGCGCGCGCAAGCGCGAGGAGCTTTTCAGCCGGCTGCAGATGGGCTCGACGGTGAAGGGGACGGTGTCAGGCATCACGAGCTACGGCGCTTTCGTCGACATCGGCGGCGCGGACGGGCTCATCCACATCTCGGAGCTGTCCTGGGACCGCGTTTCCAAGGTCACGGACGTTCTGCAGCTGGGCGAGGAGCTGACCGTTAAGGTCATCAAGCTCGACCCTGAGCAGACCCGCATCTCGCTGTCGCTGCGCCAGCTGCAGCAGGACCCGTGGGAGAAGCTGGTGCAGTCGATGCCGATCGGCTCGATCGTCGAGGGCCAGGTCACGAAGACCAAGAAGTACGGCGCCTTCCTCCAGATCATGGTCGGGATCGAGGGGCTGCTGCACATCTCGGAGCTCTCGTGGGATCACGTGGAGCGGACCGAGGACGTGCTCAAGGTCGGCGAGACGCTGCAAGTGAAGGTGATCGGGATCGACACCGCGCGGCGGCGGATCTCACTGAGCCTCAAGCAGCTGTCGGCGCCTCCCGCGAGCCTCGGAGCGAGCCGCAGCGAGCGGCGCACTGACGCTGACGAGTACGACGACATGGGGGACGAGTCCTAGCCGGATTCGGTTCGGTCAGGCGCTCAGGTCGGCCAGCCGCTGACGAGCCGGCGCGTAGTAGGGATCGATGACCAGGGCCCTCTGATACGCGCGACGCGCCGCAGCATCGTCGACTGCCTTCATCTCCGCGTCGCCGAGGTCGACGTAAAGCTGTGGCTCCGTCTCGCCGAGGTCGGCCGCACGCTGCAACTGGGCGAGCCCGGCGCGCTGGTCACCCGAAGCGATAAGGCTCTTGCCCAGATTCCAGTGGTATCGCGATTGCAGGGGATCGACCATGACCGCGAGGTCGGAACGGCCCTGCCAGTTCCAGGTCTCCGCGAGGACAGGCAGGACGGCGAACCAGATCGCCGCCCCGACAAGCGCCAGCGCCGCGAACGACCGAGCAGTGGCGGCGCCACCGGGGTTCAGAGGGTCCGTCACCGGGGTTGCAGATGACTCGGTCTCCGCAGCGCGGATGCCAGACCACGCGGTGCCGGCGAGCAGCCAGAACGCTCCTGTCGCCGGCGCCCAGTCGAAGTTGAAGAGCACCCATACGGTGTAGCCGATGCACGCGGCGCCGAGCGCGCCCACGGAATCGCTGAAGCGATGACGCCAGACGCCTCGGAACAGCGTCACGACAACCCATGCCTGCGCGGCGAGGCCGAGGATCCCCTGCGTCGCCGCGGTCTCGAGGATCCCGGAGTGCGTCCGGTCGTAGGTGACGCCCGGCGCCCAGTCGGCGCTGACGTAGCGTCCAAACGTCAATCCGGTCGCGTCCTCGCCCCAGCCGGTCAAGGGTCGTGCGGCCACCATGCGCAGCGCATCCGGCCACAGCTGGAGCCGGCTGCGTGCGGGATCGTTGTTGAGCTGACTGAGCGGGCCGAACGCGATCGCCCACAGCACTGCCGACAACAGCGCGCCTGACACCGATGCCGACACGAGCGCCCAGGAATTGCGTCGAAACGCAAAGACGAGGAGGGCCAGGCAGCCCGCAAGCGCGCCGAGCCCTCCGCTGCGTGAGGTGGAAACGAAGAGCCCGCCCGCCATCACGGCGACCGCCAGCCACCACGCGACGAGGTACTGGTCACCGCGGAACCCACGGGCCACGGCCAGCGGCAGCGCCATCGCGATCAGGGCACCGAGGAGGTTGGCGTTGCCGATGTTTCCGTCAGGCCGAAAGGTGACCGCGCTGGCAGCCTGCGCCAGGGCTTCGAGGCACGCCACAGACGTCCCAAAGACAAAGGCGGCCACCACCCATTCGCGACCACGCTCGTTTCGGATCAGCCAGACGGGTACGGCCAGCAGACCGAGGTAGCTCAACCGCACCGGCAGCGACTCGTATCGCGTGTAAGCGCCCGCCAGGCTCAGCGGCCACGAAACCGAGAAAGCGAACGCGAGCATGGCCGCCCCAGCCGCGGCGATCAAAGGCCAGCGCAGCCGGCCCAGGCCCGGCCCACCAGGGGTGAGCAAAGCCAGCCCGGAACCGATGCAGGCGCCGGCGACCACGACCGACACCCGCGGCAAGATGAATGAATCGACTGCGTTGGGTATAAAGACGGTCGGAAGCGCTAAAGCGACAGCGGCCGGCAGGTAGTTTCCGAGGCGCTCAAGAATCGGTCTCATAGCGCCTCCGCGTTAAAGAAATCCGCCGGCAGAGTCGGACGCTATATTAGAAGCGAGGGTGCTAGGAGGCACCCAAGCTCAGATCGAGGAGGTGCTGGCCCCACCTAGGTAGCCGGTTTCCAGGAGGAAAGGATCTTGTATCCGTTTGAGAGATTTACTGAGCGAGCCAAGAAGGTTCTGACGCTCGCCCAAGAAGAAGCAGAACGATCCCACCATAGCTATATCGGAACCGAGCACCTGCTCCTGGGCCTGCTTCGCGAAGGTGAAGGCCTGGCCGCCAAGGTCCTCAACAACCTTGGCGTCGAGATCACCAAGGTCCGCCAGACGATCGAGTCCGTCCTGGGTCGAAACGAGCGGATCATCATCCAGCAGATCATCCCGACGTCGCGTGTCAAGAAGGTCATCGAGATCTCGTTCGAGGAAGCGCGGCGGATGGGGCACAACTATGTCGGCACCGAGCACCTGTTGCTCGGCCTCCTCATCGAAGGCGAAGGCATTGCCGCCCACGTGCTCGAAGACCTGGGCGCAACGCTGGAGAAGGTGCGCTCGGAGATCGAGCGCCTGCTGCACGACTCGAGCGCCGAGACCGAGGCGGAGCCGGCTCCCAAGAAGCCATCCAAGACCCCGCTCCTCGACCAGTTCGGCCGCGACCTCACCGAGCTCGCGCGGCGGAACCAGCTCGACCCGGTGATCGGTCGTGAGACCGAGATCGAGCGCGTCATCCAGATCCTCAGCCGGCGCACCAAGAACAACCCGGCGCTCATCGGCGAGCCCGGCGTGGGCAAGACGGCGATCGCCGAAGGCCTGGCGCAGCAGATCAACCTGGGCAACGTGCCCGAGTCACTGCAGCACAAGCGCGTGCTCACCCTCGACATGGGTGCGTTGGTGGCCGGCACCAAGTACCGCGGCGAGTTCGAGGAGCGGTTGAAGAAGATCCTCGACGAGATCCGCTCGAGCCGCGAGGTCGTGCTGTTCATCGACGAGCTCCACACGCTGGTCGGCGCGGGCGCGGCCGAAGGCGCCATCGACGCGGCCAACATCTTGAAGCCGGCGCTGGCGCGCGGTGAGATCCAGTGCATCGGAGCGACCACGCTCAACGAGTACCGCAAGTACATCGAGAAGGACGCCGCGCTCGAGCGCCGCTTCCAGCCCGTCTACGTGGACCAGCCGACACTGGCCGAGACGATCGACATCCTGAACGGGGTCAAGTCGCTCTACGAGAAGCACCACCGCGTCACCATCACCGACTCCGCCGTCCACTCGGCGGCGGTGCTCAGCGACCGGTACGTGAGCGATCGCGCTCTGCCCGACAAGGCGATCGACCTCATCGACGAGGCGTCGGCGCGCGTGCGCATGAAGCTCACCACCACTCCTGACGAGCTCAAAGAGCTCCAGAAGGAGATCAAGAAACACAAGACGGACCAGGACGATTCGGTCAACAAGCAGGACTTCGAGGCGGCCGCGAGCGTTCGCGACAAGGTCAAGAAGCTGCAGGACAAGCTCGCGCTCAAAGAGGCGGCCTGGCGAGACAAGCTCGGCGAGACCGTCCCAGAGGTCGGCGAGGAAGACATCGCGCAGATCGTGGCCGCGTGGACCGGGGTGCCGGTATCGCGTCTGGTCGAAGAGGAGACGTCGCGTCTTCTCCGCATGGAGGACGAGCTCCACAAGCGGATGGTCGGCCAGGACGAGGCCATCAAGACGGTCTCTCAGGCGGTGCGCCGCGCACGCGCAGGCCTGAAGGATCCGCGACGTCCAATCGGCTCGTTCATCTTCCTCGGTCCCACCGGCATCGGAAAGACCGAGCTCGCGCGTGCCCTCGCCGAGTACCTGTTCGACTCCGAGGACAACCTGATCAAGCTCGACATGTCCGAATTCATGGAGCGGCACACGACCGCGAGGCTGGTCGGTTCGCCTCCCGGCTACGTCGGATATGACGAGGGCGGCCAGCTCACCGAGGCGGTCCGCCGGCGCCCTTACTCGGTGATCCTTTTCGACGAGATCGAGAAGGCGCACCCCGAAGTCTTCAACATGCTGCTGCAGATCCTCGAGGATGGCCGGCTCAGTGACGCGAAAGGCAAGGTCGTGAACTTCGCGAACACCGTGATCATCATGACCTCCAACCTGGGCATCCGCGACGTCAACCAGGCCGGCACCTCGCTCGGTTTCCAGCCGGCTGTCGTTGATGAGTCCGACGAAGTCGAACGGCGGCACAAGAACACCAAGGAAAAGATCGACGAGGAGCTCAAGCGGATGTTCCGGCCCGAGTTCCTCAACCGGGTCGACGCCGTCGTCGTCTTCAAGAGCCTGACCACGGGGCAGATCCGCCAGATCGTCGATCTGCAGCTGGCGAAGCTCGGCAAGCATCTGGTCGAGCAGCAGATAACGATCGAGGTGACCGACGCGGCCAAGGACCTGCTGGCCAAAGAGGGATACGACCGGATCTACGGAGCGCGTCCCCTACGGCGCGTGATCACGAACCGGGTCGAGGACCAGCTGTCGGAGCACCTGCTGCGCGGGAAGATCGCGCGCGGCGACACGGTGCAGATCGACGTCGAGGGCGAAGACGGGCTCAAGTTCACGCCGACGAAGCACCGCCACAAAGAGCCCGCGGGCACCGGAGCCGCCGCGAAGCCCTAGAGTCGGCCCTACTCCTTCAGCCAGGTTTCGAGGCCGCTCGAGAGCCGCGCGGGCGTGGTCTGGGTCTTGATCAAGTAATCCAGCGCGCCCAGCCGGAGGCCGCGCTCGACAAGCTGCTTCTCGCTGTGGTTCGACAGGATCACAACCGGCAGGTTCGCGGTCTTCGGATCTTTTCGCAACGCCTCGAGGACGGCAAACCCGTCCAGCTTGGGCAGACGGATGTCAAGAAAAATCATGTCGGGCGCGTTTTCTCGCGCGAGCTCGAGGGCCCTCTCTCCGTCGGACGCCACCTCGACCTCGTAGCCGTCCAGCTCGAGCTTCAACTTGTACATCTCCGCCACCGAAGGATCGTCTTCCACGAACAGCACGCGCATCCGTTCACGGCTCGCGCGAGATTCGTCAACCACTTCAACCCCCAACTTGAGGGTACGCCAACACCGGCAATCAGGCGTGCGCCCACGCCACAATGGAGGCCAAATTGAGCGCCCCCGCCCCTCTTCGGCTGCGCCCGCTGGAAATCGGCGACCTCCTCGACGAGACCTTCCGCATCTATCGCCGCCATTTCCTGCTCTTCGCGGGCATCTCGGTGATCCTCGCCATCCCGAGCGCGGGTCTCGCGGGCTACAGCTTCTTCTCGGTGTTCTCCAACCTCCTACAGGCCTCGAGCGCGACGCAGGCTCCCGACTTCAACAGCTTTCTGCCCACGCTCGTGGTGCTCGTCGTCGGATATCTGGTCACCTTGCTGCTCGCGCCCTTCACCTCCGCAGCCGTGGTCTACGCCGCATGCGAATCAGCCCAGGGGCGCCCCGTGACCATATGGAGCGCGCTGCGCGGCGTCCTCCACCGATACTTCGCCATCCTCGGGTACCTGTTTTTGATCGGGTTGATGGCGGTGATGTTCTGCCTGCTGCCCCTGTGGATCTGGATCTGGGTGGGCTGGGTGGCCGTGCTGCCGGTCATGTTCGTGGAGAACGCCGGTCTGGTGCAGGCCATGGGTCGCAGCTGGCGCCTCGTCGAGGGCCGCTGGTGGCGCACTTTCCTCATCCTGTTCCTGGTGCTGCTGATCTGGTACTTCGCGGGCATCGCACTGGAGGCATTCCTTTCCCTTGCCAACTACTTGATCGGGATCCTGGTGTCCAGCTACCTGGCGCTGGCCATCTCACAGGGGGCGGCGGAGATCATTCACGCGCTCGTGACTCCGCTCGTGCAGATCGCAATCGTGCTCATTTACTTCGACCTCCGCGTCCGTCGGGAAGCCCTCGATCTCTTTCAGCTCGCGCAGCGCGTGGCCGCAACGCAACCGGCGTGAGAGCGACCTGAAGACGCGCGCCGCCTTCAGAGTGCTGGCACCGCTGCTGGTGGCCGCTGCTGTGGCGTTTCCTGTGACCGCCATCGCCGACGCCTCGACGTACAGGCAGGCGGTCGAGGACACCCTCACCATCGTCACCAGCGCAAAGGCCGGCGACGTTGCCGCGGCGCAAAGGGCGATCGCAGTGCTCGAGGCGGGCACCGGTCAAAGCCAGCTCGAGATCATCGCGGACCTCCAGATGCGCCCGCCCGATTTCCAGGACGCCGGCGTCCGCTTGACCCGCCTGCGGGACGTATTGGCGGCCCCAGCCGGTACGGCCGACCCCGCGCAGGCGCAGCAGCAGCTCCACCAGGTCCTCTCGATGAAGCGCTACAACCAGCTGAACCAGCCACCAGGTCCCCTCGACCGTCTGGGCCAGTGGATCCAGGACCGGATCAGGGACATTTTGAACCTCCTGTTCGGTGGAACCGGGCGCGCAGCAACCGGGATCCCGCTCGTCTACTTCTACATACTCGGCGCCATCGCGGTCGCGGTGGCCGCGGTGGTCATCTTTCGCTCGACGCGCGGACGCCTCGCCGAAGGCGCGGGTGCAGGCGCTTCATTTGGGCCTCGTGCACCCGCCGACTTCTTCGCCGAGGCCGATCGCCTCGCGGCGGCCGGTGATCGCGTGGGTGCGATTCGGGCGCTGTGCGCGGGGGTCGCGGGGACCATCGCCGGCGAGCACACGTGGGCGGGAAGCCCGCTCACCGTGCGCGAGATCTTTTCAAGGACGAACGATTCCGCCCGCCTGCGGCCGCTCCTGCTTCCATTCGAGGCTGCCGTTTACGGCGGCCGGGACGTCGACGCGGCGACCTACGCGCGAGCAGAGCTCGCGGCGGCGCCCTTCAGGACGCCGGCGCAAGAGGCGGCGGCATGAAGAACCTGCGCGGGTGGGTCCTCGCGCTCGTACTGGCGGTGCTGATCGGCGTGCTCGCCTATTTCGGACAGCCCAAGCAGGACTCGCCCGAGCACAACTCCAACAGCGACGCCGCCAACGGCACGTCGGCCGCGCGGCTGTTCGCCCAGGCCCTGGGCCATCCGACCAGCCAGATCGAGGGCACTTTCACGCCCCTCTCGCAGGACGGCCTCATGTTCGTGTTCACTCCGACCAGCCCCTACACGGCCGACGACGCCGACCAGACCGCCAACTGGGTGCGCCAGGGGGGTGTGCTCGTCTACGCCTCCGAGCAGGGAGACCCTCAGCTCGACCGCGCATTCGCGGTCACCAGGCTCAACGGATACGTGTCGAGCCAGCTCGAATACGCAAATCCTGCTCTCGACGGAGTGACCACCGTTTCGGGCGCCGGCCTCGCCATACCTTTCCTGGCGTCACCGGCGCAGGTCCCGATCCTCCGCAGTGACAACAGCTATCCGCTGGGCTATATCCAGAAGGTCGGGTCGGGCACCGTCGTCGTCCTGGCCGACCCGCTCGTGCTGTGCAACGGTTATCTCGCCAAGACCGACAACGGGCGGCTCCTCTCAGATCTGCTCGGGCTGGTCGGGCCCAGCTCCGCGGTCGGCTTCGACGAATACCACCACGGCCTCATCCTCAGCGACCTCGCACCCCAGGCATGGGTGACGACCCCATGGGGCGCGGCCATCCTCTGGTTCCTCGTGGCCGTGTTCATCGGGCTTCTGCTGCGCGGCCGTCGCTTCGGGCCCCTGGAGCGGGGCTCCGGCCAGGTGGCCCGCGCCGACGCCGAATGGGCCGTTGCCGTCGGCGAGCTGCTCCGACGCTCAGGCGCTCGCGCCCTGACTCTCGGCATGCTCGCCACGGCGAGCGAGCGAGCGGTCGCGGTGCGGACAGGACTGCCCGCCCAGCCGCGCGACCGATTCTGGAATGCTTTGTACGCGCGCGCGCCTGAGCTCGCCGGCGAGCTGGCCGAGGCGGAGCGAGCGCTCTACGGCTCAGCCGGCGGCGACGCGGAGCTGTTGCGCGCCGCACAGCGCCTTCATGGACTCGCGTACCCACGGGCGCCCGAACACCGCCAGCAATCAAAGACCCAGGAGGCTCGATGACCGGATCGACCACGATGACCGCTCCAGATTTTTACGCCCGCTTCCGTGAACAGCTGGTCAAGGCTGTCGTGGGGCAGGAGGAGGCGATCCGGCTGTGCGCGGTGGCGCTGGTGTCGCAGGGCCACGTCCTCCTTGAAGGTGTGCCCGGAACCGGCAAGACGCTGCTCGCCAAGGCCATCGCGCGGGTGCTGACGGTGGAGTACGGCCGCGTTCAGTTCACGCCTGACCTGATGCCGGCCGACATCGTCGGCACCGCGGTCTACGACCTCGTCAATCGCACGTTCACATTGCGCAAGGGCCCGATTTTCACCAACGTGCTCCTGGCCGACGAGGTCAACCGCGCTCCCGCCAAGGTGCAGTCCGCGCTGCTGGAGGCGATGGAGGAGCGGGGGGTCACCCTCGAAGGCCAGCAGCAGCCGCTGCCCGCACCGTTCTTCGTCCTCGCCACGCAGAACCCGATCGAGTACGAGGGCACCTATCCGCTGCCGGAGGCGCAGCAGGACCGATTCCTTTTCAAAGTCCGGCTCGACTACCCGCTGCCGGACGACGAGATGGAGGTGTTGAAGCGTTGGGAGGCGGGCATCGAGCTTCGCGACCCCATCAAGGCCGGCGTCGAGCCCGTGCTGGGCGCTGACGACATCGAGGCGTGCCGCGCGCAGGTCGCGAAGGTGGTGCTGGACGAGAAGATCCGCCGCTACATCGTCGACCTCGCCTCGGCCACCCGCAACGCGCCCGAGATCGCACTCGGAGCAAGCACTCGCGCGGAGGTCCTGCTGATGCTGGCGGCGCGCGCGCTGGCGGCGTTCGACGGTTCGGAGTTCGTGACGCCGGACCACGTGAAGACGCTGCTCGCGCCCGCGTTCCGGCACCGGCTGGTGCTGCGGCCGGAGGCGGAAGTCGGCGGCCAGACACCGGACAGCGTGCTGGAGGCGGTGGCGAGCCGCGTCGTCCCACCGCGCTGATGCGCATCAGCCTGGTTCGTGGCCTCGCCCCGCAGCCGCGCCTGCTCTGGGCGATCGCGATCGGCGCGGCGTTGATCGCGCTGACGATCGTCTCGCCGGTGCTCGTCGTGGTGGCCGTCGCTTACCACGTGGGCCTGGTGCTCGTCCTCGCCCGCGACATTGCGCTGCTGCCCGGTCGATCGGGATACCACGTGCACAGGGTGATGCCGGAACCCTTCTCGCTCGGTGAGCACGAAGAGGTGAGGGTGGTGATCGAGAATCCAGCCGCGGCCGGCTTGCTGGCCACGATCGCCGACCACGCGCCCGCGGAACTCACGCCCCAACCTCGCGAGATCGCGGGGAGCTTCGACCGCAACGGCCGTCTGGAGCTGACGTACAGCACGTCGTCGCCGCGTCGCGGCGCGTACCGATTCGGCCCGGTCGACCTCCAGGTTTCGAGGCGTGACGGATGGTGGCGGCGCCAGGTTCGGCTCCAGCATCCAAACGAGGTGGCGGTCTTCCCGAACGTGGTCGCGATCAAGCGCATGCAGCTCACGTTGCGACGCGGCCTGCGCGTGATGGCCGGATTGAGGCGAGCCCGGCCGCCCGGCGCCTCGACAGCGTTCGCGGGCCTGCGTGACTACGTCCGCGGCGACGACATCAGGCGGATCAGCTGGACGGCGACGGCCCGACGGGACCACCCGGTCATGGTCGAGGTCGAGGCCGAGCGCGGGCAGCAGGTGATGATCGCGATCGATTGCGGGCGCCTGATGACCGCGCCGGCCGGCGAGCTCGACAAGCTGGACCACGCCATCAATGCAGCGCTCATGCTCGCGTGGGTCGCGCAGGCTTATGGCGACCGCGTCGGGCTCATGACCTTCGACGATCGGGTCACGAGCTTCATCAAGCCCGAACGAGGCAGCGCGCAGCTGCGCCGGATCACCGAAGAGCTCTACGCCATCAAGCCGGAGTACGTGGAGCCTGACTTCGGTCACGCGTTCACTCACCTGTCGCTGCGATTGGGCAGGCGCTCGATGGTGGTCGTGCTGACGGACCTCCAGGACCCCGAAGCTTCGAAAGAGCTGGTCGCGCACTGCCTGCGGCTGGCCGCCCGCCACCTCGTGCTGGTGGTGGCGATGTCCGACCCCTCGGTCGTAAACGCACGCCAGGCGCCGGTCACCACCTCGTCGCGCGCCTACGAGTGGGCCGCCGCGGAGGAGTTCATGGCGAGCCGGCGCGAGAGCTTCGAGCTCCTACGCCGCGGTGGCGTGCTGGGACTCGATGTCGTTGCCGGCAACCTCAGCCCGGCGCTGGTGGAGCGCTACCTGGAGCTGAAGGAGCGCGCGCTGCTGTAGGCCGGCGGCGGCGCGGCCCGGGCCACAACGCGTCGCGGCTGCCGTGCGGTGAAAAGCAGGTACGTGTAGAGAAGAATTCCAGTGGTCAGGCCGATCGTCACCTTGGCCGCGAACGGAGCGTCGGATGGTGAGATGTTCCCCTCGATCGTGCCCGCGATCACGAGCAGCGGCGCCAGCCCGACCAGCAGCGTGAACGCACGCTTCGCGGCCATGACCAGGGCGTCGGAACGCGTGTGGTTGCCGGGGGAGATCAGCGCCCAGCCCATCATCAGCCCGCCCGCGCCCTGGGCGATCACGATCGAGAGCTCCAGGATGCCGTGAGCGATGACGAAATCGAAGAGTCCTCCGCTGATGCCGTATGCCTGGGTGAGACCGAACAGCGCGCCGAGGCTGATGCCGTTGGTGATCAGGACGTAGATGACAGGGAGGCCGAAGATGACTCCGAACGCCATCGCGAGCATCGAGACATAGATGTTGTTGACCATGATCAGGCCGGCCGCCTCGACACGGGCCTCGGGCGGGATGTCGGTCCAGAGCTTGTGGTGGTGCACCTGGTCGATGAGCTGGGCCGGGGCGATGCCGTACGCGGTGTCGGGGTATGCCAGCACCACGAAATAGCTGATGATCGCCGGCACGAACAGGAGTGCGGCCGAGGCGGCCACGAACGGCCACGCCTCGCGGTACGTGCGCGGAAGGGTCTCCGCGAAAAAGGTTCGGAACCTGCGCCAAACGTGGCCGCCGCGACGATACACGACGCCGTGGCCGCGGGCGACGAGCCCGTTGAGGTAGCGGTGCACCGGTTCGCCCGGCCAGTCCCTCTGGGCACGGGCCAGGTCGGCCGTGGCGCGCCGGTACAGGGCCGTCATGGTCAGGACCTGCGCGGGGGCGAGGCTGTTGAGCTTGCCGGCGCCGGCGCGGGCGAGCAGGTCCTCGAGGCGGTTCCAATCATCTCGCCGGCGCAAAACGAACTCTTCAGAACGCAAGCACCCAAAATAGCCCAATGGAGCAGCCGCTCTCCGATACCGACCTCGTCGTCTCCACTCCGGAGCGGGTCTCGTTCGACTACCAGGTGGCGGGGTTGGGCACCCGCGGCATCGCGCAGATCCTCGACCTCCTGATCGTCACCGGCCTCCTGATCGCCGTGTTCTTCTTCGGATCGGGGGTGGGCGCATACACCCAGTCCAGCACCCTCGCGATCCTGATCGAGCTGTTCGGCACCTTCGTGGTCGTGTTCGGATATTTCTGGATCAGCGAAGCGCTGTTCTCCGGGCAGACGCTCGGCAAGAGGGCGTTCCGGCTTCGCGTGGTGGGCGACCGCGGAGAGCCCATGACCTGGATGCAGGCCGGCATCCGCAACGTGATCAGGATCGTCGACTTCCTTCCGTATGGGTATGGCGTGGGCGTGATCGTCCTGTTCGCCAACGGCCGCGGCAAGAGGCTGGGAGACCTCGCGGCCGGAACGATCGTGGTCAAGGATTCGGATTCCGTCGGGCTCTGGCAGCTGGCGCGCCCGGCGTCTCGAATGCCTCCACCGCCACCGCCGCCGCCTCCTCCAGGCGCGCCTTCAGCGACTCCCGCCCAGTACCGACCGCCCCCACCGCCGCCGCCGCCCCCGCCCGGGTATGCGTTTGCCCCGACGCCATACGCCCCCGCTTCTCAGGCGGAGCTCATCCTCCGCCGTCTCGACCCCGATCTGCGGCGTTTCGTGAGCGCGTATGCGCGCCGTCGCCCGCAGCTCCCATTGGATATGCGGGTCCAGCTGGCCGGCACGGTCCAGGCCAGCCTCCGCACGGCTCTACCCGACGTGTTCGCGCAGCGCGGCCCCCTGGCGGCGCTCGACGAGCTCGCCAACCTGGAAGGTCAGTAAAACCAGGCTCGGAGCTGTTCTGGGGTGACGTTCCCGCCGGTCAGCGGAACGGCCACCCGCCGGCCTGCGAGCTCATCCCGCAGCTTCGCAACCGCGGCGATGGCGGCCGCTCCCGCGGGTTCCACGACGAGGCCTTCGTCTCGATGCAGCCACCGCATCGCTTCGATGATCTCCGGATCGCTGACCAGCATCACCTCGTCCACGGCCGTGTGCATGATCTCGAGCGCTTGAGGCACCGGCACCCGCACCGCGATCCCGTCGGCGATGGTGTCGATTGTCGGCGTGCTTACCGCCTTGCCCGCGCGCCAGGAAGTGAACATCGCGGGCGCGCCGGTCGGGCAAACGCCAATGACCCTGGTCGAAGGTGAGAATCGTTTCAGCCACAGGCCCATCCCATTGATGAGCGAGCCGTTGCCGAGCGGGACGACGCATGCGTCGAGGGGATCGCTCATGCGCCCGAGCTCGGCGGCGATGGTCCCCGCCCCTTCGGCGATCGGACCCAGCAAACCGTCCTCGACGTAAAAGGCCCCCGTTTCGTTGGCATGCCGTAACGCGCCGTCTTTGGCTTCGTCGAAATCCCGGCCCTCGAGGATGACGTTCGCCCCAAGGGCGCGCATGCGGTCGACCTTCAGCGCATTGGCGGTGACGGCCGCGAAGACCGTCAGGCGCATTCCTCGCTTGCGCGCGGCGTACGCCATCCCCTGGCCGAAGTTCCCCGCCGACGCGCAGACGATTCCCGCGGGTTGGGAATCGAGGCGGTGAAGCAGGTAGTCCGCGCCCCGGCCTTTGAAAGACCGGATGGGGTTCACGGTTTCGACCTTGAGCACGACGGTCGCCCCGAGGCGGCCGCTCAACGGCTCGCTGACGAACTGGGGAGTGTCACGAAAGACCGGATCGATCACCTGGGCCGCATCTGCGATGCGTTGCACCGAGATCGACGCGTCCATCTAGAGGATCATCGCCGAGTGTGCGCTCCGTTGGCTATTGCTACGCCCTGATACGTCGCACATCGCACACTCGGCGTTAACAGGCGGCGTTGTTTCTCCGCCGCGCACCGGCCAGCATTTCCGGCATGGCGCCGACTCCTCGCGTTCCGCCCGCACTCACCAAAGGTCCGTTCACTGTCGAGGACGCGCGTCGGCATGGTATGTCCACATCGCAACTGCTCGGCGCGAGCTGGTGTCGACTTGGTCGTGGCGTCTACGCGTGGCATGAGATCGCCGAGTCGCCGATGACGCGGTTGATCGCCGCAAAGCTTCGCCTGCCTGACGCTGCGGTCTTCACCGGACCCACGGCTGCCTGGCTTCACGGTCTCGACATCGCACCATGCAGCCCGATCGAGGCCGCGGTGCCCACTACCAGCAGCACTTCGAGGCTCGTTGGTGTGGTCGTCCGTCGCAGCAGCATTCCCGCGGCCGAAACGTCGACCCGGCGTGGTGTTCGTGTGACGTCCGCGGTTCGGACCGTAGCAGACCTCGCGTGCAGGCTTCCCTTGATCGACGCCGTCGCGTTGTTGGATACGGCGCTGCATGGTCGTGTGGTCAACCGCGGCCGGCTTAGTGATTGGGCTGGCACCCACGTGGGTTACCGAGGGTTGCGGCGCCTGAAGCGCGCACTCGAGCTGTCCGATCCGGCCGCCGAGAGCGTGATGGAGACGCGATTACGACTCCTACTGGTGCTGGCTGGACTGCCGCATCCGAGGAGCCAGGTTTCCCTTCGCGATGATTTCGGTGTCTTCCTGGCCCGCACCGACCTCTACTATCCCGCCGCTCGGCTCGCGATTGAGTACGACGGCGCAGCGCATCGCGAGAGCCTCGCCGCAGACAACCGCCGCCAGAACCGGCTGATCAACGCCGGGTATCGACTTCTCCGCTTCACCGCTGGAGACGTCCTCGACGCTCCGGCGGCAGTTGTATCGATGGTCCGCCGCGCGTTGGCCTCTCCGACGCAGGTTCCCGCCCACGAACTGAGACGCCGCCCCGGGGGTAGTCAGGGCGGCGCCTTTCGTTTTCGGGAGCCGGGTGTGGGGCCCGGCGCTCTTGTTCAATAAAACGGCCGAGCCGGTAAAAGGCTACGTGGGCACTTGTAAAAATCCCATGATGGGTGGAGAGTCAATCTGATGCCGAAGCCGACCGTGACCTTCATGTGCTCCGAATGCGGGGGCGAGAGCCTCCGCTGGGCCGGGCAGTGCCCGCACTGCCAGGCCTGGAACACGCTTCAGGAGTTTCAGGTGCGCAAGGCGGCGCCTGGACGCGGTGGGCGCACGCTGGGCGGCTCGACCGGGCGCGGCCAGGCCGCCGAGCCGCGTGGCAGCCGGCCCGTGCCGCTGAACCAGATCGAGGCCGAATCCGCGCCGCGGCGCCCCTTGGCCTGGGGCGAGCTGAACCGCGTTCTGGGCGGTGGGATCGTGCCCGGCAGCATCGTCCTCGTCGGCGGGGAGCCCGGCGTCGGCAAGTCGACGCTGCTCATGCACGCGGCCCAGCAGATCGCTGCGGTCGGAGGGACTGTCCTGTATGCATCGGGCGAGGAATCGCCCCAGCAGATCCGGATGCGCGCGTCGCGGCTCGGCTCGCTGTCGGCGGGAATCCTGCTCCTGGCCGAGAACGATCTCGACGCCATCTGCGACGCGATCCGCGCCGAGGCGCCGCAGCTGGTCATCGTCGACTCCATCCAGACCGTCACCGACGCCGGCTTCGAAGGCGGCGCCGGCAGCGTCACCCAGGTGCGCGAGTCCGCGGCGCGCCTGATGCGGCTGGCCAAAGAGATCGGGGTGCCCATTTTCCTGGTCGGCCACGTCACCAAAGACGGCGCGATCGCCGGACCGAGGGTCCTCGAGCATATCGTTGACACCGTGCTTTACCTGGAAGGCGACCGGCGGCAGGAGCTGCGCATCCTGCGCGCGATGAAGAACCGGTTCGGGTCGGCCGAGGAGATCGGCGTCTTCGCCATGGGCGAGTCGGGGCTGGAGGAGGTGGCCGACCCTTCGGCGGCGCTCCTCGCGAACGCGGTCGCAGCCTCTCCGGGCACGGCCGTGGTGGCCGCGCTGGAAGGGACACGCCCGCTGCTCATCGAGATCCAGAGCCTCGTCAACCCGGTCACCAACAGCTACCCGCCGCGGCGGTTCGCCAGCGGCATGGACATCAACCGCCTGCACATGCTCATCGCCGTGCTCGAGAAGCGCGCCAAGATCGCGCTCGGGCAATCCGACATCTTCGTCAACGTGGCGGGCGGCATCCGCATCACGGAACCGGCCGCCGACCTTGGTCTTGCCCTGTCCATCTACAGCAACACGAGCAACAGGCCCCTGCCGGACGGCCTGGTCGTGATCGGGGAGCTGGGATTGGCGGGCGAGGTGCGCCGCGTGGGCCAGCTGGAACGCCGCCTCCAGGAGGCGGCGCGACACGGCCTTACGCGCGCTTTGATTCCGGCCGGCGCCAGAGCCGGCCGGCCGACAGGCCTCGAAGTCGTCGAGGTCCGGTCGCTGGCGGAGGCGATCTCCGCCGCTTTTCTTCCACCCATCAGGTCCGGCGCATTCATAAAGGAGGCCGAGGCATCGGTCACCTGAGGAGGTAACCCGTGAAGCGTTCCGATACCCTCGCCCGTCGCATCGGAGTGGGGATCGGAGTCGTCGGTGGCTTTTTCCTTGGTTACGCGTTCGTCCGCCTGTCGGGGATCACTCACCAGGGTTGGGTGCTTATCAGCCTGACCACCGTGGAGGGTCTGATCTTCGCGTACCTGGGCACGCCGTACGTGCTCGGGGGCTGGCGAGGGTTCAACCAGCGCCTCGCGTCGACTCCGCTACCCGACCTGCTCAGCGGACTGCTGGGCATGATCGTCGGCCTCGTCATCGCCGTGCTCATCGGCGTGTTCGTGCGCGACCTGGTCGCGCCCTACGGCATCGGCCTCTCGTTCGTGCTCGCCGTGCTGCTGGCGCTGCTCGGCGCCTCGGTGGGGACAACCCGGCGGGAAGAGCTCACTGCGCTGTTCTTCGGACGTACCAGGGAAGAGGAGGGCCATCGCCTGGACGCCGTCCTCCTCGACACCTCGGTCATCATCGACGGGCGGATCTTCGACATCGCCAAGACGGGTTTCGTCGATATGCCGCTCATCGCGCTCAGCTCGGTCCTGCGCGAGCTTCAGTTCGTCGCGGACTCCGCCGATGCCACCCGCCGGCGCCGGGGCCGTCGCGGGCTGGACGTGCTCGGCGAGATGCAGAAGGATCCGTCCATCAACCTGCAGGTGGTTGAGGACGACGTCACCCCCAACACCGAGATCGACACCCACCTGGTGCGCACAGCCAAGGACAAGGGGTGGGGGATCATGACGAACGACTTCAACCTCAACCGGATCGCGCGGCTCGAAGGCGTCACGGTGCTCAACCTCAACGAGCTGGCGCAGGCGATGCGGCCGGTCGCAATCCCTGGCGAGGAGATCGTGGTGATGGTCGCGCGCGAGGGCAAGGAGCCGGGCCAGGGTGTGGGCAGCCTTGACGACGGTACGATGGTCGTCGTCCAGAACGGGCGGCGCCTGATGAACCAGACCATCACAGCAGTCGTGACGTCCGTGATCCAGACCTCGGCGGGCCGGATGATCTTCGCCGAGCCCGCCGGCACCGACGGGCGGCGCAACAGCCGGTCCAAGCGCGAAGAGGAGTCTTGAGCGTGGCCACGGTCGGTGCGATCGTCGCCGCCGCCGGGTCGGGCTCGCGCCTCGGCCGGGGCAGCAAGGCACTCGTCCGCCTGAACGGCCGCACCACCCTCGCGCGGGTTCTGGAGCTTTTCCTGGCGCTGGACGAGGTGGACCGGATCGTGGTCGTAGGCCCGCCGAGCCGGCTCGAGAACGCGGAGCGCGAGGTGGCATCTCTCTCTCCACGCAAGCCGGTCATGGTGAAAGCCGGAGGCGGCAGCCGCCAGGAGTCGGTTCGCGCCGGCCTGGCGGCTCTCGGCGAGTGCGACTTCGTGCTCGTGCACGACGCCGCGCGCCCGCTCGCGACGGCGACGCTGGTCCGGCGCGTCCTGGCCGCGGCGATGGAGTCGGGCGCGGCCTTCCCGGCCATTGCGCCGCGCGACGCGGTCAAACGGGTGGAGGGCAACCGGCTGGTCGAAAGCCTCGACCGAACTCGCATCGTGCTCGCGCAGACTCCGCAGGCGTTCGCGTACGAGCTGCTCGCGCGCGCCCACCGCGAGGCGGCCGACGCGGGCCTGGTCGGCGACGACGACGCGCAGCTCGTGGCCGCAACCGGACACGAGGTCACGGTCGTCGAGGGCGAGCCCGCGAACATCAAGCTCACGACGCCGGAGGATTTCGACGTGGTCGAGGCGTTGATCAAAGAGCAGGAAGCCGCCGCCACTTGAGGATCGGCGCGGGCTACGACATCCATCCGCTCAAGCCGGGTCGCAAGCTGATCATCGGCGGCGTCCGCATACCGCACAGCCTCGGGCTGGACGGTCACTCGGACGCTGACGTGCTCACACACGCGGTCATCGATGCGCTGCTGGGAGCAGCAGCGCTCGGCAACATCGGCGACCATTTTCCGGCGGACGACCCGAGGTACAAGGACGCATCCAGTCTCGACCTGCTGGCCACCGCCAGCGCGGCCCTGACGAAAGCCGGCTACCGGGTGGTCAACATCGACAGCACTGTGGTCGCCGAAGAGCCGCGCCTGCAGCCGCACCTGAGCGAGATGGTGGCCAACATCGCCACGAGCATCGGCGTCGACCGCGGCGCGGTGAGCGTCAAGGCGACATCACCCGAAGGGCTCGGGGCGCTGGGGAACCGCGCCGGCATCGCGGCGCAGGCAGTGGCGTTGATCGACAAGTGACCCTGAAGCTTCACAACACGCTCACCGGGACCAGGGAAGTCTTCGAGCCCCTCGAGCCCGGACACGTCGGAATGTACACGTGCGGTCCGACGGTCTGGAACTTCGCCCACATCGGCAACCTGCGCGCGTTCATGTTCTACGACCTGCTGCGCCGGCAGCTGCAGGCGAGCGGCTATCGAATCACGCACGTGATGAACCTGACCGACATCGACGACCGCATCCTCGACCAGGCGATGCACGCCGGGACGACGATCGCCGACTACGTCAAGCCTTACGTCGAGGCCTTCTTCGCCGACATGAACGCGATGCGCGCGCAGCCGGCCGAGCACTACCCCAGGGCGACCGAGCACATCCCCGAGATGGTCGCGATGATCACGACTCTGCTCGAGCGAGGATTCGCATACGCCGCCGACGGCGACGTGTACTTCCGCATCGAGAGCTTCCCGCGCTACGGCGCGCTGTCGCACCTCGATCGTTCGGGCTTGCGCGCAGGCACGCGGGTCGCGACCGACAAATATGACAAGGAATCCGTCAGCGACTTCGCGCTGTGGAAGAAGGCCCAACCCGGCGATGAGAAGCTCGGCGCGGCGTGGGAGGCGCCGTTCGGACGCGGACGTCCGGGCTGGCACATCGAATGCTCCGCGATGAGCAAGCGCTACCTCGGAGACACATTCGACATCCACTGCGGCGGCATCGACCTCATGTTCCCCCACCACGAGAACGAGATCGCGCAGTCGGAGGCGGCGAACGGCAAGACGTTCGCGCGGGTCTGGCTGCACTCGGAGCACCTCGCCGAGGCGACCGGAGAGAAGATGTCGAAGAGCGCGGGAGGCTTTACCACGCTGCGCGACCTCATCGAGGCCGGCCACGACCCGCTCGCGGTTCGCTTCTTCCTCATTGCCAACGCGCACTACCGTCAGCGCCTCCGCCTGACCGCTGAGGCGCTGCACGCGTCGGCCGAGCAGGTGCGTCGCCTTCGGGACTTTGCGGAGAGGGTGCGGACGCCTTCCCGCGACGTCACGGCGGGAAAGCCGGACGATGACGTTCTGATCGGTCGCGTCGAGCAGGTTCGCGCCGCGTACCGCGCCGCCCTCGACGACGACCTCAACCTGCCCCAGGGCATCGGCGTCGTATTCGAGCTCATCCGCGAGGCCAACGGGGCTCTCGACGAGTTGAAGGTGGGACCGGGCGGACGAGCCGCTCTGCTTGGACTCCTCGAGGAGGTCGACGGCCACCTCGACGTGATGGGCGGGGAAGAGCCTGGGCTCGCCGACGAGGTGGAACGGCTGATCGCCGAGCGTGAGGCAGCGCGCGCCGCCAAGGACTTTGCGCGCGCGGATCGCATCCGCGAAGAGCTGAGGGAGCGGGGCATCGCCCTCGAAGATTCCCGCGACGGCGTGCGCCGGCGCCGCGTGACGCGCGCATGAGGGGCCGTTCGAGGCGCTACGAGCGTCCTGCTCCGGCGCCGGCGGCGCTGGTCCACGGTCGCAATGCGGTGCTCGAAGCCGCGCGAGCCGGCAAGGTGGTCAAGGTGTACCAGGCCTCGGGTCTGGGTCATGACCCGCGTCTCGACGAGCTCGCGCGGCTTGCTGCCATCGAGGTCGTCCCACCGGAGCGGCTCGACGTCATCGCCCCAGGCGTGCATCAGGGCGTGGCCGCCGAGCTCAAGCCCAGGCGCCTGTGGACCCTGAAGGACCTTCTCGCCACCGGCCCGACCCTGCTGGTGGCGCTCGACGGGATCATGGACCCGCAGAACCTCGGAGCGATCCTGCGGAGCGCGGAGGTCGCGCGCGCCGACGGCGCGATCCTCCCCGAGCATCGCAGCGCCCCGCTGTCGCCGGCGGCGGTCAAAGCGAGCTCGGGCGCCAGCGAGCTGCTCCGGATCGCACAGGTATCCGGCATACCCTCGGCGATCGCGGAGGTGAAGCGGGCGGGAATCTGGTGCGCGGCGCTCGACGTCCGCGGCGACATGCCGCCCTGGGATTTCGACCTCACTCAGCCGGTCTGCATCGTCGTCGGGAGCGAAGGCGAAGGTGTGCACAGGCTCGTGAGGGAAAGGTGCGATGTGCGTCTTCGCCTGCCCGTCGCGGGGCACATCTCGAGCTTCAACGCCTCGGCCGCGGCGGCGGCGCTGCTGTACGAGGTCATGCGCCAGCGGGCCGGTCGAAACAGTGCCTGACGCCACCGCCGAGCTCGAAAGGGCAGCCGCCGACATCCCGCTCAACCGCGACGCTCGCGACGTGCTGACACGCGCGACGGCATTGGCGACGGAACGGGGGGCGTCGCAGGCCGGGCCCGTGGACGTGCTCGACGCGATCGTGTCCTCACCCGGCAGCTCGGCCTTCGAGGCGATGAAAGCACTGGGCGCCGACCCCCTTGCAATCGAGTCGCGCGTGGCGGCGACGGATCCCGGCGTCAGCCTCCCGCTGCGCCAGCTGCTGGTCAACGCCAATCGCGAGGCGCAGGTGCTCGGCCACTATCAGGTGGACTCGATCCACCTGCTGCTCGCGCTCCTCTACAGCGATTCGCCGGCCACATCGCCGGTCCTGCAGAAGGCGGGGTTGACGCTTTACGACGTCAGGCAGCACCTCCAGACCGGCGCCCGGCCCGACGTCCAGGTCGCGCCTGGCGTGCAGACGAAACAGGACCGCAAATTGCGCCGAAAGCCGCTGACCTCGCTGCAGGGCGCGCTCGGCGTCAGCCCCGTCTTCGGCGGGCTGGTGGCCCTCACCGCCATCAGCGGTGCGGGCCTCTGGTTCGATGTGCTGCCGGCGGCGCCCTGGGTGCTCACGATCGTCTTCGTGGTCTCGGGTTGGATCACATCGTTGTGCATCCACGAGTTCGGCCACGCGTTCGTCGCTTATCTCGGTGGCGACCGTTCGGTCAAAGCCTCCGGTTACCTGGACCTCAACCCCATCCGCTACACGAACCTGCTGATGAGCATCGTCTTTCCAGTCGTCTTTCTCGTGCTCGGCGGCATCGCGCTTCCGGGTGGCGCCGTGTACATCGACCACGCCGCCATCCGCAGCCGGGCCTGGGACTCGTTGGTGTCGCTGGCCGGGCCCATCGGCACGCTGGTCTGCGTCGTGCTGTTCTGCGGGCCGTTTCTGATCCCCGGCTACGCCGGCCTGATCACCTCGACCAATGTTGGATTCTGGGCGGCGCTGGCGTTCCTCGGCTTCATGGAAGTCGTGTCCCTGCTGCTCAACCTGCTCCCGATCCCCGGCATCGACGGTTTCGGCATCCTGCGTCCCTGGCTTCCGTACTCGCTGCAGGCGCTCTCAGTTCGGTACTCGCAGCTGTCGATCATCCTCCTGTTCGTCGTCTTGTGGAACGTCGCCCCTGCGCGCGATGCGTTCTACAGCACCGCATTCCAGATCACCAACGTCCTGAACATCCCTCCCATCCTGGTCATCGCCGGCCAGCTGGCCATGCGACCTTAGCGAGATGGAGCGGCTGGTGGTCGACGGCTACAACATCATTCATGCCTGGCCGGCGCTCAAGCGACTCCTCGGCGTTTCGCTCGAGGCCGCACGCGACAAGCTGATCGAGCGGCTGTCTGTCTACGGGCTGGTCACGGGCGCGCACGTGACAGTGGTCTTCGACTCGCATCAGAAGGCCTCAGGCAACAATGCGGAGCAGTTGGTGGAGGGCGTGCGGGTAGTTTTCACGCGCAGGGGACACTCGGCCGACCAGGTTATCGAGCGCATCGCCTACGAGGCCACCGGCGCCGGCGGCGTGGTCACGGTCGCCACCTCCGACCACTCGCAGAGCGACATGGTGCGCGGCATGGGCGGCGCGGTCATCAGCGCGACCGAGCTGGAGCGCCGGGTGATCGACGCGGAAGCGGAGCTCGGCCGGCGCATTGAGAAATACGCCCGGTGATCCGGCGCACCCGCATCGTCTGCACCATCGGGCCGTCGAGCTCGTCGCCGACCGTCCTGCGGACGATGGTGCAGGCGGGTATGGACGTAGCCCGTCTCAACTTCTCTCACGGCGACCACGCCACGCACCGCCAGGCTGCCGAGGATGTGCGGGCGGCCGCGGAGGCGGTGGGACGGCCGGTCGCGATCCTCGGCGACCTCCAGGGCCCGAAGATCCGCACCGGTCCGCTCGATTCCGCGTTCATGCGCCTGGCTCGGGGCCGCCGGGTTGTGCTCGTGGGCGGGCCAAGGAACGCCGCGGACGAGATCGAGGTCAGCCATCCCGAGCTCGTGGATGCGCTGCGACAGGGCGATCGGGTGCTCGTCGACGACGGCCGCATCGAGCTCGTCGTCCGAGCGACGACGAAGGGGCGTGCCGAATGCTCTGTGGTTCGGGGAGGCCTGCTCGGCGAGCGCAAAGGCGTGAGCGTCCCAGGGCGGCCGCTGCCGCTCCCGGCCCTGACCGAGAAAGACCTCGAGGATCTGAAGTTCGCCGTCGAGCTCGGCGTCGATTACGTTGCGCTGTCGTTCGTGCGCGATTCCGAGGACGTGCTGGCCTGCCAGAAGGAGCTGTCCGCGCATCGCTGCCAGGCCCCCGTGATCGCCAAGCTCGAGAAGCGGGAGGCCATCCGCAACCTGGGCAGGATCCTGGAGGTCGCGGACGCGGTGATGGTGGCCCGCGGCGACCTCGGCGTCGAGCTGAAGCTCGGCGAGCTGCCCGCGGTTCAGAAGGAGGTCATCGACCATGCCAACCGCGCAGGGGTGCCGGTGATCACCGCGACCGAGATGCTGGAGAGCATGGTCACCTCCAACCGCCCAACCCGGGCCGAGACCTCAGACGTCGCCAACGCCATCTGGGATGGCACCGATGCGGTGATGCTTTCGCAGGAGACCTCGGTGGGCGCGCACCCGGTGGAAGCGCTGCGGGCCATGGCGCGCATCTGCCTGACCACGCAGCGGCATCCAGCCTTCGGCCGCGAGCGCCAGATCTGGAGGGAGCCGGGGCAGGTCGGGAGCGCGATCGCACACGCGGCCGCCACGAGCGCTGACGAGCTCGGCGCGCGCGTGATCATCGCCTTCACCGAATCGGGGACCACCGCTCTTCGGTGCAGCAAGGCGCGTCCGCACGTCCCTGTGATCGCCGCGAGCCCGCACCCGGACGTGCTCCGTAAGACCGCCCTTTACGCCGGCGTCATTCCACTGCTGGTGAGTCCCGGCAAGGACACGGATCAGATGGTTTCCAACGCCACCGAGGCGGCTCTCCGCAGCGGGCTCGTGCGCACGGGGGATCGGGTCGTGGTGGTGGCGGGCGTGCCCGTGGGACGGCCGGGTCAGACCAACCTCTTGAAGGTCGAAATCGTCTGAGCCTCGCGTCGTAATCCGGGTCGATAGCCCCGCTGCCACGACTAAAGTGTTGGCAATGGCGCCCGCCACCCATGGCCTCCTGGGCCGCATCCTGCGTGCCAACGACGATATTTCTCGCCGCTTCGGGCAGAACACGGCCGAGGTGGACGCATTCATCAGCGCGGCCGCGCAGCTCACGCCCTGGCAGTGGCGCCAGGTGTTGACCGCGCGGCGTCTGGTCTCGACCGTCACCAAGGAAGAGGCAGGGGCGGCGACCCAGTCCCTCGCGGCGATCCAGGCCGCCATCCGCAGCACCGACGGGCGCCTGTCCGAGCCGATGTCCAAGGCGGGTGAGGCGCTGATCGAGGCTCTGGAAAAGCGGAGCGACGAAAAGGTGGCGACGGCGTGGCAGGCCCTGTCGGCGCTCGTGATGCGGCAGCACCATTCGGCGCTGAAGTTCGCGGCCCACTATGCCCCGTTCATCGCGCTCGTCCCGGTATCCGGTTTCGACGCGCTCGACCACGCGACCATGCGGTATCTCAAGGCCGTCGAAGGCCTGACCCGTGAGCAGTGCGAGCTGCTCGCCCGCCGCTGGCGCCTCGATCCTGATGCGTCGCGCGCGCTCCTCCAGGTGGTGGCCAAGAGCCGGTACCTGAAGGGGGAGGAGGCGGCCGCGCTGCTGGCGCTGCGGACCATCCCCACCCATCTCACCGGCGACCTTGGCTGGGCGGCGGTGAGGACTGTCGTCCACGGCGGGAGGGTGCTCGGCGCGCGCGCGGAGCTGACCAAAGAGCAAGTTGCGGTCTTGTGGATCCCGCTGGAACCGGCCATCCCCTATGCGTCGCTCGAGGACCCCGTCGCCAGGCCCGTCCGAGCGCGCGTGCGCGCGGCGGTGGCGCGAGCGACGACGGCGATCACGAAGCCACCGGCCCCTCGAGCCGAGTCCGCGGCGGCGGCTGCGAAGCGTGCTGTCGCGCCCAAGGCGGCGGCGCCGAAGCCCTCGGCGCCCTATGGACCCAACAACCTGGAGGTCGCGGTCTTCATCAAAGCGGTTGTCGAGCTCACGCCAATCCAGTGGCTCCGCATCCTCGATCGCCGCAAGCTGGTGGCGAGCGTCACCCGTCAGGATGCAGAGCCTGCGGGCGTGGTGCGGTCCCTGCTGGCGGCCATCAAAGGCACGAAGGACATGGACACATTCACACGCTGCCGGGCCTTCGCCGCCGTCGAGCGGGCTGCCGGAACGGTGGCCGCAAAGGCGCAGCTGACCCACGAGGAATCGATGCTGGGGTACGGAGCCTTTGGCGACATCGTGCAGCTGGACTATGTGGACGTGGGCGGCTTCGCGCATCTGGTCGCGGCGCTCAACAAGGGCGATTGGGTGAAGGTGGCGGAGTCGATTCCCGCCGTCAACGAGGACGTGGTCGCGCCGCTCGTCAACGCCGGCAGCGCGCTGTATGGATTCCTCGAGAGCCGGCCCGACGAAGAGGCGGTGGCGGCATGGCAGGCCGCGTCCGCTCTCGTGCGGCGGCAGCATCTCGCGCCCATCAAGTTCGCGGCTTCGTATGCACCATTCGCTTCGGCGATCCCGGTCACGAATCCGAGGTCGCTGGGCGCTCCGGTCCTCCGTTACGTCAGCGCCATCGGCCGGCTGAGCGCGAACCAGTGCGCACTGCTGGCGCAACCGTGGCAGATCGCGGACGAGGTCTCGAGCGCGCTTTCGAAGGCGGCTGCCGACGGTGGCGCTCGGACGGCGGAGGAGGCGGCGGCGCTGGCCGCGGTCGTGACGGTGCCGATGCGGGTCAAGGGCAGCCAGGGTTGGGCCGCCGCCAAGACGGCGGCGTTCGGAGGCCGCGTCATCGGGTCGCGTTCGCGCCTCAGCCCCGAGCAGCTGGAGGTGTTGTGGCAGCCGATCCAACCCGCGATCCCTCTCGCGTCTCTGGGCGCAGTCACCAAGTCGCGTCGCATCGCGTCTTGAGCCGCCGGAGCAGGACGCGTACGGCTTAATCTGAGCTCGTGGCAAAAAAGAAGAAGACCCCAAGCGCGCGGTCGGCAGCGAGCAACGGCAAGGCTCCGAAGTTCGAACGAGTGCTTGTGGTGTCAGCGCATCCCGACGACCCGGAGTTCAGCGCGGGCGGCTCGGTGGCGAAGCTGGCCCGAGGTGGGGCGAAGGTCACCTATGTGATCGTCACCGACGGGTCGCAGGGCGGCGAGGACCCGAAGCAGAAGGATTCCGAGCTGACCGAAATCCGCCAGAAGGAGCAGCGCGCCGCGGCCAAAGTCCTTGGCGTGAAGAAGGTCGAGTTCCTGGGTTACAAGGACGGCCACCTCTCACCGGACCTGAAGCTGCGCCACGACATCGTGCGCATGATCCGCAAGCACAAGCCCGACCTCGTCATCACTCATCTGCCCGGCCGGGTCATCGACATGCCGATGGGCGGCTCGCACCCCGATCACCTCGCGGTTGGCGAGGCGACCATGGCCGCCGTCTATCCCGACTCGCGCAACCCGCGTGCTTTCCGAAGCCTTCTCAAGGAGGGCTACGAGCCGCACATCGTCAAAGAGGTGTGGATTCCGTTCTGGACGGCGGGCGACTACCTGGTCGACATCACTCCGACCCTCGATCTCAAGATCGAGGCGTTGAAGAAACACAAGAGCCAGATCGCCAAGCCGGGGCGTGAATGGGACTTCGAGAAGTTCATGCGCAAGCGGCACCGCGAGGTGGGGAAGAAGGCCGGCTACCGCTACGCCGAGTCCTTCAAGCGGATAACGGTTTAGCGGCCCGCGCCCAGGAATCGCGGACGTTGTCCCAGATGACCTCCGCCCAGGCGGCGTACTGCGGATCGCCCGGGTGGAGCTGGTCGGAGGCAATCCAGCCAGGAGTGCCGAGCCGGTAGGTGCTGACCCAGGTGACGTCCACCCATGTGAATCCGCGGTCGAGCGCTTCCCTCCTGGCGGCGGCGTTGAAAGCGTTGGTCACGGCCTTGATGAATTGCGGTTCTCCGAACTGCGTCGCCGCCGGCACGACCGACCAGTTGGGAATCGAGACGGCCGCGACCCGCCCATCCTCGAGCGCGAGCCCGCGGATGCGGTCGTAAATCTGGGTCAGGGAGGCCTTGTAGTCGTCGACAGACCGGTTCTGAACCAGGTCGTTGACCCCGATCAAAACCGTCACCAGGTCGGGCTTGATGCGCTCGAGGAGTGGCAGCTCCTTGGCGATGAGATCGAGGGTTGTGAATCCGTTGACCGCCGGGTTGGTCAACTCGACTTGCGTGCCCGTGGCCTTGGACAGCAGGCCGGACACGATCGATGGAAAGTTGTGCGACTCGTCCGACGCGCCCGTGCCGATCGTGTAGGAGTCGCCCAAGGCCAGATACCGAATCTGCGAGCTCATAACCCCTCCTCACCCTCTCCCAAGTCGGGATCGGGAACCTTACCTCTCTATGTCAGCTAACGCGCTCCAGACGTCGATCTTGGTACGTACCCTGCGGATGACCTCGTCGGCGAACTCGGTGGTGGAGGCCTGGCCGCCGAGGTCGGCGGTTCGGATGCCGTCGGAGACCGTTTCGAGCGCCGCCTCGTAGATGGTTCGCGACGCCTGGTGGGCTCGATCGCCCTTCATGTAGCCGAGGAGCGAGGCCACGGCCAGGATCATGGCCATCGGGTTGGCGACGTTCTTGCCCAGGAGCGCGGGGGCGGTCCCGTGGGGCGCCTCGGTCATGGCGACCGCCACCTCGCCGGCATCGTCGAAGGCCAGCAGCACCGATTCCGCCCCGGCGATGGTGCCGAACATCTGCATGACCAGGTCGGAGAGCGTGTCCCCGTCGCGGTTGAGCGCCGGGATGACCAGTGATTCGCCGGTGGTTGTCAGCAGGAGGGCGTAGGTGGCGTCGATGAGCTGGGGGTCGTAGCGCACCTCGGGATGGCGGAGGGCAGCCGCGTCGAGCTCCTCCTTGAACATCCCCTCGTACACGGGGCTGACCGTGAATTTCGGCCCTCCGAACACCTTGGCCTCGATCCGCTTGGCGTGCGCGAAGGCATACTCGGCCACGATCCTGGACGTGCGCCGGCTGATCTTCTCGGTGCGGTACGCCCATTCGTCCAGCCCATGGCCCTCGCGCCACTCCTTGGCTCCGTAGGCGTCGTCCACCGCCATCCGGATGACCGAGATCGGGGCGTGGACGCCGGCCAGCGGCCTGACGCCCGGGATCCGGCGTCCGGTGCGGACGATCACCCGGCCGTCGATCTGCTTGCGCAGGATGGCGTTGGGGCTGCCGACGTCGCCGGCGCCCTCGGGCGTGATCGTCGCGGCTTTCAGGCCGTAGCCGGACTCTCGTAGAGCGGAGGCGGCGTCCAGGACGACCTGGTTGCGGGTCTGGCGGCGCCGCTCCAGCGAGAGGTCGAAATCGTGCCGATCGACCGAGAAGCCGATCACGTCCGGTTGGAGCAGCCGGACGGCCTCCTGGAGGAGCTCTTCGCCGGTCTGGTCGCCATGGAGAACGACCACGGTGGGGTTCATCGCCGAAAATGATAGGTGCGCGCCCCTACGGGCCCGCCGGTCGCCGTTCGTATACTATTGACAGCGCCTAGGTAACCTAGGCTTTTTTCTTTCTCAGCCCAGGAATATTGACTATGGAAGACATCATCACCCTCGCCTGCGGAGTCTGTAAGCGCCGCAACTACACCACCTTGAAGAACAAGAAGAACGACCCAGACCGCCTGGAGCTCAGCAAATACTGCCGCTGGTGCCACAAGCACACATCGCACAAGGAGACCAAGTAGTAGACATGGCCGTAACCGCTCGAAAGCGCTCCGAACCGACCGCCGAAGGCGGCATCGGCCAATTTCTGCGCGAGGTTTTCGACGAGCTCCGCAAGGTCGTGTGGCCGACCTGGGGCGAGCTGTATCGGTACACCCTGGTCGTGATCTTCACGGTCATCGTGCTCGGCATCTTCATCGGCGGCACCGACTACCTGCTCGGTGAGGTGGCACGCCGCGTGATCTACAACGGGGTCGCGCACTGATGGCTGCCGCATCACCATCCCCGACGCCCGCGCCGGAGCAGGACGCGCAGTGGTACGTGGTCCACGCCTACTCCGGACACGAGGAGAAGGTCAAGAAGAACCTCGAGAAGAGGATCGAGTCCATGGACATGCAGGACAAGATCCTGCAGGTGCTCGTCCCGATGGAAGACGAGATCGAGATCAAGGACGGCAAGCGCCGCCACGTCCAGAAGCGCATCTTCCCGGGGTACATCCTGGTCCGCATGGTGATGTCGAACGATTCGTGGTTCGTGGTTCGCAACACCCCCGGCGTGACCAGCTTCGTCGGCTCTGCCAACAGCCCGGTCCCGCTCCAGGAGAAAGAGGTGCGGGCCATTCAGAAGCAGATGAAGCAGGAAGCGCCGAAGATCCGGGTCGAGTTCCAGGTCGGCGAGTCCGTGCGCGTCGTCGACGGGCCGTTCACGGACTTCCACGGCAAGGTCGACGAGATCAACCCCGAGAAGGGCAAGCTCAAGGTGCTGGTCAACATGTTCGGCCGTGAGACACCGGTCGAGCTGGACCTGCTGCAGGTCGAAAAGGTCCATTAGTTCACATGAGCAAAAAGAAAGTCAGGGCGGTGCTCAAGCTCGAGCTGCAGGCTGGGCGAGCGACGCCCGCGCCGCCGGTCGGCACCGCCCTCGGGCCGCACGGCATCAACATCATGGAGTTCACGAAGGCCTATAACGAGCGCACGGCCGCTCAGGCCGGCGACGTCGTTCCCGCCGAGATCACGATCTTCGAAGACCGCACGTTCTCGTTCGTCCTCAAGACCCCGCCGACGGTGAACCTGCTCAAGCGCGCCGCGGGCGTCGAGAAGGGATCGCCGAAGCCAAACCGCGAGAAGATCGGCCGGGTCACCACGCAGCAGATCAGGCAGATCGTCGAGACCAAGCGCAAGGACCTCAACGCCTTCGAAACCGAGGCCGCGATGAAGATGATCGAAGGCACGGCGCGGTCAATGGGCCTGGAGGTCATCGAATAGTGCCGAAGCGACACGGAAAGAGATACATCGAGGCGGCCAAGAAAGTCGAGGCTGCGGTGACCGCCAACGGCAACGGAGGCCTCTCCACCGAGCTGGCGGTCGCGCTGGCGAAGGACACATCGATCTCCAAGTTCGATGCCACGGTCGAGGCTCACATCCGCCTCGGTGTCGATCCGCGGCACGCCGAGCAGATGGTGCGCGGGTCGGTCGTCCTGCCGAACGGGACTGGGAAGAAGGTCCGCGTGGCGGTCTTCGCCGTCGGCGACAGGGCTCGCGAGGCAGAGGAGGCCGGCGCCGACTTCGTCGGCGGCGAGGACCTCGTCAAGAAGGTATCCGAGGGCTGGACGGACTTCGACGCCGCGATCGCGACGCCGGACCTGATGTCGCGCGTCGGGCCTTTGGGCAAGATCCTCGGCCCTCGCGGCCTCATGCCCAATCCCAAGTCGGGCACGGTCACTCAAGACGTCGCGCGCGCCGTGCGCGAGGTGAAGGGCGGCAAGGTCGAGTTCCGGACCGACAAGTTCGGGATCATTCACGCACCCATCGGCAAGGTGTCGTTCGACTCGACCCAGCTGCATCAGAACCTGACCGCGCTGGTGGACGCCTTGATCCGCAACAAGCCGTCGTCGTCGAAGGGCCAGTACCTGCGGTCGTTCTACCTCGCCGCGACTCAGGGTCCATCGGTCCCGGTCGACGTCAAGGAAGCCGCCAAGCTCCACACCTCGAGCTAGGCCGCTTAATCTTTCTGGCCGTGTACGGGCCAGTCATCAAGGGCAAGCTCGTCCGGCTGCGTCCCCCTCGAGCTGAGGACGCTCCCGCGATGATGAGCTGGTTCGAGGATATGGAGGTCACCCGTTTCCTCGCCCGCCGGCATCCGCTGAACCTGGCGGCTCAGAACGAGTGGCTCGACAAGGCGGCGCGTGATCCGGACAGCGTGCTCTGGGTCATCGAGCACGAGGGCCGCGCCGTCGGTACGACCGGGATCCACGAGATCAACTGGAAATACGGGCGCGGCACGACGGGCACCTTGATCGGCGACAAGAAGGTGTGGGGCAAGGGCCTGGCTCGCGAGCTGATGCAGCTGCGAGCGCGCTACGCCTTCACCGAGCTACCGCTCCGGAAGCTGGAAGCGGCCTACTTCGACGGCAACGAGGCCAGCGGCCGGGCCCAGGCGGCGGCGGGTTACAAGATCGTCGGTCGGCGCCGTGAGTACGTCTTCGCGGATGGCAGGTGGCTGGACGAGATCCTCACCGAGGTCCTGCGGTCCGATTGGGAGAAGGCCCAATCGAAAGCGCTCGTGAGGCGCCGGCCGGCTCGGAAACGACCGTGACGATGGGCTCGGTATAATTCACGGCCTGCCGTAGACCGTAGGTGTCGGGCATGCGTCCGGCTTAATTTCCTACCGAGGCGATCAGTAGTGAAGGACGCTTGATCCTTCCTGCCTCGACGTGTGCGGGCAGGAAGGATTTTTCTTTTGCCGAGAGCCAAAAAAGAACAGAAGGCCGAGCAGGTCGAGCTGCTGGCGGAAAAGCTGAAGCGAGCCAAGGTGGCGGTGCTCACCGACTACCGCGGGCTGAAGGTCAGCCAGATCCAGGAGCTGCGCGGAAAGCTCCGCACCGGGAACGTCGAGTACCGCGTGGTCAAGAACACGCTGGCTCGGCGGGCCGCGGACTCGGCCGGGTTTGGCGGGCTCGAGTCGGAGCTGAAGGGGCCGATCGCGATCGCATTCGGCTACGACGACCTGAGCCTCCCGCCGCGCCTCATCAACGAGTTCGTCCGCACGACCCGATTGAAGGTCGAGGTGGTGGGCGGTCTCGTCGAGGGTCGCGTCTTCAACCGGGACCAGATCAAGCAGCTGGCCGATCTGCCGTCCCGCGAAGTCCTGCTGGCCCAGCTGTTGGGCACGCTTCAGTCACCCGTCGGCCAGCTGGTCGGAATCATGCAAACCCCTGTTCAGCAGCTCGTCGGAGTGCTGAACGCATACAAATCGAAATTGGAGGCAGCGTAAACAGACATGGCAACCAAGCTCACACCGAAGGATTTCATCGAGGCTCTCAAGGAGTGGACGATCCTCGACGTCGTCGAGGCCGTCAAGGCGATCGAGGACGAGTTCGGCATCAAGGCCGCGGCTCCGGTCGCGGTGGCGGTGGCCGCGGCGCCCGGCGCGGCTGACGGCGCCGGCGCGGAAGAGGAGAAGACCGAGTTCACGGTCAACCTCGCCGCTGTGGGCGAGAGCAAGATCAACGTGATCAAGGCCGTCCGCGAGCTGACCCAGCTCGGCCTGAAGGAGGCCAAGGACCTGGTCGACGCCGCGCCGAAGCCCGTGCTCGAGAACGTGAGCAAGGCGGACGCCGAGAAGGCCGTGGCGAGGTTGAAGGAAGCCGGGGCGACCGCCGAGATCAAGTAAGTCTTGCGTCGGGGCGAAAGCGCCACGCCTGAGAAACCTCTGTAAAGGGCGTTGCTTCTGCGAACGCGTGTTCGTAGATTTCGGTGTGTGGTTCAGTTAGATGCGCCGGTTGCGCTCGAGGTTGATCGCCTCCTACAGGCGGTTGATGAGTTTTGTGTTTCTCCACCGCCGGCGACCGGCGCCGAGCGCCTGGCGCGGCTGATCCACACGCGCCGAGCGATAGATCGGCTGGAGCTGAAGTTCTCGCAGGACTCCGCCGCCTTCGCCGCCACCGACGAGTACGAGGCTCAGGGCTCGGTCTCGCCGATCCACTGCATTAGGTTGAGCTGCAATATGGGCAGCGGCGCGGTCGCCGATCGGCTTGCCGTCGCCGAGCAGTTGAACCAGCTCCCCGAGAGCGGCCAGGCGATGGTCGAGGGCGAGATCGGCTTTGCTCACCTCGCTTTGATAGCCCGCACCGCCACCGCAATCGCTGATTCCGAAGGGCCGGCCAGGCCTTTCGATGAGACCCGGCTGCTCGACAAGGCGCGGGAGTTCAGCGTCGGTCGCTTCCGCGACTTCTGCCACCACGCGCGCCACGCGGCTGACCCCGATGGCTTTGCCCGTGACGAGGCGGAGGGCGTCGAGGCACGATCGCTCACCTTGAGCGCTGGCCAGGGAGGGATGGTGTGGCTGCGCGGCCTGCTCGATCCTGAAGGTGGTGCCGCTGTGCGCTCGGCGTTGGAGCCGCTGGCGCGGCTCTCTGGCAAAGACGACCACCGTAAGCGGGACCGCCGACTCGGTGACGCTCTGGTCGAGGCGGCCCATCGGCTGCTGGACGGCGGCCAGTTGCCTCAGAGGGCGACGCAGCGGCCGCACCTTCAGGTCACCACCACGCTCGAGACTCTGCTGGGTCGTGCGGGCGTACCGGCTGCGGATCTCGAGTTCTCCTCACTACCGATCTCGGCCAAGGCTGTGGAGCGCCTGGCGTGTGACTGCAACGTCACCCGGATCCTGCTCGGCGCCGACTCGGCCGTGATTGACGTCGGGCGCTCCAGGCGGGTGATCAGCCCGGCCCAGAAGCGGGCGCTCAACGTCCGCGACAAGGGTTGCCGCTGGCCGGGCTGCGACCGGCCGGCCGCCTGGACAGCAGGGCATCACCTGGTTCACTGGACAAGAGGCGGTCCGACCGATTTAGACAACCTGGTTCTTCTCTGTCACCGGCATCACTGGATGGTCCACGAAGGTCGATGGCAGCTGGTCAAGACGGCTGACGGTCCGCTCCTGACGATTCCGCCGCCCTTCAGCTTCGGCCGGCAGATCGCAAGGAGCCCGGACTAGCGCGTGCGGGTCGCCGCTCCCAGGTGCTCGAAGACCAGGTCCAGACCCCGCTCCAGCTCCGACTCGGTGACGCACCAGTGGGGTGAGAGGCGCACGCGGCCGGGCCGCGAGTCGACGATGACACCATCGGCCAGGAGCTTGTGCTCCACCTCCTCGGGGTGGGCTGACTCGAGGGTCACGATTCCGCAGCGCTGATTGCGGTCGCGGGGCGTGAAGGTCTTGACGCCGGCTTCGTCGCAGCGCTCGAGGATGCGGTCGGTCAGGTCGCGGAGCCGTTCCTGGATGTGCTCGACGCCCACTTCCAGGATCAGCTCCAGGCCGGCGAGCCCGGCATAGTGGCAGGCCATCGCCCAGGTGCCGGTCTCGAGGCGATGGGCGTCGTCGGCGAAGTCGAGCTCCTCGAGCGTGAAGGAGAACGGGTCGCGGGTGGCGAACCAGCCCGTCCCGTGCGGCCGCACGCGGGGGATCAGCTCCGGGCGTACATACGCGAAGGCGGTGCCGGGGCCGCCCGACAGCCACTTGAGGCACCCACCGACGAACGCGTCGCAATCCATGGCGGCCACGTCGATCGGCACGCAGCCGCAGGTCTGGTAGCCGTCGATGAGGCAGAGGGCGCCGGCGGCGTGGGCGGCGTCGGCGATCGCGCGGACGTCCTGCAGGTAGCCGGTCGTATAGAAGAGGTGGGTCGTGGCGACCAGGGCGGTTCGTTTGTCGATCCGTTCGGCGAACGCCTCGGGACGGATCGTCATCCCGTCGGCGCTGGGCACGAACTCGACCTCGAACTCGGGCCGCGAAAGCCACTGGTGCCCGATGGTGGGGAAGTCGAGCTCGCCGATCAGGATCTTGTTGCGACCCTCCGGCAGAGGCAGGCCCGAGGCCAGGGTCGTCAGGGCGACGGACACCGAGGGCGCGATCGCGGTCGATCCCTGGGGCGCGTTGAGCAGGCCACCCGCCCGGATGCGCAGCCGTTCCAGCAGCGGCAGCCAATCCGAGAACCAGACTGGCGTCCCTTTGGTGTCCCAATCGTGGGCGTAGCGCTCGAGTGCCGCCCGGCCGCGGCGGGGCAGAGGCCCCAGGGAGCAGGCGTTCAGGTAGATGTACCGATCCAGGAGCGGGAACTCATGGCGGAGCGCCTTCCAGTCAGGCATCCTCACAAGGCTACCTGCGGCCCTGGTTGAGTGCTATAGTGCCCGCACTTCGGTCAGGAGGGGTCTTCCTGGCCGCGATGGCGCGTCCCCACAACGGGGTCGTGACGTCGTATACTGGCGTTTCGTGCACGCCCGGCCGCTCATCTTGCCTATTTCCTGAGCGCGCCCTTTTCCCTTTTAAGGAGTCCCGAATGATCTCAGAGATGAGAGCGCCCTCGCGTCTTTCGTACGGCCGCATTCCGAACCTCGTCGAGCTGAAGGACCTCATCGCCACACAGCTCGAATCGTTCGCCTGGTTCAAGACCGAAGGCCTGCGGGAGCTCTTTGACGAGATCAACCCGATCACCGATTACACGGGCAAGAACTTCGAGCTGAAGTTCCTCGACTACGAGTTCGGCCAGCCGAAGTTCTCGGTCGAGGAGTGCCGCAATCGCGACATGACGTACGCAGCCCCGCTGCGCATCAAGACCCGCCTGACCATCAAGGAGACGGGGGAGATCAAGGAGTCCGAGGTCTACATGGGCGACTTCGCCATGATGACCGGCGAGGGCACGTTCATCGTCAACGGCACCGAGCGCGTGGTGGTGTCGCAGCTGGTTCGGTCCCCCGGGGTGTACTTCACCGCGGCCGAGGACCCCAACACCGGCCGGAAGCTGTTCGGCGCCAAGCTCATCCCGAACCGGGGCGCCTGGCTCGAGATCGAGACCTCGGCCAAGGATCTGCTGACGGTGAAGATCGACCGCAAGCGCAAGGTCCCTGTAACCGTGCTCCTGAAGGCGCTCGAGCTCCCTCAGCTGAAGGGGACCGAGAACGACAAGGAGGCGCAGAAGCGCGCGCTGCTGGAGATGTTCGGGGACGTCGACAACAACCCCGAGCATCGCTACATGGAGTCCACGCTCGACAAGGACACCACGATGAAGACCGAGGACGCGCTCCTCGAGCTCTACCGTCGCGTCCGGCCGGGCGACCCTCCGTCGGTCGACAACGCCCGCAACCTGCTCCAGAGCCTCTTCTTCAACCCGCGCCGCTTCGACCTCGGCCGCGTCGGCCGGTACAAGGTCGACAAGAGGCTCGGCCGGGACGAAGAGGACATCCTCGAGCGCGTCCGGCGCCGCGAGCTCCGGATCCTCGAGAAGGGTGACTTCATCGCGTTCCTGCGCAAGCTCATCGAGCTGAACAACGCCCCGCGCGAGAAGCAGATCCCCGACGACATCGACCACCTCGGCAACCGCCGCGTCCGCGCGGTGGGCGAGCTTCTGCAGAACCAGTTCCGCATGGGCCTCATCCGCATGGAGCGGATCATCAAGGAGCGCATGACGATCAGTGACCCGCACACGGTCACGTCGGCGTCCCTGATCAACGCGCGCCCGGTGGTGGCGGCGATCAAGGAATTCTTCGGCTCCAGCCAGCTCTCCCAGTTCATGGACCAGCACAACCCCCTGTCCGAGCTCACGCACAAGCGCCGGCTGTCGGCTCTAGGTCCAGGCGGACTCTCCCGCGAGCGGGCCGGATTCGACGTGCGCGACGTCCACCACAGCCACTACGGCCGCATCTGCCCGATCGAGACCCCGGAGGGTCCGAACATCGGCCTGATCGGCAACCTCGCGACCTACGCGAAGGTCAACGAGTTCGGCTTCGTGGAGACACCGTTCCGCCGCGTGTACAACCGCATGACGGTCAACGACAACAGCGCCGAGAAGCTCGTCGGGCGCACGCTGCGCCGCGCGGCGGTCGACCCCAAGGGCAACGAGGTGCTGCCGGTCCACGAGAAGCTCGATGACAAGGCCGTTCAGAAGCTGATCAAGGCCAAAGTTCCCGCGGTCGAAATCGTGCCCTGGATCTCGACCGAGGTCGAGTACCTGTCCGCCGACGAGGAGGACATGTTCGGCATAGCCCAGGCGAACGCAGCGCTGACGCCCGATAACAACTTCGTCGACGCGCGCGTCCCGTCCCGGGCACGCGGCGACTTCAAGATCGAGGACGTCGGCAACATCCAGTACATGGACATCTCGCCCAAGCAGATCGTCTCGGTGGCGACGGCTTTGATCCCGTTCCTCGAGCACGACGACGCCGGCCGCGCCCTGATGGGCGCCAACATGCAGCGCCAGGCCGTGCCCTTGCTCGTCACCGACGCGCCGCTCGTCGGCACCGGAGTCGAGTACTACGCAGCCAAGGACTCGGGCGAGATGATCGTCGCGGACGTCGCAGGGACTGTCGTCGACGTCGCGCACCCTAAGGACCTCAAAGCCGTGCACGCGACGCCGGTCTTCGAGATCGTCGTGAAGCCGGATGCGGGCGGACCCGACCGGCACTACCCGCTGCAGAAGTTCGCGCGCTCGAACCAGGGCACCTGCCTCAACCACCGCGCCAAGGTCAAGCCCGGCCAGCACGTCGACAAGGGCGACATCCTTGCGGACGGGCCGGCGATCGAGGACGGCGAGATGGCGCTGGGCCGCAACGTCCTGGTGGCCTTCATGCCCTGGGAGGGCTACAACTTCGAGGACGCCATCCTTCTGTCCGAGCGCGTGGTCAAGGAGGACATGTACACCTCGATCCACATCGAGGAGCACGAGTCCGAGGCCCGCGAGACGAAGCTCGGTCCCGAAGAGATCACGCGAGACATCCCGAACGTAGCCGACGATGCGCTGCGCAACCTCGACGAGCGCGGCATCGTCTACATCGGCGCCGAGGTCCAGCAGGGCGACATCCTGGTCGGCAAGATCACGCCCAAGGGCGAGACCGAGCTCTCGGCCGAGGAAAGGCTGCTGCGCGCGATTTTCGGCGAGAAGGCGCGCGAGGTCCGCGACTCGAGCCTGCGCGTGCCCCACGGCGAGCGCGGCATCGTGGTCGACGTCAAGGTGTTCTCTCGCGAGAACAAGGACGAGCTGGGCCCGGGCATCAACGAGATGGTCCGTGTGTACCTCGCCCAGAAGCGGAAGATCTCGGCCGGCGACAAGATGGCCGGCCGCCACGGCAACAAGGGTGTGGTCGCTCGGATCATGCCGGCCGAGGACATGCCCTACCTGCCCGACGGCACCCCGGTCGACATCGTGCTCAACCCGCTCGGCGTGCCGAGCCGCATGAACCTGGGCCAGGTCCTGGAGACCCACCTCGGGTGGGTCGCGGCGACGCTGGGCATCAAGATCGCCACGCCGGTGTTCGACGGCGCCCCGATGGAGACCATCGTGGCCGAGCTCAAGCGGGCGGGCCTGCCGGAAGACGGCAAGGTCCGGCTGCGCGACGGCCGCACCGGCGAGGAGTTCGACGAGCCTGTGACCGTGGGCATGATCTACATGCTGAAGCTGGCCCACCTGGTCGAGGACAAGATCCACGCCCGGTCGACCGGTCCGTACAGCCTGGTCACCCAGCAGCCGCTGGGCGGCAAGGCGCAGTTCGGCGGCCAGCGCTTCGGCGAGATGGAGGTGTGGGCGCTCGAGGCTTACGGCGCCGCTCACGTCCTGCAGGAGATCCTGACCGTCAAGTCGGACGACATCGTCGGCCGCGTCAAGGCCTACGAGGCGATCGTCAAGGGCGACAACACGCTCGAGGCCGGCATCCCGGAGTCGTTCCGCGTGCTGGTCAAGGAGCTGGAAGGGCTCGCGCTCGGGGTCGAGATCCTGAGCGAGGACGAGCGCCAGATCGTTTTGTCAGAAGAGGACATCCCCGAGATCCCGCTGGACCTCGGCATCAGCCTCGAGCGCGAAGAGCTCGGGGAAGACTCGGCCGAATAGAGAGGAAGGGAGAAACACTTGCTGAAGCTCGAGAACTTCGACGCTCTAAAGCTTTCGCTGGCTTCGCCGGAAACGATCATGTCCTGGTCGCACGGCGAGGTCACCAAGCCGGAGACCATCAACTACCGCACGCTCCGCCCGGAGCGCGACGGTCTTTTCTGCGAGCGCATCTTCGGTCCGACCCGCGACTGGGAGTGCCACTGCGGAAAGTACAAGCGCTACCGCTACAAGGGCATCATCTGCGACAAGTGCGGCGTCGAGGTCACGCGTTCCAAGGTGCGCCGCGAGCGCATGGGCCACATCAAGCTCGCGTCGCCGGTGAGCCACGTCTGGTACTTCAAGGGCATCCCGAGCCGCATGGGTCTGCTGCTCGACATGTCGCCGCGCAACCTCGAGAAGATCCTCTACTTTGCGAACTACATCGTCACCGACGTCCACGAGGAGGCGCGGGCGGACATGCTCGCCGTCCTCAACATGGACAAGGACGAGCGTGCGATCCGGCTGCGCGCCGACGTCGACGCCAAGTCCAAGGAGCTTCGCGCTGAGCACGAGGGCAGAACCAAGAAGCTCAAGAGCGAGGTCGAAGCAGAGGTCGGCAGGCTCGAGGAAGAGCTCCAGGAAGCCGTCGACCAGCTGACCACGCAGGGCAAGAAGGTGACCGAGACGATCAAGGCGGGGATCGGCACCAAGGCTCGCCGTGACCTGTCGGTTGGTACCGACGACGACGAGGAGGTCGTGGTCGAAAAGGGCGAGGTGTTCGCGCGCGAGATGTCGCGTGCCGTCCTCGCCAAGGTCCAGGAGAAGATCGAGAAGCTCGAAGCCAACACCAAGGCCGCGCAGAAGCGCGCCAAGGAGCGTGTCGACGCCGACAAGAAGGCGCTCGAGGCGCAGATCGAGGCGGCGACCAAAACCCAGCGCGAGGCCATCCAGGGAGAGCTGGAGACGCTGCAGCAGGAGATCGAGGCCACCCGCACGGACCTCGAAGCGCTGCACCCGAAGCAGATCCTCACCGACACCCAGTACCGCGACTACTCGGAGCGGTTCGGGCGCGCGTTCCGCGCCGGCATCGGCGCCGAGGCGGTCCGGGACCTCCTGTCGCGCATCGAGCTGCAGTCCGAGATGTACCGGCTGCGCGAGGAGTCGAAGTCTTCGAGCGGCCAGCGCAAGCAGAAGGCGATCAAGCGCCTGAAGGTCGTCGAGGACTTCCGCAAGTCGAACGCCAGCCCCACGTGGATGGTGCTGGAAGTCCTGCCCGTCATCCCGCCGGAGCTGCGCCCGATGGTCCAGCTCGACGGCGGCCGCTTCGCCACGTCCGACCTGAACGACCTCTACCGCCGGGTGATCAACCGCAACAACCGGTTGAAGAGGCTGCTCGAGCTCGGCGCGCCCGAGATCATCGTGCGCAACGAGAAGCGGATGCTCCAGGAGGCGGTCGACGCTCTGATCGACAACGGCCGCCGCGGCCGCGCCATCACCGGCACCGGCAACCGCAAGCTGAAGTCGCTGTCCGACATGCTGAAGGGCAAGCAGGGCCGGTTCCGCCAGAACCTGCTCGGCAAGCGCGTGGACTACTCGGGCCGCTCGGTCATCGTCGTCGGCCCAGAGCTGAAGCTCCACGAGTGCGGCCTGCCCAAGAAGATGGCGCTCGAGCTGTTCAAGCCGTTCGTCATGCGCGAGCTCGTCAACAAGGGCTACACGACCAACATCAAGTCTGCCAAGCGCATGGTGGAGCGCAGCCGCACGGAGGTCTGGGACGTCCTCGACGAGGTCATCCGCGACCACCCGGTGCTGCTCAACCGCGCCCCGACCCTGCACCGCCTGGGCATCCAGGCCTTCATGCCCGTGCTCGTCGAGGGCTCTGCGATCCAGATCCACCCGCTCGTTTGCGCCGCGTTCAACGCGGACTTCGACGGCGACCAGATGGCCGTGCACGTGCCGCTGTTCAGCGGCGCCATCGCCGAAGCCAAGAACCTGATGATGTCATCGCAGAACATCCTGTCGGCAGCCGACGGCCACCCGGTGGTGGCGCCCACGCAGGACGTCGTCCTCGGCTGCTACTGGCTGACCGCGACCCGTGGCGACATGCCGTCGGGCGATGCGGTCGCCAAGCTGCACACCTACAGCAATGAGAACGAGGTCGTGCTCTCCCTCGAGAGCAAGGTGGTCAAGCTGCAGGAATGGATCCGCGTCCGGATCGGAAACGAGCTGATCGTCACGACCGCCGGGCGTGTGGTCTTCAACCAGTCACTGCCGGTCGGCAAGGCGCCGATGGAAGCGACGATGCAGCCGCTGCCCTTCCAGAACGCGCACTACGACCGCAAGCTGCTGCGCACCCTGGTCGCGGAGCTGTTCCGCCTGTATGGCAGCGACACCACCGCGGTCGTCGTCAACGACATCAAGCGGCTCGGGTTCCGATATGCGACCCAGGCCGGGATCACCGTCTCCGCAATGGACATTCCGCACCCGGACACCAAGTGGCAGATCATCCACAGCACCGAGAAGGAAGTCGCCGAGGTCGAGCGCATGTACCGCCGTGGCGTGATGACGGATGACGAGCGCTACCGCAAGGTGATCGAGCTCTGGCAGAGCGCCTACGAGCAGGTCGGCAACGCCACCGAGCAAGCCTTCGACAAGTTCAGCCCGATCTGGATGATGATGGGCTCGGGCGCCCGCGGCAACATCCAGCAGATCCGCCAGCTCGCCGGTATGCGCGGCCTGATGGCCGACCCCACCGGCCGGATCATCGACCTGCCGATCATGGCCAACTTCACCGAGGGCCTGACCGTGCTCGAGTACTTCATCTCGACCCACGGCACGCGCAAGGGCCTGGCCGACACCGCCCTCCGAACCGCCGACTCCGGATACCTGACGCGCCGTCTCGTCGACGTCGCGCAGGACGTGATCGTGCGCATCGAGGACTGCGGCACGACCAACGGCATCTGGGTCCGCGACATCACCCCGGAGCGGGCCAAGACCGAACCGATTTACGAGAAGATCGCCGGCCGCGTGGCGGCGGAGGACGTCTCCGTCGACGGCAAGGTGCTCGTGCCGTCCGGCACGTCGATCACCGACGAGGCCGCGCGCAAGATCATCGCCGCCGGCGTCCCGGTCAAGATGCGTTCCGTGCTCGTGTGCGAGGCCCGTGAGGGCGTCTGCCGCACGTGCTACGGGCGGAACCTGGCCACCGGCAAGGTCGTCGAGATCGGGGAGGCGGTGGGTGTCATCGCCGCCCAGTCGATCGGCGAGCCGGGCACCCAGCTGACCATGCGCACGTTCCACACAGGTGGTGTGGCCGGGGTGGACATCACCCAGGGCCTTCCACGCGTCGAAGAGCTGTTCGAGGCGCGCATCCCCAAGGGCAAGGCCATCATCTCCGAGATCGACGGTGAGCTCGAGATCATCCGCCAGGAGGGCACACGCAAGGTGCGCGTGATCTCCAGGGAGGAGTTCGAGGTCTCGTACCCGCTCGACGCCAAGATGACCCCGATCGTCAAGAGCAAGGACGACGTGATGGAGGGCCAGGAGCTCGCCCGCGACGCCAAGGGCAACGCCGTCAAGACCCGGCACGCCGGGAAGGTGACGGTCTCGACCAAGGAGATCACGGTGCGCACGCTCGACGAAGAGGTCCGCGAGTACACCATCCCGCACCAGGTCCGCATCCGGCCCGAGCTGGATCGGCGCGATGGCCAGAAGGTCTTCATCAAGGCCGGCCAGCAGATCACCGAAGGGTCGATCTCACCGCAGGAGCTGCTCCACATCCTCGGCAAGGAGGCCGTCCAGACATTCCTGGTCGACGAGGTCCAGAAAGTCTACCGCAGCCAGGGCGTGGACATCAACGACAAGCACATCGAAGTCATCGTCCGCCAGATGATGCGGAAGGTCCGCATCGACTCAGCGGGCGACACCGGCCTGCTCCCGGGCGAGATCGTCTCGCAGTGGGAGTACGAAGAGGCCAACGCGCGGGCGCTGGCGGAGGGCGGCGAGCCGGCCACCGCGCAGACCGTGCTGCTGGGACTCATCAAGGCCGCGTTGAACACCACCTCGTGGCTTTCGGCGGCGTCCTTCCAGGAGACCACCCGCGTCCTCACCGAGGCCGCGATCAGCGGCAAGGTGGACCGCCTGCGTGGGCTCAAGGAGAACGTGATCATCGGCAAGCTCATCCCCGCCGGGACCGGGCTCGACTACTACAAGAAGCAGCGCGAGCAGGCGGCCAGGATCCTCGAAGAGGAGCCGATCGACCTGGAGACTCTGTCGGTATAGACGCTGGCCCCCGTTTGGGTTAGAGTCAGACGTACGTGCACAAGGGGGCGCCCGCCAGGGTTAGCCTCCTTTTGTTTTAATGGGTCAGGTGTCCTCAACTCGTTGGCGAGTTCGCGCCGTCGCGCTGGCGGTGCTCGCATCGGCTGTCGGCACCGCCTGCAACCCCACCACGCCCCTCACTCAGGGTCCACGTCTGGCCAAAGACCAGACGCTGCATGTGCTCCTCGACGACCAACCGGCGACTCTGGACCCCGGTCAGACGCAGTACCCGTATGAGACCGCGGTGCTTCGCACCATCTCCGAGCCGCTGCTGAAACCCACCGCCGATCTCAACGGCGTGACCCCGGCGGCGGCGCAGACCTACGACGTGAACAACAACGGGACCGTCTACACGTTTCATCTGCGCACGACCGCGCAGTACTGGGACGGCATACCGGTCAAGGCGCAGGACTTCGTGTATGCGTGGCAGCGGCTCATCGATCCGCGCCTGGCCGCTCCCAGCGGCCCGTTCTTCGCCGCCTCCATCCTCAACGGCGATCAGGTCTCGGCGCTTGATCCCCAGCGGGACGCCTCGCAGATTCCGGCCGCGCTCGGCACCCTCGGGGTGAAGGCGGTGGACGCGTTCACGCTGCAGGTCACGCTGTCGCATCCGAATCCGGCGTTCGTCTGGATCGCGGCGATGCCGGCCGGCGGGCCGATCAGGCAGGACGTGGTGGCGAAATATGCCGACAAGTGGGCCAGCTCACCGGATTCGCTCGTGACCAACGGACCGTTCCGCATCACCGAGATGGTCCCGAACGTCCACCTGACGGTGGTTCCCAACCCGCACTACTGGGGCGCCAAACCGAGGCTGACCGCGATCACGTTCGATGTCGTCAACGACGGGGCCGTCGCGCTTGCCAGGTACAAGAACGGCGAGCTGGACGAGATCGACGTGCAGCCCGCCCAGGCTGCGGAGGTCGCCGGCAGCGCGCAGCTCAACCCGGACCTGGTGAAGACGCCGGCGCTGTCGGTGTTCTGGATCGTCTTTCGCATCGACCAGGCGCCTGTGAGCAACGTGAAGGTGCGCCAGGCGATTGCAGCGGCGATCGACCGGGACGCTTTGATCGCGCAGATCTTTGCGGGCCAGGGCCTGCCGGCCCAGACCTTCATCCCCAAAGGCATGCGCGGTTACGCGCCCGACCTCGGCTCGTCGCAGCAGTTCGACGTGGCGCGAGCGCGGGCCACGTTCGCCGCCTCGGGTGTGACTGCCAAGGACATGTCGGCGGTCAAGTTCACCTACGACCAGTCCTCCGACTTCAGCAAGGCCACGGCGAAGTTCGTCCATGACCAGCTGAAGACAAACCTGGGGGTGGACATAACGCTCGAGGCGATCGATACCAACACGCTCAGCTCACGACTGGACACCGGTGACTTTCAAATCTCAGGCCCGCTGGGTTGGATGGCGGACTATCCCGATCCCGCGGACTGGTTCGGGATCTTCTTGACCACCAACTCGAACAACTTCGCCTTCTATCAGAACAAGCAGTACGACAGCTTCGTGCGGACCGCGGGGTCTGACGTGCAGTCCGACCGTCGCGCGCAGGAGTACAAGCAGGCGCAGAGCCTGCTGGTCAACGACGTCCCGGCGGCGTTTCTCGCGCAGCCCGTGACCTGGAACCTCGTGCGGCCATATGTGCGCGGCATGACCACGAGCTCTGTCGACGAGTGGCCAGGCGCCCTCTTCCCGGCACAGATATACATCGCCGCGCACTGATGCCGCGCTCGGTATCGGGGCTCAAGGGCCTTGTGCCATTCTGCCTCTTGCTGTGTTTGCTAGCCCTTGGCTTGGGCGCCTGCGATGTCAACCCTCCGAGTCATCAGAAACTTTCGGGAGGGACGGCGACCTTCGCCGAAGGCCCCAACGCCAGACCGAACTACATCTTTCCGTTGACGTCCGCGGCCTATTTCAGCGCCACCAACGTGAGCCAGTTCCAGGTCCTCATGTACCGGCCGCTCTACTGGTTTGGAGACGGCGGCCAGGTTGCGCTCAACTCGAACCTCAGCCTGGCCGCCGATCCGACCTACAGCGCCGACGGCAAGACGGTGACCATCAAGCTCAAAGGCTGGAGATGGTCGGACGGCACCCTCATCACTTCACGCGACGTCGAGTTCTGGATGAACCTGCTGAAGGCCAACACCGATCACTGGGCGGCCTATGTGCCAGGAGAGTTTCCCGACAACGTGAGGACGATGACCTTCCCAGACTCACAGACCATCGTCTTCGGACTCGACCGAGCGTACGGCCAGCTTTTCTTCACCGACAACCAGCTCAGCCAGATCACGCCCATACCCCAGCACCTGTGGGACAAGACGTCTGACATCGGGGTGATCGGCGATTCCGACCGCGACCCCACGACGGCCAAAGGCGTCTTCAAGTACCTGGACGGCCAATCGAGGTCGCTCAACACATACAGCACCAACCCGCTGTGGCGCGTGGTCAGCGGCCCGTGGAAGCTGAAGTCGATGACCGCCGGCGGCCGCGTGGCCATGGTCCCGAACCCGGGCTATTCGGGGCCGGTCAAGCCCACCATCGCAGAGTTCGATCTGCTGCCGTATGCGACCGACTCGGCCGAGCTCGCCGCCGTCCGCGCGGGAGGGGTCGACTACGGCTACGTCCCCAGCCAGGATGTCGACCAGGCGAGCTCGCTCGAGAACTACACGTCGTCACCCTGGATCGGCTGGTCGATCAGCTTCATCCAGGAGAACTTCAACAACCAGGTCAACGGACCGATCTACAGGCAGCTCTACTTCCGGTCGGCCATGCAACACCTCGTGGATCAGCAAACGTGGGTCAAGAAGATCCTCAACGGCTACGGCTACCCGGAATACGGACCGGTGCCCATCAAGCCGCCGAACAACTTCGCCGACGCCATCGAGCAGGCCAATCCCTATCCCTACGATCCGCTCGCGGCCATCAAGCTTCTGGCCGCCAATGGCTGGACGGTGAATGCGGGCGGCGTCAGCACCTGCAGCAAGCCGGGTACTGGGGCCGGCCAGTGCGGCGCGAACATCCCTGCAGGCGCCAAGGCCAGCTTCACGCTCGAGTACGTTTCCGGGTCGGCTCCGGTCAAGCAGGAGATGGAGGCTCTCAAAACGGCGTTCTCGCTGGCAGGCCTGGAGATCAAGCTGTCCGAGGTTCCCTTCGCAACTGTGATCGGCGATGCCTTCAGCGGCAGCACCACCGCGGACCTGAGCAACTGGGGCTACGGATGGATTTTCGCGCCCGACTACTACCCGTCCGGCGAACAGATCTTCTCGACGGGCGCCGCGTCAAACGGTGGCAGCTACTCCAACCGGTCCAACGACGCCAACACGACGGCCTCCATGACCGGCGGCATCACGGCCCTCTACGCGTATGAGGACTTCCTCGCGAAGGACCTCCCGGTGATCTGGATTCCGGTGGCCGACTACCAGGTGTCGATGGTCAGGACCACCCTGCGCGGGTGGGGCCCGCAGGACCCGCTGCTGCAGATCTACCCGGAGAGCTGGTACTTCACGTCGCCGTAGGCGCCGCCCGCACCGCCAGCACGCGGTAGCCCTTCTTGGACTTGAGGCGCCGCACCTCGTGACCCTCCGAGGCCAGCCAGGCCGCCAGCGAGTCGGAGCCGAGGTTGCGCTGCACCACCAGGTAGGCGTATCCACCCGCCGCCAGCCGGGCCAGCCACTGTTCGAGCAGGGCGTGCAGCGGCACCTTGCCGATGCGCACGGGCGGGTTGGAGTAGATCGCCGCGAACCGGACGTCGGGCGGCACCTCGTCCGGCAGGGCTGCGGTCACATTGAGCGCGCCGGCCGCCCGGGCGTTGGCGCGCGTGAGCTCGAGCGCCCGCTCGTTGACGTCCACCGCCCAGACCCGGGCCCTGGGCGCTTGCCTGGCCAGGGCGATGGCGATCGGGCCGTAGCCGGAGCCGAGGTCGAGGATGTCACCGTCCGGGGGCGGGGCGGGGGCCTCCCGGAGCAGCGCGAGCGTGCCGATGTCCACCGCCCGGGAGCCGAAAACCCCCCTGTCCGCCTGCAGCTCGAGGGCGAGCTCGCCGAGGTGCAGAAACACGCTCCGCGGCCTCGACGGGGCGACCGGCCTGGGGTCGAAGTAGTGGCTCGGTCCGGGTGTGACTGAGGGGGGTCGGTTTTTGGGTATACTCATCGTTTGTCGCCCAATCGGCTATTGCCGCGTGGGAATTGAGCCGTAAGCCACCGTGACCAGGAGAATCGTTTGCCAACCATCCAGCAGCTTGTCCGCTTCGGGCGTCGTGCGGCCAGGCCGAAGTCTAAGGCGCCGGCACTCAAGGGCTCACCGCAGAGGCGGGGAGTCTGCGTGCGCGTCTATACCCAGACCCCCAAGAAGCCGAACTCGGCGCTCCGCAAGGTCGCCCGCGTCCGGCTGACCACCGGGATCGAGGTCACCGCCTACATCCCGGGCATCGGCCACAACCTCCAGGAGCACTCCGTGGTGCTCATCCGCGGCGGCCGCGTCAAGGACCTGCCGGGCGTCCGCTACCACATCATCCGCGGCACCCTCGACACCGCCGGCACCAAGAACCGCAAGAAGGCTCGTTCCAAGTACGGCGCCAAGCGGGAAAAGAGCAAGGCGGCGGCCTGATGCCTCGCCGCAGCCGCCCAGTCAAGCGTGTCATCGCGCCCGACCCCGTCTACCAGTCGGAGGCGATCGCCAAGTTCGTGAACGTGGTCATGAGCCGGGGCAAGCGTTCGACCGCCGAGAAGGTGGTCTACGACGCGCTTTCGCGGGCCGGCAAGCAGGCCAAGAAGGAGCCGCTCGAGGTGTTCGAGTCGGCGCTTCGCAACGCCACCCCGCTGCTGGAGGTCAAGCCTCGCCGCGTCGGCGGCGCCACCTACCAGGTCCCGGTCGAGATCCGGCCCGAGCGCCGGCTTGCCCTCGCCCGCCGCTGGATCGTGCGTTTCGCGCGGCAGCGGGGCGGGAAGAGCATGTCTGAGAAGCTCGCGTTCGAGATCCTCGACGCCGCCCAGAACACGGGCGGGGCGGTCAAGCGCAAAGAAGAAACCCACCGGATGGCGGAAAGCAACAAGGCTTTCTCCCATTTCCGGTACTGATTTAGAGAGATGAGCGTGGCACTGAAGATGCAGGAGCGGCCGGTCGCGATCGACAAGGTCCGAAACATCGGGATCATGGCGCATATCGACGCCGGTAAGACCACGACCACCGAGCGGATCCTCTTCTACGCGGGCCGCATCCACAAGATGGGCGAGGTCCACGAAGGGGCGGCGACCATGGACTGGATGGTCCAGGAGAAGGAGCGCGGGATCACGATCACCTCGGCGGCCACGACCGCCCAGTGGCGCGACCACGCGATCAACATCATAGACACACCCGGGCACGTGGACTTCACGGTCGAGGTCGAGCGGAGCCTGCGGGTTCTGGACGGCGCGGTGGCGGTTTTCGACGCCGTCGCCGGAGTCGAGCCGCAGTCCGAGACGGTCTGGAGGCAGGCCGACCGCTACGGCGTTCCCCGGATCGCCTTCATCAACAAGATGGACCGCGTCGGGGCGGACTTCTACGGGTCGCTGCAGTCGATCCGCACGCGCCTGGGCGCCCGCGCGATCCCGATCCAGCTGCCGATCGGCGCCGAGGATTCCTTCGCCGGCTACGTCGACCTCGTGACCAAGCAGGCGATCGTCTACACGGACGACCTGGGCACCACCAACACCGAGTCGCTGGACATCCCGGCCGGCATGGCCGACCTGATCAACCAGCACCGGCACGACCTGATCGAGGCGGTCGCCGATTTCGACGACGCGATCATGCACCTGTACCTCGAGGAGAAGGAGCCGACCGAGGCTCAGATCAACGCCGCCCTGCGCAAGGGCACGGTGGCGGGCATCCTCGTGCCGGTGCTGTGTGGCGCGGCTCTGCGGAATCGCGGCGTGCAGCCGATCCTCGACGCGGTCGTCGACTACCTGCCTTCGCCCGCGGACGTGCCCGCCGTCGAGGGCATCGACCCGAAGACCGGAGCGCTGCTCGTGCGCGAGCACGACGACGCCGAGCCCTTCGCTGCGCTCGCGTTCAAGATCCAGATGGACCCCCAGGGGGTCGGCAAGCTGACCTTCTTCCGCGTGTACTCAGGCAAGCTGCGCGCGGGTTCCAACGTTCTCAACGCCTCCAACGGGCGCAAGGAGCGAATCGGCCGCATCCTGCGCATGCACGCGATCCGCCGCGAGGACGTCGACGAGGTGTTCACCGGCGACATCGCCGCTGCGGTCGGGCTGAAGTTCACGACCACCGGCGACACGCTGGCGGACGAGGACCACCCGATCCTGCTGGAGTCGATCACTTTCCCTGAGCCCGTGATCTCGGTTGCCATCGAGCCCAAGACCAAGGTCGACCAGGAGAAGCTCGGGATGGCGCTGCAGCGTCTGTCGGAGGAGGACCCCACCTTCAAGGTGCACACCGACGATGAAACGGGCCAGACGATCATCGCCGGGATGGGCGAGCTGCACCTGGAGATCATCATCGACCGCCTCCTGCGCGAGTTCCGCGTCGACGCCAACCAGGGCAAGCCGCAGGTCGCCTACAAGGAGGCGATCAAGAAGCCGGCGCACGGCGTCGGTCGGTTCATCCGGCAGTCCGGCGGCAAGGGCCAGTTTGGCCATGCCGAGGTCGACGTCCGGCCGGGCGAGCGGGGCAGCGGCATCGTCTTCGAGGACAAGATCACGCAGGGACGCATCCCGCGCGAGTTCATTCCCGCGGTCGAGAAGGGCGTCAAGGAAGCGCTGCAGACCGGCGTGGTGGGCGGCTACCCGGTGGTGGACATCACGGTCACGCTGGTCGACGGTTCGTACCACGCGGTGGACTCGAACGAGCTCGCATTCCACATCGCGGGTTCGATGGCGGTCAAGGATGCGATGCACAAAGCCTCTCCGTACCTGCTCGAGCCGATCATGAAGGTCGACGTCGTGATGCCCGAGGAACACCTCGGCGACGTCATGGGCGACCTCGCCTCGAGGCGGGGGCACATCCTCGGCATGGAAGGGCGCGGAACATCGCAGAACGTGCGGGCCCATGTGCCCCTGGCGGAGATGTTCGGTTACGCTACCGAGCTTCGGTCGATGACTTCGGGGCGGGCGACCTACTCCATGGAGTTCAGTCACTACGCAGAAATGCCTGGAAATCTCGCGGAGGCCGTGGGCCGCCGCACAACGTCACGGACATAGTCGGAGTTAGTTAGGAGGAAACAGTGGCGAAGAAGAAGTTCGTGCGGACCAAGCCGCACCTCAACGTCGGGACGATCGGTCACATCGACCACGGCAAGACGACGTTGACGGCTGCGATCACGAAGGTGCTGGCGGAGAAGGGACTGGCCGAGTACACGCCCTTCGACCGGATCGACAAGGCGCCTGAGGAGAAGGCCCGCGGTATCACCATATCGATCACCCACGTCGAGTACGAGACGGAAAAGCGCCACTACGCGCACGTGGACTGCCCGGGTCACCAGGACTACATCAAGAACATGATCACCGGCGCCGCCCAGATGGACGGCGCGATCCTTGTCGTGGCCGCTAACGACGGTGCCATGCCGCAGACCCGCGAGCACATCATCCTCGCGCGCCAGGTCAACGTGCCCTCCCTCGTCGTCGCGCTCAACAAGTGCGACATGGTCGACGACAAGGAGTTCATCGAGCTCGTCGAGCTCGACCTGCGCGAGCTGCTCAGCCGGTACGAGTACCCCGGCGACGACATTCCCATCGTGCGCATCTCGGCGCTCAAGGCGCTCGAGGGCGACCCCGAGTGGACGCCCAAGATCATGGAGCTGTTGGACGCGGTCGACACCTACATCCCCGAGCCCGAGCGGCCGGTGGACAAGCCCTTCCTGATGCCGATCGAGGACGTGTTCACGATCGAAGGTCGCGGCACGGTGACGACCGGACGGGTCGAGCGCGGCAAGCTGAAGAGGAACGAGGAAGTCGAGATCGTCGGCATCCACCCGACGAGCACCAAGACGGTCGCAACGGCCATCGAGATGTTCCACAAGGACATGGACGAGAGCCAGGCCGGCGACAACGTCGGTGTCCTGCTGCGCGGCATCAAGCGCGAGGACGTCGTGCGCGGACAGGTGCTCGCGAAGCCAGGCTCCATCAAGCCGCACACCCAGTTCAAGGCCCAGGTCTATGTCCTGAGCAAGGAAGAGGGTGGGCGCCACACGCCGTTCTTGACGGGCTACCGCCCGCAGTTCTACATGCGTACCACCGACGTCACGGGCGAGGTCAAGCTGCCCGACGGCGTCGAGATGGTCATGCCGGGTGACAACGTCGAGATGGAGATCACCCTCGGTGAGCCCATCGCGATCGAGCCCGGCCTCCGGTTCGCCATCCGTGAGGGCGGCAAGACCGTGGGCGCCGGCGCCGCCACGGAAGTCATCAAGTAAAGAAGTAGGGGGAGAGGGCTCAAGCAGTGGCGCAGAAGATTCGGATCCGGCTCAAGGCCTACGACCACCGTGTGCTGGATCAGGCGGCGGACAAGATCATCGACACGGCCCGCCGTGCCAACGCGCGCACCGCGGGCCCGATCCCGCTTCCGACCGAGATCGCCAAGCTCACAGTCATCCGCTCCCCTTTCATCGACAAGGACTCACGCGAGCAGTTCGAGATGCGCACCCACAAGCGCGTGGTCGACATCCTCGACTTCAACCCGCGCGTGGTCGACGCCCTCCAGCGCCTCAGCCTTCCGGCCGGCGTCAGCATCGAGATCAAGTCGTGAAGGGGTTACTGGCAAGGAAGCTGGGCATGACCCAGCTCTTCAACACCGACGGCACCACGTCGGCGGTGACAGTGCTCGAAGCCGGCCCCTGCCGGGTCCTCGGCCTGCGCACCACCGAGAAGGACGGGTACGCGGCCGCCCGCATCGCATTCGAGGCGACGGATGAGAAAAAGCTCACCAAGCCCGCCCACGGCGAGTTCAAGAAGGCCAACGTCGAGCCGCACCGCCACATCGTCGAGATCCGTGGCTATGAGGGTCTCGAGGCGGGCCAGGAGCTCAAGGCGGAGATCTTCGCCGCCGGCGAGCTCGTCGACGTCACCGCGACCTCGAAAGGCAAGGGCTTCCAGGGCCTCATCAAGAGGCACAAGTTCAGCCGAGGGCCGGAATCGCACGGCTCGATGAACGTTCGCCAGCCCGGCGCGATCGGCGCCACCGACTCGGCGCGAGTGTTCAAAGGCTTGAAGATGTCCGGCCAGATGGGCAACGTGCGCACGACCGCGCGCGCCTACAAGGTCGTCCGCGTCGATCCCGAGCGAAACCTCATCCTCGTCAAAGGCGGCGTGCCGGGCGCCAAGGGCGCTCTTGTGCTCGTCCGCACGTCGACGAAGCCGGTCAAGGTCAAGGGTCCCTCCGGCAAGCCGACCGGGAGGAAGGTCTGATGCCCGAAGACGAGACCGAAGATCTGGATGCCGCCGAGGTGACAGCGGCAGCGGCCAAGGCCAAGCCGAAGGCCAGAGCGAAACGTACGGCTGCGAAGGAAAAGCCCGCAGATCCGCTCGAGGTCCCGCTGTTCGATTCCGCCGGCGAGCGCCAGGGCGAGGTCAGGCTGCCAAAGGTGATCTTCGCGGAGAAGGTCAACACGCCGGTGATGCACCAGGCGTTCGTGCGCCAGGCCAACAACGCGCGCCAGGGCACCGCCTCGACCAAGACCCGGGAGACCGTCTCCGGCGGAGGCGCCAAGCCTTACCGGCAGAAGGGCACGGGCCGCGCGCGGCATGGATCGATCCGCGAGCCGTCCATGAAGGGCGGCGCGGTCGTCTTCGGACCACATCCCCGCAGCTACGCGCAGCGCATGCCCAAGCAGATGCGCCGTCTTGCCCTCCGTTCCGCCCTCAGCCAGAAGGCGACCGAGGGCAGGGTGCGGGTCATCGACGGGTTCGCCATCGAAGAGCCGAAGACCAGCGTCGCGGTCGGCCTGATGGAGGCGATCGGTTTCGACGACACCACGCTGGTCGTCCTCCCGGCTCCGAACGTCGTCGTCAGCCGCTCGTTCGAGAACCTCACGGGATTCAAGATCATCCTCGCCCGCAACCTGAACATCCGCGACCTGTTCACGCATACCTATCTGTTGCTGGCCAAGGACAGCCTCGAGCTGATCGAGGAGAACTTCAGCCGGCCGGAGCGGCCCAAGGCCGGGCGCGTCGACCACGACCACCACGAGGAGCTCCCGGAATGACGACCCGCGCCGCCTCCGAAGTCGTCATCGGCCCGCTCATCACCGAGCGGACATACCTCCTGTACACGCAGGGCCGCTACACGTTTCGGGTCGCGCGCACGGCCACCAAGACCGAGATCAAGAAGGCCCTCGAGGACCAGTACGAGGCTCAGGGCATCAAGGTCAGGGACGTCAACACCGTGACCATGCGCGGCAAGACCAGGCGCAACCCGCGCCGCATCGGCTCGGTCGGACACACGTCCGCCTGGAAGAAGGCCATCGTCACACTCGGCGAGGGCCAGAAAATCGAAGGTCTCTTCGGGAGCGTATAGAAAGACACCATGCCGATCAGAAAGTTCAAGCCCACCAGCCCTGGCCGCCGCTTCATGGCGATCTCAGGCTTCGACGAGATCACGACCGACGAGCCGGAGAAGACGCTGGTCGAGTCGCTGCCCACGCACGCCGGCCGCAACAACCAGGGCCGCATCACCACACGCCATCAGGGCGGCGGCTACCGGAAGCTGTACCGGAAGATCGACTTCAAGCGCGACAAGCACGGCATCGAGGGCAAGGTCGCGACCATCGAGTACGACCCCAACCGCAGCGCCCGCATCGCGCTCATCCACTACAAGGACGGCGAAAAGCGCTACATCCTCGCGCCGCTCGGCCTGAAGGTCGGCGACCCGATCGAGAGCGGGGAAGAGGCGCCGGTGAGAGTCGGCAACGCGCTTCCCCTGGCCAGAATCCCGGTCGGCTCGACCGTGCACAACATCGAGCTGACGCTGGGACGAGGCGGTCAGCTGGCGCGCTCGGCGGGCACGTCGGCGCAGCTGCTCGCGAAAGAAGGCGACTACGCGGTCATCCGCATGCCATCCGGCGAGTTGAGAAGGATCCACGTACGCTGCCAGGCCACGATGGGCCAGGTCGGTAATATCGAGCACGAGAACCAATCGGGCGGGAAGGCCGGGCGCAGCCGCTGGCTCGGGATCCGGCCGACCGTGAGAGGCTCGACGATGAACCCCGTCGACCACCCGCACGGTGGTGGCGAGGGCAAGACCGGCCCCGGAGGCAACCCGAAGACCCCATGGGGCAAGCCTGCGCTCGGCTACCGCACGCGCAAGCCGAAGAAGGCCTCGAACAAGCTGATCATCCGCCGCAGAGAGAAGAAGGGACGCCAGAAATAGATGAGTAGATCGACCAAGAAGGGCCCGTTCATCAGCCCGCCGCTGAAGGCCAAGATCGACAAGTTGAACCTGACGCGTGAGAAGAAGGTGATCCGCACCTGGGCGCGCGCGTCGGTCATCTATCCCGACATGGTCGGCCACACCATCGGCGTGCACGACGGCCGCAAGCACGTGCCCGTGTTCATCAGCGAGAACATGGTCGGCCACCGGCTCGGCGAGTTCGCGCCCACGCGGCACTTCCGCGGCCATGGCACCCACACCGAAAAGTCGACGGCTCTGAAGTAGAGAAGTAAGTGGCAACGATGGAAGTTTCAGCAGTCCAGAGGTACGTGCGTCGCGCGCCGCGCAAAGCGAGGCTCGTGGCCGACTCCGTCAAGGGTATGAAGGTGACGGAAGCCCTGGCGTACCTCGAGTTCTCACCCAAGCACGCCGCGCGCGATGTCGCCAAGGCGATCAAGTCCGCGGCTGCCAATGCCGAGCACAACTTCAACCTCAACCGCGAAGACCTGATGGTCAAGCAGCTGCTCATCGACGAAGGGCCGACATACCGGCGGCGCCGCCCGGTCAGCCGCAGCATGGCGCACGAGTTCTTCCACCGCACATGCCACATCACCGCGGTCGTCGAAGACCGCCCAGAGGTAGAAAAGTAGTTGGGTCACAAAGTCCATCCGAACGCATTCCGGCTCGGCGTGTTCCGCCCTTGGGAGGCGAACTGGTTCGCGAACCCGAAGGACTACACGAAGATGCTGCACGAGGATCTGCAGATGCGCAGCGCCATCCTCGCGCGCCTGCGCAACGCCGGCATCGCCAAGATCGAGACCGAGCGCTCGTCCAACGCCCAGCTCACCGTCACGATCCACACCGCCAAGCCGGGCATCGTCATCGGCAAGGGCGGCTCGTCGGTCGACCAGCTGCGCGAGGACCTGGAGAAGAGGTTCGGCAACCGCGTGCGCATCTCCATCCAGGAGATCAAGCAGCCCGAGCTCGACGCGCAGCTCGTCGCCGAGAACATCGCCTCCCAGATCGAGCGCCGCATCAGCTACAAGCGCGCGATGAAGCAGGCGATCCTGCGCACCATGCGCTCCGGCGCGAAAGGCGTGCGCATCTACTGCGGCGGCCGCCTCCGCGGGGCCGAGATGGCCCGCCGCGAGTGGGACCGCGAGGGCCGCGTGCCGCTGCATACCTTGCGTGCCGACATCGACTTCGGACGCGCCACCGCGAAGACCACGTTCGGCGCCATCGGCGTCAAGTGCTGGATCTACAAGGACCAGATCACCCCGAAGGCCCGCCTGCCCATCACGGACGGCGCGCCGATCGGAGATGCGATCGCGCCCCAGCCGGAAGCGCCGGTCGACGTAGCTCCGGAGCCGGTTGCGGTTGCGGAGGCTGCGCAGCCCGAGCCCGTCGTCGCCGAGGTCGCCGCGCCCGCAGCCGCCGAAGCCGCCCCGAAGCGCGCTCGCGCAACCGCTTCGTCCGCCAGGCCCAAGGCGGATGCTGCGCCCAGGTCCGAAGTCGTGACGAAGGTCGCCAGAGCGACGGCCAAGCCGGCCGCCAAGGCCACCGCACCGAAGGCCGAGAAGACGCCAGCGTCCTCCCGCGCCAAAGGCGCGGGGACCCCAAAGGTTGCCAAGAAAACCACCGAGAAGAAGACGAAATAGATGCTGATCCCGAAGAGAGTCAAGTACCGCAAGATGCACCGCGGCCGGCGCACGGGCATCGCCACGCGCGGCGCCACGGTCGCGTTTGGTGACTACGGCCTGCAGGCGGTCGAGGCGTGCTGGATGAGCAACCGGCAGATCGAGGCCGCCCGCCGAGCCATGACCCGCCATGTCAAGCGCGGCGGCCAGATCTGGATCCGCGTCTTCCCCGACAAATCGATCACGAAGAAGCCTGCGGAAACCCGGATGGGCTCCGGCAAGGGCAACCCCGAAGGCTGGGTCGCCGTCGTCCTCCCGGGCCGCATCCTCTTCGAGATGGGCGGCGTCACGCCCCAGGTTGCCAAGGAAGCCATGAAGCTCGCGGCTTCGAAGCTGCCGATCAAGACGCGCTTCGTCACCTCTGAATCGGTCGCGACGGGAGGTGCCCAGTGAAAGTCAACGAGTTCAGGGAGCTGGAGGAAGATCAGCTGGGGGACCGGCTGCGCGCGGCGAGGCGGGAGCTGTACGAGCTCCGATTCAAGCACGCCGTCGGCCAGCTCGAAAACTCGAGCCAGATCTCCAAAGTGCGCCACGACATCGCGCGCATCATGACCGTGATCACCGAAAGGGAGCTGGGCCTGGTCGCCTCCCCATCTCATGGGGAGGTCGGCGCGCTAGCGCCGGGTGGGGAGACTCAGCCCACGAAGGCCGTGGATGAAGGCTTCGAACCCGAGGCGGAAGTCGCCGATGAACCTGTCGCCGTCGAGGATGCGCCCAAGCCCAAGCGCGTCCGCAAGGGCAAGACCGAGGAGAAGTCTTGATGGCGGTCGACCAGAAGACCATCGAGGCTCCTGTGGCAGAGCGCGGACAGCGCAAGGTCCGCCTGGGCACCGTCGTCTCCGACAAGATGAACAAGACGGTCATCGTCCAGGTGGGCACGTCGAAGGCCCACCGCCTGTACCGCAAGACCGTGCAGAAGCGAACGAAGTTCAAGGTCCACGACGAGAAGAACGAGTGCGGCGTGGGCGACCTCGTCCGCATCACCGAAACCAAGCCCATCTCGAAGGAGATCCGCTGGCGTGTGCTCGAGATCGTGGAGAAGGCGAAGTAGTGGTCCAGCAAGAGACTCGCTTGAAGGTCGCGGACAACTCGGGCGCCAAGGAGATCCTTTGCATCCGCGTGGCCGGCGGGCACTACCGCAAGTACGCGTCGGTGGGCGACATCATCACCGCCACCGTCAAGTCCGCACAGCCTGGCGGCCAGGTCAAGAAGGGCGAGGTCGTGAAGGCGGTCGTGGTCCGCGTCAACAAGGAATACCGCCGCCCCGACGGCTCGCTCATCCGCTTCGACGAGAACGCCGCGGTCCTCCTGGCCCAGGCCAACAATCCACGAGGCACGCGCATCTTCGGGCCGGTGGCCCGTGAGCTGCTCGAGCGCAACTTCATGAAGATCATCAGCCTTGCCCCGGAGGTCCTCTAGAGAGAGATGCTTAGAAACAAAACCGTGCCGAAGCGCCGCTGGCTCGACCTTGCTCCCGGCGACCCCGTGGTCGTCACCGCGGGCAAGGACAAGGGCAAGACAGGCGAGGTCCTGCGCACGATCCCCGACCAGCACAAGATCGTCGTCAAGGGCGTCAACATCCTCAAGCGCCACACGAAGGCCGGCCGCTCACGCGCCGGGGTCAGCGTCGCCCAGGGTGGCGTGGTCGACTTCGAGGCGCCGCTCGACTACTCCAACGTCATGCTCGTCTGCCCGGCGTGCTCGCGACCGACCAGGGCCAAGCACACCATCCTCGAATCGGGCGCCCGCGTCATCGTCTGCCGGCACTGCGACGAGCCCTACGAGCGCGTCAAGAAGACGGAGGCGCAGTGAGCAAGGCCAAAGCCCCTCAACAGCAAAGGCAGCAAAGCCGAAAACCGGACCAGAAGCCGGCAGCCCCGAAAGCTCCCGGCACGAAGTCGGAGACTCCGCCGCGCATGCTGCTGACGTACCGCGACAAGATCGTGCCGCAGCTCACCAAGGAGTTCGAGTACGACAACGTCATGCAGGTGCCGAGGGTCGCCAAGGTCGTGGTCAACATCGGTATCGGCGAAGCGAAGGACAGCGACAAGGCACTCGATGCGGCCGTCGGCGACGTGGTCACGATCACCGGACAGAAGCCGTCGCTGATCAAGGCCCGCAAATCGGTCGCGGCCTTCAAGCTGCGCGAGGGCCAGACGATCGGAATCAAGACGACCCTTCGCGGCCGCCGCATGTGGTACTTCCTCGACAAGCTGCTCAATGTCGCGCTGCCCCGCATCCGCGACTTCCGCGGCGTCAACCCCAACGGCTTCGACGGCCGTGGCAACTACTCGCTCGGCCTGCGTGAGCAGGTCGTGTTCCCCGAGATCGACTACGACAAGATCGACAAGCTGCGCGGGCTGGAGGTGTCGATCGTGACCAGCGCCCGCACCGACGATGAGGCGCGCAGCCTGCTGACGCGCCTCGGCATGCCCTTCAGGAAGAGTTAGAGGAAAAGAGGTAAGAGAGTTTGGCGAAGAAGTCTTCAATCGAGCGCTGGAAGCGGGACCTCGTGCACCCGAAATTCAAAGTGCGGTTCCACAACCGATGCCGCATCTGCGGGCGGCCGCGCGCCTTCCTGCGCAAGTTCGGCATGTGCCGTATCTGCTTCCGGCAGCTGGCCGCCGAGGGACGCATCCCAGGCGTCACGAAGTCGAGCTGGTGATGGCCAGCACCACGACCGCGGCCAAGATCGTGAAGCGGGCGCCGGCCGGGATCGTCAGCGATCCCATCGCCGACATGCTCACGCGCGTGCGCAACGCCAACAGCGCGCGGCACCCTGAAGTGCGGGTGCCGGCGTCCAAGCTGAAGCTCGAGATCGCCCGGGTCCTCAAGGACGAGGGCTACATCGCCGGGTACGAGATCGAATCCGACGGCACCGCCCAGTCGATGCGTATCATCTTCAAGTCCCGCCCCGATCGCACGCGCGTGATCTCGGGCGTGAAGAGGATCAGCCGCCCCGGACTGCGCGTCTACGCCCGCAAGACCGAGATCCCGCGCGTTCTCGGCGGGCTGGGGATCGCGGTCCTGAGCACAGCCGAGGGTGTCATGAGCGGTCGCCAGGCGCTCCGCCAGGGACTCGGCGGCGAGGTGCTCTGTTTTGTCTGGTAAATCGAGAGGAGACAGTTGTCGCGCATAGGTAAGCTGCCGATCGCGGTGCCGGGCGCCGTCAAGGTCGCCCTGGAGCCGGGCCACGTCAAGGTCGAGGGGCCGAAGGGCAAGCTCGAACGCACCCTGCCGTCCGAGATCACGCTCAGGCTCGCCGACGGCCACATCATCTGCGAGCGCCCGTCGGACGACTACAAGCACCGGGCCCTGCACGGCCTGGTCCGGAGCCTGGTCGCGAACATGATCACGGGCGTCAACGAGGGCTACACCAAGCACCTCGAGCTGGTCGGAGTGGGCTACAGGGTGGCCAAGCAGGGCGACGAGATCACGCTCAGCCTCGGCTTCTCGCACCCCATCAAGTTCAAGCCCCCCGCCGGCGTCACCATCGAGGTGCAGGACCAGACCAAGTTCTCCGTGGTCGGCATCGAGAAGGAGGCCGTCGGCCAGGTGGCCGCCGACATCCGGAAGTTTCGCCCGCCCGAGCCCTACAAGGGCAAGGGCGTCATGTATCGCGGCGAGAAGGTACGGCGCAAGGCGGGCAAGGCGGGCAAGGGCGCCAAAACAGCAGCATGAGTAGATCGGCAGCATGATCAAGCACATCGATCGCAAGCAGGGGCGCGCGAAAAGGCACCGCCGCGTGCGCGTGAACGTGAGCGGGACGTCGGAAAAGCCGCGGCTGGCGGTCTACCGCAGCCTCAACCACCTCTACGCGCAGGTCATCGACGACGGCGCCGCCAAGACCCTGGCCGCCGCATCGACGGTCGAGCTCAAGGCGAAAGGCAACGGCATGGCCGAAGCCGCCCAGGTCGGCAAGCAGATCGCCGCCAAGGCCAAGGCCGCCGGCGTGAATCGTGTCGTGTTCGACCGCGGTGGCTTCCTTTACCACGGCAGAATCAAGGCTTTGGCGGACGCGGCTCGCGAAGCCGGACTGGAGTTTTAAAGACCGATGGGATCCCGATACCCTCACTCGAGCGGAGAGCGGTCCGAGCTCGCCGACCGCGTCGTCCGCGTCAACCGCGTCGCCAAGGTGGTCAAAGGCGGCCGCAAGTTCTCGTTCAGCGCGCTGATCGTGGTCGGCGACATGAACGGGCGGGTCGGCGCGGGCATCGGCAAGGCACGCGAGGTGACCGAGGCGATCCGCAAGGGCATGGAGGTCGCCAAGCGCAACATGATCACAGTGCCCATGGTGGGCACCACGATCCCGCACGAGGTGCGGCTCAAGCTCGGCTCGGCGCGGATCATGCTCAAGCCCGCGGCGCCTGGAACGGGCGTGATCTCGGGCGGCGCGATGCGCGCCGTGATCGAAACAGCCGGTATCAAGGACATCCTCACGAAGTCGCACGGCACCAACAACCCGATCAACACCGTGCGCGCAACCCTGGCCGCGCTGCAGCAGCTGCGCACCGCGCAGCAGGTGGCCGACCTGCGGGGCAAGGAGCTCGAGCAGATCGTCGGCCGCAGGCTCGCCAACGTCTACCGGCAGGGCGCGGGGCGCGGTCAAGGCGCTGCACCTGAAGCCACCGCGACGAACGGCACCGGCGAAACGAGCCCCAAGGAGACCAAGTGAAAGCCAAGGCCGCGGCGCCCAAGAAGGCCGTCGAGAAGGCCGCGCCGGAGGCCGCCAAGACTCTCAAGGCCACGCTCAGGAAGAGCACCATCGGCGCCAAGCCGAGCCTGCGGGCCACGGTCGAGTCGCTCGGTTTCCGCCGCCTCAACCAGACGCGCGAGCTGCCCGACAACCCTGCCGTGAGGGGCATGCTGAAGGCGGTCTCGTTCCTGGTCGCTGTCGACGGAGAGCCGTATTTGCGGCCTGAGCGCAGCCGGTACAAGATCTGGCGGTCGCGCTCGAACAAGAAGCATCAGAGGGGAAACTAAAGGCACATGCAGCTCCACGACCTCAAGCCCGCAGCGGGCGCGCACCGCAAGGCACGGCGCATCGGCCGCGGCACCGGCTCGGGTCGGGGCAAGACCTCGGGCCGCGGCCAGAAAGGTCAGAACGCGCGCAGCGAGGGCTTTCGCCTGGGGTTTGAGGGCGGCCAGATGCCGCTTTCCCAGCGGCTCCCCAAGCTGCCCGGTTTCAAGAACCCGTTCAAGCGGGTCTACTCGGTCGTCAACCTTTCCAAGCTGAGCCGGTTCCCGGCCGGGTCGACCGTCGACGCCGCCTCGCTGGCCGAGGCCGGCCTGGTGCGCTCGGGGCTCGACGTCAAGGTCCTCGGCACCGGCTCGCTGGACCGCAAGCTCACGGTGGTCGCGCACGCATTCAGCTCGAGCGCCCGCGAGGCGATCGAAGCCCGCGGCGGCACGGTCACCGTCATCGGGGAGCCGCGCAAGATCGGCCCGCGGCGACTCGCCGCCAAGACTGCGAAACGGACTCCGAAGGCTGAGGAAGCCGAAGCTCCGTCTCCTCCTCAGGGAGAGGGGCGTGAGAAGCCCGCGAAGAAGGCGGAGAGCACACCGGTTTCCACCGAGGAGTAGCCCATGAACCTGCTCGAGGCCCTGGTCAACGCGATCCGCTTGCCCGAGCTGCGGAACAAGATCCTCTTCACCGGCGGGATCCTGGTCTTCTTCCGCCTCTTCGCCAACGTCGCGGTCCCCGGGGCAAGCCAGGCGGCCCTCTCGCAGCTGTTCAACTCGCAGGCGCTGCTGGGCCTGCTCGACCTCTTCTCCGGTGGTGGTCTGTCGCGCTTCAGCGTCGTGGCCATGGGCATGAACCCATACATCAACGCCACGATCATCATGCAGCTGATGACTGTGATCTCCGAGCGCATCAAGGAGATCCAGAAGGAAGGCGAGCAGGGCCGCCGCCGCATCCAGCGTTGGAGCCGATGGCTGACGGTGTTCCTCGGGGCCGGTCAGGCGTACGGGTTCACCGTCCTGTTCCAGAACACGAACCCCGCGATCCTGCCGGCGCTCGACTGGTTCCAGCGGCTGTCGATCGTGCTCGTCCTCACCGCCGGCACCGTGATGCTCATGTGGTTCGGTGAGCTCATCACCGAGTACGGCATCGGCAACGGTGTCTCGCTGATCATCTTCGCCGGCATCATCGGGCGCGGACCGCAGGGCGTCACGGCCGTGTTCTCGGCCCACTCGACCGGCGGCGGCCTGGCGGACTACCTGCCCTTCATCATCTTCGGCGGCATCGCGCTGGTCATGACCGCGGTGATCATCGAGGTGCAGCAGGCGGTCAGGAAGATCCCCATCCAGTCGGCCCAGCGAGTCACAGGCGGCCGCGAGATCGGCCGGCGGGCGAGCTTCCTGCCCCTGCGCGTGAACCACGCCGGCGTCATCCCGATCATCTTCGCCATCTCGGTGATGTTCCTGCCCACGATCATCTCCAACTACTTCCAGGGCGCGCCGCCCAACACGTGGTACTACCAGTGGGCCGCGTGGATCCGCGGCAACTTCACCCCCGACACGGCCAATCTCCCGATGGCGATCACGTACAACGCCCTCTACTTCGCGTTCACATTCGCCTTCACGTACTTCTATACGGCCATCACATTCGAGGTCACGGAGGTGGCCGACAACCTCAAGCGGTACTCGAGCTTCATCCCCGGCATCCGCCCAGGGCGCCCGACGGCGGACTACCTGGCTGCGGTGATGAACCGGGTCACGTTTGCGGGCGCTTGCTTCCTGGGCTTCATCACCGTGATCCTGCCCATCGCCACCGCCAAGATCTCGGGCATCCCGCACCAGCAGATGTACCTCGGCGGTACGGCGATCCTGATCGTGGTGGGTGTTGCGCTGGACACCATGAAGCAGCTGCAGACGCAGCTGGTCATGCGCCAGTACCGCGGCTTCATCAGGTGAACCTGCTGCTGTACGGCGCGCCCGGGAGCGGGAAGGGCACCCAGGCGAACATGCTGCGGTCGCGCTTCGGCATCCCGCACATCGCGACCGGTGACATGCTGCGGGCCGAGATCCAGGCCGGCACGCCTCTGGGCCGCCAGGCCCAGCCCATCCTGGCCGCGGGCCAGTACGTCCCCGACGACATCATGATCGGCATGATCCGCAACCGCCTGAGGGAGCCGGACTCCGCCGGCGGGTTCATCATCGACGGCTTCCCGCGCACGGTCCCGCAGGCGGAGGCGCTCGACGTCCTGATGGGGGAGCTGCACCGTCACCTCGACCGTGTGCTGTACCTCAAGGTCGAGATGGCCGACCTCCTGGAGCGCCTTGCCGGGCGGCTGGTGTGCCCGGCCTGCCAGCGCACGTACCCGCCGGGCACGGCCACGTGCGCGGTCGACGGCACAGGGCTGGTGCAGCGCGAGGATGACAAAGCCGAAGCCGTCCGGCCGCGGATCGAGATCTACCTCAGCAAGACCGTGCCCGTGCTGGAGCACTACCGCGGCACCGGCATTGTTTCCGAGATCGACGGCCGGGGCACAATCGACGAGATAACCGGGCGAGTTCTGGCCGCTATCGGCGAGAATGGCCGTTTTCAACCCATTTCCGCATGATCAACCTGAAGACAGCGCACGAGATCGACCTCATGGCCAGGGCGGGCAGGCTGCTGGCGTCGGTGCTGCCTCCGCTCGAGGAGGCCTGCAAGCCGGGCGTTCGCACCGCGGACCTGGACCGGATCGCGGACAGGCTCATCAGGGACGGCGGAGCGATCCCCGGCTTCCTGGGCTACCACGGCTTTCCGAAATCGATCTGCGTGTCCATCAACGATGAGGCCGTCCACGGCATCCCGGGCAACCGCAAGGTGGCTGCCGGCGACGTGGTCAGCCTGGACCTCGGGCTGGTGCTGGACGGCTTCTGGGCCGATGTCGGCATCACGGTCGGCGTGGGCAAGATCAGCAAGGAGGCCGACCGGCTGATCAAGGTCACCGAGGAGGCGCTGTACGTGGGCATCGCCAAGGCGCAGCCGGGCGGCTACCTGGGCGACATCTCGGCGGCCATCCAGCAGCACGTCGAGAAGGCCGGCTTCTCGGTCATCCGCCAGTTCGTCGGTCACGGGATCGGCCGCCAGATGCACGAGGACCCCCAGGTGCCCAACTTCGGCACCCCGGGGACACCGCCGCGGCTCAAGCCCGGGATGACGCTGGCGATCGAGCCCATGGTCAACGCCGGGTCACACGAGGTGTACATGAAGCCGGATGGCTGGACGATCTGCACCGTCGACGGTGCGCTCTCGGCCTACTTCGAGCACACGGTGGCCATCACCGACAAAGGGCCTTTGATTCTCACAGCCCTGGGCTCCCCATCCCATGGGGAGCTCCCCGGCGCGCAGCGCCGGGGTGTGGGGGGCTCGCCTGACGCCCCCGCCGCGAGGGCCAACGGCCACACGAACGGAGCCTCCCGCTGAGTTCGACCCGAGTTTGGTACAATCACGGTTCGTGCCCCAGCGCCCCCCACTCGTGAAGGGGGTCGTGGTGGAGCCTCTTCCCAACGGCGTCTACCGGGTTGAGCTCGAGAACGGGGCCAAGATCCTCGCTCACGTGGCCGATCGTGCCGGCACCCACTTCACTCGGCTTCTCGCCGGAGACAAAGTGGGGGTCGAGCTCGCCAGCCGCGACCGATCGCGAGGGCGGATTCGAGAGATTTGGAGATGAAGGTACGGCCGTCGGTCAAGAAGATGTGCCCGAGCTGCAAGGTGATCAAGCGGAACGGGGTGGTTCGGGTGATCTGCTCGAAAACCCCCAAGCACAAACAGCGGCAGGGGTGAGGAGCTAAATGGCGAGGATCGCCGGTGTCGACATACCTCCGCAGAAGCGGGTGGTGATTTCGGTCATGTACATCCACGGGATCGGCCGCACCACCGCGGAGAAGATCGTGAAGGCCGCCAACATCAATCCTGAAACGCGGGTCAAGGACCTCAGCGAGGAGGAGGTGGCCCGCCTGCGCCAGATCATCGACCGCATGGGTTCGTCCAAGGAGATCCTCATCGAAGGTGACCTCCGCCGCGAGGTGGCGACGAACATCAAGCGCCTGACCGAGATCGGCACCTACCGCGGCATGCGCCACCGCCGGGGGCTCCCGGTCCGCGGCCAGCGCACGCGCACCAACGCAAGGAGCCGCCGCGGCCCCAAGCGCGCGGTCGCCGGCAAGAAGAAGGTCAAAGCAGGTAAGTGATGGCCAAAGCCAAAAAGGTCGTCAGGACCAGGCGCCGCGAGCGCAAGAACGTGGTCGCCGGTCAGGCCCACATCCAGAGCACGTTCAACAACACGATCATCTCGATCACGGACATAGACGGCAACGTCATCTCCTGGGGTTCTGCCGGGGCTCAGGGCTTCAAGGGCAGCCGCAAGTCGACCCCGTTCGCGGCGCAGGTCACCGCCGAGGCGACCGCCAAGAAGGCGCTCGAGCACGGAATGCGGCAGATCGAGGTTTTCGTCCGCGGGCCGGGCGCGGGTCGCGAGGCGGCGATTCGCTCGCTCCAGGCGACAGGCCTCGAGGTCAACGCGATCACCGACGTAACGCCGATCCCGCACAACGGTTGCCGTCCGCCGAAGCGGAGGCGCGTGTAATGGCCAACTACAGCGGGCCGGTCTGCCGCTTCTGCCGCCGCGAGGGCGCCAAGCTCTATCTCAAGGGCGAGCGATGCTACACACCGAAGTGCGCCATCGAGCGCCGCGCCTTCGCGCCTGGCATGCACGGCCAGGCGCGCAAGCGCAAGACGTCGGACTACGGCTTGCAGCTCCGCGCCAAGCAGAAGGCGCGTCGCACGTACGGGCTGCTCGAGAAGCAGTTCCGCAACTACTTCGAGCTGGCCGAGCGCGAGCCGGGCGTCACCGGTCTCAACCTGCTCCGCCACCTCGAGCTGCGGCTGGACAACGTCGTGTACAGGCTTGGACTGGGCGCTTCGCGCAAGCAGGCGCGCCAGCTCGTCACACACCGGCACTTCGAAGTCAACGGCAAGACGGTCAACGTGCCGTCGTACCAGCTCAAGCCGGGAGACCAGGTCAAGGTCAAGCCGGCCAACGGGGTCATCGATGTGGCCCTTGAGGCTTCGAAGGTGCGACCGGTGCCGTCATGGCTGGCATTGAATGGCGATGACAAGACCGCCAAGGTGCTCGCGCGACCGGACCGTCACGAGATGGAATCGGGCGTCGAAGAGCAGCTGATCGTTGAGTTTTATTCTCGGTAAAGGAACGGAGGTAGGGACCCAAAGTGGCAATTGACACGCAGATGACAGTGACCCCGCAGGTTCGCAAGCTCGAGACGAGCGCGAACTACGGGAAGTTCGATATCGAGCCGCTCGACCCGGGCTTCGGGACGACGCTCGGAAACACGCTTCGCCGCGTGCTGCTCTCTTCGCTGTGGGGCGCGGCGGTGACGTCGATCCAGATCGACGGCGTCGCGCACGAGTTCACGGCTATCCCGCACGTCAAGGAAGACGTGACCGAGGTCATCCTCAACCTCAAGAGGCTTTGCCTGAAGAGCTTCACCGAGGACCCGGTGACCCTGCTCCTGGACGTCAAGGGTCCGGCCGAGGTGCGCGCCTCGCACATCCAGGCCTCATCCGACGTGGAGATCGTCAACCCGGACCTCTACATCTGCACGCTGGCGGCCAAGGGCCACCTGCGCATGGAGCTGAACGTCGAGCGGGGCAAGGGCTATGTTCCGGCGGACCGCAACAAGCGCGAGGGCCAGCCGATCGGGGTCATCCCGATCGACGCCATCTTCTCACCGGTCGAGAAGGCGAACTTCACTGTCGAGAAGACCCGCGTCGGGCAGTCGACAGACTTCGACCGCCTGCTCATCGAGGTGTGGACCGACGGCACGATGTCGCCGGAGGAGGCGGTGAGCCACGCGGCCTCACTCTTCACCAAGCACCTGCAGTTGTTCGTGAACTTCCCGGACTCGATCACGCGGCCAGGGACGCCCGAGAAGAGCGAGCAGAGCCGCCTGATGGACACGCCCATCGAGGAGCTCGATCTCTCGGTGCGCGCCTTCAACTGCCTCAAGGCCAACGAGATCCAGACCGTCGGCCAGCTGCTGCAGAAGCGCGAAGAGGAATTGCTCGCGCTGCGCAACTTCGGCCGCAAGTCACTGGACGAGATCAAGGAGAAGCTCGTCGAGAAAGGCTTCATCAAGCCTGAGGAGATGGGCAGCGTCCTTCGGGGCTGAAGCCTGTAAATGCGCCACCAGAAGAGCGGCCGCCGCTTCAACAGGGACACCAACGCGCGCAAGGCGCTGATGCGCAACCTGTGCACGTCGCTGCTCGAGAGCGGTCGCATCACGACCACGGAGGCGAAGGCGAAAGAGCTTCGTCGTTGGGTCGAGCGCTTGATCACGACCGCAAAGGACCAGGACCTGAGCGCCCGTCGCCGCGTGGCCGAAGACGTGTCGAAGCCCGAGGTGGTGGAGCGCCTCTTCTCCAACCTGCTGCCGCGGCTGGCGGAACGGCCGGGTGGCTACACACGCATCATCCACAAGGGGCCGCGCCTGGGTGACGCCGCGCCGATGGTGATCATCGAACTCGTCGACTAGCTGTTGTAGTTCGGTTCAAAAGTGAATATCAAAGTCGTGCTCGAGTACGACGGAAGCGGGTTTGCGGGCTGGCAGCAGCAGGCGCGCGGGCGAACGGTGGAGGCGGAGCTGAAACGTGCGCTGCGCGAGCTGACGGGCAAGGAGCACACGGTGTATGCGGCGGGACGCACGGACGCCGGCGCCCACGCCGAGGGCCAGGTCGTCAACTTCCGCTTCGAGGGGCGCATCACGCCACCGCGGCTGGTCGCGGCCCTGAACGCCCGGCTGCCGGACGACGTGGCCGCGCTCAGCGCGGAGGTCGTGCCGGATGACTTCCACGCTCGATACTCGGCGCGCTGGCGGCGGTACCGATACCGCTACCTGGACCGCCCGGCCAGGCCGGCGCTCGAGCGAGGCCGGTGCTGGCACGTGGGCGGCCGGCTGGACGTCGACGCGATGTCGCGGGCGGCGCAGCGGCTGGTGGGCCGGCACGACTGGACCAGCTACTGCTCGGCCTCCGAGCCGGCCGACGCGAGAGTGCGCGAGATGCGCTCCGCGAAGGTGGTGCGCCGAGGCGATTTCGTCGAGCTGGAGCTGGTGGCCGAAGGGTTCCTGCGAGGCCTGGCGCGCAGCATCGCGGGTGCGCTCGCGGAGGTGGGCCGAGGCCGGCAGCGGCCGGAGTGGGCCGGCGAAGTGTTGAGAGCGCGAGATCGGCGCCTGGCGCCGAAGACGGCTCCCGCGGGGGGCCTGACATTGATGGAAGTGATTTACTGAGCAATTCAAATGAGTAAACAGAAGACGTGGACGGCGAAAGCCGCGGATTTGAAGAGCGACTGGTTTGTGGTCGATGCCACGGACCAGGTTTTGGGTCGCCTGGCGAGCAGCGTGGCCAAGATCCTGCGCGGCAAGCACAAGCCCACCTTCACGCCGCACCTGAACAGCGGCGACCATGTGGTCGTGATCAACGCGTCGAAGATCAAGATCAGCGGGGCCAAGCTCCTGGGCAAGGAATACACCCGGTACACCGGCTACCCGGGCGGACTTCGCACGCGGACGCTGGGGAAGGCGCAGGAGCTCGACCCGACGTTTCCAATCACGAACGCGGTTCGTGGAATGCTGCAGCGGAACACGCTCGGCGCCGACATGCTGAAGCGGCTCCGTGTCTACGCCGGACCCGACCACGGGCATGTCGCGCAGAAGCCGAAGGTCATCACGTTCGATTCGAGAGGGGACATCAAGATTGGCTGAGACGTACAACCGAGGCACCGGCAGGCGCAAGAACGCGATCGCGCGGGTGCGGATTCAGCCGGGCGAGGGCCGGGTCACGGTCAACGACAAGGACCCGCTGGCCTATCTCGGCCGCCGCGTTCTCGAGATGGCGGCCCTGGCTCCGCTGCGGATCACGAGCACTCAGCGCAAGTTCGACATCAGCATCAAGGTCATCGGTGGGGGCACGAGCGGGCAGGCCGGAGCGATCTCGCACGGCATCGCGCGAGCACTCATCAAGTTCGATCCCGATTTCCGTCCTGCGCTCAAGAAGGCGGGCCTTCTGACGCGTGACGCGCGTATGAAGGAGCGCAAGAAATACGGACTGAAGAGGGCGCGGAAAGCACCCCAGTACACGAAGCGTTAGACGGATTCACCTCCCCACTTGTGGGGAGGTCCCCGGCGCAGCCGGGGGGTGGGGAGGTTCGGTTGCCACATACGTCTCGCCGGCTGGACTGGCCTGACTGCCGGAACACCCGCGACCTGGGCGGTCTGCCCACTCGTCGTGGACTGACCCGCAAGGGAGTCATGATCCGCTCCGACAACGTCGCCAGCCTGACCACCGAGGGCCGGCAGGCGATGATCGATTACGGCGTGAGCACCGTGATCGACCTTCGGAGCGAGGCCGAGGTTGCGGGCTCACCCGGCCCGCCGTTCTCGGAGTTCCAGAGCATTTCCCCCCGCCCCCGGCAGGGGAGAGGGGCGCGGAGTACGACGCCCGTCTATCAGCACCTGCCACTGATTGATGACGCGACCGCGGCGATCCTGAATCAAGCGCCGGGGATGCCGGAGCGCTACGTGTTGATGCTCGAGCGCCGGCAGCGCGGCATGGGTGCGATCTTCGATGCCATCGCCGCCGCCGACGGACCCGTTCTCTTTCACTGTTTCGCCGGCAAAGATCGCACGGGCCTGGTGGCGGCGATGATGCTGGCGATCGCCGGCGTGGAGCCCGCGGCGATTGGGGCCGACTTCGCCGAGACCGATGTTCAGCTGGCCGGCCGCTACGAGGAGTGGCTCGCGAAAGCTTCGCCCGAGCGGCTGGAGTCGATGCGAAACGAGCTGCGGTGCCCGCCGGAATGGATGTTGAGCGTGCTGGACTATGTAGACCAGAAGTGGGGCGGGGTGGAGGGATACCTCGAGGCCGCGGGCCTGCCCTTGTCTACGATCGCGCGCTTGCAGGCGAAGCTGACCAGCTAGTCTGGGCCTCTCGCCGAATGGCTCGCGAAGCCGAAGGGCGGCGGAATCGTGAGTAGCTGACCGTCGTCGGTCTTGACCAGCTGCCATCGCCCCTCGTGCACCATCCAGTGGTGCCGGTGACAGAGAAGAACGAGATTCGATAAATCGGTCGGGCCACCCCGAATCCAGTGAAGCAGATGATGGCCGGACGTCCAGGTGGCCGTCCGGTCGCAGCCCGGCCATCGGCACCCTTTGTCGCGAATATTCAGTGCACGCTTCTGTGCCGGATTGATCACTCGTTTGGAGCGCCCGACATCGATCACCGCCGAGTCGGCGCCGAGCAGAATGCGTGTGACGTTGCAGTCGCACGCCAAGCGCTCGAGGGCCTTTGCCGAGATGGGGAGCGGCGACATGTCGAGATCCGCCGCCGCAGCCCCAGCGCGACCCAACAGAGTTTCGAGCGTGGTGGTGACCTGAACGTGCGGCCGTTGACCTGCAGACCTTGGCGATGCGCCGCCCTCCAACAAGTGGTGAGCGGCTTCAACCAAGGCGTCGCCCAGGCGACGCTCGCGCTTGCGATGGTCGTCTTTGCCTGAACGGCGGGCCAAAGGCTCCAGGGCCGTACGCACAGCGGCCCCGCCTTCGGGGTCGAGCATGCCGCGCAGCCAAACCATCCCGCCCTCGCCGGTACTGAACTCCAATGAGCGAGCCTCGACTCTTTGGGTCTCATCGTTGACATAGCCCTCAGGGTCACCGGCGTGCCGCGCATGGTCGCAGAAGCTGCGGAACCGGCCGACGCTGTACTCTCGCGCCTTGTCCAGCAATCGGCTTTCATCGAAAGGCTTACCGGGACCTTCCGCGTTAGCGATGGCGCTGGCGGTGCGCGCGATCAGGGCCAGATGGGCGAAGCCGATCTCACCTTCCGCCATGGCCTGACTGCTCTCGAACAAGTGACTTAACTCCTCGCCCACGGCCAGCCGGTCAGCGGCCGCCCCGCCGCCCATATGACAGTTGAGGCGGATCCACTGGGTCGGCGAGACCGCGCCTTGCTGGTCGTACTCGTCCGTGGCAGCGAACGCAGCCGAGTCCTGCGAGAACTTCAGCTCCAGCAGGTCAATTGCGTGGCGTGAATGCGCCAGCCGAGCGGCGCGTTCAGGGCCGGTCGCGGGTGGAGGGCAGTCGCAAAACTCCACAACCGCCTCCAGGAGGCGACCAACTTCGAGCGCGATCGGCGCTTCCAGCTCGACCATGCCCCAAGGCTACGAACGGCCGTTCGGGATTACAACGTCCTTAACAGGCGATTTGACGTCGCCCGAACCTTGACTAGGTCGGCACTTCGCACGGACAGCCATCGCCCATGATCACGTGGATTCTGCCGTCGCCGAGCAAGATGCTCCCGCCCCAGGTTGGGCTGCTCTTGCGGCTGAACACGATCAGACCGCCGCGAGTCGAGTCGCCAGACGCGCTCTGTTCAACCCAGTCGCCTTGGGCCAATTGAACTTTGTAGTAAGCGAATAGTTTCCCGCCATCGTCGTTGCTCGACCACGTGATGTCATAGCGCTCGCGGCGGTCCTTCGAACCATCCGCTAGTGGTGACGCGCCATAAATCTCCGACGTCGGCGCCGCTCCCGAGTAGACAGGAAAGTCCGAGGGCACCTGGGCCTTGCCCGGCGGTCCATAAATGGGAATGTTGGGCACGCTGGAGCCACACGCACTCAGTGCGAGCAGCACGATGCCGGCCGCCAAGAATCGCCGGGCGACCGCGGGGAGGTGGGCACGACCGTTTTTCATGCCTTGATGGTCGCCTGGCGGCGACGTGACGCCATCGGTATGCGTACTGAACTTTTGCTGCACTTGCTGCGGCCGCGACCAGTCTCGACGGACCGCGGTCGACTTCTTGGGCTTGCCTCCAGCTGCAGCTTGAGCCGCGCATGCCCCATCGTCAGGAACAGGAATGCTTTGTTCCGCGTCTTGACGGTGCGACTCTCAATCGGCGTGCCTTCGCGCGCGACCCCTGCTTGGGTACCCGCGTAGCGCAGGGCGGCCTTTCGCAGCGCTTGCATCGCGCCCTCAGACGTGGACACCCATGCATCCTGGACCCGATAGGCGTCACGATTAGCTCGTGAAGTTCGGCATCGCGATATTTCCCACGGACTACGCCATCCCCATGAGCGAGCTCGGGCCCGCTGTCGAGCAAGCCGGCTTCGAATCGCTATGGGTCGCCGAGCACACCCACATCCCGGCGAGCCGCACGAGCCCATGGCCGGGCGGCGCCGAGCTGCCCAAGCACTACTGGCACACGCTGGATCCATTCATCGCGCTCACGGCCGCCGCGATGGCCACGAAGAAGCTCAAGGTCGGCACCGGCATCTGCCTGGTCGTCGAGAGAGATCCCATCCACACCGCCAAGCAGGTCGCCAGCGTCGACCACGTCTCCGACGGCCGCTTTCTGTTCGGAATCGGCGGCGGGTGGAACAAAGAGGAGATGGCCGACCACGGGACCGACTTCTCCTCGCGGTGGAAGCTCTTGCGCGAGCGGGTCGAGGCGATGAAGGCCATCTGGACGCAGGATGTCTCGGAGTACCACGGCGAGTTGGTGGACTTCGGACCCATGTGGTGCTGGCCCAAGCCGGTCCAAATACCGCACCCGCCCATCATCCTGGGCGGCAGCGGACCCAACATCCTGAAGCGAGTGGTCGCCTACGCCGACGGGTGGATGCCGAATCGCGGCGACGTCCTGAGCCGGCTCCCGGAGCTGCGTGAGCTCGCGAAGGCGGCCGGCCGCGGTGACATTCCGATCACCACGTACCCGAGTGCGACGAAGGATGACATCGAAAAGATGCAGAACGCCGGCGCCGACCGCTGCATCTGGTACGTTCCGCCCGACGGACGCGACCAGGCGCTCGCCAGGCTCGATGAGCTGGAGAAGCTCACCCGACCGTACCGATAGGAGAGGGAAAGGAATGGCCACTTGGTGGATCAAGGGCTCGATCCTGCAGTCCTGCAACTGCTCGTGGGGGTGCCCGTGTAACTTTCAGGCGCGGCCCACCCATGGCGATTGTGAGGGCGGGTGGGTCATCCATATCGACCAGGGCCGCCTTGACGACGTCGACCTTGCCGGCCTCAACTTCGCGATCATGGCTGATTGGCCGGGTGCGATCCACGAGGGCGGCGGCAGGGCGATCCTGCTCGTAGACGAGCGAGGCGACAAGGAGCAGCGCGAAGCTCTGCGGAAGATCGGCGCCGGCGAGGTCGGCGGCCCGTTCGCGGTCTTCATCAACACCTACAGCCTGGACAGCACCTCATACGCCCCTTTCGACGTCCGTATCGACGGGCCTCGCTCGCATGCGACCATCGGTACGGCGGTGAAGCTCGAGCTCGAGTCGATACGAAATCCGGTGACCGGAGTCGAGCTGGCGCCGATGGTGGTGCTGCCCGAAGGAATGATGTATAGCGAGAGCGTCCGTTACTCGTCGAAGGATTTCCATGTCAACGACGGCATCAAGTACGAGTACTCCGGCACAGACGCTGCGGTCGCACCGATCACCTGGCGAGGTCACTGAGCCCGTAGCGGAAAACGGTCGGGCGCTCAAGTGCCCGACCGGAGTATCGCTTCCACCGCGGGGCCCAACAATGCGAGCGTCGCCCGGTAACCCTCGAGGCGCCGGTGGTGAACGCTACCCGGCTCCAGCTCGAGTACCAGCCACTCCCCGTCGACACGAGCGATGCCGGCGATGTCTGCGCTTGGGATGAGCAGACATCCGTCCTCGAACCGGCCCTCACCACGATTCCAGCTCAGTGCGCAAACGTAAGTGCTGGGAGCAGCACGGAAGCTGGAGCGCCGGAAGTAAACGCGATTCTCGACATGTTCCCGATCCCACCCAGCCGTCTTCACCTGCAGTCCGAGGAACCGCCGCGTCTCCACGTGCCGCGCAAGCGCCTCCACTGTCTCGAGGTCGGGAAACGGCCGGAACAGGTTGAGCGATTCTGCCTCCGCGAGCCGGCGGATGACCTCGGACTCGCCCAGGAATCCCTCGCGTCCCCGATCGAGCGAGGCGACCTCGCCCGCGCTCGGTGTTGGAAGCAACTCGCCGGCGCACCCAAAACACTCCGCCAGGCGCTCGCTCTCGACCAGGAACGGAGCCCATCGCGATCTCCCGCCCTCGCGCAGCTCGAAGGCCGCCGTCAGGTATTCGCGCCCATCGACGACGTCGTGCGCGGCCAGCTCACGAAACTTCGATTCCGGCACGACGAGCACCATCCGGCCCAACTGCTCACCGTCGACCAGCACGCCGACCACCAGTGCGTCGTCGTCGCGAAGGCTGCTCGCAGTCACGGTGATGTGAACCTGTCCAGCCGGCGTCAGCTCCGTCCGGCCCTTGACCTGGATCGCGGTGTAGGCACCGTCGTGCAGCCGGTGCACGACGCCGTCAATGCCCATGTCCCGAAGCGGCAGGAACACATGCAGGCCGCCCATCGACTGCCGCACCAGCTCCGCCCACACCTTGAACTCGGCGACCTGCCCCGCGGCCAGCGTCTGGCCGTGATGCCACCGCACATCGGTCTCCACCGGGCGGCATTGTCCGCCGAAACCTCTAGCGTCGGGGCATTTTCGCCCCCATGACAGCCTCTGTGAAAAGCCGGGTTGCCAGCCGGCTGCGTGGCTCGCGCAGCCGCTCCGCCAGCTTGGCCAGCTGTTCGACGACGCGAGGCTCGATGCTCAGCCTGTAGAGCTGTTTGACGACCGGCGCTTTCTCCTTCATCCACGATCCTCCTGAGTTGGCCTGACTGGGTCGGATGTGGATTCTGGATGGCGACGGGTCGCGCGCCAACCCCGGTTGTTAAGGGCGCCTGGCGCTCATTCCTCCGGCTTGCCGTGATCCGCATAGTCCGGATCGACCGCGTGGCCGCCCGAAGGCTGCGCGTACATCGCATCGATCTGCGGCCGGTACTTCGACTCGATCACCCGGCGCTTGAGCTTCATGGTCGGCGTCAGCTCTTCGGACTCGGGCGACCACTCGGCCGGCAGGATCGTGAACCGCTTGAACTGCTCGACGCGCGAGAGGTGCGTGTTGGCGATCGTCAACGCCCGCCGCACTTCGGCGACGGTCTCGGGGTTCTCGGACAGGTCCGCCATCGACGATGAATCGATGCCGTGACCCTTCGCCCACAGCGGCGCCACCTGTGGATCCAGCACCACCAGCGCGGAGATGAACTTCCGGCCGTCGCCGATCGCCACCGCCTGGCCGATGATCGGGCTCGACTTTGCGAGCGACTCCAGGTTGGCGGGCGAGATGTTCTTGCCGGCCGACGTGATGATGAGCTCCTTCTTGCGATCGACGATCCGGTAGTGGCCGTCAGCCCCGAGCACCGCGATGTCGCCCGAGTGGACCCACCCTTCGCCATCGACCAATTCGGCGGTCTTGGCGGGGTCGTGGTAGTAGCCGACCATCACATTGCCGCCGCGCACGAGCAGTTCGCCGTCGTCGCCGAGGCGCACCTCGACTCCTGGAAGCGCCACACCGATCGATGGGGCCTTGTGGTCTCCGAAGGGCACGGCGGTCGCGGGGCCGGTGAGCTCGCTCATGCCCCAGACCTCGTACAGGGGCATCCCAAGCGCCGCCCAGAACTCGTGCACCTCGGGACGGCACGGGGCCGTGCTGGTGACGGCGAGGTGGACGCGGTCCAGTCCGACCTTGGAGCGGAGCAAGGCGAAGAGCGGCTGCGCCCGCTCGACCACCGCCGCGAGCTCGGCCGGCACCGGCTGGCCGTCGCGCTTCAATCGGTAAGCCTGCATCGATGCGGCGAGGGCCCCCTGCGCCATCTGGCGTTTGGTTTCATCCGGCTCCGCGCCGAGCCCGGCATTGATGCCCGCCATGAGCTTCTCCCAGACACGCGGCACTCCCACGAAGGCCGTCGGCCTTGCTTCCAGCAGGTATGGCAGCAGCTCAGATACGTCAGGGCATAGATAAACCTCGTGACCGTTGTAGATGCTGCCCCACTGCGACGTGAAGCGCTCCGATACGTGTGCGAGCGGCAGGTAGCTCAGGAGTGTCTCGTCGTGCAGCTCGAGGATCCGTCGCGCGGACTCCAACGTCCACACGATGTTGTTGTGCGAGTACATGACGCCCTTGGGCGGCCCGGTCGTGCCCGACGTGTAAATGAGACTCACAATGTCCTCGGGCCCGACCGCGCGCCACGACTTGTCGAAGGCGGAGGGGTCGCGCGCATAAGCGGCTCTCCCCGCTGCGACGAGCTCATCCCACGACATGACGCCCTTGGGAGGCTCGCCCTGGACCAGGATGATGTGGCGCAGGCTCGGCACCCGTGACCGGATCTCGAGGAACTTGGCGAGGAATCCTTCGTCCTGGACGAACGCCACCGTGGCCTCGGAATGGTTGGCGACATACTCGATCTGTTCGGGCGCGAGCGTGTTGTAGACGCTGATCGCCGCTCCGCCAGCGTGCACGATCCCGAGGTCGGCGATTACGTGCTCGGGGACGTTGCGCGCCATGATCAGGCCGAACTGGCCGGCGCCGAAGCCCAGGTCACGCAAGGCCAGCGTGACGGCCGCGACCTGCTCGCGGTAGCCCTTCCACGTGAGCACCTGCCAATCGCCATTGCGCTTCCAGCGCAGCGCGGGCCGGTCGCCCCACTGCTTTACCGCGTCGGCGAAGATCGTGCAGACTGTCTTGCCCGAGACGGCTGCGTCGATATCGGATCGCTCGGCGATAACGTCCATCCCTACCTCCTCGCCCCGGTGGTCAGGCGCCCCCGGCGGACATACACTATCCCCCAGTGGGGGTTGCTTGGTGATCTACGTACGGTCGCGGAAGTCGATCGTAACGCTGGGCGCCTCCAGCCTTGTCTGCGCGCTTGGCTTCGGGGTCCTGACCGTGGTGGCTGTGAACCTCCCCGAGGCCGAGGGCTGGGCGGCCGGCATCGCGCTCGGAGCGGGCGCGCTCGGGGCATCGGCCGTCGCGATCTGGGCAGCGGTGCAGCTCCAGGCCTGGCCCGCGAGCAGGCTTGGCTTCTTCCGCGATCGCATCGTGGTCGTCCACGGGCGGCACGAGATGCGGGCGCTCTGGGACGTCATGGAGTCCATCACGCTCTCCGAGCCGGACTCGTGGCCGAAGGTCCGTGTGACCGACCGGCTCACGATCCGCCTCCGCAACGAGCCCCAGTTCGGCTTCAAGCCGGCCCACTTCGGGCTCGAGCCGGCGGCCTGCCGCGACCTCATCCTGCGTCTGCGGGATGACGCCGGGCTGCGCTCGAGGCTGCCCGAGTTCGACTCCGCCCGAGACCTCACCATCTCCCCGATCGTTTCCGGCGAGCTGATCAAACCGAGGCTCTAGCCACACTAAAGGCGCGAGAGCGACCCGTCGGGGCATCATGATCCCTGCAGTGGCAAGAGGGCCTCATTCTCTCCGGGGAAGGGACTTCCTGGACGTCGCGGATCTGGATCAGGCCGAGCTGTGCTCGGTCCTGGAGCTCGCCCACGCCACCAAGGCCGGTCGATGGGCCGAGCGCCCGCTCGAAGGGCGTCACATCGCCATGCTGTTTCAGAAGCCGTCGAACCGGACCCGGGTGTCATTCGAGGTCGGGATCGCCCGCCTGGGCGGGACGACCACCACCCTCGGCGAGCAGGACGTCCAGTTCGGCCGGCGCGAAACCGTCCGCGACGCGGCCCGCGTCCTCGATCGCTACGTCGACGGGATCATCGCCCGCATGCGCAGCCACGCGGACCTGGTCGAGCTCGCGGCCGGCGCCGAGAAGCCGGTCATCAACGCGCTCACCGATCGCTCGCACCCGTGTCAGATCCTTGCCGACCTGATGACCCTCGAAGACGCGTGCGGCCCGCTCGGCAAGCAGCGCGTGGTCTACATCGGCGACGGCAACAACATCGCCACCTCGCTCATCGAAGCGGCTGCCCTGCTTGGATTCCGACTCACGGTGATCACTCCGCCCGGCTACGAGCCCACGCGCCAGGTCCTCGAGCGTGCGGGCAAGATCGGATCGGGCACCGCTCAGGTGCTCGTCTCCAACGACGTGGCCGCCCTCGACGGAGCCACCGCCGTCTATACCGACGTCTGGGCATCAATGGGACAGGAGGATCAGAGGGCGACCCGAAGCAAGATCTTCGCTCCCTATCAGGTCAACCAGAGACTCATGGATGCGGCCAAGGACGCTGTGTTCCTCCACTGCCTCCCGGCGCACCGCGGCGAAGAGGTGACCGACGAGGTGATCGACGGGCCGCGCTCCGTCGTTTTCGACCAGGCCGGCAATCGGCTCTATGCGCAGATGGCGCTGCTCGCAGAGATCATGGGGCCGCGATGATCCAGCACCTGCTGGATTGGCTGACCCAGTTCTCGTTCCTCGTTCAGCTCCAGGAGGTGGTCAGGCACCTGAGCTGGCTGGAGGTCATCGACGTGGCGGTGATCACGATCATCCTCTATTACGTGCTCCGCCTCGTGCGCGGCACGCAGGGCACGCAGATCCTGGTCGGCCTGGTCGTGCTCGCGCTGATCGGCGCGCTGGCGACCACGTTCAACCTCGTGCTGCTGTCGTGGCTGTTCAGGAACGGCGCGTTCCTGCTGGGCATCGCGATCATCGTGATCTTCCAGCCTGAGCTCCGTCGCGCCGCCGATCAGCTGGGCCGCCTCGGCCGGCTCGGCCGGCCGCTGTCCGCCTTCAGCACGCCCGAGTACACCCAGGCCATGTCGGAAACGATCAGGGCCGTTGAGCGGCTGAGCGCCAAACGGACAGGCGCCCTCATAGCGTTCGAGCGCGACGTCGGCCTCGAGGACTATGTCGCCACGGGGGTCCGCATCAATGGCGAGATCTCGGCCGAGTTCCTGCAGTCGATCTTCTATCCCAACTCGCCCCTGCACGACGGGGCCGTGATCGTGCGCGGAAACCAGATCCTTGCGGCCGGGTGCTTGCTGCCTCTCCCCGAGGAGGGCATCGTCCGGGAGCGCCTCGGCACCCGCCACCGCGCCGCCTTTGGGCTGTCGCTGGCATCCGACGCCCTCGTGCTCGTAGTCTCTGAAGAAACCGGGGCCATCTCCGTGATCGAGGAGGGCAAGATCACCCGCAACCTCGACGCCGATGGACTGCGGCGGCGCGTCAGCGTGAAAGTGCCCGCGCGCATGGCTCGCGCCAACGGCCTGCTGGGCTTCCTCAACGGCAGGTCCAACGGGGAGGCCGGTGAGAAAGAGAAGGTCAAGCCAGGCGACAAGGAAAGGGACGAATGAGCTGGATCACCGACGATTGGAGGCTGAAGCTGCTGGCGCTGGGGCTGGCGGTGTTGATGCTGGGCGCGGTCGCGTTTTCCCAGAACCCACCCACGTCGGTAACGATTAAGGTGGGCATCAACTACTCGGTGCCGCAAGGCCTCATCCTGATCAATCCCCCGAAACAAACCACGGTCACGGTCCAGGGATTGGCCGACCTGGTCAGCGCGGCGAACGCCGGCAACACGGCGGCGAATGCCGACGTCAGCAAAGCCGCCTCGACCGGCCCCAGCGTCAAGGTGAACCTGGTGGGGACATCGGTGATCCACGGGCTCTCTGTCCTGGCCAACCCCATCGTGCTCAACATCGACACGCGCGGCGTGGTCCAGCTCGCGGTGAGCGCACGTATTCCGCGGGGGGCTGCCACGGGGTGGCAGATCACAAAGCAAGAGGCGCAATGCTCAGGTCCGCCTCCGCCGTGCACGGTCACGTTTGACGGTCCCGCGAGCTGGGAGGACAACCTGAAGGCCTACGCGGACTATCCCTTGCCGGTCGCCGGTTCGCTGAACGATTTCCCGAGCGCTCCGGTCGTCCTGGAGCAAAACGGAACATCTCTCGACTACGTGAACGCGTACACCGTGCCTCAGCTCGGCCTGAACATCAAAACGGTTTCGATCCACATCGAGGCCAATTCCAGCACGACGAGTCGCCAGGTGACGCTGATCGATGCGCCGCCATCCAATCCCCCGCCGACCTGCTATCGGGTGACGGGCATCGCCATCGACCCGAGCGCGATCGTCATCAGCGGCCCCTCCGACGCCGTGCCCAACATCACGACGATCACCCTGCCCGCCGCGGATTTGAGCCAGCACACCTCTGACTTCACCTTCAGGATCGCCATCCCGGCGCTGCCGGCGGGCGTCACGGGGTCGGCGACCACGGCCAGGGTGACCTACTCGATCTCGAGGAACCCGAGCTGCACCCCACCCTCGCCCTGACGGGGGCACATCCCGTAACCTGGGTCCGGTTCCAGGCGTTCAAGGAAAGGTCTAGAAACCCCGACCTAGGAGTTACTGAATAGATATGTGCGGCATCATCGGCTACCTGGGAGACCGCGAGGCCACCCCGATCTTGATGGAGAGCCTCAAGCGCCTCGAGTACCGGGGCTACGATTCGGCGGGCGTGGCCGTGCTGGAGCTCCCCAAGCCCGGCAAGCCGCACCACACGAGCCTGACCAAGTCAGAAGCCAAGGTCGACACCCTGATCGAGAAGCTCACGGCCAACATGCCGACGGGCCACCTGGGCATCGGCCACACCCGGTGGGCGACCCACGGCAAGCCGACCTACATCAACGCCCACCCGCACACCGACTGCCACGGCAGGATCTTCGTCGTCCACAACGGCATCATCGAGAACTTCGCCGAGCTCAAGGCCGAGCTCGAGGCCGCTGGTCACGAATTCACGTCCGAGACCGACACCGAGGTCGTGCCACACCTGATCGAGGCCAACTACAAAGGCGACTTTCTCGCGGCGGTGCGGGCGGCGCTCAAGCGCATCCATGGCGCGTACGCCCTGGCGATGTTCTCGACCGATGACCCCGAGCTGCTGATCGGCGCGCGCCTGAACGCGCCGCTCGTGGTCGGCCTGGGCGACCACGAGTACTACATCGCTTCGGATATCACCGCCATCATCCCGTACACCAAGCGCGTGCTCGTCCTCGGCGAGGGCGAGGTGGCGGCGGTCACACCTCTCGGTGCTGAGGTCTCCACGCTCGACGGGATCACGGTCAAGCCAAAGCTGATCCACGTCGACTGGGACGTGAGCCAGGCCCAGAAGGGCGGATTCGCGCACTTCATGCTCAAGGAGATTCACGAGACGCCAGAGGCGGTCGCCAACGCGATGCGCGGGCGGCTCACCGACGACGGCATCGTCTCCTTCCGCGAGTTCGAGGTCGATGACAAGAAGCTGCGGACGTACGAGGAAGTCGTGCTTCTGGGCATGGGCACGTCGCGGCACGCGGCCATGATCGGCGAGTACCTGATCGAGGACTGGGCCGGGATGCCGGCGCGGGCGATGGATGCTTCGGAGTTCCGCTACCGCCGTCCGACATTTGGACCCAAGACGCTTGCCGTCGTTCTCACTCAATCAGGTGAGACGGCTGACACGCTCGTCGGCCTGCACCGCGCCAAGGAGCGTGGCGCGCTGACAGTGGCGGTCACGAACGTATTCGCGAGCTCGGCGGCTCGCGATGCCGATGGCGCCATCTACCTCCACTCGGGACCTGAGATCTGCGTCGCCTCGACGAAGACGCTGGCTGCGCACATGGTCAGCCTCAGCCTGCTCAGCCTTCGCCTCGCGACGGTCAACAGCCGCGTGTCGCTCGAGCGCCGGCGCGAGCTGGTGGCCGCCTTCCGCGCGCTCCCGGACCAGGTCCGTGAGCTGGTGGAGCGCGAGAAGGAGATCGCGGAGATCGCGCATCGGTACAGCGGCTTCCGCAACTTCATGTACTTCGGTCGCGGCCTGAGCTACCCCGTGGCCCTCGAAGGCGCGTTGAAGCTGAAGGAGATCTCGTACATCCACGCGGAGGGCACCACGGGCGGTGAGCTGAAGCACGGCCCGATCGCACTGCTCGACGACAGGTTCCCGGTGATCGCAATCTGCACCGCGAGCGCGACCAAGGACAAGATGGTGAGCAACGTCCACGAGATCGTCGCGCGCAACGCGCCGGTGCTCGCGCTCATCACCAGGGGCGACAGGTCGCTGGACGGGGTGGCGACGGACGTGTTCGAGATGCCGGCGGTGGAGGAGGTCTCGGCCGCGATCCTGAACACGGTCATGCTCCAGCTGTTCGCGTACCACGTCGCGGTCGAGCTTGGCGAGAACGTCGACCAGCCCCGCACCCTCGCGAAAAGCGTGACGGTCGAATAACTCGCCTCCCCACCGTGTCGGGAGGTCGGCCACTCGCCTCCCCACGCAGTGGGGAGGTCGGCTCTGCTCGCGCAGCGAGCACAGCCGGGTGGGGAGTCGCACTTGCCCGGGCGGGTGCATAGAACCGACTAGCCCAAAATGAAGCTGTGCAACGGATTGGAGTTGATGCCGTGTCGGTGGATCGGATCGCTCTCGCGGTCAAGCGGTCCGGCCGCGGCTTCCTGAACAAGGTCTACACCCCCGCCGAGCTCGCCTACACCGGCACCAACCCCGAGCGACTGGCCGGGCGCTGGGCGGCCAAGGAGGCGGTGATCAAGTGCTTCGACGGCACCGGCATCTGCTTCCCGCGCCGGCGCATCGAGGTGCTGCCAGGCCCAAACGGTGCGCCGCGGGTGAGGCTCCTCGGCGACCACCGAGGCGCACGCGTGGAGGTGAGCATCACCCACCACAGCGGGTTGGCCGTCGCGACCTCACACCTCGAGATGCCGGACGCCGCCGGCGTCCTGCTGCCGGCGCCGGATTCCGTCATCCTCCCCGACCGCCCGCGCGACGCCCACAAGGGCACCTTCGGCACGGTGGTGGTGCTCGCGGGGAGCCTGGGCTTCACCGGGGCGGCCTACTTGAGCGCCACCGGCGCGGCCCGGGCCGGCGCCGGCCTGGTCCGGCTCCTGGTCGGCGAGACGATCTATCCGATCCTGGCCGCCAAATGCACCGAGGTCATGGCCACCCCGATGCCGGAGGTGGCGCCGGGCGCCGTCGGCCATGCCGCGTACGACTCCGTGCTGCGCCAGCTGGCCACCGCCGAGGTCGGCGTGATCGGGCCGGGGCTGGGCCGAGACCGCTCCACGTGGCGCCTGATCGTCGACCTCGCGCTGCACGCGGACTGCCCGCTGGTGCTGGACGCCGACGCGCTCAACGCCCTCGCCGACTCGGCGCGCAAGAAGACCCGCCTGGGCAAGAACCGGGTCATGACGCCGCACCCCGGCGAGATGGCGCGACTGTTGGGCAAGACCACCGAGGCGATCCAGGCGGATCGAGCCGGGGCCGCGCGCAGGGCGGCCAAGGAGTGGGGGGCGATCATCGTCCTCAAAGGCGCGCATACGCTGGTCGCGCATCCCGACGGCCGCCTCAGCGAGGACCCTCACGAAGTCCCGGCGCTGGCGACGGGTGGCACCGGCGACGTCCTGTCGGGCGTGATCGCCGCGCTCATCGCCCAGGGCTCGGATCCTTATACGGCCGCGGTCAGCGGCGTCTACGTCCACGCCGCCGCCGGCCACCGCATCTCACAGCGGCTCGGCGACGCCGGGCTGCTCGCCAGCGACCTGCTGCCTGAGCTCCCGCTCGTCATGCACGCGCTCCGCCAGGGCGGGCTCTGAGCACCACGACGCTTCGCTGGGCTGACATCGACCTGCGCGCCGTGCGCGCCAACGCCGCCCGAGTCCTCGCCCACGTGCCCGAAGGGACGCGGCTGATGGCGGTCGTCAAGGCCAACGGATACGGCCACGGCGCGGTGCCGGTCGCGCGGGCGGCGCTGGGGGCCGGAGCGACGTGGCTGGCGGTGGCCACCCTCGAGGAGGCGCGCGAGCTCACTGGATTGGCGCACGTGGAGCGCATCCTGGTGATGGGCGGCCTCCTGCCCGACCAGGCGCCCGCCGCCGCCGCGAGCGGCTTCAGCATCGGGGTGTCGAGCGCCGACTTCGCGCGCGCTCTGGGCGAGAGCGACGAGGTCGTTCCTGTGCACCTGAAGATCGACACCGGGATGGGACGCTTCGGCTCCGCGCCCCACGAGGCCGCGTCGCTGGCGAAGCTCATCACAGACTCGCCCGGCCTTCGATTGGCCGGCACCTGGACCCACTTCGCCTCGGCCGGCACGGACGAGGCCATGACGCGCCGGCAGTTCGACCGCTTTCAGGCTGCGCTGGCCACCCTCGGCGCTGAGCCGGGCCTGCGCCACGCCTGCAACTCGGCGGCCGCCTACAGGTTTCCCGAGATGGCGCTCGATGCGGTGCGCGCGGGGATTGCGCTCTACGGCTGCGACTGGCCGGGTGCAAGCCCTGCCCTGGCCTTGCGTTCGGTGGTGACGCACGTGAAGACCCTCCCGGCCGGGGCGACGGTGGGCTACGGCGCCACGTGGACGGCACGGAGTCTCGCTCGCGTCGCCACGGTGGCCATCGGATATGCGGATGGGGTTATGCGCGCCCGCGCCAACCGCGGCCACGTGCTCGTGCGCGGGCGGCCGGCTCCGCTCATCGGCGCCGTGAGCATGGACGCTATCACCATCGACGTCAGCGCCGTGCCCGGAGTCGAGGTGGGCGACGTGGTCACGATCATCGGCGCGGATGGCGACGAACGGATCACCGCCGAAGAGGTCGCAGAGTGGTCGGGCACCATCTCGTACGAGGTGCTCACGGCGATCGGCCCCCGCGTGAAGAGACGTTATAAGGAATAGCAATAGCCGCTCCGGGGTTCAAAGTCTCGCGAGGCAGGTGTATCTAAACTGGCAGTACTGATGGCGGAGAGTCCCGCTCGAACTGCCTTCGCGGAAGAGGCATTGACACATCTAGACACTCTGTACCGGGGCGCGCTCCGGCTGACGCGTGACCCGGATTCCGCGCAGGACCTGGTCCAGGAGGCTTACCTCCGAGCGCTGCGCTACCAGCACAGCTACCAGGCGGGCACGAACATGAAGGCCTGGCTGTTTGCGATCATGCGCAACCTCTTCTGGGACCGCTTCAAGGGCTCGAGAAAAGAGGACGTCAGCCTCGACGACGTCGGCGAGTTCGTGCTCTACGACAAGCTGCGCGACGAAGGCGCCAAGCCGGAGGCGGACGTGCTCGACAAGCTCGCCGCGTCCGAGGTCGTCGCGGCGGTCGAAAAGCTGCCTCCGCTGCACCGGGAGGTCGTCCTCCTGGTCGATGTCGAAGGGTTCTCGTACAAAGATGCGGCGCAGACCCTGGGGGTGCCCATCGGCACCGTCATGTCCCGGCTGCACCGGGCCCGGCAGCAGCTGCAGAAATCGCTCTATGAGTACGCGGTCGAATCCGGTATCGTGCGCGCCAACGGCGCCAAGGAGGTGCCGACCGATGAATTGCAGTGACTGTAGCGAGAAGCTGGACAGCTACCTGGATCGAGAGCTCAGCAACACCGAGATGCTGGAGCTCCAGCTCCACCTCGAAGGCTGCCCGCCATGCGCCGACAACTATGAGTTTCAGGCCAGCATGAAGCGGCTCGTCAGAGTGTGTTGCGAGCAGGACAAGGCCCCCGAAGCCTTCCGCGAGAAGCTCCGCCAGATCCTCAGCTAGTGGCCGTCGTCTCGCAGGCCCCGCAGTCGGTGGCCTCGAAAGCGCCCGCGTGGCTGTGGATCGCATTCATCGTCGCCACGCTGCTCGCTCTAGCGTGGGCATCGCTTTTCACAGTGGCTTTCGTCAACACCCAGTACGGCAACTATCCGGTCGAGAACCTCACGCTGAACCTCGTCGTCTGGCTGGCGGCGGTGATCATGATGGGGATGCAGTCGACCGCGCTGGTCGGCCTTTACTTTCGGCGTCACTGGGGCCGCACGGTGGCGACGATTGCGGCCGGCTTATGGATCTTCACGCTGATCGGGATCCCGTTCGCGGCCGTGACCTGGTGGGTCCTCCACCGCCGCTGGGACCCGGGGGTGGATTCGACGTTCGACAAATACCATCCGTCAGCGCCGGCTTACGTCGTGGGCCTGTGCGGCGTCGGCACCGCACTCCTGCTCGTGTGGCTCTGGTTCCTCTACATCCACCTGGTCAACCTGCTGATCCAGCTGAGCCCGTCGCAACCCGCGAGCGGCTGGTACTGGATCGCCTCGTTCGCCCTCTACCTCTCGATCCCCCTCTGGGTGGTCCAGGGTCTCGCGCTCGTGGGGCTGCGCCGGAAGCACGATTGGGGTGCGGTGCTGGCGATGATCACCTGCGTGGTGTGGGTGATCAGCGGGATCGGCCTGCCTTTTGGGATCGCCGGGCTGATCGTCCTCTGGCGCTGGCAGCACCCGGCGCTCAAGAGGCAGTCGGCTGCCAGGGCCTCAGCGTAGACACCCACGCGCGTCTGGAGGCGGCGCGTCTTTACGTCATCACGCCGGACCGCTCCCCGGACCAGGTCATCGCCCTCGCACGCGCGGTCCTTCGTGGCGGAGCGGACATCGTGCAGCTCCGGCACAAGACGCTGCCGAGGCGCGAACTGCTCGATCTGGCTCTCGAATTGCGCGCCATCACGACCGCGGCCGGGGCGCTCTTCATCGTCAACGACCACGTCGACATCGCGCTCATCGCAGCGGCCGACGGGGCGCACCTGGGCCCTGACGACTTGAGCATCGGCGCGGCACGCCGGCTCGCGCACCAGGCCTTTCTGATCGGCGCCTCCGCGTCGAACCCGGACGCCGCAAGGTCGGCCGCGAGCGCCGGCGCGGACTACATCGGCAGCGGCCCGGCCTTCGCCACGCCGGTGAAGAGGGAGAAACGCGTCATCGGTCCGGCGGGGGTGGCGGGGGTGGCGGCAGCGGTCGGGGTGCCGGTGTTTGCGATCGGGGGCATCGAGGAGGCGAACGTCGCCCAGCTGACAGCGCTGGGCCTGCGCCGCGTGTGCGTCATCCGGGCGCTCGCGGATGCGCCCGACCCAGAAATGGCGGCTCGCCGCCTCCGTGCGATGCTGAACGGGTCTGCTAAATGAAACTTGGAGGCCTCGGTGAAAGTGAGCTGCTGCGCAGGATCCTCCCCTACCTGACGACATCCGGATATGCGGTGGTTGCCGGTGAGGATGACGCCGCGGTCTGGCCGAGCCTCGACCCTGACCACCCTGAGGACTACGTGGTCGCCAGCTGCGACACGTCCGTGGAGGGAGTCCACTTCGACCTTTCGTGGATGACTGCGGCGGATGCCGGCCATCGTGCCCTGGCCCTGGCCCTGGGCGACCTCGCCGCCAAAGGCGCCCACCCCAAGTACGCCCTGGTGGCGCTGGCAGCCCCGAAATCCTGGTCCGTGGAAACCGTGACCGGGCTGTATCAAGGCATCCGCAACCTGGCTGATCGCTTCGACATGGCCATCGCCGGCGGGGACACGACGGCGATCGACGGGCCGGGTGTCCTGACCTTGACGGTCCTCGGGACGGCGCCCATGGTGCCACTGGCCCGCTCACGCGTGCGTCCGGGATGGGTCGTCGGCGTGACGGGCCCGCTCGGCGCCGCCGCGGTGGCGTTGCGCGAGCGGCGCGTCATTCTGCTGGAGCCGAAGTTCGAAGCAGGCAGCACGCTGAACCAGGCAGAGCTGAGCTGCGGCGACATCTCGGACGGGCTGGTGCGCGAGATGGAGAAATATGCGGCCGTGTCCGGGGTGGGATGCGTGATTCGTGCCGCCGACGTGCCGGTCGCTCAGGGCGCGACGATCGAGGATGCGCTGGCGAGCGGGGAAGAGGCCGAGCTGGTGTGCGTCGGACCCGAGGACAAGGTCATCCATGCAGGCGTGCGTCCGATCGGCGTGATGACGGTCGATCCGGCGGTTCGCGTCATCGGCTCGGACGGCCGTGCTCTCGAACTGGAGGTCCGTGGCTACGACCACTTCGCTTGAGACCTCGTCGCCGCGCGAGACCGAGGCCGCGGGCGAGGAGCTGGGCCGGCGGTTGCGCAAGGGCGACCTGGTCCTCCTGAGGGGAGAGCTCGGGGCCGGCAAGACCACATTTGTGCGCGGGATCGCGCGAGGTTGCGGATCGGCGGCACAGGTGGCGAGTCCGACCTTCCAGCTGGTCCGCATCTATCCAGGCCGGCTGCAGATTGCACACGTCGACTTATATCGGCTCGAAAAAGGCGGCGAGCTCCGCGACCTCGGCCTCGACGAGCTGCTGGATGCGGGAGCGGTGGTCGTCGAGTGGGGCGATCGGATAGATGAGATGGAAGAGGCGGGCGGCGCCGACGCCGCGATGATCTCCATCGAGCACCTGGGCGGCGACCGCCGCCTGATCCGGACCGACCGTGATCTTCGTCGCTGACACCTCGTCGGGGGTCAACGCCCTGGCGATCCTGGAAGAATCCGGGGCGGTCCGGCAGGAGGTGTTCCTGCCCGCAAGGAGCCCCGAGCTCATCGATCGCATGCGCGCGCTGGTGGCTCCGTACAGGCTCACCAAGGTCGTGGTGGCGACCGGCCCTGGGTCCTTCACGGGTTTGCGGGTGGGCGTGTCGTTCGGCCTGGGGCTCGCCATGGGCCTGCGAATTCCCATCGTTCCCCTGCGGACGCTCGAGCTCCAGGCCGCCCGCAGCGACAGCCCGGTGATCGCCATCTCCGAAGCGGGCCGCGGCCGGCTTTACTACCTGGAGCCCGGTGAAAACCCCGCGCTTGGGGAGCCGAACGAGATCCCGAAGGCCCACCGGCTCGTCGGATTCGTCACACCGGCGATGGAGTCCGCGCTCGGGGAGGCCGGGCACGTCTTCGCACCCGAGGGGGAGCTGCGCTCGTTCGGCAGCGCGGCGGCGCGATTGTTGGAGTCGGCGCGCGATGTGCCCTACGGCAGTCTTAAACTCGAGTACATGCAGTCCATCTCAGCTCGCCCTCAGTGATGGTTCAGATTCGCCAGCAGCTGGCGCTGGAGCTGATGCGCGAGGCGGACATCGCGACGGTGCAGGAGATCGAGCGGGAGATCTTCGCCACGCCGTGGCCGCGCAACGCTTACTTCCGCGAGCTCGCCTCGCGCTCGAGCGCGCACTACGTCGTGCTGCGCCAGGAGGGCGCCGTCAGGCCGGCCGGGTATCAGGGCTCCGAGCTCGACCCCACCATCGTCGGTTACGGCGGGATGTGGCGCATGTACGACGAGGCGCACGTGACGACCATCGGCGTCCGCCGCGAGCTTCATCATCAAGGCCTCGGCCGAATCCTTTTCGCCGGCCTCGTCCAGGCGGCCTACGACATGGGCGCCAAGTGGGTGACGCTGGAGGTGCGCACCTCCAATGAGAACGCGATGAAGATGTACGAAGCCTTCAGCTTCAAGGTCATCGGCAGGCGCAAGGGCTACTACACCGACAACGGCGAGGACGCCATCGTGATGTGGTCGGACTCGATCCACTCGCCCCGATTCCGCCGCGCGTACGAGACCAACCTGGAGCGCATCGACTCCGAAGTCCGCGGCCTGCGCCGCGACCTCTTGACGAAAGGCGAGTCATAGTTCGCCTCCCCACGCAGTGGGGAGGTCAGCGCGCGCAGCGCGCCGGGTGGGGAGAAACAAGCTGGCACCGAGGATCGGCATGACTCGCCTCCCCACGCACCGCTGGGGCCCCCGCGCCGCGGGCGCGGGAGCGGCCGCGCAGCGCGCCGGGTGGGGAGAAGCAAACTGGCACTGAGGGATCGGCATGACTCGCCTCCCCACGGACCGCTGGGGCCCCCGCGCCGCAGGCGCGGGAGCGGCCGCGCAGCGCGCCGGGTGGGGAGAAACAAGCTGGCACTGAGGATCGGCATGACTCGCCTCCCCACGCAGTGGGGAGGTCGGCGCGCGCAGCGCGCCGGGTGGGGAGAAACAAGCTGGCACTGACGCTGGGGATAGAAACTAGCTGCGACGAAACCTCCGTCGCCCTGGTCGAAGAC
>DASWBB010000068.1:0-71401 GCA_036390875.1 Candidatus Dormiibacterota bacterium
ACCTCACTATGGCCGTGATCACGCCGGTGCCGCATCTGGCGTTCTTCGACGTCACCAAGGTTGAGGGCAAGGGCGCGCGGGTCGACATCCCGGCCGACGCGCCCATCACCGCCAACCTGATCGCGGACTCCCCGGACCTGCTCAGCAGCAGCGACGTCACCTACCTGCCCATCCCGCAAGGCTTCGTCGCCGTCCAGGTGCCGACATCAGAGCTGGTGGGCGTGGGCGGCTACGTGCAGGTCGGCGACCGCATCACGGTGCTCGCCACGATCAACACGTCAGTGTTCGGAGCCAACCCGGGCGTGTCGGTCGTGCGCACGGTGTTCAGAAATCTGTACGTCATCAGGGTGGGACCAGCTTCGGCCACCAATGCTCCGACGCAGCTGACGAGCAGCCTCACCGTGCTCATGACCGCGTGCGACTCCGAGTTCATGGACTGGTTGCTCAACAACGCGATCCTCAAGTACACGCTCGAGTCGTACAAGGACTACCAGACGGCTCCGACCGAGGCCGACCCGGCATGCCCCACCCTCGTGTCCGCGGGCGGCGTCGGACCCCACGACGTCGACAAGAAGTGGAACTTCACCTCGTCGACTACTAAGTGATCCCTGCTGTGAACGGCTAGTCATGTCGCTGGCGGTCGTCCTCGTGTCGGTCGCAGCCGCGCTCGGGGTGATCCTCGTCATGTACGGCATCGTGACCCGCAACCGCGCCAACCTCGACGCGGACAACAGCCCGACCGCTCGCGTCACATATCGCACCCTGGCCGACGTCAGAGAGCAGCTGCGTCGCCGGTTCGAGCCCACCGGGGCACCCGTGTGGATCGCCGCCCAGCAGGCTGCCAACCCGCTGGCCGCCGACCTCGCCAGCGCTGACCTGGCGCTGCGCCCCTACGAGTTCCGCATCCTGCAGCTCGGCGCGGCGCTGGCGCTGGCGCTGATCGCCTACGCGCGCTTCGGCGTCAACCTGGCGGTGCCGGTCCTGGCCGTCGTCGGATACGTCCTCCCCGCCCTTTACCTTCGCAACCGCCGAGGCCATCGGCTGCGCAAGTTCGAGGCCGGCCTCCCTCGTGCGATGGAGCTGATCGCCAACTCCATGAAGGCGGGCCAGTCGGTCTCGCAATCCCTCGGCGCCGTGACCGAGAACGCGGGGCCGCCGGTGTCGGAGGAGTTCCGCCTGGCGCAGCGCGAGGTGGAGCTCGGGGCCTCGGTCGAGAGCGCGCTGAGCAACATGGTCAAGCGCATGGGCAGCACAGACCTCCGGCTGATGGTGATGGTGATCACGATTCAGCACGCCGTCGGCGGCGACCTCCCCGCCATCCTCACCACCCTCGCCGACACCATGCGGCAGCGGGCAGAGATGCGCGAGGAGATCATGGCGGCGACAGCTCAGTCGAGGGCGTCGAGCTTGCTGATCACGCTGCTGCCTCTGGTCGTCGCCACGTTCTTGTTCTTCGTCGTGCCGGACTACTTCCGGCCCATGTTCGTCAACCCGCTCGGGTGGGTGATCCTCGGTTTGTGCGCCGTGCTGTTGGTGATCGGCAACGTGATCATCAGGCGCATGACGGCGATCGTATGAGCGCGCTTGCTCCCATCCTCCTCGGGCTGGCCGCCGCCGCCGGCGTGTGGCTGATCGCGACCGGGGTCAGGAGCACGCGCACCGGGGACGCCGCCACCCTCGCGCGGCAAAGACTGGCCCGCCAGGAGCTCGGCCTCGGCCAGAGCGCAATCGCGCTTGCTCTCGAAAAACCACTGGGCGAGCGGCTGACCGCGCCGATCGTCAACTGGCTAAGCAGGCAGATGAAGCGGGTAACGCCTGCCGGCCAGGCCGCGAGCTTCCAGCGCCAGCTCGATTTCGCGGGCAACCCGTTTGGGTTGGACCCGGCGGGAGTCCAGACGATTCGCATCGCGGCCGCGGCCGCGCTCGGAACCATAGGTCTCGCTCTGGGCGTGCTGATCGGTTCCACGGTCGCCATCGTGATCTTCCTGGTACTCGGCATCGCGATCGGTTTCTACCTTCCGATCTTCTGGCTCAACCAGCTCGTCCGCGAGCGGCGAGCCGAGATCGAGGCCGTGCTTCCCAACGCGCTGGACGTGATCGCAATCAGCATGGAGGCCGGTTTGGGTTTGGATCGGGCCATGGAGCAGCTCGTCCGGCACCAGGAAGGCCCGCTGACCTTGCTCGTCGCGCGCGCGCTGCGTGAGATCGAGCTGGGCCGGCCCCGGGCGGACGCACTGGAGGAGATGGCGGAGGCGACCGGGATCGAGGACTTCGTCGCCCTGATCCGCTCCATCCTCCACGCGGAGCGGACGGGTGTACCCATCGCGCGGACCATCGCGGCTCACGCGGCGCAGATGCGAGTCAAGCGCCGGCTGAAGATCCGCGTCGAGGCCGCCAGGGCGTCCTTGAAGATCCTCCTCCCCACCGTCGGCTGTGTATTCCCGACCTTGTGGCTGATCATCCTGGGCCCCGCCCTGCTGGTCATCCTGTCGATTCAGTCCCACCGCTAAGGACTACAGAAAAGGGTTCGTTCGGCGCTCCTGCCCGATGGTCGTCGCCGGCCCGTGGCCGCTGTAGACCGTGAGATCGTCCGGCAGGGCCAGGAGCCTGGTCTTGATTCCGTGAAGGAGGGCCCGGCCGTCGGAGTTGGAGAAGTCCGAGCGGCCGACCGAGCCGGCAAACAGCGCGTCGCCGGTGAACAACGAGTCGCCGATCCGAAGGGTGACCCCGCCCGGGCTGTGACCAGGCGTGTGTAGAACCTGGAACTCCAGCGAGCCGGCCTGGAACGGTTGGCCCTCGACCAGGCTGACCACATTTTCGATCGGAGGGGATGCGATCGCGAACTCGTGGCGCAGCGGCTTGCCTTCGACGAGCACGGTGCGTTCGGTGTCGTGCACCGCCACCGGCACCGGGCCAAACGCTTTGAGCAGGTCCGCCAGGCCGGCGATGTGGTCGATGTCGGTGTGGGTCAGGAGGATCGCCCCCACCTTGGCTCCGCGCTCGCGGACCAGGTCGACCATGAGCTGCGGCTCGAAGTTGGCGTCGATCACAACCGCATCCTTGGTGTCCTCGTCCTCCACCAGATAGGAGTTTGTGCCGAAACGGCGGTCGGCTGTGACCCCGACGTGGAGTCGTTTCACAAGGTCTTGCGGACGATCTGATACGGCCCCGTCTCGCGATAAGGCTGGAAGCCGGCTTTGAGGTACATGCTCAGCGGGCCGCGCGTCACGACGCTTCGCGTGCAACCGTGTGCACGTCCTTCACGCCTTCGAGCTTCTCCATCAGGCGTGAGAGCTGGGCGAGGGAATCGATCTCGACCGTCGCCGACACGACCGCGGTCTTGTCGTCGTACACATGGACCTCGAGCGCGGACATGTTGACCCGGTTCTCGGCCACAACGGTCGCGATGTCGCGCAGCAGCCCTTGCCGGTCCCAGGCCTCGATCTTGATGGCGACCGGATAGATGTGGGTCGCCTCCGCGTCCCAATCGACCGGCACGACGCGGGCCCGGTCCTGGGCATTGACCGCATTGATGCAGTCCGCGCGATGCACGGTGACGCCGCGTCCGCGGGTCGTGTAGCCGACGATGGCGTCACCAGGCACCGGCTGGCAGCACGGAGCGATCTTGGTCAGGATCCCCTTTTCGCCGCGCACCAGCACACGCGGAACCGGCTGCACATTCGGGATCAGCGGGATCGAGCGAAGATCCCCGCCCGCGACATCCGACGTCAGTGACATTCGCATGACCACCGAATGCGGCGACAGGTCCCCATAGCCGATGGCCGCCAGGAAGTCGTCGATGTTCGCAAACCTGTCCGCCGCTGCAATGTCGAGCAGCTTGGCTTCCGGAAGGTCGGCGAGGCTCACCCTGTGCATGCGGTGGAGCTCTTTGTCGAGCAGGTCGCGGCCCTTGGCCACGTTCTCCTCTCGGCTCTGGCTCTTGAACCATTTGCGAATGCGCTCTTTCGCTGACGCGCTCTTGACGAAGTTGAGCCAGTCGCGACTCGGCCCGTGCGGCCCTTTCGACGTCAGGATCTCGACGATCTCGCCGTTCTTCAGCTCGTAGTCGAGCGGCACCATGCGCCCATTGACCTTGGCGCCGATGCAGTGGTGCCCGACCTCGGTGTGGATTCGATAAGCGAAGTCGACGGGGGTCGCGTCCGCGGGCAGGTTGAGCACGTCACCCTTGGGCGTGAAGACGTAGACCTCGTCCTGAAACAGGTCGACCTTCACCGTGTCGAGAAACGATTCGGAATCCCCGATCTCGTTCTGCCACTCGAGCAGGCTGCGGAGCCACGACAGCTTCTGGTCGAAGCTCGCGTCCTTGCCGCCTTCCTTGTAGGTCCAGTGCGCGGCGACGCCGAACTCGGCGACTCGGTGCATCTCGTGGGTGCGGATCTGGATCTCGATCGGCTCGCCGGTATGCGTGATGACCGTCGTGTGCAGCGACTGGTACCCGTTCGACTTGGGCATCGCGATGTAGTCCTTGAACCGGCCAGGAACCGGCTTCCACAGCGAGTGGACCACGCCCAGCACCCCGTAGCAGTGCCCCACCGTGTCCACCTGCACGCGGATGGCCGACAGGTCGTAGATCTCCGAGAAGTCTTTCTGCTCGCGGGTCATCTTCTGCCACACCGAGTAAATGTGTTTCGGCCGGCCGGTGATCTCGGCGGGAATGCCGACGCCATCAAGCTCGCGGGCGAGGATCTCGCGGAGGTCCGAGACCAGGGTCTCGCGATCGTGGCGCTTGCGCGCGATCCGCTTGACGACGTCCTCGTACGCCTCGGGCTCGAGGTTCCGGAAAGCCAGGTCCTCGAGCTCCCACTTGAGCTGGCCGATGCCGAGGCGGTGCGCGAGCGGGGCGTAGATGTCCAGCGTCTCGCGCGAGATCTTGCGACGCTTCACCTCCGGCAGGGGGTCGAGCGTGCGCATGTTGTGGAGGCGGTCGGCCAGCTTGATGAGGACGACCCGAAGGTCCTCCGCCATCGCCACCATCATCTTTCGGATGTTCTCCGCTTGCTGTTGCTGGTCGGTGCGAATCGAGATGCGGCCCAGCTTGGTGACGCCTTCGACCAGGCGCGCGACCTCCGGACCGAACTCGGTCTCGATCTCCTGGGCCGTGAGCGCGGTGTCTTCCACCGTGTCGTGGAGCAGCGCCGCGGCCAGGGTCTGCGCGTCGAGCTGGAGGTCGGCGAGGATGGCGGCCACCTCCAGCGGGTGGTTGACGTAGTCCTCGCCCGACAGCCGGCGCTGCCCCCGATGGGCCGTGGCGGCCCGCTCGTAGGCCTTCCGGACCAGCTCGCGGTCCTTGGGCTCGAGATGGTCGGCGATGCGCAGAAGTTCAGAAACGGTCACTGGATCTAAGAGTTTAGGAGTCCTCTTTCCTAGACTTACCCACGCCTACAGTGTCCCGCCCCCGGAGTTCCTTGCATCTGCGCGGCCTAGACGGCCGGGCGCCTTCGGCGCTGAAGCCGGCGTCGAGGGGCCTGGCGCTACGTCGTCACGCATCTGAGCGATGCGCTCCTCCTCGCGCCACCCTCTCCTTGGCTCCGGCCGTCGATGCCGCGGATATGCGGCGGTCCTCGGGGTCGGCACACTGATGAGTTCGATACGTGGGACTTTTGCCTTGCGCGTCGGGTTCTCCGTCGCGACCGCCGTCCTGATCCTGGCCGGGGCGTCGCTAAACGTCCACGGGCGCAGCGGCCAGGCGGCACTGATCGCGGTCGTCGCGGGGCTGCTCGCCCTCGGCGCGGGGGCGATGAACGTCAGGTGGAAGATCTCGGCCCCTCTGGGCGCCGCCGCTCTGATCGGCTCGCTGATCGCCGCTGGGTTCAACTTCCGCGACGGACAGCTGCCCCTGGAGCTTGGCGGCCTTCTCCTGCTGGGGCTGGGCGGGCTGATCGGCAGCCTCGCTTACGGCAACTTCACCAACGCGCTGCGTGGACAGCTCGACGAGATGGAAGGGCTGGTCGCCCAGCTGGAAGAGAAGAACCGCGCGTTTCTGGCCGCGACCTCAGACGCCGAGGCCACCAAGCCGGGCGACATCGGCGCGCTCACGAACAGCATCGCCGGCCAGATGGGAGCGGGGTTTGCGGTCTGCTATCTGGCTACCGCCGACGCCAAGCAGTTCGTGCCGCAGCCACCAGGCTTCGGCCTCGATCGCCTGCGGCCGCAATCCGTCAACCGCGCAGGCGCGTCGAGCCCGCTGATCAGGAATATCGACGCCGGCAAGGAGTTCGTTGGCGACGACAGGTCCGAGCTCGCAGGGCTGATGAGCTACATCCCCACAGACCTCCACGTGGACAGCCTGCTTGCCGTGCCGATGCGGATCGGCGATCACATCGGCGGGTTCATCCTGCTCGGCAACAAGCGCGGCGGTTTCACGGACGACGACCTCCGCCTGGCGACCACCCTGATGCTCAGGGCTGGGTCCCAGGTCGCCAGCGCCCACGCCGTGGCCCTGTCACAGCAGGAGGCGGCGCGCTACTCGGTCATGAACCAGCTCGTCAAAGAGGCGGCCGGCAAGACCATGGCGGAGGTGCTCGACCTGGTGCTCGTCAAAGGCATCCAGCTCATCGGCTACGACACCGGGCGGATCGCGCTGTTCCAGCCCGACGACACCTATGTCTTTGCCGGAGCGCCTTTTGCGCCCTCCCTCATGGACGGGCCGATGACCAAGGTGCGAGGCGGCGAGACGGTCCTGCGCACGCTGGTGACCGTCGAGGAGGGCATCTTCAGCGGCCTCCAGCCTGCCACCGTCGGAGGAACCGTCAACGAGGCGCTGGTCCCGATCCGCGCACAGCATGGAGTGCTCGGCGCGATCTGCCTCGGCCGCAACGGCACGTCCGTCTTCACCCAGCGCGACGTCGCGGCGCTGGACGAGCTGGGCTCGCTCGCCGGCGTGGCGGTCGAGAACTCGCGCATCCTCCAGGTGGTCACCGGGCAGGCGTCCAAGCTGGACACGGCGCTCGACGCGCTGGGCGAGGTCTCGCAAGCGCTGACGACGGTGACCGAAGGCGCGCGGGTGCTGGAGCAGAAGACACTCGAGACGGCCGTGCGCGTGACGGGTGGCAGCGCCGGGCTGCTGACCAGGAGCACCGCCGACGCCAACCAGGCGGTCATCATGTCGATCGGCTTCCCGGCCGAGGTCAACGCGCTCGAATTTCAGAACGGGCAGGGCATCGTCGGCGCGGTGATGCTGGGCGGCCGCGCGACAGCCGTGGCCGACCTCTCGGCGAGCACAGATCTGATGTCGCCACCCGACCTCACGGCCTATGGTCTCCAGGCGGCGATCTGCGTGCCGATGCTCGAGAGCGGGCGCCTTTGGGGCACGCTGTCGGTGTTCGACGTCAAGAAGCGCGAGTGGACGACCGACGACCAGCGCGTGCTCGCCACGCTCGGCAACCAGGGTGTGGTCGCGGTGCGGAACGCGGAGCTCTACGACAACAACCAGCGCAGCATCTGGGAGCTGAAGAACCTGCAGGAGGCCCTGCAGGCCGCGACCTCCACCCTCGACATCAACCAGGTGCTCCAGCAGGTGCTGGCCGGCGCGGCCAAGGCGTCATCCGCCCAGATCGGCTGCCTAGCCCTCGAAGAATCGGGCCGGCTGGTCCTCAAGGGTGGTTTCGGCACCGACTCGCAGACGGCCGAGAAGCTGGCCCTCGGGTTGGGGGGCGACATCTGCAAAGACGTCATGGCTTCCGCCAAGCCGTACATGGGCGCGATGGAGCTCGAAAGCGGAAAGGACAGCCCTCTCAACCCACGAGCGGTGCTGTGCGTCCCGATCACGCTTCGTGGTAAGCCGATCGGGGTGCTCTTCCTCGCCAACTACCAGGTCGGCCATGCCTTCACGCCCGACCACCGCGACCTGGTCATGGAGCTGGCTGCCCAGGCTGCCGTCGCCATCGAAAACGCGCGCCTCTTCAAGGACCGTGAAGAGGTCATCCTGGCCTCGCTCGAGGCGCTGGCCAAAGCAGTCGACTCCCGTGACCCTTACACAGCCGGGCACTCAGAGCGCGTGACGCAGTACGCGGTCATGATCGCGAAGCAGATGAAGTACTCGCCTGACGACGAGAGTGCCTGGAGGCATCTCGAGCGCGGGTGTCGCGTGCACGACATCGGCAAGGTCGTCGTGCCCGACGCCGTGCTCCAGAAGCCGGGCAAGCTGACGAGCGAAGAGTTTGCGAAGATGCGGGAGCATCCGCTGGTGGGCTTCAACATCCTGAGCGGGCTCAAGATGCTGACCGATGAGCTGGTCATCGTGCGCTCGCACCACGAGCGGTATGACGGCAAGGGCTATCCCGACCGCAAGAAGGGAGATGACCTGCCGATGTTCGCGTGGATCGTCAGCGCGGCCGATGCCATCGATGCGATGACATCAGACCGGCCCTACCGAAAGGGAATGTCTCTGGACGTCGCGATCGCGCAGGTGCGCGAAGGCGCAGGCACCCACTTTCACCCCGACGTGGCGGAGGCGGTGATGGACGCCGCCCACAGCGGGAGCCTGACGGTGATCCCGCAGGAGTCTTTCTATCGTGATGCGCCGGCGATCGGGGCTTTCGAGAACCCTACGGGCTAGTAGGCCTTCGCCAGCGCCACTCGGTGCTTGGCGGGTTTGCCGCAGACGAGGCATTTGCCCGACGGCTTCTCGTCGGGATCGATCGTGCGGATCGTGACCCCGCCCGCGTCGGCTTTGACCCGCGCCTCGCACTCGGCGTCACCGCACCACGGCGACCACACGAACCCGGCGCGCTCCCTGAAATGCGCGACCACCTCGGCCAGCGTCGAGAGCTCGAACGTGTTCTGGCGCTGGAACTCCTGCGCGCGCTCGAACAGCCTTGACTGGAACGTGGCGATCTCCTTCTGCAGCCGCTCCGCCAGGCCGGCGACCGGCAGGGGCCTGCGCTCTCGCGACAATCGATCCACCAGCTCCACATGGCCGGCGTCGACATCGCGGACGCCCACGTTCAGCCGCAGCGGCACGCCTTTGAGCTCCCAGTGCGCATATTTGTCGCCGGGCCGCTCGTCCCGCCAGTCGACGCGGTGGCGGATCCCGGCGGCCTTCAGCCCGCGAGCCCAGCTGTCGACGAATCCTTCGACCTTCGAACGGCCCTCGGCATCTCGGAAGATCGGCACGATGACCACCTGGATCGGCGCGACCATGGGGGGCACGATTAGCCCCGAGTCGTCGCCGTGTGCCATGACCAGGGCTCCAACCAATCGCGTGCTGATTCCCCACGATGTCGAGTAGCAGAGCTCTTTTTCGTTGTCCTTGTTGGAGAACGAGATGTCGTAAGCGCGCGCGAAGTTCTGCCCGAAGTAGTGTGACGTACCCATCTGCAGGGCCAGGCCGTCGCGCATGAGGCCTTCGACCGTGAGGGTGTGGACTGCGCCGGGGAACGTCTCCGCGGGCGATTTCCTGCCGCTCAGGACCGGAATGGCGAGCCAGTCCTCGGCGATGGAGCGGTAGTAGCCGAGGATCAGGTCCGCTTCGTCGACAGCCTCCTCCGCGGAGGCGTGGAACGTGTGGCCCTCCTGCCACCAGAACTCGCGTGAGCGCAGGAACAGCCGCGACCGCATCTCCCAGCGGACCACGCTGTTCCACTGGTTGGTGAGCTTGGGCAGGTCACGGTGGCTCTGGATATAGCGCTTGATCAGCGACCCGACGATGGTTTCCGACGTGGGCCGGACCGCGAGGGGCTCCTCGAGCTCTTCCTTGTTCGCGCCCGCCCTGGTGACCCACGCCACCTCTGGCGCAAACCCCTCGATGTGCTCGGCCTCCTTCATCAGGAAGGACTGTGGGATCAGCAGCGGGAAAGCCCAGTTCTCGTGCCCGCTCTCTTTGATCATGTCGTCGAACGCGCGGGTGATGGCCTCCCACATCCCCCAGCCGTAGGGGCGCACGACCATCATGCCGCGCACGCCCGACCAGTCCGCCAGCTCCGCCTTGCGGACGACGTCGGTGTACCAACGGTCGAAGTCGTCGGACATCTTGGTGATGTCCTTCACGAAATCCTGCTGCTCCTCCACGGTTTCCCTCATTTCAATAGCTCACAAGTTTGAATGGTCGCGATAGCGATTGCGGTTAGTGCCCCACCGGCGCGGCGCTTCGCGCGGCGCCACCTCCCCACAGGTGGGGAGGCCAGGGCTAGAGCGGGAGCGGAGCCGGGGCGGACGCGCGCTCGGCCGCGATCGCGTCGATCTCAGCCAGGAGCACCGGAAGCAGTTCCTCTTGGGCCACGGTCTTGTACAGCTTACCTCGCTTGAAGATGACCCCCTTCCCTCGCCCGCCGGTGACGCCGATGTCGGCGTGGCGGGCTTCCGCGGGCCCGTTGACCACGCAGCCCATGACAGCCACGGTGATCGGGACCTTCAGCCTGGCGATGTGAGCCTCGACCGCCTTGACCGTGGGCACCATGTCGTACTCGAGCCGGCCGCACGTGGGGCAGGCGACCAGGGTCGCGCTCTCGTTGCGGATGGCCAGCGTCTTGAGGATCTCGTGCGCCACCCGAACCTCCTCGCGCGGGTCGGAGGTGGCGAGCGACACGCGGATGGTGTCCCCGATTCCCTCGCTCAGCAAGATCCCCATGCCCACCGCACTGCGGATGCTGCCCGCCTCGACCGGACCTGACTCGGTGACTCCGAGGTGGATCGGATACGCGCGGGCCGCGGCGAACTTGCGGTTCGCCATGATGTTGGTCCAGACGTCGGTCGACTTCAGCGAGACCTTGATGAAACCGGGACCGTAGTCCAGCTCCTCGAGGATCTTGCAGTGGCCGAGCGCCACCTCGACCATGCGGTCGGCGGTCTGCTCGCGGTTGTCACGGTCGATGGCATGGTCCTCTCGCATGCTCTTGTGCACCTCTTCGGGCAGCGAACCTGCGTTGACCCCGATCCGAAACGGGATCTGGCGCTCCTTGGCCGCCGTGACGACCTTGATGACCTTGTCGCGGTCGGGGATGTTGCCGGGGTTCAGCCGGAGGCAGTGGACGCCGGCCTCGATGGCCAGCAAGGCGAGGGTGTGGTCGTAGTGGATGTCGGCGATCACCGGCAGCGGCGAACCCTTGACGATGTCCTTCAAGGCCTCGGCCGCCTCGCGGTCTGGAACCGCCGGGCGCACGATCTCGCAGCCGGCTTCTTTCAGCTCGTGGATCTGGCGCAGCGTGGCCTTGACGTCGCGCGTGTCGGTCTTCGTCATCGTCTGGACGGCGATCGGCGCGGCGCCCCCGATCACGACGCCGCCCACGTTGACGGGAATCGACTTTCGTCGCGTAACCATCAGTGGCTGCCTGGGAATGTGCCGCTGGCGAGCCGCTGGATGTCGAGGAAGCTGATCAACGCGGCGAGGGCCAGGAGCGCGACCAGGCCCCAGCGCTGAACGTTGAGCTCACTCTTGCGATCGAACGGTCGCCGGCGCAGCCACTCGATCAGGGCGACCACGATCCGCCCTCCGTCGAGCGCGGGGATGGGCAGGAGATTGGTGAAGCCCAGAGCCACCGACAGGATGGCGATCAGGAAGATGTAGTTCAGCCAACCCTGATTGACCGATTGCGCGGTGATGGTGGCGATTCCGATCGGGCCCGTCAGCCCGTCGGGACCGAGCAGGCCGCCCTTGACCTGTCCGTTGATCAGCGAATCGACGCCGGAGACGATCTGGCCGATGGCGACGACGGGAAAGCTCACCCCGTCGGTGACCGCCGTCGCCGCGGTGGAGAGCCTGCGCGGCAAACCGACGCCGATCTGACACGTGCCCGCGGCCGTGCAGTTGGGCGTCACGTCGTACGAGAAGGTTTTGCCATTGGCGTGGACGCCGGTCAGGACCAGGGCCGCACCCGGATGTGCAGCCTCCTCATTCAGGAGCATGCCCGGCGCGCTGAATGGCTTGCCGTTGACGGTGCGGATGCTGTCCCCAGGCTGCATCCCGGCTGCGGCCGCCGGAGAGCCGGCGACGACGCCGAGGACCTTGCCCGGGTCGGTGTTGAGCTGGGTCAGCCCGATGCCCGTGACGAGCACGATCGCGACCAGGAAGTTCGCCATCGGTCCCGCCACCAGGATCGCAATCCGCTGCCAGGGGGATTTGGAGTGGAAGCCGTTGGGCTCGTCGAAATCGCCGGCCTCCATGCCGCCCATACGCACGTAGCCCAGGATCGGGAGCAGCCTCAGGGCGTAGAGGGTGCCGTCGCGGGTGAAGGAGAGCAGCTTGGTCCCGGCGCCGATCGAGAACTCGATCACGCGCACTTTGAACAGCTTGGCGACCAGGAAGTGGCCGGCTTCGTGGGGCGCGATCAGAAGCAGGAACGCCCCCGCGATGGCGACGACGCTGATCATCAGGCTCACGCCCTCAGACTACCGGAGTTAACCCCGCGAACTCGGAGGCTTCGCCTGGAGTTCGCGAGGGCCCCTGGATCCCTTGTTCATGCGAACGTACTCCCGGGCCCAGCGATCGGCTTCAAGGATGTCCTCGAGGCTGTCACCGCCCCCAGGGAACGCCTCCAGGGCCCGCTCGACCGTGTGGATGATGCGGGTGAACGGGATCTCGCGGGCGAGGAAGGCGTTGACGGCCTCCTCGTTGGCTGCATTCAGCACGGCCGGCCGTCCCCCGCCCGCCTGCGCGGCGCTTCTGGCCAGCCGCACGGCCGGAAACCGTCCCTCGTCGAGCGGATAGAACTCGAGCGGCCCCAGCTCATCGAGCGCGGTGGGCGGCACGGCGTCCGGGAGGCGGTCGGGGTATCCAAGGGCGACCGCGATCGGCAGGCGCATGTCGGGCCGGCCGATCTGAGCTTTCAGCGATCCGTCGATGAACTCCACGAACGAGTGCACCGCGCTCTGCGGGTGGATGATGACCTCGATCTGCTCCAGAGTCACCCCAAAAAGGTGGTGCGCCTCGATCATCTCCAGGCCCTTGTTCATCATGGTCGCCGAGTCGACCGTCACCTTGGGGCCCATCGACCAGCGCGGGTGGTTGAGCGCCTGCTCGACCGTGACCTGGTCGAGGTCGAGGTCGGGGTGGGCCCAGAAGGGGCCGCCGCTGGCGGTGAGGATCAGCCGGCGGACGCTCCCCGGCCGCTCGCCCCACAAGCACTGCCAGATCGCGCTGTGCTCACTGTCGACCGGCCGGATCCCCATCTTTTCCGGAAGTGCGCCCTGCGCGCGCCCGGCGCCGGCTGCCTTCATCACCAGGTCGCCGGCCATCACCAGCACTTCTTTCGTGGCGAGCGCAACCTCCTTCCCAGCCCCGAGCGCAGCCATCGTCGGCGCCAGCGCCCGGGCTCCGGGAATCGCAATCACCACCAGGTCACAGCGCTGGTCGGTGACCATCGCGTAGACGCGCGCATCGAAATCCGGTTCTCCGGCCTGGCCCTGGATCAAATGCTCGGCGCTGCGCTTGGCTGACCGCGTGCCCTCGGTGAGCCCGAACAATCGCAGCCGCGCAGGATTGCGGTCGATCACGTCCAGCGTCTGCCGGCCGATGGAGCCGGTCGCGCCGAGGATGGCGACGTTGAGAGCTCGCGTCATCTCAGTGGATCAGATGAAACATCGTCACATAGAAGTAGACGAGGATCGGTGGGAACAAGATCGAGTCCAGGCGGTCGAGCACGCCGCCGTGGCCGGGGACCAGGTGCGACGAATCCTTGACCTCGGCGATCCGCTTCATCTGCGATTCGACGAGATCGCCCACCAGCGCGCTGACCCCGACGAGCAGGCCGACGAGGATGCCGTGCAGGGGCGACATCCCAAGGATCATCGAGACGCCGATGAACATCACGATCACCGACGCCAGGACGCCGGCGACGGCGCCCTCGACGGTCTTGTGTGGGCTGATCGTCGCAAAGAACGGATGACGGCCGATCCGGCTGCCGACCAGCAATCCCGCGGCGTCGTTGGCGACGACCGCCAGGATCGTGAACAGCGTCCAGACAAAACCGCTCGGCTTCGAGGTGTAGAGGAGCAGGTAATAGTTGAACGGCATCCCGATGTAGAGGGCCCCGGCCAGCCCCATCGCCCACCGGCCGAGGCCCTGCCGGCGGCCGGGCACCACCAGGAACGCGGCGAGGCCGCCGACCAGCGCGAGTGAAAGCACGAGGGCGACGTCGACCGCCTTGAGCACGGTGCCGCTGAACGCAAAAAAGGCGCCGAGCGGGAACAGGAGCCAGGCGGGGGCGCGGGAGCCCATGCCGTCGGACAGGCCGATGAACTCCCACAAGGCGAGCCCGGCCAGGATGATGACGAGCGCGTAGACGCCGTAGATCCCCGCATAGACGCCGGCGATGACCAGGGCCAGGAAGACGGACCCGCTGAGGATCCGGACCATGAGCGGGCTCGGTTTCGGGCGCGTGACCGCGGGGCTGTCGGTCGTCATCGCGGCCCCTTGGCCCCGGCTGTCTCCTGCTCCGGCCGGCCCCCGAACCGGCGGATCCGCGAGTTGTAGTCTGCGATCGCCGCCTTGAGATCCTCGACGTCGAAGTCAGGCCACAGCGTCTCCGACACCAGCATCTCCGAGTAGGCCGACTGCCACAGCAGGAAGTTGCTCACGCGGCTTTCGCCGGCGGTTCGGATGATCAGGTCGGGATCCGGGAGGTCGGGATTGTAGAGGCGCGAGGCGACCGCCGCCTCGTCGATCTGCGCAGGTGTAATGCCCTCCCCCACCAGCTTGCGGACCGCATCGACGATCTCCGCGCGGCCGCCGTAGTTCAGGCACACGTTGAGGACGCCGTTGGCGTTCTTGCTCGTGCGGGCGATGGCCTCGTCGATTCGCTGGCGCATCCGTGGCGACAGGCCCTCGCGGCGCCCGCTGACGACGATGCGCACGCCCCGGCGGTGCATCTCGTCGATCTCGCGCTGCATGGTTTCGTGGAAGAGCCGCATCAGGGCCCGCACTTCCGCACGGGGCCTCGACCAGTTCTCGGTCGAGAAGGCGTAGACGGAGAGCACGTGCACTCCCAGCTGCTCGCAACCGTCGAGCACGCGCTTGATGGCCCGCACGCCGGCACGGTGGCCGAAGCTCGCCGGATGGCCGCGCCGCCTCGCCCAGCGACCGTTGCCGTCCATGATGATCCCGATGTGCCGAGGAACTGAGCCGTCCAAGCCTTGCAACTGTACCTACGTGGCTCGAAGCGCCGGGTTACGGTAGTTCGCCTAAAGCTCCATCACTTCGGCTTCTTTGCGGCCCGCCAGCGCGTCGACTCGCTCGATCTGGGTTTCGGTGATCTTTTGCAGGCGGGCATGAGCGCGTTTTGACTCGTCTTCCGGCACGTCCCCCGCCTTCTGCATGGAGTCCACGCGGTGGATCTCGTCGCGCCGGACGTTGCGGATCGCCACCCGCGCCTCCTCAGCCTTGTGGCGCACGAGCTTGACGTACTCCTTCCGCCGTTCCTCCGTCAGCGGCGGGATCGGAACGCGGATGACCTGGCCGTCACTGGCCGGGTTCAGGCCCTGCTCGCCCGTGCGCAGCGCTTTCTCGATGGCGCCGATCTGGCTCTTGTCGTACACCTGCACGACCAGCAGTCGAGGTTCGGGCGCGCTGATCTGGGCCAGCTGGTTGAGCGGGGTCGGGGTGCCGTAGTACGGAACCATGACCTTGTCGATCAGGGCGGGGTTCGCCCTTCCCGTTCGTATGCCGGTGAGCTCGGCAGCAAAGTGGTCGACCGACTTGGACATCTTCGACTCGGCGTCGCGCAGCACGGGATCAATCATGGGTCGATCATCCCAGCGCTCCGACCAAAGTGCCGATCTCTTCGCCAAGCACCACCCGCTCGATGTTGCCGGGCTCGAGTAGGTTGAAGACAACGATCGGCACGTTGTTGTCCATGCAGAGCGTCAGGGCCGTGTTGTCCATCACCTCGATGCCCCGATTCAGCACCTCCAGATAGTCGAGGTGCTGGAGCTTGACCGCCTTGGGGTCGAGCTTCGGATCGGCGGTGTAGACGCCATCGACCTTGGTTGCTTTCAGGATGATGTCCGCCTCGATCTCGACGGCGCGAAGGGCGGCCGTCGTGTCGGTGGTGAAGTATGGGTTGCCGGTGCCGGCGGCGAGGATGACGACACGTCCTTTCTCGAGGTGTCGCACCGCGCGGCGCCGGATGTATGGCTCGGCGACCTGGGGCATCTGGATCGCGGTCATCGTGCGGGCCGGGATGCCGGTCCGCTCGAGGGCATCCTGCAGGGCGAGCGCATTGATGACGGTCGCGAGCATGCCCATGTAGTCACCGGTGGCCCGGTCGAATCCGCGCTCGCTCGCGGCCAATCCGCGGAAGATGTTGCCACCCCCCACGACGAGCGCGATCTGCACGCCCATCTCGTGTACGCGTTTGACCTGGCCCGCGATCGTCTGCACAACCGCCAGATCGATGCCGTAGTCGCGCGCCCCGCCAAGCGCCTCGCCGCTCAGCTTGAGCAGGATGCGGTTGTACTTCGGCGTTCTATCGCCCATTCGTCGGGTTAGTCGGCCTCGCGGACGTTGAAGCGGGCAAACCGGCGCACCGTGATGTTCTCCTGCAGCTTTGAGATGTTCTCCGCAATCAGGTCCTTGACGGTGTGCTTTGGCTCCCGAAAGTATGGCTGCTCCAGCAGGCAGTTCTCTTTGATGAAATTCTCGACCTGCCCGTCAACGCGCTTGGCGATCGCCTGCGCCGGGGTGCCGTCCTGCTCGGCCTTGCGTTCGTACAGGTTGCGCTCCTCGACGAGCACGTCATCGGGCACGTCGTCGCGGGTTACCCACCGGGGGTTGGTGGCCGCGATCTGAAGGGCGATCTCTCGGGTCAGCTTGCGGAAGTCCTCGCCTTTGGCGACGAAGTCCGTCTCGCAGTTCACCTCGACCAGCACCCCGACCTGCGGCGGGAAATCAGGAGTCGTGCGGTGAAGGTACGCCTCGACCACGCCCTGGCCGGTCGAGCGGCCGGCCCGCTTGGCCGCCTTGGCGATGCCTTTCTCGCGCAAGATCGTGTACGCCTTCTCGAGGTCTCCCTCGGCCTCCTCGAGCGCGTTCTTGCAATCCATCATGCCGGCGCCCGACATCTCGCGGAGCTTCTTGACGAGCTCCATTGCGACCCCAGCCACTAACGCGCCTCCTCGTCTTCGCCCGTACGGCCGATGAACTCATCCTCCGACACGGTCGGCAAAAAGTCATCCTCGTCCTCGAGGTATTCCTCGATCTCCTCGTACCGCGGGGTCTCCAGGAACTCGCGCTCCTCGACCTCGGCCGGGATCTCTCCGCGTGCCTGCGCCTCCTGGCGTCCTTCCTGGCAGGCGTCCGCGATCTTTCCGGTGAGAAGCTTGACGGCGCGGATGGCGTCGTCATTGCCGGGGATGACATACGTGATGAGGTCGGGATCGCAGTTGGAGTCGACGATCGCAACCACCGGGATCTTCAGGCGGTTGGCTTCGGTGACCGCGATGTGCTCCTTGCGCGGGTCGACCACATAGAGCGCGCCGGGCAGCCGCTTCATGTCGGCGATGCCGTCGAAATGGAACATGAGGCGGTCGAGCTCGTCCTGCAGCTTCTTGGCTTCCTTCTTCGGCATCTGCTCGAACTGGCCTTCCTGCTGCAGCTTGCGGAGCTCCTGAAGGCGGTCGATGCGCTTTTTGACGGTGCTGAAGTTGGTCAGCATGCCGCCCATCCAGCGGCGGTTGACGAAGTACATGCCGCAGCGCGCGGCCTCGGTCTGGATCGTCTCCTGCGCCTGCTTCTTCGTACCCACGAACAGCACCGGCCGTCCGCTGGCCGCGACCCCGCGCACGAAGTCCCAGGCGTCGTCGAGGAGCCGGACCGTCTTCTGCAGGTCGATGATGTGGATGCCGTTGCGCGCGGTGAAGATGTACGTACGCATCTTTGGGTTCCAGCGGCTGGTCTGATGTCCGAAGTGGACACCTGCCTCCAGCAGCTGCTTGAGGGTCACCTGAGCCACGTTCGATTGCCTCCCTGTTCCACTTCCGCCCGGTTCTGGCCTTGAAGCAAGGACAGGAGCATTGCCCCGGGCGTGCTAACTCAGTCGATTTGACTGGCCCAGTGAGTATACCCACGGCCCGGATTTCGAATCCGGGAGGCCCTATCAGGGGTCCCCGCGAACTCACGGCGAAGCCTCCGAGTTCGTGGGGCTTTCAGACCTCGACTTTCTTGGCGCCCTTCGGGCCCGGACACTTCGGGTAGTCGGAGCATGACTTGAACGGCCCGTAGCGGCCGCGGCGCTCCACCAGCGGCTTGCCGCACACCGGGCACGGCTCGTCCAGCACCTTCGGGCCTTCGCGCACCTTGCCGTCCTTGCCGATGTTGGCGCGGTATTTGCATTCGGGGTAGCGCGAGCAAGCGATGAACGGTCCGAAGCGCCCGGTCCGCTCCACGAGCTGTCCCTCCTCACACGTCGGGCACTTCTCGCCGGTCGGCTTGGCCTCGGTCTGCGCCGCGTCGCGCTTGATGTACTTGCAGTCGGGGTAGCCCGAGCAGCCGACGAACTCTCCATAGCGCCCCACGCGCTGCTGGAGCGGCTTGCCGCACTCGGGGCACATTTCGTCGAGCAGCTTGGGCTCGGGCACCTCGCCGTTCGCGGCCGACGCCCTGCGGAACTTGCACTTCGGATACCGGGAGCAGCCCAGGAACGGACCGAACCGGCTGGCCTTCATGACCAGGTGGCCCTCGTGGCACAGCGGGCATTCCTCATCCGTGTCGGCCGGCATGGCCTTTTCGGCGGCCACGAGCATCTTTTGCAGCGGCGCGTAGAAATCGCTCACCACCGGCACCCACTCCTGGTTGCCCTGCTCGACCTCGTCGAGTCGCTTTTCCAGCGAGGCGGTGTAGCCGTCGTCGGAGATGACCTTGAAGTGGTCGACCATGATCGCGTTCACGGCCTCGCCGATGCGCGTGGGGTGAAGCCGGCGCTCTTTGATCTCGACGTATCCGTGGTCTTTGATCGTCTCCACGATCGGCGCGTAAGTCGACGGCCGCCCGATCCCACGCTGCTCGAGCTCCTTGATCAGCGTCGCCTCCGAGTAGCGCGGCGGCGGCTGGGTGAAATGCTGCTCGGGCTTGATGCCGTGGTACTGGAGATCCTCGCCCGCGGCGAGCTCGGGCAGGTCCGTTTCGCCGTTCTCGTCGCGCTCCCACACCTTGTAGAAGCCGTCGAACGTAAGCACCGATCCGGTGGCTCTGAAGATGTACTCGCCACCCTCGATCTCGGCTTGCGTCTGGTCGTAGACCGCGGGCGCCATGCGGCTGGCGACGAACCGCCTCCAGATGAGATCGTAGAGCTTGAACTGGTCGGCGCTCAGGTGCCTGCGGATCGACTCCGGCGTCCGGTTGACGTCTGTCGGGCGGATGGCCTCGTGGGCGTCTTGGGCTCCAGGGCTCGCCTTCCCGGTTCTCGGACCGCCGACATACTTGTCGCCGAACTTCTCCTTGACCATGCCTTTGACCTTGGCCTCGGCCTCCGCCGAGATTCGGGTCGAGTCCGTGCGCATGTACGTGATCAAACCGGTCGAGCCCTCGTCCAGCTCGATGCCCTCGTACAGCTGCTGCGCGATGCGCATGGTGTTTCGGGGCCGGAACCGCAGGCGGCTCGAGGCGTCCTGCTGGAGCGTGGAGGTGATGTACGGCAGGTACGAGCTCTTGGTCCGGCGCTTCTTTTCCACGCCCAGGACCTTGTAGTTCGCGCCCTCCATCGCGGCGACAATCGCGTCCGCTTCCGCCTGCGTCTTGACCTCGAGCTTGGGCTCGGCATCGGCGCTGCCCTCGACGTTCTTGGGGCGGTTGAGGCGGGCCAGGAAGCGCCGCTCGTCGGCCAGCTTGGAGAGCTCGATGTCGATCGTCCACGACTCGACGGGGACGAACTTCCTGATCTCTTCTTCGCGGTCGACGACCAGGCGCAGGGCGACCGACGACACCCGGCCCGCCCCGATTCCCTTCTGGACCTTGCTCCACAGGAAGGGGCTCAGCCGGAAGCCGACCAGCCGGTCGACCACGCGGCGCGCCTGCTGGGCGTTGACCAGACGCATGTCGATCTCGCGCGGCGCTTCGAGGGCTTTGCGCACGGCGTCGGCGGTGATCTCGTGGAACTCTATGCGCCTGGGGGAGCGGAGCTTCAGCACCTCGGCCAGGTGCCAGGCGATCGCCTCCCCTTCCCGGTCCGGGTCGGACGCGAGGATGACGTTCTGGCGGTCCTTCTTGGTCGCCGCCGTCAGCTCGTTGATGGTCTTGCGACGGCTTTCGACCACCTCGTAATGCGGCTTGAAGCCGGCCTCGACCTCGACGCCCATCTCCTTGGCGGGCAGGTCGCGGACGTGGCCCATCGAGGCAAGGACGTCGAAACGGTCACCCAGGAACCGCTTCAGGGTCCTCGCCTTGGCCGGCGACTCGACGATGATCAAACCTTCGGACATTGCTCTCCCTATATTCCCCAAAGGCCGATTTACTTCCCTGGCCGGCCTTCCGGGCTTCTGAGGCGGGCAATCCTACGCCCGTTCTTTGCCGTTCCGCAATGCCCTTACATAACCGGCGCCGTGACGGCGCACAGCGCCGTCGAGCTCCAGGGAGGTGAGCCGGCCGAGCACCTCCGCGACCGGCAGATGCAGCTTTCGGGCCAGGTCGGCGGTGCTCACGGCCAGCACGTCGGACAGGTGCAGGAGGATACCGTCGCGCTCGTTTGGCAGTCCGAATCCGAGGCGTTTGGGGGCGCCCAGCGGGTCGTCCAGAACCTCGCGCCCGACACCCAGGGCGGCCAGGACATCCCGGGCGTTCTGGACCAGGCCGGCCCCGTCCCGGATGAGGGCGTGGGTGCCCACCGAGAGCGGGGAGAAGATGCTCCCGGGCACGGCCATTACCTCTTTATGTAGGTCGAGCGCCGCCTCGGCCGTGATCAGCGCGCCCGACCCTTGCACCGCCTCCACGACGACCACGACGTCGGAGAGCGCCGCCAGCGTGACGTTGCGCGCGGGGAAGTTCCGGCGACGAGGTGACGTCCCGTCGGGGAACTGACTGACCAGCGCACCACCTGCAGCGACGATCTCCTCCGCGAGGCGAAAGTGTGCGGCGGGATAGACGATGTCGACCCCCGTACCCATGACCGCGACGGTGACTCCGCCCCCGACTAGCGCGCCGCGATGCGCGGCTGCGTCGCATCCGAGCGCCAGGCCGCTGACCACGACCACGCCGGCTCGGGCCAGGTCGGCGGCGAGCTGCTCCGCCACCGCCTCCCCGTAGGGTGACGGCCGGCGCGAGCCGACGATCGCCGCCCGCGGGCCGTCTGGTGGGGGCCACCTTCCGCGGGCGTTCAGCGTCTTGAGGTCAAGCGGCAACGTCGTGCAACCGGTAACCGAGCGCCTCGAGCACGTGGCGGTCCGCGATCAGCTCGGTCCCCTCGAGGTCCGCGGCGGTTCGCGCCACGCGCCAGGCCCGGTGGAAGCCGCGAGCCGTGAGGCCCTTCTGTTCCGACCAGCGCTCGAGGGTGCGTCTTGAACCGGGCTCCATCGCGGCGAGGTGGCGCAGCCGGCTGGGTTTCAGCTGGGCGTTGAGGCAGCCCTGCCGTGCCTGCTGGCGCGCCCTCGCCGCCAGCACGCGCCCCCTGACCGCAAGCGACGGCTCGCCGCGTGGCTCGGCGGCCAGCTCGGCGAGCGGCACCCGACGCACCGCGACCTGGAGGTCGATGCGGTCGAGCAGCGGGCCGGACAGGCGGCGCTGATAGCCGTCGACCACGGCCTGCGTGCAGCGGCAGGCGCGCACGGGATCGCCCAGCCATCCGCATGGGCACGGATTCGTGGCCGCGACGAGGGTGAAACGTGCCGGATACGTAACCGAGCCGCCCGACCTCGTGATGGTCACCCGTCCGATTTCCAGCGGCTGCCGAAGCGCCTGCAGAACTGGTGCCTGGAACTCGGCGAGCTCGTCGAGGAACAGGACGCCATGGTGGGCACGGCTGATCTCCCCCGGCATGGCGAACCCCGAGCCGCCGCCGATCAAGCCGGCCATAGAGACGCCGTGGTGGGGAGCGCGGAACGGGCGCGTCCAGTCCAGCGGGCGACCTGGGACAAGGTCGCCGAGCAGGCTCCTGACCTGCGCCACCTCGAATGCCTCGGCCAGCTCGAGCGGCGGCAGGATGCCGGGCACGCAGCGCGCGAGCATCGTCTTCCCGGAACCGGGCGGGCCGGTCAGCAGCAGGTGGTGGCCGCCGGCGGCGGCGACCTCGATCGCCCGGCGCGCTTCCTCCTGGCCGTGGACTTCGGCGAGGTCGTTCTCCAGGCCGCCCGTGGTCGCGTCGCTCGTAAGTTCGGTGAAGGGCTGAGGCGTGATCTGAGCGCTGCCCATGAGATGCGCGAAGACGCCGGCCAGGTGTTCGCACGGGATCACTTCGAGACCCTCGATGAGCGCCGCCTCACTCGCATCGGCGGCGGGCACGAAGAAGCGATCGAAGCCGAGCTTCTTCAGACAGCGAGCCGCCACCAAGACGCCGTCCACATGGCGCACGGCTCCATCGAGTGCGAGCTCGCCCAGGAAGGCGCTGCGCGCGGGCGCCCTCCTGCCCACCTCCGCGAGCGCGATGGCGATCGCTATCGGCAGGTCGAGGCCGCTGCCTTCTTTCCGCATCTCCGCGGGCGCGAGGTTGACCGTCAATCGCTTGCGCGGAAAGTCCAGGCCGCTGTTCTTGATCGCTGAGCGGACTCGCTCTCGCGCCTCTTTGACAGACGTGGCGGCCAGCCCGACGAGAAAGAACTTCGTCTCTCCGTTGGCGCTGTCAGCCTGGACCTCGACGCGACGCGCTTCGAGACCCGCGAGCACGCAGGAGTCGACGGTGGCGAGCACGCGGCGACGTTAGCGAGAGGAGTTCGCGATGACAGCCCAGGCTGTTAAGAGCCAGGCTCACCCCTGCGGGAGCGGGGAATCGTCAGGCCAGGCGTGGCTCCGGCCGCCAGCGGCCGTCCTCTTCGAGATACCCCGCGGGCTGATCGGGCTCGTGACTCAATACCAGGAGCCACCGATGCTTCTGCGCCTCGTCGAACAGCCGCGCCTTCTCCTCGAGCACCCGCAGCGGCTCGATGTCCGCCGCCATCGTCCACGGCACGCGCAGGTGGGGGGTCTGGGCGACGAGGTCGCCGGTCACGGCGCACGCAAGCTCGCCCGACCTCAGCACCATGACCTGGCTGCCGGGCGTGTGCCCGCCGACATGACGCACGTGAACGCCCGGCATCACCTCCGCGTCGCCATCCAGGAACTCGACGAGGTTGTTGCCGTCCGCGAGCGGCGTGAAGTCGTCGGTGATGTATGTGGCCTGGCTCCTCACGTTCGGGCTCAGGGCGAAGTCCCACTCGCTCCGCTGGATGAAGTGGCGCGCCTTCGGAAACGTGAGCTCGAGGCAGCCACCTTCGAGCCGGGTGAGGCCGCCCGCGTGGTCCCAGTGCAGGTGAGTCGTGATCACCGCGTCCACCTCGTCGGGACGGATGCCGATCCGCTTCAGCGAGTGCAGCAGCCCCTCGGGCTCACGCAGGACGGCCTGCCTCGCACGCTTTTCGCTCAGCTTCGTCCCGATGCCGGTTTCGCACACGATCACCCGTCCGTTCACGCGTGCGATCAAACCGACGCACGCGCAGTCGATCATGTTGTGGCCGTCGGCCGGCTTCTGCTTCTCCCACAGGACCTTGGGGACGACGCCGAACATGAGCCCGCCGTCGGCTTTCCACCGACCGGCGATGAGGATGTACAGCTCGAGGTCACCCAGCCTCATGGCTCACTAATATGCAGCCACGATGGACGTTGCGGCGATCCAGACTTCAAAGCTGTCCAAGAACTACGGCCTGGGTCGCGGCCTCTTCGACCTCGACCTGCACGTCGAGGCGCAGGAGGTCTTCGGCTTCCTGGGCCCGAACGGCGCCGGCAAGAGCACGACGATCCGCTGCCTGATGGGCCTCATCCGGCCCACGGCCGGTTCCGCCCACATCTTCGGACTCGACTGCATTCGCGACTACGTCGCGGTCAAGCGCAAGGTCGGTTACGTCCCCGGCGAGATGCCACAGTTCGGAAGCCTGCGCGGCTCCGAGGTGGTTGCGTACCTCGGCGCGCTGCGCGGCGGCGTGGACCTCAAAGTCGTCCGCGCTCTCGCGGAGAGGTTCAACCTCGACCTCAGCCGCCGCTACCGCGAGTACTCGAGCGGCAACAAGCAGAAGCTCGCCATCGTCCTCGCGTTCATGCACCGGCCGCAGCTCCTGATCCTCGACGAGCCGACCTCCGGGCTCGATCCTTTGAACCAGCAGGAGTTCTTCGGCCTGCTGTCTGAAGCTCGTAAAGACGGGGCCACCGTCTTCCTCTCGTCGCACATCCTTTCCGAGGTCGAGCGCATGTGCGACCGCGTGGGCATCATCCGTTCGGGCCGGTTGGTGACCATCGCGGACCTCGACGAGCTGCACTCCATCCGCTTCCACCGCGTCGAGCTCGAATTCGCACCAGGCACCGACGCGCCTGTCAAGGCGATACGGTCGGCGGCAGGCGTCGAGGATGTTGTCGCTTCGGACCACTTCGTCAAATGCATCGTCAGGGGCAGCTTCGAGCCTCTGCTCGACGCACTCCGCGGCACGACGGTGACCAACCTGGTCAGCCACGAGCCCAACCTCGAGGAAATATTCCTGGAGTACTACAGGGAAACCGCACCGACGAAAGCCATGACCCCGTGATCGCCGCTTACGTCCTCGCGCTTCGTCTGGGCCGTTGGGGGATCGCTGGATTCGGGGCGGTCGCGTTCGTGTTCACCTTGGTCCAGACGGTCGGCTTCTACAAGATCGCGGGGCGCACGGAGGCCGAGCGGCAGGCGTTCGGACGCTCGATGTCGGTCCTCGCCTCGCAGTTCACCGTGATCATCCCGCCCCCGGTCCGCCCCGACACGGTCGGCGGCTACGTCCAGTGGCGCGCCTTCGGATTCCTCGCCATCTTGTTCGCCATCTGGGCTCTGGCCTCCGCAAGCGGCGCCACCCGCGGCGACGAGGAGCGCGGCATCGTCCAGGCGCTCCTGGCGAATGGGCTTTTGAGGCCAACGATGATCGCGGCGCGTATCACCGCCTTCGCCACCGGCGCCATCGTGGCAGCCCTGGCGGCCGGCGCGGGCCTGCTCGTGGGTGTCGCGAGCGGGGGCGAGACATTCAGCACGGTGCTCGCCCTGGAAGCGGCGGTCGCGGCCGCTGTGCTGGGAGTCTGCTGCTATTCGCTGACGCTCCTTTTCGCGCAGTTGACCAGCGCGCGCAACTCCACGGCCTTTGCGGGCGTGATTCTCCTCGCGCTCTTCCTGATCAACAGCCTGAGCCGGACGTTCGACGCGCTCGTGCCGTGGCGCTGGCTGTCGCCTTTTCACTATTACGAACAGAGCTCACCGCTGGTGCCCGGCGGGACCCTCGACATGAGGGCGACACTCGTTTTGCTCGGCATCGCCATCGCCGCCGCCGTGCTGGCGGCGCTCGCATTCCGCTATCGCGATGTCGGGTCGCCGCTGATCACGCTGCCCGCGGCCACCACGCGCGCGAGCTATGAGACGTCGAGGTCGCCCGTGTGGCAGGTTCCAGTCGTCCGCGACCTGTACGAGCGCCGCGTCAGCCTCCTCGTCTGGACCGCGGGCCTTTCGGCGCTCGGGGCGATCTTTGTCGTGCTGACCAAGTCGATCGTCAAGCCTCTGCTCGCCATCCCGGAGCTGGCGCCCTACTTCGCCATCTTCATCAACGGCAACATCTACGCATCGTTTCTCGGATTCATCTGGTTCGGGTTCGCGCAGCTCCTCATGGCTGGCTTCGCGATCACTCAGGTCGCGCGCTGGACCGCGGAAGACTCAGACGGACGCCTCGAGCTCGTCCTCAGCAATCCGATATCGCGGGCTCGCGTGGTGGTCGAGCGCTTGATCGCGCTCGCGCTCGGAGCGCTCATCATCGCCGCCGTGAGCGGCGCTGCCGTCGGGCTCGAATCCCATTACCAGTCGATCGACCTCAGCAGCAGGCGCCTCGCGGAGGCCTCATTGCTGTTCGTACCGTTCACGCTGGTGTTCGGAACCATCGGCGCCCTGCTCGCATCCAGGATTCCCCGCGCGACCGTCGGCATCCTCGGCGCATTTGCGTTTGCGAGCTACCTCACCGTCCAGCTCGGACCAATATTCAAGCTGCCGGTCTGGGTGCAGGACATATCGGCGTTCAAGCTCTACGGCCAGCCGCTCTCTTCCGGAGTGGACCAAACTGGTCTTGTGGTCATGCTCGTCATCGTGATCGCCGGACTCATGGCCTCCGCCATGGTGATGGAGCGACGGGATATTGGCGCCTGAGTCAGCACCGGCCACCTCGCGGCTACGGGCAGCCGGGGACGCTCTCTATCGCGCCGCCGGCGTCGAGGTCCAGCATCACGAGGACGACGTGGCTGGACTCCGCACGCACTGGATCACAGCAGGCCAAGCGGATGCGCCGCACGCCGTGTTGCTGCATGGTGCGGGCGGTTCGGCGGCGCTCTGGTACCCGGTGCTCGCCGCACTCGGAGATCGGCGCCACGTAGTGGCGGTCGACATGCCAGGCCATGGCGAGACCTCGATTCCGGTGTGGCCCAGCCCCGGGACGATGGAGCGAATGCTGGAATGGCTGGCCGAATTCCTGGACCGGTTCGAATGGCCGCTGCTCGTCGGCCATTCGCTGGGCGGCTATATGGCGCTGCTGCACTTCGCGCGCCTCCGACCCAGCATCGCGGGCCTGGTCCTGGTCGACGCCGGCGGGGTCGGGCCCAGGCCGCCCGGCTTCGTGATGGCGACGCGGCACCCGGTTCTGGGCGCGCTGCTCGGGCTGGCCGCCGGCGCCCGTCCGACGCGGTGGAGGATGGAGAGGACGATCCGGCGTCTCTGCGTCGATCCCTACCGAATCCCACACGGCCAGCTCGCGCTCGATTACGCGCTGGAGACCGCGGCCAGGCCTGGGGCGGGGCGCTTTCAGTTCGAGGTGTACCGCAGCGTGGCGATACGCGAAGCCGAGCCCCGATACAAGGTTTGGGGCCGGCTCCACGAGATCTCGTCACCCACGCTGCTCGTATGGGGCGAGAAAGACTACTTCCCGGTCGCCTATGCCCGGCAGGCCGCGCTCGAGATGCCGGCCGCGCATCTCGAGGTGCTGCCGCTGACCGGCCACCTTTCGTACCTCGAGGATCCCCAGACTTTCAATGCAGTGCTTGGCGCCTGGATCCAGGCTACCTACGAAAAGTAGCCAGCAGACACTGATTAGGAGGTAAACTTCGTCGCCATGCCCCGATCGATGTGGAAAGGAGTCGTCTCTTTCGGGATGGTGTCGATCCCCATCCGCCTCTACAACGCCAACGAATCCAGCGCCAAGGTCTCGTTTCGCCAGCTCTGTCCGGAGCATCGCTCGCCGATCAGCTACAAGCGCTGGTGCCCGGAGGGCGAGCACGAAGTCGCGTATGGCGAGATCCTCAAGGGCTTCGAGGTTGGCAAGGACCGCTACGTCATCATCGATGAGAAGGACCTCGACAACGTCCCGCTGGCGACCGCGCACAGCATCGACATCCACGAATTCGTTCCGAGCGATGACATCGAGCCCGGCCTCTACTACAACAGCGCGTACTACATGGAGCCGGAGGAGCTCGGCAAGAAGCCGTACCACCTTCTCCGCAAGGCCCTGGAGGCGACCGGGAGGATGGCGGTGGCGAAGATCGCGTTGCGCGATCGCGAGCGTCTTTGCGCACTTCACCCGACCGGCGACGTGCTGCTCATGAACACGCTTCACTGGCCTGATGAGATCCGGTCGGCCGAAGGCCTCAAGGGACTCGAAGGCGAGGTCAAGATCAACCCCAAGGAGCTCGACATGGCAAAGGCCCTCATCGAGAGCCTCGCCGACTCGTTCGACCCCAGCCGCTACAAGGACGAGTACCGCGAGGCGGTGATGAAAGTCGTCCAGGCCAAGATCGATGGCGAGGTCATCGAAGCGCCCGCGGTGCCGCAGACCGCGAAGGTCATGGACCTCATGGAGGCTTTGAGGGCGTCGGTCGACGCGGCCAAGAAGTCACGCGCCGCGCGCGCGAAGGCAGCCCCCGAAGCGAAGAAGGCTCGCCGCAAAGCGTCGTAGCGAACCAGGGCTAATCTGGAGCCGTGGACTCGAACCAGCTCCAGATCGAGCTCGAGAGCTTCCCCGCCGAGGTGCGCCCGATGCAGGCGGCCTCGGCCGAGGCTCCGTTCAGCTCCCCCGAGTACCTCTTCGAGGTCAAGTGGGATGGGCTCAGGTGCATCCTCTTCCGCGATCCGGAAGGCAAGGTTCACCTTCAGGACCGCGGCCTCAACGACCTCACCGCCGACCTGCCGGAGGTGACGGCAGCGGCCGCACGGGTACCGCCCGGCAGCGTGATCGACGGCGAGCTCGTGGCCACCGACCCGGACGGGAGGCCCGACTACCCCCGCCTGCGCGAGCGTCTCACGGGCGGTGCTGCGCGCAAGGACGAGATTCCGGTCGCGTATCTCGCGTTCGATGCGCTCTATCTGGATGAGAAGCCGCTGCTGCGCCAGCCGCTCGGGCGCAGACGTGCACGCCTGCGCAAGGCGGTCGAGGCCGGCGGACACATCTTCGTCCCCGACCACATCGAGGAGGACGGCGTGGAGCTGTTCGAGGCCTGTCTCGAGCGCGGCCTCGAAGGAGTGGTTGCGAAGCACATCCAGAGCCCGTACGTGCCGGGGCAGCGCAGCCCTTTCTGGCTGAAGGTCAAAGCCGTGAAGTCAGACGACTTCGTGGTCATCGGGTGGACTGGCGAAAGGCCGTTCGAGGCGTTGCTCGTCGGCTACCACGAGGACGGGCGGCTGCTGCCGTGCGGAACGGTCGGAGGCGGGTACGACGAGCCGGCGCTGAAGACGATCCGTGAAATGCTTGCCGACCTGGCCAGCGACAGCTCGCCTCTCGACCCGCCGCCGATCATGACCAAACCCGTCCGCTGGGTGCGGCCGGAGCTGGTCGTCAGCGTGCGTTACTCGGAATGGTCGCCCGACGGCACGCTGCGGTTCCCGATCTTCAACGGCCTGCGGCCGGAGGTGCACCCTGCGGAAGCGGTCAGGCACCGGCCGCGCGTCGTCATCTCCGGACATGTCACGCCTGACTCGCCCGCCTACCACCTGACACGATTCCCATTCTGAGTTGGCGGACCTGGACGCAGTCACCGGCGCCTTCAGTTTCACCGGGGGCTTCATCGCACGCCGGCTCCTGGCCGACGGGCGGCGCGTACGCACGCTGACCAACCATCCACGCCGAGCCGGCGCGGAAGAGATCGACGTGGAGGTCGTGCCGCTTCAATTCACAGACCGTGATGCGCTGATCGAGAGCCTCCGCGGGGTCGATGTCCTCTACAACACGTACTGGATCCGTTTCCCGCATGCCGGCACCGGGTTCGGCGATGCGATCGCCAACACGCGAAGGCTCATGTTCGCCGCCGCCGCTGCCGGTGTGCGCAAGGTCGTCCACATCAGCGTGAGCAACCCGAGCGTGGATGACCCGCTCGACTACTACGCCGGCAAGGCTCGCGCGGAGGCCGTGGTGCGCGAATCCGGCATGCAGTGGGCGGTGGTCAGGCCGACGTTGATCTTCGGGCCCGGAGACATCCTCATCAACAACATCGCCTGGCTGCTTCGGCGCGTCCCCGTGTTCTTCATCCCGGGCCATGGCACGTACCGGCTGCAGCCGGTAGCCGGGGAGGACGTGGCCGAGATCGCGGTCTGGGCCGCGGCCGAGTCTGAAAGCGTCACGGTCGACGCTGCGGGACCGGACACGATCAGCTATGCCGAGCTGGTCGACAGCGTCGCCATCGCCATCCAGCACAAACGACGGATCTTCTTCACATCGCCGGCCCTCACGCTGGTGGCTGGGCGCGTGCTGGGACGGTATTTGAAGGACGTGATCCTGACGCCGCAGGAGCTCGCCGGGTTGATGGACGAGCACCTGGTTTCCAACGAACCGCCGCGTGGTCACGCGCGCATCGAAGATTGGCTGCTCCGGGCCGCGGATGGTTTGGGCACCGGCTACGCATCGGAGCTGGATCGCCACTTCCGTGACCTCCCACGACTGGTCGCGGGGACCCCAAAGGAAGACCAGTAATCTGAACGTCATGAGTGACACAGCGTCTCCAGCCGTGGAGGCACGCCAGCTCGTCAAGCGTTACGGCAATGTCGTCGCCGTGGATGGCGTCAGCTTCCAGGCGACGCGAGGCGAGATCTTCGGCTTCCTCGGCGCCAACGGCGCGGGCAAGACGACCACCCTGCGCATGCTGTGCGGCCTGCTCCGGCCCACCTCGGGGATGGCCCTCATCGACGGCATCGACATCGTCGCCCAACCCGTTCCGGCGAAGGCTAAGCTGGGGTACCTGGACGAAGAGCCGTTCGTCCATCCGCACCTGACGGGGCGCGAGTTCCTCGATTTCGTCGCGGACCTGTACGGGATGGCGCGCGGACGGCAACGTGTGGAACGGATGGAGCGGTTGCTCAACCTGTTCGACCTCGCCCAAAAGGACGGCGAGCTGATCGGAGGTTACAGCCACGGGATGCGCCAGAAGATCGGCCTTGCATCGCTGCTCATCCGCGAGCCATCGGTGCTGCTGCTCGACGAGCCGACCAACGGACTCGATCCGCGCTCCGCACGCCTGGTCAAGGACCTGCTCGAAGAGCTCGCCGCGCGTGGCACGACCGTGCTCCTCTCGACCCACATCCTCGAGGTGGCGCAGGCATTGTGCCGGCGGGTCGCGATCATCGACCGCGGCCGGATCGTCGCGATCGGGAGCATGGATGAGCTCCGAGTCCAGACCGGGAGTGAGGGCGCCAACCTGGAGGATCTCTTCCTCAAGCTCACCGCGGGGCCGGAGTCGCGCGACATGATCGAGCGGCTGCTGGAGGGGGGCTCGTAGCCATGTCCGGCGCCCTTGCGGTGATCCTGCGGGCGCAGGTCCTCGGGGCGTGGAACCGGCTGACGAAGCGCAACCCGGCCCGGCTGGTGATCCTAGCCATCTCGCTTGTGGTGGCGGGTGTCTTCCTGGGCGGGGGCGCCTTTGCGGTCGGGGCGACAGCCGGCCACTTCCTGCCCTTCGCCCTCGACTCGTTGCTGGCGGCCGGCTTCACGGCCCTTTCGCTGCTCATGCTGGTCGTCGGCTTTCCGACCGTGATCTCGTCTCTTTTCGTCGGCCGCGACCTCCTGCAGCTCGTGGTCGCGCCTGTGCGCACGCGGGACATCTTCGCCGCCCGGCTGATGACCGCCGTGACGGCCAACCTGCTCCTCAGCTTCATTCTCGCGGCCGGAGTCCTCGGCGTCGGCGCCGGCGCCGGCGCGTCATGGTTCTACTTCCCGATGGCGTTGCTTCTGATCGTTCTCCAGGTCCTGGTCGTGACTTCGCTCCAGGCGATCTTGATGACGGTGATCCTGCGCTGGGTGCCGGCCAAGCTGGCCCGCGACGTGGCGGCAGGAGTGGCGGGTCTCACCGGCGCGGCCCTCTACCTGGCGTGGAACCTCAACTTGAGAAAGACCTTCGGGCGCAGGGGCGCCCCCGATGTTACGAACCTCACGTCTTTCGTTTCGCGCATCGACTGGCTGCCCACGACCTGGCCTGGGCACGCCCTGAGCGCGGCTCTGCAGGGGAGCATCGGACCCGCACTCGTCTGGGTGCTGGTGACGGTGGCCCTGTGTGTGCTCCTGGTCGCCACGGCGGAGCTGCTGTACGAGCGGACGCTGCTGTACGGCCTCGGCGTGTTCGGCGCCCCCACCGCGGCCTGGCGCCGGCGGAAGGCGAGGCCTATCCAGCCTGCACCTCCCCTAACCGCCGGTGCCCTTCGAGCACGGGCGGAGCTCCCCACGGGGTCGGGAGCCCAGGGGTCCCCGTACCGCGCCCTGGCCATCAAGGACTGGCTTGGGTTTCGTCGCGACGTTCGCCGCCTGACGCGGCTCCTCCCGGCGCTGCTGCTGCCGCTGGGCTACGCGGCCGCCCTGACCCAGCCGGCGCGCAGCCTGAGCGGTTTCTGGTCGAACGTGGCTCTGGTCACGTTTCTGTCGATGTTCATGTCCTCGGCTCTCGCGTCTCCGTCGGTCCCCAGCGAGCGCAGAGGCTTCCAGCTGATCCGCCTGGCTCCGCTGACGATGTGGCAGCTGCTGCGCGCGAAGGTGTTCATCGCGCTGCCCCCGGTGCTTGCAACCATGCTCGTGTTCAGCCTCGCCGTCGCGGTGACGAGCAAGAGCGGCGCTGTGCAGCTTCTGGAGCTGGTCATCTTCGGGGTGTGGCTTGCCGCCGGCTTCGTATCGATCTCCGTTTCGGGAGGGGCCATCGATCCCCACTTCGAAGCCACCGATGACCGGCGGTCGGTCGGGGTCGTCGGAACGCTGACTGCGATCGGCGGGTCGCTGGGGTTCGCCGTCATCAGCATCGGTGCGCTCGCCCTGTTTCTCTTCGGCGAGCAGGCAGCGGCCGGTACGGCGAACCTCGGGCCGCTCCCGTCCACGCCGGTCGTCGGCTTCGCGATGATCCTGGGCGGCGTGCTCCTGGTCGCCGCCGCCTGTGCGCTCGTCGGCGTCTTGCTCACGTTCGCGAACGCGCGGCTTCGCTCGTTCGACGCCAGCATCTCCGAGAGCTAGTCGAAAGGATCCTCGATGAGCTCGCCTTCGAATCCGCCATCGGGCTTGCCGACCAGGCCCACGACCGCGTAGCGGATCGGCCCTTTCCAGCCCGACAGCAACCTGTACTCGGCCGCCGCCGCCGCGAGCGCCCTACGTTTGCGCGGGCCCACCGCCTCGGCCGGCGTCCCGAAGGCTTCGGTGGCGCGCGTCTTGACCTCGACGATCACCAGCTCTCGGCCGCGCCGGCAGATCAGGTCGATCTCGCCGCGGCGGGCCGTGAAGCCGGCGCCGACCACCTCGTAGCCACGGCGCTTGAGGAGCTCGGCCGCGGCCTTCTCGCCCGCACGCCCGAGCTCTAGTTGGCGGCGAACTCTCGAAACGGCGCCCACGACGTCCGATGGATGGGGCTTGGCCCCAGGCGGCGGATGGCCGCCCGGTGCTGGGGTGTGGCGTAGCCCTTGTGCCCGGCGAACCCATAGCCGGGATAGATGCGGTCGTACTCGATCATCGTGTGGTCGCGGGCGACCTTGGCCACGATGCTCGCGGCCATGATCGATGCGCATGTCCGGTCTCCCCTCACGACCGCCATCTGCGGAAGCGGCGCCTCGGGCACATCCCATGCGTCCACGAGCAGATACTCGGCCGGCACCTGGAGCCCAGCCACCGCCCCCGCCGTGGCCAGGTGCCGAGCCCGGATGAGACCCAGGCTGTCGACCTGCGCGTGGTCGACCGCGCAGACCGAGACGGCGACCGCGCGTCGGCGAATGATCCTATCGAGGCGCTCGCGCTCGTCGGGTGTGAGCAGCTTGGAGTCGTCAAGCCCTGGGATCCGTGTACCGATCTCGAGCACGACAGCGCCGCCCACGACCGGCCCCGCGAGCGGCCCCATGCCGACCTCGTCCACTCCCGCCACGACCGAGTAGCCCATGGCCCCGGCCATGCGCTCGTAGCGCCACAGCATCGGACGCGTCATGAGGTGAGATTACCGACGAAGGACGTCAGGCACCAGCCGGTCTTAACAGGACTACTCCTCGGATTCCTCCTCACCGTTCTCTTTCGCTTCGGGCTCGCCTTCCGAAGCGCGCGTCAGCTGCCGGCGCTCGCGGATGCGCGCCTCCTTGCCAACCTTGCCCCGCAGGTAGTAGAGCCGGCCCTGGCGGACGTCGCCGTGGCGCAGCACATCGATCTTGTCGATGCGCGGCGAGTGGATCATGAAGGTGCGCTCGACACCCACGCCATGCGTGACGCGCCGCACCGTGAAGTTCTGGCGCAGTCCTCCGCCGGTTACGCGGATGACCGTGCCTTCGAAGACCTGGATGCGCTCTCGCGTGCCTTCGACGACTTTGGCGTGCACCTTGACGGTGTCGCCCGCCCGCAGCGCGGGGACTTTCTCCTTCTGCTGCTCCTTTTCGAGCTGCTGGATGACGTTCATGTCTTGTTCAACTCCTTGGTATGGACGGAAGATCTCTCAGCCGCCTGACGGCGGCGCCATTGCTTGATGCGGGCGTGGTCACCGGAAAGGAGCACGTCGGGGACCATCAACCCCCGATAGTCGGCGGGACGCGTGAACTGGGGCCACCCAGTCGGTTCGTTCGAAAAGCTGTCCTGCATCAGCGACTCCGGATCGCCGACGACGCCCGGCAGCAGGCGTGCCACGGCGTCGATCAGCACCATCGCGGGGATCTCGCCGCCGCTCAGCACATAGTCCCCGATCGATATCTCGCGTGTGGCCAGGCCGGTCCGGACCCGATCATCGATGCCTTCGTACCGACCGCAGACGATGATGAGGCCTGGCTCCAACGCCAGCTCCGCCGCGAGGCGCTGGTCGAGACGTTGACCCCAGGGTTCCATCAGCACTACGGGACCGGCGTTGTGCGGGCGGATCGCGTCCACCGCCTCGAACACCGGCTCCGGCTTGAGGACCATGCCGGGGCCGCCGCCGAACGGCATGTCGTCCACCTGCCGGTGACGGTCGTGAGTGTGGTCACGCAGGTCGTGCGTGTGGACCTCGACGAGCCCCCGTTCGATGCCGCGGCCGACGACACCATGCTCGAACACAGGGCCGAACATGGCCGGGAAGATCGTCACGACGTCAAACCTCATCGACATGTCGTAGCTAAGCGTCCTCGGTCTCGACGAGCCAGTCCGCGACGACGACGCGCCGGGCCTCGAGGTCCACTTCCAGCACCGCGTCCCGGGTGGCCGGGATGAGGTGTTCGACCGCGCCCTCGCGGCTCACCCACACGTCGTTGGCGGGCCGCTCCAGGACCTCGGCGATCGTCCCCAGGTGCTGACCCGAGCCGGTCTGCACCGGCAGCCCGACAACCTGATGGTGGTAGTAGCGACCGTCTCCGAGCGGGCGCTCAGCGCCATCTGGAACCTCGAGGTAGCGGCCCCGAAACAGCTCCGCCACCGTGCGGTTGTCGATGCCCAGCAGCTTCACCACCAGCCCCGGCTGGCCGGCGCGGCACCATTCCACATGGCGCTCGCAGCCGTCGAGCACGAGCGCAGCGCCGGGGTTGAACCGATCCTCGAAATCTGTCAAGGGCATGACCTTGACAGCCCCTTCGACCCCGTAGGCGCCGGTCACCTGGCCCACACGGATCACGACGGCGAACCCCCGGCCTGCTCGTCTCGGCGTTCGCGCGGCGCGGAGTGGGTCAGCGATGGATTGGCCAGGTCGACGAACACGCGCTTGTGGTCGCGCGACGACGCGACTCGAATGAGCGTCCTGATCGCCTCGATGTTGCGTCCGGCTTTGCCGATGAAGCGGCCGACGTCGCCCTCAGCCAGCTTCACTTTGATGGCGACCGTGCCGCCGCCACGCTCGAAGGACTCCACCAGCACCTCCTCCGGCTTCTCGGCCAGGGAGCGGGCTACGTACTCCACCAGCGCGCGGTAGTCCACGGCAGGCCCCGGGGGGCCGCTCGGGCCGTCACGCCGGAAGCCGCGGTTGTAGCCGCCCCGCCGCTGGTCACGCCTTATCGGTGGTCGACTTCTCTGTGCGTCGCTCAAGAATCCCCTCCCGCTTCAACAGGCTCCGCGCCGCTTCGCTCGGCTGAGCGCCCTGCCGGAGCCAGCGCTCGACTTTGTCGACGTCGATCTTCACCTTGACCGGGTCTGTCATCGGATCGTAGTACCCAAGGTGCTCGATGAACCGGCCGTCTCGCGGCGAGCGCGAGTCCGCCACCACGAGGCGGTAGAAGGGATGCTTCTTGGCCCCCATCCGCCTCAACCTTATCTTGACCAACCCGAACCTCCTTGTCCAAACAGCCGGCCCGCGCCGACCTTGCTGCCGCGATTCCCCAGGCCAAACTGCCTGGCGACCTTCTGCATCGCCTCACGCGCCTTCAGCACGCGATTCACGTCCGCCGGCTGCAGGCCGCTCCCGCGTGCGATTCGGCGCCGGCGAGCGCCATCGATGATCTCGGGGTGGGTGCGCTCGCGCGCAGTCATCGACAGGATCACCGCCTCCACGCGCCGAACCTCGCGCTCGGTGTCAGCGCCCCCGACCTGGCCTTTCAGCTTCGCTCCTCCCGGCAGCATCTCGAGAATGCCCTCGAGTGAGCCCATGCTGCGCAGCTGGCGAACCTGGACGAGAAAGTCATCGAACGTGAGGTGGCCGGAGCGCAGGTGGCTCTCCACCTCCTTCGCGGCCTCCCGGTCGATGGTTCGCTCCGCCCGCTCGATGAGGGTCAGGACGTCCCCCATCCCGAGGATTCGCGCTGCCATCCGTTCCGCGTGGAAAACCTCGAGATCCTGCGGCCGCTCTCCAGTGCCGGCGAAGCGGATCTGCTGGCCCGTGGCCAGGCGGAGTGACAGGGCCGCGCCGCCGCGCGTGTCGCCGTCGAGCTTGGTGAGGACGACGCCGTCGAGGCCGACCGCACCCGCGAAGGCCTCCCCCACCCGCACCGCTTCCTGGCCGGTCATGGCGTCGGCGACGAGCAGCGTCTCGGTCACCGGCACGGCAGCCTTGAGGCGCTTGAGCTCGTCCATCAGCTCGGCATCGATATGGAGGCGACCCGCGGTGTCCAGGATCACGACGTCGTTCCCGAGCCTCGACGACTCCTTGAGGGCCTCGCGGGTGATTTCTTCGACCGCGCCCGACCCCGAATGGAATGCGATCTGCTCACGCTCCGCCAGGGTCTTCAGCTGCTCGACGGCGGCCGGGCGGCGCAGGTCGAGCGCGACCAGCATGGGCTTGTGGCCCTCGCGCCGGGCGAGCAGCGCAAGCTTGACCGCGGTGGTCGTCTTGCCCGACCCCTGCAGGCCCGCGAGCATGAGCACTGTCGGGGGCGCCGGGGAGTAGCGCAGCCCCTCTGAGTTGCCGCCGAGCAGCTCGACGAGCTCGAGATTGACAGCCTTTACGACCTGCTGGGGCGCGGTCAGGCCGGGCGCCACCTCGACGCCGGCGAGCCGGGCCCGCACCCGGTCGACGAACTCCTTCACGACTTTGAAGTTGACGTCGGCTTCGAGCAGCGCCAGGCGGACCTCGCGGAGGCCGGCCTCCACGTCCTCGGGGCGCAGGACGCCCCGCCCGGTGATCTTCTTGAGCGCGGCCGCCAGCCTGTCCCCGAGCGCTTCGAACATCTAAGCCTCGAGCTCGGCGACACGGCGCTGCAGGCCGGCGAGCTCACGCTCGAGCGACGCTACCCGGCGGCGCCGCCGGCCGGCTTCGGCCAGCAGGCCCAGCCGCCGCTCGTATCCCTCCAGCGCGTCCACAGACCGCCTGACGATGTCGTGCACAGCGGCGCGCGACGTGCCCTGGTGACCGGCGATCTCAGCGAGCGACCAGTCGCTCCTCAGGGAGAGCTCGAGGACCTCATGCTGGTGCTTGGTGAGCAACGCTCCATAACGTTCGAAGAGAGCGAGATGGCGGCTCCTCGCCGCGAGGGTGTCAAGGCGCATGCCTTGACAGTCTAGCAAGTCTTACTATTTCGCCATGGAGCCTTTACTGGTCGAGGCATTCCGCTACAACAAGTGGGCGAACCTGCATCTGCTCGACGTTTGCAGCGGTTTCTCGGAGGAGCAGCTGCAGATGACCTCACGCGGAACCTATGGGACTTTGGCGGCGACCTTCTTGCACATGCTGGCCGCGGAACAGCGGTACATCAAGCGGCTGGGCGGCGCTGAGCCGCAGATCAACGAGCGGGATGAAACGTTCCCGGGCGTCGCGGCCCTCCGCGAACACGCGGTCCGAAGCGGCGACGCGCTGATCGAGATCGCGCCTCGCATCACACCCGAAGAGGCGCACGAGTCGAAGTATTCAAACCGGCCGTTCATGCTTCACAGCTGGGTGGTCCTGATCCAGGCGCTCCACCATGGCAACGACCACCGGACCCACATCTGCACGATCCTCGGACATTACGGGCTCACCTACGGAGACATGGACGTTTGGGCGTACGGCCAGGCCACCGGCGGGTTGACCCCCATCGAGGCGGCCACCTAGAGATGCTTACAGCGGTGCTGCTCGTCAAATCGACGCGCGCCGGCCTGACGAGCCTGGGGCCGAAGCTGGCCGATGTGCCGGGAGTCTCCGAGGTTTACACGGTCACCGGCGAGTGGGACTTCGTCGCCATCATCCGCGTGCGGGAGCACGAAGAGCTCGCTGATGTGGTCACGCAGCGGCTGACCAAGCTCGAGGGCATCGAGCGCACGCAGACGATGGTCGCGTTTCAGCAGTTCTCGGCCCACGACCTAGAGGCGATGTTCGGCCTGGGCCTGGAGGATAGACCGGCTCCGTCCTAGCTCCGTTTGGACTTTGCGTAGCTACGCGTCTCCCGGCTAGATCTCCCCGCGAAGCCGCCTGACCGGTAGGTCGACCAGCGCGCGCCACTGCTGGCGCCAGAACATGCCCGTGGGCACGCTCAACTTTCCGGGACCGCGGCGCGGCGTGGTCTTGCGCTCCGTGACCGCAGTCCGGAAGTCGCCTTCGTACGCGGTCACGACCTGGGCGATGTCGTGGCGTCCGAAGTGGCAGTCGCTCGAGCCGATCAGCGCTCCCAGCCGCTCGCGGTTCGCATCGACGAATGCATCGAGCGTGTGCCTTCGGCGTGGGCCTGCCGGAGCGGTGAACAGGACTTCGATGCCGTCGACCGGCTCTTTGTCGATGAGCCGGCGCAGCATGTCGGGCTGGATCGAGGCGAAGTACGTAGGCATGAATGGATGGGGAATGATCACCAGGCCACCCTGGTCCCGGATTGCCTTCACGGTGTCCTCAACTGACATCGATCGCGCAATCCGCTTCTCGAGGAACCAGCCGAGGATGTGCGTTTGCGCCGGCCAGGCCGTGGTCGTCTCCTGCCCCATCACGACCGCGATCCCTGCGGCCTCGCCTCGCTCCCGGACTTCACGGGCCGCAGCCATGGTGTCGTGGTCTGTGATCGCGATGAGATCCAGGCCCGCCTTCACTGCGGCGTCGACCAGCTCCGCCGGCGTCACCATCCCGTCCGACGCGACCGTGTGGCAGTGAGGGTCGGCGAGCACTACTCGAACCAGGAACGCACGAAGGCCTCCGGGTCGAATGGCTCCAGGTCCTCGATGCCCTCCCCCACTCCCGCCAGCTTGACCGGGATGTCCAGCTCGTTTTCGATCGCGATCACCGCACCGCCTTTGGCGCTGCCATCGAGCTTGGCGAGGACGAGCCCGGTCATCGGGATCGCTTTGTGGAACGCGCGGGCTTGCGCGAGGCTCGACAGCCCGAGTACGGCGTCGAGGACCAGCAGCGACTCATACGCGCCGCCGTCGAGGGCCTTGGTCGTCACGCGTCCCACCTTCGCCAGCTCCTCGAGCAGGTTTCGCTGCGTCTGCAGGCGGCCGGCGGTATCGACCAGCACCACGTCATTCCCCCGGCTGCGCGCGTGGCGCACGCCGTCGAAGACGACTGCGGCCGGGTCCGCCCCCGGCTTCCCGGCGAAGCTTGCCGTTCCGGCGCGCTCGGCCCATACCAGCATCTGCTCGATACCCGCGGCGCGATACGTGTCGGCCGCCACCACCAGCGGATTGCGGCCCTGGGTGCGCAGGCGCCAGGCCAGCTTGCCGATCGTGGTCGTCTTGCCGGCACCGTTGATTCCATATACGAGAATGCACGCGGGCGAGCCACTCAGCTCGAGCTCGCGCGGCCGTTTCGACATGGCCGCCAGCGCCGCTGCGCTCAGGGCTGACTCGGCCTCTTCGCGCGTGCGCGGGGCGCGGGCCCGCACGGCGGCCGCGAGGCGTGCGGCCATCGCCGGCCCCATGTCCGCGGCGACCAGCAGGTCCTCGAGCTCTGCGTAGTACCCGCTCGCGAGCGGCGGGCTGAGCGCCCGGAGGCCGGCGGCGAGAACCTTCCTCGTACGTCCGCCCACGCGGCTCCAGACGCTCACGGCCGGGTGGATCAGCCGGCCTGAGCGGTGTGATTCTGCTGGGGCCCCCGCGACGTAGTCGCGGGAGGCGCCTGAGCGGCTGCGGGCTTTCGGATGTCCTCGAGGCGAACCGAAACAATGTGAGAGGCGCCGCTCTCGTCGAGGTGAATGCCGTACAGCGTCGACGCGTGCGACATCGTCACGTGGTTGTGCGTGATGACGAGAAACTGCCGCTGGGCACCCAGACGCGCGACCATCTCCCCGAAGCGCCCAACATTGGCATCGTCGAGCGCGGCGTCCACCTCGTCGAGGATCGTGAACGGACTGGGATTGACCTCATCGAGGGCAAGCACCAACGCGAGGGCGGCGAGCGACCTTTCACCTGACGAAAGCAGCGTCACGTTCTGAAGTCGCTTGCGTGGCGGCTGGACGAGGATCTCCACCCCCGACCGTGGACCTTCGGCGCCGTCCGCGTGACGCAGCGTGGCCCGCCCGCCAGGCGCGAGCTGTGAAAAGTATTCGTGGAAGTTGGACGCGACGGCGCCGAAGACCGCCTCGTAGCGCGACTCCTCCTCGTCTCGCAGCTTGGCGATGAGCTGCTCGAGGTCGCCGCGTGCGGCCGCGATGTCGTCCAGCTGGGTGCGCAGCGTCTCGAACCGCTCTTCGAGCTCTCGGTACTCGGCCTCCGCTAGCGCGTTCGTGGGGCCGATCTCCTGCAAGCGCCGCTCCAGCGCCCGCATCTCCCTCTCACGCGCCTTGCCGCCCGGAATCTCTTCGGGCGCAACTCCGTCCGGCATGCGCAACCGGATCTCCTCCATACGCGCCGCGAGGAGCTCGGCCTCTCGCGTCATCAGCTCGAGGTTGCCCTCCAGCGTTCCCGCCTTGAGCCGGGCGTCAATGCGCGCTTCTTCCAGCGCGACCAGGCGGCGAGCGCCCTCCGCCATCTCGGCTTCTACGCCAGGGGCTTCGCGCTCTGCTTCGGCCAGACGCTTCTTCGCGGCCTCGGCTTCGGCACCGAGGCGTGGCAGCACTTCGACCGCCAGGGCGGCGCTGCTTTCAGCCTCGCTCAGACGCTGGCGTCGCTCTTCGGCCGCGCGCTGATGGTTGACCAGGTCCTCCTCCACCGCGCCCAGCTGCCGTCGAAGGTCCTCGCCGCGGTCGTGCCATCGCGCTCGCTCGAGCTCGGCCTGCCGCGATGCCGCCCTCTGCGCCGCCACCGCGGCGAGCTCGGCAGCCCTCGCCGCAGCCACTTGCTGCGCCTCTCCCGCCAGACGCTCGAGCTCGGGCAGCTTGGCGGCTTCGGTCCTCTCCACCTCCCGCGCTGCCTCGAGCAGCCGCTCCGACTCGTGCAGGCTCGCCGCCCCGGCGGCTTGCGTGCGCAATTCGTCGAGCCTGGCCTCGGCTGCCTTGATCCGCCTGGCGGCGTCCTCGGCGGTCGCAGCCGCGGGCTCCAGTGCTTCGATCTGCTCCTGCAGCCGCGCACGGCGCGCGTCGATCTCGACCCGAGGGTCCGCTCCGGCGCGGATCAGTCCCGGTTCGCGATAGACGCCCGCGATCGTCACGTCGACTCCGACCACCACGTGGCCCAGGAGCCGGCGCGCCACCAGCTCGAAACCCTTGCGGATCCGAACGTGATGGAACATCGACCCCGCCTTGGCCTCCGGCGACGCAGCCAGTGGGTAGAGGACGGTGAGCTGCGGCCCCCTCGTCTCCCCCGCCCTGCCGGCCGCCTCCTCATCGGAAGCCACCAGCGCATCCGCGAGAGGGCCGAGCGCGGCCGCCAGCGCGCGTTCGTACCCAGGCTCGGCCGTGATCGCGTCTCTCAGGCGCGTGAGGCCGGGTGCCGTCCCCGAATGCAGCGATTCGAGACCTTCGAGCTGCGACCGGAGCCTGGCGATCGAGATGGCAGCGGATTCGGCGGTCCGCGCCGCGGACCTTTCCGTCGCCAGCGCCGCTTCCGCATGGGGAATCCTCTGCGCCGCCTCCGCACCCGCCCGCGAATGGCCGACCTGCTGCTCGAGGAACTCACGCCTGGTGCGCAGGCCCGCGAGCGACGAGGTGGCGACGGCGACCGCGCGTAGAGCCTGCTCCGCCGCGCGCTGGGCTTGCTGTGCCTGCGACGGATCCGCCGGCTCGCTTGCCGGCGGCAAAGAGGGCACGGCCTCGAGCGCCCGCACAGCCTGGGCGAGCTCGCCCTTCAGCTGCTCGCGAAGCGCCTCGGCGACGCCGGCTTGCCGGCGATGTTCCGAATCCTCTCGACGCAGCGATTCGGCGAACGCCGCGTGGCTCTCGGCCCGCTCCTTGGCCAGCTCCAGTGAGTGCTCGCCCGCCGCCAGCTCCAGTCGCAGGCGCCCCAGGGTGTTCTGACGGTCGAGCCGCCGGTCCTGCGCCGCCTGCATCTCCACCCGCCACGCGGCGAACTCGGCTTCTGCGGATTGGGCCTGCTCGCGCGCCTCGACCAGGCGCCTTTCCAGCGACTGGGCTTGCGTCGACGCTCGCCGGTGGGCGTCGCGGGCCTCGCGCCATTCCTCCCAGACGATGCTTCCCCGCAGCAGCTCCAGTCGCGCCTGCGCATCGGTCGCCTCCCGCGCGGCCGCGGCCTGGACGCGCACCACCTCCAGGCGCGGTTCGATCTCCGACCGCAGGTCCTCGAGGCGGAGAAGGTTCTGGGCCAGCTCGCTCAGCCTCTGGCCGGCTTCCTGGCGCCGCGCCTTCACGCCGCGAACCTGCGCCGCCTCCTCCAGCAACGCGCGGCGTTCTGCGGGCGAGCACACGACGATCGTCTCGATGTCGTGCTGGTCGATGATGGCGTACGAATCGACGGTGAGACCGGTCGAGGCGAGCAGGTGGATGAGGTCGCGGCGGCGCACACGCGTCTCGTTGAGGAAGTAGTCGCTTTCGCCGTCGCGCTCGACACGTCGTTTGATCGCTACCTCGTGATAGTCCACGGGCAGGCGACCGGCGGTGTTGTCGAACACGACGGTGACCTCGGCGTAAGCGGCCCGCGAGCGGCGCTCCCCTCCGGCGTAGATGACCTCCTCCATCTTCTTGCCGCGGAGGTCTTTCGCCTGCCCCGACCCGAGGACCCACTTGATGGCGTCGACGATGTTCGTCTTCCCGGAGCCATTCGGCCCGACGATCGCCGTGACTCCGCCCTCGAATCGGATCTCGGTCGGCCGGGCGAAGGTCTTGAAGCCCAGTAGGCTCAGCGAGCGCAGGAACAAGTTCGCCTCAAGGTAGCAGATGTAGGGCCCATCTGACTCCGGGGCACAAGATGTGCCCCATTGGAGCCGCTATTCCAGTGGTTCTCCGAACTGCCGGCTTCGTTTTGGCGCCGGAAGCGCTTCCGGCGCGGGGGCCGGAGCGGGCTCTGGCCCCGGGTCGGGAACGATCGTGAGCGCGTCCACGGCGGGCGCGAGGCCCGCCTCCGGGGAGGCCGCCGCATGCGAGGCCGCCACGCGCCGTTTCCGCGGCCGGGGCGTCCGGGCTGCCTTCGGCGCCGGCTGGGCGACCAGACCGTCGCCAAGTCCTTGCAGCGCCGCCCGCGCGGCGTCCTGCTCCGCCTCCTGCTTGGTCGCCCCATGCCCCGTGCCAAGCGGTTCCGCGCCGGCGAAGACGACGGACGTGTACTCGCGCTGGGTGCCCACGCGCGCGCCCTCGCTGTCATAGAAGGGGGTCTGGCCGAAGCGCTCCTGCGCCACCTGCTGGAGGCGCCCCTTGAAGTTCTCGTCCTGGGCCGGGGCCGGCAGCGATCGATAGCGATTGAGGTAGTAGTGGTAGGCGGCGTCGTAGCCGGCGTCCAGGAACACAGCGCCGAGCACGGCCTCGAACGCATTCGCGAGCAGCGACTTCAGATTTCGACCGCCGCCCTTCGCGATGCCTTTGCCGAGGTAAAGGTAAGAGCCCAGGTCGAGCTGCTCCGCCATCTGGGCCAACGTGTTGGTGTTGACCATGGCGGAACGGGTCTGTGTGAGCTCACCCTCGGCCGCGCGAGGGTGATGCTTGTACAGGTACTCGGCCGTGATCAGCTGCAGGACGGCGTCGCCGAGGTACTCGAGGCGTTCGTTGTCACGCGGAGATTGCTGCGGACTCTCATTCGCGAAGGAGCTGTGGGTGACCGCCTCGAGTAAAAGGCCCGGATCGCGAAAGTGAATCCCGATCTTCGACTGGAGCTGCTCTAACGACTGCCCGAGAGGAGCTGCGCTCTGTGCTATGAGGCGGTCTTCTCCTGTATGTATTCCCAGGCCTGGCCGACGGTCGTAATCTTCTCGGCGTCCTCGTCGGGAATCTCGAGACCCGTGTTCTCTTCGAATGCGTAGATCAGCTCAACGAGGTCGAGCGAATCGGCGTTCAGGTCCTCCTGGAAGGAGGCGTCCATCGTCACCTGCTCAGGCTCGCAGCCAAGGCGCTCGACCACGATGTTCTTGAAATCTTCGAAGCTCAGTTTCTGGGTTTCCAATCTCGCCTCCAATGCGAACGCACGTTGGGGGGGTTGCCGCGAACTACTGTATCAGCCCTGGCTTAGGCGGGGATCGCGAGCTCCTGGCACGCCGCCGGGGTTCCTACAGCCATAGCCACCTTGCCGGGGGCGAGCTCTTTCATCATCCCGGTCAGCGCGCGCTTGGGGCCGACCTCAACAAAAGTGTCGCAGCCGATTTCCGCCAGAGAGCCCACGCACGCGGCCCACCTGACCGGTGAACGCAGCTGCATCTCCATCACGTGCGGGATGCGATCGCCGCCCTGGTGCTGACGCCCGGTGAGGTTGGCCATGACCGGCACGCGCGGCGACCTCCACTCGATGCGGTCGAGCGCGGTCCGCAGCCGGGCGGCGGCGGGGGCCATCAGAGGCGTGTGGAAGGCTGCGCTCACGTTGAGCGGGATGACGCGCTTGGCGCCCGCCTCCTGCAGGCGGCGCGCCGCCACCTCGAGGCCGGCGGTCGTGCCCGCGATCACAGTCTGGGTCGGCGTGTTGTAGTTCGCCGGCCAGGCGTCGTTCATCCCGGCCAGCGCCACCTCGACCGCCTGCGCGTCCAGGCCGAGCACCGCGGCCATCGAGCTGGTGCCCGCGGGGACTGCCTCGGCCATCGCCCGGCCGCGCTCGACCACCGCTTTGATCACCTGCGGCGCGCCCACGGCACCGCCGGCGGCGAGGGCGGCGTACTCGCCGATGGAATGACCGGCCGCGGCGGCCGGCTCGATCTCGCGCCGCTTGAGCAGCATGGTCAGGGCCAGGCCCATGAAGCAGAGCGCGGGCTGCGCGTTGTTGGTGAGCCTGAGCTCATCGTCGTCAGCGCCGGCCAGCAGATGCCGTAGGTCGACGTCGGCGCCGGCCGAACAGCGATCGCAAAGCTCGGAGACCTCGGGATCGGTGAGGAGCTCGGCCCCCATGCCGGCGTGCTGCGAGCCCTGGCCTGGGAACAAAAAGGCGACCTTCGCCACAGGGCGCCTACTCCTTTGCTTTGATCACCTCGCGGCCGGCGTAGTGGCCGCAGTTGGGGCAGATCGCATGCGGTCGCATCAGCTTCTTGCAGTTCGGGCACGGCTGTAGCTGCACGTGGACGAGCGCGAGGTGCGAGCGCCGGCGCCCTTTCTTCGACTTGGAGAGCTTGACCTTCGGCAGAGCCATGGCTGCCGAATTTTACCGGAGTTGCGGTGTCCGCTACTTGGAAGCCGCTTCGCCGCCCTCGTCCGACTCGGGTTGACTCGACTGCAGCGCCTCGACTCCACGCCGTACCGTCGCCAGAGTTCGTCCCAGGTGCGACTCGAGCTGCTTCAGCTGCTCCAGCGCGTAAGCCTCGGCCTGGCGGATGATCTCATCGGACTTCGCCTGCGCGTCCTTGACGACCTGCGCGCCATGTCGCTCGGCACGCCGCAGGATCTCGTGGTCGGAGGAGGTCTCTTCCGCCCGCTCGTTGGCGCGAGACATGATGCGAGCGGCCTCGGCGTGCGCCTCCGAGATGATCCGCTGCTGCTCGGACACGGTCCAGTTCGCCTGCTTGATCTCGTCGGGCAGGTTGAATCGGAGCTGGTCGATGAGCTCCATGATCTCGTCCTCGTTGACCATCACCTGAGTCGACAGCGGAACGTGACGGGCGTTCTGAATCAAGTACTCGAAGCGGTCAAGCAGCTCGTCGACCTTTATCTGAATTTCTCCTTCAGCGCTTTGGCGACGCCCGGGGGCACCAGGTCAGACACGTTCCCGCCATAGCTCGCGATGTCCTTCAAGATACTTGACGAAACGTAGATGTGGGCGAAGCTCGACATCAGGAAGACAGTGTGGATGTCGGGCGCGAGCTTGCGATTCATGAGCGCCTGCTGCAGCTCGGCATCGAAGTCGGAGTAGGCGCGCAGCCCTTTCACCAATGTGTTCGCTCCCCTTGAGCGCGCGTACTCAACGGTGAGGCCGGTGTAGCTCGTCACCTCCACGCGATCGTGCCCCTTGAGCGCGCCCTCGATGAGGTGCACCCTTTCCTCCACAGTGAACAGAGGCTGGCGCTTATCGGGATTGGCCGCCACCGCCACCACGAGCCGGTCGAAGATGCCGAGGGCACGCTCCACGACGTCGAGATGGCCGTTGGTGAAAGGATCGAAGCTGCCGGGGTAAACGGCGGTCTTGTCGGTCATGTCATGTCTCGATTGCGCCCGGGGCGCGGAGGACCGTCACCATGGTGTCGCCGTAGCGCCGCTGCCGGTCGACCTGCAGTCGCGACAGTCGCGGCAGCTCCTGGCGCCGCGAATGCTCGGCCACGACGATCGCGTCGGTCAGCGCGCGGTCGAGCACCAGCAGAGCGCGATCGAGAATGACGTCCTCATAAGGCGGATCGAGGAACACGAGTCCCGCGCGGCCGACCTCGGCGGGCGAGCTTTCGAGCCAGCGCACGACGTCGCCACGGACGACGCGCGCTCTCTCCTTCAGCTCGAGGGCGTCCAAGTTCTGGCGCAGGATAGCAAGACCGCGCGGCTCCCTGTCCACGAACGTGACCTCGGCGGCGCCTCGCGACAGCGCCTCGATGCCGATGGCCCCCGAGCCCGCGAAGAGGTCGAGGACGTGCGCGCCCTCGATCCCGGAACCGACCATGTTGAAGATCGCGGCTTTGACCATGCCCTGCGTGGGCCGGATGCCTTTGGGCGCCTTCAGCCGGCGCCCGCGAGCCTCCCCCCCGCCGACGCGAAGCCTCGACAATCCGAGCCGCTCAGTCGAGTCGGGGGCGACGGCCGCTCCACGGCCGCGCCTGCTCGAGCTGCGCCGCCAGCCCAAGGATGACGGCCTCGCCGCGTGGCGGGCCGACGAGCTGGACACCAATTGGCAGTCCCGCCGCATCGACCCCGAGTGGCAGCGAGATCGCCGGCTGCCCGGTGCAGTTGTACGGGTAGACGAAGCTGACGAAATCCATGTACTCATCCCCGGCGGAGGTTAGGTCTGCGCCCAGAGTGTCGAGTGGAGGAACGGTTCGCGGCAGCGTTGGAGTCACGAGCACGTCGTGCGTGTCCCAGAATCCGACCACGATGCGGCTGTGCATTCGGATCGCATCCACCGAGCGGACGTAGTCGACCGCGGTCAGCTGCTTGGCGAGCGCCAGGCCCAAAGCATTGAACGGTTCGAGCTTGGATTCGTCGCTGATCGGCAGCGAGCCGAGCCCGGACACCACGATGAGCTGCATCGGCGTGCGGAACGGCTCCGTGTCGGGGCCGCCCTCGGTCACCCGGTGGCCGAGGCCCTCGAGCAGTCGTGCCACCTCGCGCACGCAGGCGGCCACCTCTTCTTCGACCTTTGCGCTGGATCTGACCGTGAAGCCGATCCGCAGCTTGCGGTCCGTGGGCGTCGCCGAGTCTGCGAATCTCCCATCGATCTCGGCCCAGTAGGCATCGCCCGGCAGGTGACCCGCCATCGCATCCAGGCCGGCCGCCGCATCGGCGACCGTGCGCGCGATCGCGCCATCAGTCGAGAGACCGGCCCAGTGCTCGCCCAGCAGCGGACCTGGGGAGATGCGCCCGCGCGAGGGCTTGAGGCCGACCGTGCCGCAGCAGCTCGACGGGATGCGAACCGATCCACCTCCGTCGGAACCGTGGGCGAAAGCGCACAGCCCTGCCGCTACCGCGGCGGCCGCCCCGCCACTCGACCCGCCCGCGGTGTGGCCGAGACTCCACGGATTGTGCGTGGCGCCGAACAGGCCGTGCTCCGTGGTCGGCCGCGATCCGAACTCTGAGGTGTTGGTCTTGCCGAGGATCGGACAGCCCTCTTCCTTCAAGCGAGCCACCGGAAAGAAATCCATCGGCAGCGTGTAATCCTCGAAGGCCCGGGAGCCAAAGGTGAGGGGATAACCCGCCAGCGAGACGAGGTCCTTAACCGATGTCGGCACGCCTCGCAGCGGATAGCCGATGTTGGCCTCGTCGGCGGCCTTCGCCTGCTCGAGGGCGAGCTCGGGAGTCGTCAGCACAAACGCGTTGAGCCGCGGGTTGAGCCGCTCGATGCGTTCGAGATATGCACGCGTGAGCTCGGTCGAGGAGGTCTCGCGGCGCCGGACCGCCGCCGCCTGGTCAAGCGCGGATGCGAATGGATCCATGGCCGTTAATGGTGCCGATTCTGGCGGCCGGATAGGGCGACGAGGCCAGCGCGCCCTCGAACGCGGTCGTCTTGTCTGGCGGAATCGCCACCAGCAGCCCGCCGCTCGTCTGCGCGTCGCACAGCATCATCTGGTCGAGCTCCGCGGCGTCCCCCCAATCGACCTGGTCGCGATAGGCATCGTAGTTGCGGCGGCTGCCACTGGGAAAGAGGTCACGTTCGGCCAACTGACGGACGCCTTCGAGGAACGGGACCGCGTGCAATTCGATGTCGGCGCCTCCCGCGAGATTGGCAAGGTGCCCGATCAGCCCATAACCGGTGACGTCTGTGGCCGCGGTCGCACCCGCTTCGATCATGGCCTCGGATGCGCGGCGGTTGAGGGTCGACATGACCTCGATCATCCGCCGCTCGAGGACGGGAGGGCAGAGCCCCCGCTTGATGGCCGTCGCCACGAGCCCCGAGCCGAGGGGTTTGGTGAGGAACAGGACATCGCCCGAGCGCGCGCCCTCGTGGCCGACGATTCGATCCGGATGGACCTCACCGATCACCGCATACCCGAACTTCGGCTCTGCGTCGTCGATCGAGTGGCCGCCGACGACCGCGATCCCCGCCTCCGACATCTTGGCGGCGCCGCCCGCGACGATCTTTTCCAGCAGCCCGGTGCTGAGCTTCTCGCGCGGGAATGCGGTTATGCCGAGCGCGAACATGGGTCGCGCGCCCACCGCGTAGACGTCGCTGACGGAGTTGGCCGCCGCGATCGCGCCGAAATCGGACGGGTCGTCGACGATGGGCGTGAAGAAGTCGACGGTCGCGACCAGGGCGCGATCGGACGCGATTCGATAGACGGCCGCGTCATCGCGCGATGACGCTGCAGTCAACACGTTGGGATCGACGATCGGGGGCAGAGCCCCGAGTACCTGCCCTAGCTCCACCGGGCTGAGCTTGCAGGCTCAACCGGCCCCGTGGCTGTACTCCGTCAATCGCAGGGGTGAGTCCATCGCGGCTAAGTATCAGCCGCGATATCTCATCGCCGCCTCATACACGCACTCGGCGCCGAACTCGAGCGCGCTGACCGGCACGCGCTCGTCGGCTGCGTGGATGGTCGGCGAAGAGTTGAAATCCGGCGGAATGTTGAGCGGCAGGAAGCCATATGTGCGGATTCCCAGGCGCGCGAAATGGCGCGCGTCCGTGCCACCCGTGACGAGGGACGGCACCGGCACGCAGCCCGAGTCGGCCTCCTTCAACACAGACGCGAAGAGGTCGAACTGGGAGAGGTCGACCTCTGGTTGAGCGGGGCCGACGAGCAGGACCTCGATCTCCGGCTCGGACCCGACCACCTCGCGCAGCTCGCGCAGCATGTCCTCTGGACCGTACCCCGGCAGCAGGCGGCCGTCCAGCTGCACCTGCACCTCGCTTGGGATGACGTTGATCTTCAGGCCGCCGCTGACGATCGTGGCGTTGACCGTGTTGTGCAGCGATGCGTCCAGCCCGCGGCTGAGGGCGCCGAGCTCCGCGAGCGCGGCGTCGGTCCGGGCGGGATCCAGAAGGGCGCCGATGCGGCTCTTCAAGGGCTCGTCGAGGGCGTCGCGCATCCCCTCCAGCTGGTGGCGGACCGGTGTCGTGATGTGGACGGGCAGCCGGCTTGTGTCGAGCCTGGTCAGCAGCTCGCCGAGCTTCGCCATCGCTCCGCCATGCGCAGGCACAGACCCGTGGCCGCCCGCGCCGCGAAGCGTGACCAGCATCTGGCAGCCCCGTTTCTCGGAAACCATGATCGGGTAGAACCGGCGGCCGCCGACGTGGAGCGCGACCCCGCCGGATTCGCCGATGGCGTGACGGATGCCGGTGAAGAGCTCGGGATGGGCATCGACCAGCCACCTGGCGCCGCAGATGCCTCCCGCCTCCTCATCGGCCAGCACGGCGAGGACGAGGTCGCCCGCCGCCCCGCCGCGGGCCTGCGCGCGAACCACGGCTCCGACCATCATCGCCACTCCGCTCTTCATGTCGAGGGCTCCCCGGCCCCACAGGTAGCCGTCGATGATGTCACCGCCGAAAGGCCGATGGCGCCAGTCCTGGTTGACGGTGGTGACGACGTCGACGTGGCCCTGGAGAAGGAGTGGCGGAGCCTCACCGCGACCCTTGACCCGCGCGACGAGGTTGGGCCGTCCAGGTTCGCTCTCATATCGCGTGCATTCGATGTTCGCGTCACGCAGCAGGCGTTCCACAAGCTCGACAGCGAGGTGCTCCTCACCCGGCGGGTTCGTGGTGTCGAGCCGGATGAGGTCGCGGGTCAGCTCGACCACGAACGGCAGGCCGGACATACGAGCAGGCTAGCTGATAAGGATTTTCGCGCGCCGCGCTTCGACCGCTTCCCTGAGAGCCGGGTGGTTCTCGAATCCCGGATCGGACTGCAACAGGCGCTGGGCCTCGTCCCTTGCCTCGTCAAGGAGCAACGGATTCCTCAGCGCATCCATGGCGGCATCCGACATCCCATGCTGCTTTGTGCCCATCAGCTCGCCAACACCCCGCTGCTCCATGTCCTCCTGCGCGAGCTTGAAGCCATCGCGGATGCTCTGGACCAGCTCGAGGCGCCTCACGCTCGCCTCCGACGGGTCGTCCGCGAGCAGCAGGCAGTAGCTCTCTGCAGCGCCGCGCCCGACGCGGCCTCGGAACTGATGCAGCTGCGCGAGGCCGAAACGGTCCGCGCCCTCCACCATCATCACCGTGGCGTTGGGCACGTCCACTCCCACCTCGACCACGGCGGTGGCGACCAGGACCTGGATCTCGCCCGCCACGAAGCGCGCCATGACATCGTCCTTCTCTTTGAGGCGCCCGTGGATGAGCGCCATCGTGAGGTCCGGAAAGATGTCCTTGCTCAGCCGCTCGAACTCAGCGGTTGCGGATCGCGCCACCACCTTTTCCGATTCCTCGATCAGCGGGCAGATGACAAAGGCCTGGCGGCCCAGGTGGACCTGCCTCCTGACCAGCTCGTAAGCGCTAGAGCGTTCGTCCGGTGGCACCACGTCGGTCTTTACCGGTGTGCGTCCGGGCGGCAGCTCGTCGATGACCGACACCGACATCTCTCCATATCGAGCCAGCGCGAGAGTCCGGGGTATGGGCGTGGCGGTCATGGCGAGGAAGTGGGGACGGCCTTTGCCTTTGGCTCGCAGGAGCTCGCGCTGGCGCGTGCCGAAACGGTGCTGCTCGTCGACCACGGCCAGCCCGAGGTCTGCAAACTCGACGTCCTCTTCGATCAGCGCGTGCGTGCCCACGACGAGGGCGCAGTGACCGCTTGCGGCCGCGGCCCGGACGCGCCGCCGCTCCGCCGCGCCCTGGCTGCTGACGAGGAGCTCGACGGTCAGCCCGGGAAAGCTCTGCTCCAGGTAGGCGCGGAACTTGTGCAGGTGCTGGCGCGCCAGGATCTCCGTCGGCGCCATCACCACCGACTGCAGGCCCGCGGCGTGAGCCATGGCGGCGCAGGCGGCCGCCACCGCGGTCTTGCCCGACCCGACGTCGCCATTGAGGAGGCGGTTCATCGGCGTGGTCTTCTCCATGTCCTTGAACGTTTCCCACATCGAGCGGCGCTGCGCGGTCGTGAGGTCGAAGCCGAGGCCGCCCTTGAACGCCTCGATCACGTCCTGGCGGTACGGGATCGGCGCCGCCGGCTCGGCCGCCATGCTCGCGCGCATCAGGGCAAAGACCGCCTGCAGCTCGAAGAGCTCGGCAAAAGCCATTCGCCGCCGCGCTTCCGACCACTCGCCTTCGGTCTCCGGCTTGTGGCCGAGCCTTACCGCCTCCGCCAGTGGGAGAAGGCGGTGGCGTTCGCGGACGTCTTGGGGCAGCTCGTCCTCCAGCCGGTCGGCCAGGGGTAGAGCTGCGTCGACCCAGCCCGAGAGCTTCTTGGAGGTGAGGCCTTTGACCAGGTGGTACTTGGGCATGAGACCGCCGATGTATTTCGGGCCGGCGGCTTCCCCTCCATCGAGCAGCTCGTGGTGTGGGTTGCGCATCTCGAAACGACCGAAGCGGTTGGCCCTGACCGTCCCGGCGACGGCGATTCGATCGCCCCTGTGCAGCTGGCGCGCGACCCACGGCATGTTGAACCAGGCGAGGGTCAGCTGAGAGTCGGAATCGTCGGCCAGCGCGGCCTGGGTGAGCTTGAGCTTCTTGTACATGCTGATCTTGGGCGCGATCCGGACGATCGTGCCGACGACTGTGGCGAGCGTGCCGACCTCGAGCTCCGCGATCCGCTTCGGGTCGCCGAAGCTGTCCCAGCCGAAAGGCAGGTTCAGAAGCAGGTCGCGGACGGTGAGGATGCCCAGAGCGGCCAGGCGCTTCTGATCGAGCGGCTTGACATTGGGCAGCTCCTTGACGGGCGAGTCCAGCGCCAGATGGGGGTTCAGGACGACCATCAAGCCAAAATAGGACCATCGCGACCCCGGCGCCAGCCAGGCCGGTAAAACCGAGCGCAACTTCAGACTCACAGGCGAGCCAGGACGGGTTAGAGTGCAGCATCGTGAACGAAGGACCGACCGGCCCGACACCTGAAGAAACCCCTTCCGCGCCCGAGCCTGCGCCCGAGCCTGCGCCCGCTCCAACGCCCGCTCATCAACCGGCATCGTGGGAAATTCCTCCTCAGACGCCACCGCCCGCGGCGGCCGAGCCCGCGCCCTACGTGCCGCCGCCCGACTACGCGGCACCCCCTGGCTATGGAGCGCCCGTCGCCGCGGCGCCCGCCCGCAACATGCGTCCGATCATCACCGCGGTCGCCATCATCGTTGTGCTCCTCGTTGTGGTCATCGGCTACGCCGCTGCCGGCTTTGCGTTCGCCACGAGCCGTATCGACAGCGCTAGAAACTCATACAACGCCGTCGTCGCCCACCAGAACTCGATCACAGACACAGTGAACTCGTTCAACAGCAAGTTCACGACCTCGGGCACCAGCACCAGCACCGCCGACCTCAAGGCCGATCGCGCCCTGCTCGACCAGGTCGTCAGCAAGTCGCAGTCAGCCGGCGCCACCATCGACAGCGACGACGCCTCGCTGGCCACCGCCCAGTCCAGCCTGACCGACAACTCGTGGCTGACGGTGCTCAACCGATCGAGCCTCGACAACTACTCGGCCAAGATCGGCCACGAGCGCAAAGCCCTGGCCGACGCCAAGATCCTGACCGCCGACTACGTGCTGATGGGTACGTTCTATCAGTCATTCTTCGACGCGGTCATCGACCTGGACAATGTGGGCACCAAGACCACCGCGAACGACTTCGCGGGTGCGGCCGCCGACGTCTCCACCCTGAAAGCGGATCTGGCCAAAGCCCTCGCGGCTTCAAGCGCGCCTGGGTTGCCCCCCGAGGTCCACGCCTTCGTCGCGGACTTCCAGACCTTCGCCACTGACATCGCCGGCCTCTTGGCCGCCGTCAACTCGGGCGATGTGACCACCGCGGAAAATCTGTCGACCAAGGTCGATGCTGACGTGACCAAGCTGGACTCGTACGACTTCACGAAGATCGGGAACGAGATCGACGCCTATTACAAGCCCACGATCGACGACTTCAACTCGGAGATCGCCAAAGCCAACGCCATGTAAGCGCGCTCGTCGAGAGGTAAATTCACGGACGTGAGCGACGAGCTGCCGTATCCGCCTCCGCCGTCAGGTCCGCCCTCCCCCGATCCGGGTCCCGAGGGCGATCAGCACGCGCCCGCAGCGCCCGCAGCACCCGTGTACGCCGAGCCCGCGGCACCTCCCCCCACCCCCTACGCCGCACCCACCCAACCTCCGCCTCCGGCCTACGCCCCCACCCCTGGCTATGCCGCGCCCGCGTACGGTTATCCGCCGCCGCCAGGCCGGCCGCGTAATGCAAGCAACCTGTGGATGATCATCACCGCGGTCGTGGTCGTCGCCCTGCTGCTTGTCGGGGCAATCGCCTACGTGGTGGCGGGATATGCGTTCGCGTCAAGCCGCATCTCGGACGCAAGCAGCGCCATCAACGGGGCGAGCGCCCATCGCAGCTACGTGAACACGACCTTCGACCTCCTGGACCAGCAGGTCACCTCTTTCGCGGCGATGACGGATGCCACACTGAGCAAGTCGACCGCCGGCCAGCTCGTGTCCGAGTCCCAGAGCATCAGCGCGATCGTCGGCGGCGACGATCATGCGATGGCGGCGGCACGCTCCCACTTGCGGGACCAGCAGTGGCTCACGGCGATCAGCAGCGGGCGACTGGACGATGAGGCAGGCCGCATCGATCACGCTCGCAAGGCCACCGATGCCGTCAAGTCGGCCGCGGGCGGCTACGTGTTGTTGGGGCAGTTCTATCAGTCCTTCTTCCAGGCGCTGATCGACTGGAGCACGATGCTGGTCGACGCCAAGAACAACGACTTCGTAGGAACCTCGACCCAGGACGCGCTGATCAAGACGGATGCGATCAACGCTCAGCAGCTCGCCGCCAACGCGCCTGGCCTCCCAAGCCAGTACCACGACTTCCTCGTCATCCTTCAGTCCTACGCAGCGGATGTCGCCAAGGAGCTGAACGCCCGCACCAGTGCGGATTTCGACGCCGCCGACAAGCAGGCAGTAGCGGACGTGAACGCAATGGGCGCGGTGGATTTCAGCGGCACCCCGGCCAAGATCAAGGCTTACTACCAGCACTACCGGGATGACTTCAACGCGGAGATGGACAGGGCGACGGTGTGAGCCGGCGGGGTTTAATGACGTCGTGGGCGCAGGCCTTTACGCTGACGATTCGATAACCCGGCGCGTCAACCGCGAAAACATCCTCCTGCTGGGTGGTGGCCGAGCGCTGCTGATGCAGCTGGCCCACCCCAAGGTCGCGGCGGGAGTCGACGACCACTCGGACTTTCGGACTCATCCCATCCGCCGCCTTCGCCGCACCGTGCTGGTGACGATGGCGATCGTGTTCGGTGAGCGTGAGACGGCACTGGCTGCGGCCCGCACGGTCAACCAGGCGCACGCTCGGGTTCGGGGCCATGACTACCGCGCCCTCGACCCTGAGCTCCTGCTGTGGGTGCACGCAACGCTGGTGGACTCCGCCCTGGTCACCTACCGGACGTTTGTGCAGCCCCTGACCGAGTCAGAGCGTGAGGAGTTCTATCAGGAGTCGAAGCTGTTCGGCGAGCTGCTGGGCATCCCGTACGACCGCTTCCCGGAATCCCTGCGGGATTTCGACCACTACGTGCACCGGATGGTCGCCGGAGGCGACGTCCACGTGACCGCGCGAGCGAAGGAGCTGGCCCGATTGGTCGTTCGGCCCCGCCTTCGTCTGCTGCCTGGCCCGCTGATGGTGCCGTTCGAGGTCGTGACCGCCGGGCTGCTGCCTCCGACCCTGAGAGAGTCGTACGGACTGGCCTGGGGACGCGGGCAGCAGCGTGCATTCAAACTCGCGGTCGCCGCCGTGCCTCGCATGGTGGCGCTGACGCCGCCGCTGCTGCGGGTGTGGCCGCGCCCGGGCAAGTCGGTGAAGATGGCGGCTACTTCTTGATGTAGACGACGCCGAGCGCGTTGGGCCCCGTGTGGGTGCCGAGGACGCAGCCGATCTTGCCGATGGCGATCTCCTGCCCAGGCAGCTCCGCGCGCAAGCCCGCCGCGACCTTCTCAGCCTCGTCGGGAGCTTGCGCGTGCATCACCGCGACGTGTTCAACCGGCAGCTCGCCGCGAAAGTATTCCAACATCGCTGATGCTGCTCGCGACCTCGTGCGCACGCGACTGACCGCTTTGGGCATCCCGCCGTCCACGAGCAGCAATGGCTTGAGGTCCAGCATGGTCCCGATCATCGCCTGCGCTCGATTGAGGCGACCGCCCATCTCGAGGTAGCGCAGCGTGTCGAGCAGAGCGAGGACACGGCACTTCGGGACCCGTGCCTCAACAGCGGCTACAGCCTCGTCGAGCGTCCCGCATTCCGCAGCCACCTTGCAGAGGAAGGCGATCGGCATCGTCACTGTCCGGCTGTCGATCACCTCGACCCTGAAACCTTCCACCGACTGCGCACCAATCCGGGCGGCCTCGGCAGTCGCCGAGAGCTGAGCCCCGAGATGGATCGAGATGCACCCGTCGTGATCTTCGGCCAACCGTCTGTAGACCTCGGCAAACTCGCCCGGCGACGGCGCCGACGTGGTCGGCAGCTTCGTCGCTGTGGCGAGCCGGCGAAAGAACTCTTCGTCGGACATGTCGACGCGATCCCGAAACGTCTCGCTACCGAAGATGACCTTGAGCGGGACCACCTCGATGCCGTAATCAGCGCGCCACTCGTCGGGAAGGTCGGCGGTGGAGTCGGTGACCACCGCGAAGCGACGCTTGGAATTCACCAGTCGAACTTATTCGACAGACAGGATGAAGGGATAATGCTGCTGGCCGCCCTGCTGGACCTCGACCTCCAGGCCCGGGAAGTTGGAGCGGATGGCCGACTCCAGGTTGGCCATCTCGTCGTCACTCGCGCCCTGGCCTCGATATACGGTGACGAGCTCGTACGCGTCCGGGCCGAGCTTGCCCAGCGCTTTGTTGACGACCTCGGCGTAGTCGGCGCCGGCGAACTCCAGCTTGTCGTTGATGAGCCCGATCACATCGCCCTTCTTGACCTTGAGCCCGTTCGAACGTGTATCGCGCACCGCGTGTGTCACTTCTATCGTCTGGATGCGCGCGGCCTCTGCTTTCATCGCCGCCACGTTGTCAGCCCCGCTCCGCTCAGGCCGGAATGCGACGACTGCAGCCACGCCCTGTGGAACGCTGTGGGTCTCGATCACGTGGATCTTTTTCTTGGTGAGGCTTGGCACCTGGCTGGCAGCGAGGATGACGTTGCCGTTGTTGGGCAGGAGCACCACCTCGTCATATGGCACGCCGTCGACGGCGGTGAGCATGTCCTGGGTGCTCGGATTCATGGTCTGGCCGCCCTCGACGATAGCGTCGACGCCCAGGCCGCGAAAGATCTCGACCAGCCCGCTGCCCGCGACCACGGCCACCATGCCGACTCCGTTCGCTCGCGGCGGCCTGCCGGCCGCGGTCTCGCTGTCCAGGATGCGCTTGTGCTGGGTCGACATGTCGCCGACGTTGAGCTTCAGGATCTTCCCGAAACGTCCGGCCAGCGTGATGACACGCGTGGGGTCGTCAGTGTGGACGTGCACCTTGACCAGCTCGGGCTCGCCGACGACGAGCACCGAGTTGCCGAGCGCCTCGATCTCGGCTCGTATCACGTCGGTATCAAGGCCGGCGCCTTCGATCAAGAACTCCGTGCAGTAGCCCCACCCTCCCTCGGGCAGGTCGAGGGCGACCTGCGCCGCCTTTGGCCTCGCGACCGTCGCGTCGACGTGGAACGATTCCGACTCCTCGACCGTCTTCAGCATGCCCTCGAGGATGATCTGCAGGCCAAACCCACCGGCATCGACGACGCCCGCGTCCCGAAGAATCTGCAGCTGGCTCGGCGTCTTCAAGACCGCTGCCCTGGCCCCGGCGGCTGCGGCCGCGATGACGCTCGGGACGGTGGCATCATCGTCGCCGGCGGCGGCAGCGGCTGACCGGCCGGCCTCGCGTGCGACGGTGAGGATCGTCCCTTCGGTGGGTTTGTTGACGGCGCGGTAGGCTGCGTTGGCGGCCTCCTCAAAGGCGCCGGCCAGCTCTCGTGGCGTGAGCGAGCTCTTGCCCTCGACCGCGCGCGCGAACCCTCTGAAGATCTGCGACAGAATGACGCCCGAGTTGCCGCGAGCGCCCATGAGGCTCCCATGCGACGCGAGCTTGGCGATCTTGCTCACCTCCGCCGCGCTTGACTCCTTGATGTCCTCGACCGCCGACTGGAGCGTGAGCAGCATGTTCGTGCCGGTGTCCCCGTCCGGAACCGGGAACACGTTGAGGCGGTTGACCTCCTCGTGGTTTGCCGACAGCCAGTTGAGGCTGCCAAGCAGCGCCTGCTTGAAGAGGGGCCCGTCCACCCCGACCGGCCTACGGTAGGCCATGACTCAGCGCCGCTCTTCCTTGACGCCCTGAACGTTCACGTTGACCTCCGCGACGGGCACGTTCACCGCCCGTTCGACTTCGAATTTCACGGTCTCCTGCAGGTTGTGAGCGACCTCTGAGATCCTCATGCCGTACCGCACGATCACGAAGATGTCGATCGACAAGCCACCCTCGACCTCGAGCACCTCCACGCCGCGATCCACGCTTTCCCTTCGGAGCAGCTCGGCGACGCCATCTCGCAGTCCGCGAGCGGCCATGCCAGAGACCCCGTAGCAGCTGGTGGCGGCATGGCCGGCGATGGCCGCGACCGCGGAGGGGAAGACTTCGATTCGGCCCCAACGCTGAGCCCGCCCGAGCGCCGTAGGGGTTTTCGAGGCCATGGAGAGCCCATGGTACAATTCGGTAACGCTCAGGTGAGATCGGCTCACCGTGGCGTCCACTGTTCGATCAAATTCCCCCTCCGAAGGTGACTCATGGCCAAACGCTGCGCGATTTGCGGCAAGGAGCCGCAGTACGGACACCACGTAAGTCATGCCAAGAACCGGGTCAACCGGAGATTTGAGCCCAACCTCCAGATGGGCCGCGTGACTGTGGCCGGCCGCGCGATCCGCGCCCGCGTTTGCACCCGCTGCCTGCGCACTTACGCCGCCTGAGCGACAGCTCGTTTCTCGGCTTCGGCGCCGTCGCCTTTCTGCTCACGCTTGGCATCCAGTACGGGCTTTACCATCGGTTGCTCCAACGGCCGCTGCTGACGCATGACGACGCCCAGATGCGGCCGGCTGTCGGCCGCTGGCTGAAGGCGGTGTTGATGTTGCAGGTGGTGGTGGTGGCGGCCTCCGTGGGCTACGTGGGCGTGCTTGGCTCCCAGCACCCGCGCGGGATCGCGTGGATCGCGCCGGCGATCGCCGCCGTCTTCGGCACGGCGATTCCCCTGCAGGTGGCGGTGGTCGCCATCCTTCGCGCGGGCCGGGGCTCTTAACGGGCAGGGTTTGCCGGGTCGCAGGTCCAGGCCTATCGTGAGCCGCCGCACAAGGAAACCCCAGGGAGGGTGGGGGCTTGTGGATGGGTGTTTTTTGGGCCGGGCGTCCCGTGTGTCAGGCGAAGTCGATGCCGTGGACCTCGCCCAGCGTCCGCAGGTCCTGGCGCAGCGAGGCCCACACGCGTTCCTGCGCCTCCTCGGCCGGGACCACGCTCGAGGGGTCGTTGAGATCCGCGGCCAGGTCCGGCCTCTCCACCATTTCCGCGAAGAAGAGCGTCCAGGCTCGGGGCACCACCTCGTAGATGGCGTAGCCCCCGCCCCCCAACGCCAGCCACCGACCCTCGCACAGCTCGTGCGCGAGCTCGTGGAACATCCTCCCCACGCGCGGCCAGATCCGCGTGGTCGCGGCGAGGTGAGCCAGCGGGTCCAGGTAGTGCGTGTCACACCCATCCTGCGTCACAAGCACCGTCGGTTGAAACCGGCGCAGCATGGCCGGGACCACCTTTTCGAATCCTTCGAGCCACGGTTCGTCCCACGTGTAGGGCATGAACGGCAGGTTCGCCGCTGCGCCTCGACCCTCACCGACCCCGCATTCTCGCGGGAACCCCGTGCCTGGAAACAGATAGCGACCGCTTTCATGAAGGCTGATAGTGAGCACGTTAGGGTCGGAATAGAAGATGTCCTCGACGCCGTCGCCGTGGTGCACGTCGACGTCCACATAGGCCACTCGATGCCCCCGGTCCCGCAACCACCGGCACGCGACCGCCGCGTCGTCATACGTGCAGAAGCCCGACGCACGATCACGATGCGCGTGGTGCAGACCACCCGACGGGCTGAACACGTGAAGCGCCGACCCGCTCTCCACCGCTTCGGCTCCGACCAGGGTCGCGCCCGCCACCAGCGCCGTCCCCTCGTGCAGCTCGTCCGAGATGGGGTTGTCCGCCGATCCAAAGCCGGCTGCTTCGATCAGGTCCAGCGGCACGCGCTGCCGCTCCACCGGATCGCTCAGCCTGCGCACAAGATCTACGTATTCGGGCGCGTGGACCAGCTCCAGCTCGGCGTCGCTGGCCCTCCGAGGCGGCAGCAGGTGGCAGTGCTCCATGAGCCCGGTCGAACGGATGAGATCCACGGCCAGCTTCACGCGGATAGGCTGCAGCGGGTGCTGGTCGGAAAGGTGGTGCTTCATGAGCTCCTCGCCGTACACGAGCGCGACCGGGCCGGGCATGGGCACGTAGGCTAGCAGGCGCATGGAGCCCCTCGAACTCTTCGAGTCGGTGCCCAATTTTTCCGAAGGAGCTCGCGCGGAAGTCATCGCGGAGATCGCGGGCGCATCCGCCCGCGCGCACGTCCTCGATGTCGATGCCGACGCCGACCACAATCGCGTCGTCGTCTCCCTGGCCGGCCACGGAGCCAGCGTCGTCGACGCGTTGATCGCCTCCGTTGAGGTGGCGACCGAACGCATCGACCTCCGCCGGCACCGAGGCGTCCACCCGCGCGTGGGAGCAGCCGACGTCCTCCCCATCGTGCCCCTGGGCAAGGCTTCCCTCGAGGCCGCTCGCGCGCTCTCGAGAGAGGTTGGCGAGCGGATCTGGAGCGAGCTTCACGTACCGGTCTACTTCTATGGCTACGGCGAAACACACACGCTTGCGGACATTCGCGCGGGCCGCGCGCAGCCGGCCTTAGGTGGTCCCGAGCTGCACGAATCCGGAGGGGCCGCCTGCGTGGGCGCGCGGCGACCGTTGGTGGCGTTCAACGTGCTGCTGCCCGAAATGGATCTGAGGGCGGCTCGCGCGTTGGCACGATCGTTGAGGGAATCGGCCGGCGGCATGCGCGGAGTGCAGGCGCTGGTGTTCGAGCTGCCTGGTGGCGTCTTGCAGCTTTCGCTGAATCTCTTCCGGCTCGATGAGACAACACCCTCGGCGGTGGTCGCGGAGCTGGAGCGGCAGGGCGTGCCGCTAGGCCCACAGCAGGTCATCGGACTCTGCCCGGCGGCCGTCGCGGTTCCCGCCGCCGCCGGACAGCTGCTCGAGGGCCGTCTCGCCGCCGCCGCCGCCCGGCGCGGCGCTCACCTCAGCGCAGCGCTGGGAGATGACGAGCACAACAGGCTCGGCGGGCGGTTGGAGAAAGAGGCAGCCGAGCTAGGGCGTTTGGGAACCGACCAGGACGATCTGCTCGCGGGCGCGGAGCGCGCGGCGGCGCTGGTGCCTGTGCTGAGGGCAGCCGGTGTGCTCAGCTCAGAGCTGGAAGCGATGCTCGACGTAGCGGCGCGAGGGCTTCGCTCTGCGCTTGACCGCGACACGGTGTCGCGGCACGCGGCGAGAATCGGCGCGCTCGACCGGAGACTGGCGCCAAGGGAGGCCGGCTAAGCCTGGGGCGCGGCCTTGTCTACTGTTACGGTGCACGCGCCGCCGTCGACCTGGATCTGGTACCGATCGGACGCGCTGTCGAAGTCGCCCGTCTGCGCCGTCAGAGTCCCGACCGCCTTGCTTGGCCGCCCGTCGAACGTCAGGCTGACCGCGCCTCCCGACACCGCGACCGAGGCCGCCACCGACGAGGGTCGGTGCACGTTCACTGTCAGGGCGCCCCCGTTGATGGTGATCGGCACCGTGCCAGACGGAGGACCGAGGGTGAAGTCCTCCTTGCTCGCTCCAGTGTTGATTTCGATGCCGGCGACGTGAAGGCTCAACAGATCGAAAGAGTCGCTTGTCGCTCCGCTGTTGACGGCAATCTTCCACGGCACGCTGGAATTCAGCTGCAGGTTCAGCACGAAGCGGCGGCTCTGGAAGAAGAGGAAGCCTGAGGTGTTGCTCTGCGAGATCCGGACTTCGCCGCTGGAGCTGTCGAGGGTCACGTCGGGTTTGCGCCCCGAGTACTCGATGTGCGCGCGATACAGATCGTCCCCGAGGGAGGGGCTCCCGAGCATTGTTATGCTCGCCGCGCCCGCGTCGACTCGCGCCGTCGCGTGACCAAGACTGCCAACCTTGCCGGACACGTCGAGCGTTTGGGTGCCGGTTGGGATCGCCGGCCCAAGCGCAACGTAGGCAGCCGCCCCGCCGATCGCGAGCAGCACGATCAGCGCGGCCGCGATCTCGGCCGAGGCTCCCTGGAGGGCACGCCGGACGATGAGCTCCAGCCCGATCACCACGAGGATCAGCGGCCACAGGTCCACCAGGCGGTCGAGACGCTCGACCGGGACGAGCCCGACATTGACCAGCAGCGCAAAGACTCCGACCAGGATCAGGACTGCCGGCCAGAAGAGGCTTCTGTATCTCCGCATTCCCATCAACAGTGCTCCAAATCGATCAAGCGCGCGCGCGCCGAAGGATGAGCCATACGCCCAGGCCGATCAACGCCAGCGGCCAGATCAAGTCCCCACGCAGCCATGTCAGCAGATGCAGGTTGCTCAAGAGCAGATAGACGCCCAACACGATCAAGAGGGCGGGCCAGAAGTACTCGCGACGCCAGAGGTTCATGGCGCCGATTCTGACACGGACCCGAATCAGACCGGCGACACCACCTCGAACAGCCCGGGTCGCTCCCTGGTGGCAGCCTCCACGAGCTCAGGGCCGGCGACGGTCACCTCGACGTGGCGGCCGCTCGCCAGGTATTTCGCCGCCACCCGCCGAAGGTCGGCGGCATCGACCCCCAGGAGGCGCTCCTTGAACTTCTCCCGCTCCGGTCGGGTGAAACCCGTGAGCTGGTTGCCCGCTTCGCGCCGTCCTTTGATGTCGGGAGACTCCAGGGGGTCGACATCGCCGCAAGCGCCCAGGATCGCCTCCTTCAGCGCGTCCTCGGCCACCTCGCTGTCGATGAGCCACGTCGCCGCCCGGTCGAAGGTTTCGTACGTGCGCGTGATGTTCGGATCCCGGTACGCGGCCATGTAGAACGTTCCGCTGCCTGTGCTCGCCTGGGCCATCGCACCATATGCGCCGCCCTTCTCACGAAGCTCGCGGTGCAGGAAGGTGTCGCGAAGGTAGTTCGCCAGCACGAGCAGCGCCGGCGCGTCGGGATGCGTGTAGCGAACGGTCTTGAATACGCGGACGTTGAACGCCACCGGCAGGGGCGTTGTCCGGGCTTCCGGGCCCGTGTCGAGCGGGTCTGGCTTCTCGACGTGACCATTCGGTCCGCCCGCGGGCAGCGCGCCGACCAGGCCGTGCAGTCGCTCCGCGATGGCATCGATCATCGACTCCTCGCACGTCACGATGATGTGGACCGAGTCCTGCCGGAATAGAGCCTTGCGTATCGCCACCAGCCTGGTGATGACCGCGCCCAGATCCTCCTGGTTCAATCGAGCCAGCCGGCGAACCTCGTGGAGCATTCCAATTCCCTGGAGGCCGTCGTTGATGGCGCCTTCAGAGCTGAGCTTGGAGGTGGCCCTGAGGATTGCGAATTGAAAGCCGAGCCCGGAAATCGAGCTCTCCAGCCGAGTTGCGCTTTCGTCGATGACCTCCTTCAGCCGGCCTGGTTCGATGTCCAGGCGAGCCGTCAGGTCGGTGAGCAGCTCGACGAATGGGCCGATGTTGCGGTCAAGCGCCCGCCCTGACACGTAGAAGGACTGGAGGTAGTCGTCGCGCGCAGCCAGGGGCTGGACAGCCGGGGCCGCGCCGACGCCCCCGGTGTATCCCGCGATGCGGGCGGCGATCTGAACGTAGTCCTGGCCCGCCGCACCCGTTTGCGTGAAGACGCGGCTGAACAGGGGCAGGAGTTCCTTCAAATCCTTGGGCAGCGCTGAGAAATCCGATCGAATGTCGATGTACGTGATCCCGTTCGTGGGCAGCGGGAAGAACTCCACAGTCGCGGGTCCGATCTCGGTCTGGCGGCTGGGAACGTCTTCGAAATGCATCGGGATGTCGCTCAACTCGAGCGAGGGCAAGACGGCGACATCCTGCTTGGCCTCCTGCGCGTTTTTGAGGCGAATCGCATCGGTGACGATGCGGGCGCGGTCGGCGTCGGTGAGCGTGGCTTCGACGGCTGCCAGGCGTTCCAGCTCCTGGCGCCGCTTTCGTTCCTCGAGATCGGGGTCGGGCTCCAGGGTGAGCAGAGCCCGGTGCTGGTTGTCCAGAAGCTCGGCCGCGATCAGGTTCTCGAAGAAGCGCCCTTCCTTGCGCGCCCGCTCGAGGTGCTCGAGGTCTGCGTCGAGGTTGATGGCGGCATACGGATCGCCGCCGTACTGGTAGGCGCCGAGAAAAGTGAAAAGAACCTTGAGGGCATACGGATAGCCGGCGTTTGACCGTTCTCTCTTCTCGAACTCGAGCCGGTGAATGGCGGCGTCGACCTGCGCTTGGTCCAACCCGTCGGCCGCCAGTCTCTCCAGGGTCTGCAGCACGACCTCCTCGACCTTCTTCGCGTCATCGATGACGATGCCCTTGAGGCCCGCGCCGAAGACCGTCTCCTTGTAGTCGTCCTGAAATCCACTGCCGTCCGCCAGAGCGCTGCCGATCTTCGAGTCGATGAGGGCTTTGCGCAGAGGCGAGCCGGAATTGCCGAGCAGGACCTCGGACAGCACCCTCATCGCCAGCAGCCGGAATGAGTCGACAGCCGGCACGGTGACCCACCCGACGAGGGCCTGGGCTTTACGCGAATTGTCTTCGCCGGCGGCCGCAGCGTAGGGCTCGACAGACGCGACTGGCCTGGCGAATCGCTTCACGTTTGGGATGGAAGAATCGATGCTGAGCCGCTCGAACTTCGACAGCACGTTCTCTTCGATCACCGCCAGCGTCCTGTCCAGCGGCTGGTTGCCGTAGGTGTAGAAATAAGCGTTGCTCGGGTGGTAGTGCTCCGCGTGAAACCCCCGCAGCTGCTCCCACGTCAGATCGGGGATGTGCTCAGGATCCCCACCCGAGACGTTCGCGTAGGTGAGGCCCGGAAACAACGTGCGGCCGAGGTTGCGCTGCATGGCCGCCTGTGGTGTCGCCAAAGCTCCCTTCATCTCGTTGAACACCACGCCCTTGTAGCGGAGCCCGCTCGAGGGATCGGCCGGATCCTCGAACTCGAACCGGATCCCTTCTTGCTTGAACGAGTCTTCCTCGAGCAGCGGAAAGAATGCGGCGTCGAGGTAGACGAGCAGCAGGTTCATGTAGTCCTTGGCGTTGCGCGTGCTGAACGGATACGTGGTCGAATCGGAGCTCGTGAGTGCATTCATGAAGGTCGCGAGCGAGCGGCGGGTCATGCTGAAGAACGGATCGCGAACCGGGAATCGTCGCGATCCGGCCAGCACCACATGCTCCAGGATGTGGGCCACGCCGGTCGAGTCCCTGGGAACGGTCGGGAACGAAACTGCGAAGGCGTTGTTGTCGTCCGTGCACTCGATATGAACGTGCCTGGCCCCAGTGCGCTCATGGACGAGCTCGATGAATGCGCCCTCGAGCCTCTCGAGTGGCTCGCGGCGCACGATCGTATAGCCTCCGACTGCTTCCACGCCGCGCGTGCCGATGCTGGCCATAGACACCGCAGTCTACGTGCGGGATGGCTGCCGCTGCGACGATAGGATTGGTCGTGGTGGTTTTCACAGATCCGGAGCTCGAGTTTCTGCGCTCGCAGCGCATCGGCCGTCTCGCGACTGTAGGCCCGTCAGGTTGGCCGCACGTGGTGCCCGTCATGTATGCGCTCAGCGAATCGGGTGCGTTCGAGTTCGATGTCGACGGGGTGAAGCTGCGAAACCTGACCGCCGATCCGCGCGCCGCCTTCGTCGTCGACGCCATGGGGCCAAAGCGGGGCGTGACCGTGCAGGGAGAGGCCGAGCTCATAGGGCCCGAGCGAGCTCGCTTGACGGGGGTGCGCAAGTTCAGCTGGGGGCTCTGACCACCCCACGGCGTCGGAGGGATCCCCGGCGCGCAACCGGCTTCGGACTCGTGCTCGCAATCTGCGTCGCATGCGGCGGAGGCCCGGCCGGCGGTGGCTTGGCCTCTCCTTCCGCCTCGGCAGCGGCGACCGCGAGGGCCGGCGGTTCGCCCACCCCCGGCCTCGGGTTCGACTGGCCGGAATACCATCAGAGCGCCGCGAGGTCGGGCGTGGGACCAGGCGTGCCCTCGTACGGTAGCCCACGTGAGGCCTGGCGGGCCACCGTTGACGGCGATGTCTACGCGTCGCCGTTGATCGTTTCAGGACATGTCCTGGTCGCGACCGAGAACAACACCGTGTACTCGCTCGATCTGTTCACCGGTGCGGTGGTTTGGAAGCAGCACCTGGGCGATCCGGTCGACGCATCGAAGCTCCCGTGCGGAGACATCGGACCGGTGACCGGCATCACAGGCACGCCGGCCGCCGACGTTGTGGGCCATCACTTGTATGTGGTCGCGTTCATGAGCGGCTACCACCACGTTCTCTTCGAGCTGAGCTTGATCGATGGCTCGGTGGTGGGCCGGCAGGCCGTCGACCCTCCCGAATCGGACCCGAGGGTCCAGCAGGAGCGCGGCGCGCTGGCGCTTGGCTCGGGTCGCGTTTACATCCCATTCGGCGGACTTTATGGCGACTGCGGCAACTACCACGGCTACGTGGTGGCGGTGCCATCGGCAGGCCTACCGACTCTTTACTACCGGACGCCGGTCGCTCGTGAGGCCGGGATCTGGAGTCCAGCCGGAGTTACAGTCGATGCGAGCGGGGACGTCTATGTGGTGACGGGCAATGGGTCGGCCACGCAGTCATTCGCGTACAGCAACTCCGTCATCCAGCTGTCGCCCGATCTCCAGGTGCGATCGTACTTCGCGCCCTCCAACTGGCCATCTCTGGATGCCGGCGACACGGACCTGGGCTCGGTGGGAGCCGCACTGCTCCCGTCTTTGGGTGTGGTGGTGGCCGTTGGGAAGGAAGGTGTCGCATACGTCCTTCGAGCCGGCCAGCTCGGTGGCGTCGGCGGCCAGATCGCGAGCGGAAAGGTCTGCGCAGGCGCATGGGGTGGTACGGCCTGGTCAGGTCCGATGGTGCTGGTTCCATGCTCCGACGGCCTGGTCGCACTTTCGGTCAGCCAGACCTCATTCAGCATCGCGTGGAAGGCCTCATCTCCACGACTGGGTTCTCCGATCATCGCCGCCGGCGCCGTGTGGGCAATCGAGCCGGACACGGGCCGGCTGTTCGCGCTCGACTTTTCGTCAGGGTCGGTCTTGTATACCGCGAACCTTGGCGAGGCGCGGCACTTCAGCACTCCCGCGGCCACCGAGGGGTTCGTGATCGCGCCGGCTGGTGCCAAGGTCGAGGCGTTCTCGGTCGCCGGCTGAGAAATCGCTAGCCCTGGATGCCGCGCAGCAGGTTCGCCATCTCGATCGCCGCCTCCGCGGCCTCGGCGCCCTTGTTGTTCTTGGGCCCGGAACGCGCCAGCGCCTGGTCCTTGTCCTCGGTGGTCAACACACCGAATGCGACCGGCACCCCGGTATCGAGTTGGACCTGCATGATCCCGGCCGCGGCCTGGGTCGCCACGACCTCGAAGTGAAAAGTCTCGCCGCGGATCACGCACCCCAAGCACACGATGGCATCGTGCTGGCCTTTCTCGGCCAGCGTGAGGGCGGTCACGGGCAATTCGAGCGCGCCTGGGACCCAGTAAACGTCGGGCTCAGCGACCTCCCGGGCTTCCAATGCCCCCAGCGCCCCTCGTAGCAGCCGCTTGGTCACGTCTTCGTTGTACCGCGCCACGACTACCGCGATGTGAAGATCCGCCCCGCTGAGGTCGGGCTGGCTGCCCTTTTCACCCAATCGTCTGCGCGCCTACAACAGGTGACCGAGCTTGTCTTTCTTGGTCTTGAGGTAGCGCTCGTTGTGTGGGTTGGCAGGGATTTTGATCGGCACGCGCTCCACCACCTCCAGCCCGAATCCCTCGAGGCCGTAAATCTTCTTGGGGTTGTTCGTCAACAACCGGATCTTGCGCACGCCGAGGTCGTACAGGATCTGGCTGCCGATTCCGTAATCGCGCTTGTCGGGGGGATGGCCGAGGGCTTCATTCGCTTCCACTGTGTCGAGGCCACGATCCTGAAGGTTGTATGCGTGGAGCTTGTCGAGGAGCCCGATTCCACGACCTTCCTGGTGGCGGATGTACAGGATCACACCGATGCCATCGGCCGCAATCATCTCCATCGCCGCGTGCAGCTGCGCGCCGCAATCACAGCGGAGGCTGCCGAAGATGTCTCCGGTCAGGCATTCGGAGTGCGCACGCAATAGGACCGGTCGCTGGGAGTCGATGTCGCCGAGGACCAGCGCCAGGTGATTTTCATGCCGCAGGACGTCTTCGTACGCATACAGCTTCCACTGCTGCGGTTGCTTGTCGCCAATCGGGATCACGGCTTCGACCCGCCGCACAACGAGCTTCTCGTTGCGCCGGCGGTAGGCGATCATCTGCTCGACGGTGATGACCTTGATGCCGTGCTCATTGGCGAAGGCCTCGAGGTCGGGCATGCGCGACATGGTGCCGTCTGACTTCATCAGCTCCGTGATCACCCCAGCCGGGTACAGCCCGGCCAGGATCGCCAGGTCGACAGCCGCCTCGGTCTGGCCGGCCCGCGTGAGCACACCCCCTTCGGCCGCGCGGAGCGGAAAGGTGTGGCCAGGCATCGCGAAGTCAGCGGCCTTCGCCGCCGGGTCGAGAACCTTACGAATCGTCGCGGCTCGGTCGTAGGCGGAAGCCCCGGTCGTCACGTTGTCCTTGGCGTCGATGCTGACGCTGAACGCCGTTCCGAGGCGGCTGGTGTTGCGCTCAACCATGGGCGCGATGCCGAGGTCGTCCAGGCGCTTGGCGATTACAGGCATGCATACGAGCCCGGATCCATGGCGCGTCATGAAGCTGATGTGCTCGGGCGTCACAAGCTGCGCGGCGACCACGAGGTCGCCTTCGTTCTCACGATCCTCGTCGTCGACGATGATCACGAACTTGCCGGCCTCGAAGTCGGCGATCGCCTCAGGAACCGTAGCCAGGCCCATAGCGTCAGTGAATACTACCGGCGCAGGTTTCGGGCCACGTATCGGGCGATCACGTCTGCTTCCAGGTTCACGATGCTTCCCAAGGCATAACCAGCCGCGATGGTGGCGCCCAGGGTGTGCGGAATCAGGGCCACCTTGAAGGTGCCGGCCGGCTCGTCCACGGCCGCCACCGTGAGGCTCATTCCGTCCACGGCGATCGAGCCCTTCTCGGCGACCAGGTCGCTGAGGCGCGCGGGCAGCCCGATCAGGATCTCAGACCCGGTGGCGATCTTCTTCACTCTCTTGATCCGCGCGGTGGCATCGACGTGGCCTTGCACCAGGTGACCGTCGAGGAAGCCGTCGCCCGCAAGGGGCAACTCCAGGTTGACGGGGTGCCCGCGCGCAAGACGCCCGAGGTTGGTCCGCCGCAGGGTCTCCGGGACGACATCCGCATAGAACGCGGCGTCCCTCTTCTCCACCACTGTCAAGCAGCAACCATTGACAGCCACACTGCCGCCAGGCCGGAGCCGCTTCGCCGTCGGTCCGTGCTCGATTCCGAGCCTGCCGGAGCGGGCTTCGACGACTCTGCCAACGGCGCTAACTATCCCGGTGAACATCAACGTAACCCGTGATCCACAGATCCTCCCCAATCCGCGTAGCGTCGACTTCGCGCAGCCTGATTGCATCGGTGAGGCTCTGGACCCCGTCACCGCCGACCGGCCCTGGCGCTTCGCGACCGCCGATGATGATCGGGGCGAGGTAGGCCTGGACTTTGTCGACCAGTCCCTCGGCGAAGAAGGATGCGTGGACCTCGGCTCCGCCTTCGACAAGCAAGCTGAGGATGCCGCGGCGACCGAGCTCGTCGAGGAGGGGCCCCAGCCCAACCTTTCCGGCCGGCGTGGTGGGCAGCACCAACACCTCCGCCGAGCCCAGCCTGCCGTCGCGCGTGGTGGCAATGAGGGTCTTGGGCCCGACTACCTTCGAGGTGGGCGGGGTGCGGAGCCGCGAATCGAGGACCACGCGCAGGGGCTGACGCGCTACGGAGCCCTCGACCCGGGCGGTCAGCTCGGGATCGTCGGCGATCACCGTGCCGACACCGACAAGGATGGCGTCGTGGGCCGCGCGCAGCTTGTGGCCGTGCGCGCGGGATTCGGTCCCGCTGATCCACCTTGACTCACCCGAGCGGGTGGCGATCTTCCCGTCGAGGCTCATGGCGAACTTCGCGGTCACGAAGGGTCGCCCGGTCATTCGATGCTTGACATAGAACTCGTTCAGCCTCAGGGCTCGCTCGGCCTGCACTCCGACCACGGTTTCGACGCCGGCCAACCGCAGGAACTCGATCCCGGCGCCACGCATCCGTTGGTCGGGATCCGCCATTGAGATCACGACCCGACGCACGCCGGATTGGACCGCAGCCTGGGCGCACGGAGCCTCCCGATGCGCGTGAGTACACGGCTCGAGGTTCACGTAAAGCGTGCCACCCTGCGCCCGCGCGCCCGCCACTTCCAATGCCTCCTGCTCTGCGTGCGGCCGGCCCGCCTGGCTGTGATAACCCTCACCCGCAAGCGCACCGAGCGCGTCGAGCACGACCGCGCCCACCATCGGATTCGGGCTGGTCCGGAAGTCGGCCTGACGGGCCAGATCGATGGCGCGCGCGGCCCAGTGCAGGTCGACACTTGGATCGGGAGGTGTCGCTGGCAAGTCCTGGCAATATACGTGCCGCTCATCCCAGCGCGCGCAAAAGCGCCCAGGGGATGATCGACAACCGAATTAGGTCTATGAGATTCTCCAGCTGCCTTCAGCTCTGGATCACGTGACGTTTCGACTCCTCAGAAATTGAAGAGTGAGTTATAGGTGAACAAGCCCTCGGGCTATTAGTACCGCTCAGCTCAAAGGATTGCTCCTCTTACACCCGCGGCCTATCAACCTGGTTGTCTACCAGGGCCCTTACCCGGTTAACCCGGTGGGAAACCTTATCTTGGAGTTGGCTTCGCACTTAGATGCTTTCAGCGCTTATCCAAACCGGCCATGGCTACCCGGCGCTGCCACTGGCGTGACAACCGGTACACTAGCGGGCCGTTCAACCCGGTCCTCTCGTACTAGGGTCAACC
>DASWBB010000069.1:0-33356 GCA_036390875.1 Candidatus Dormiibacterota bacterium
CCGATCTCCTTTATAGGCGGTTCAGTGACCGGCCCGAAGGTGTTGGTGTCGGCTGACGTGGCGTTGGTCAGCGTGGGGCTGCTGATTCGGCTTCGTTATCCACTTGCTGCGCTGGCTCTGTCGATAGGCCCGTTTGCTTTCCACGACGTCGTCAACCACTTCTTAGGACGGATCGACCCGAACCTGTTCGAGGTGTTCCTCTCCCAGGTCTTCATCGTCTACTCGACCGCATCGAACACTGCAGGCCGAAGGACCTACCTGGCCGGCGGAGTATTCGTCGCATTGAACCTGATCGCTTACGGCCCTACGCTGCCCGGAAGCTTCAGCCAGGCGTTCGGAGAGTGGGTCTTTTTTGCGATCGCCTGGGTGCTCGGAAAGACATTACGGGGCAGGATTCAGCGCACCGACCGTGCCGAGGCTCGGAGCGCGGAGCTGGAAGCTCAGCGCGAGCAGCAGATTCAGGTTGCGATCGCCGATGAGAGGGCCCGGATCGCACGCGAGCTTCACGACGTCGTCGCCCACAGCGTCAGCCTCATGGTGCTGCAGGCGGGCGCTGCCCGCCAGGCGCTCGACCGGAATCCTGATAAGGCGCGGGAACCAATGCTCTCGGTCGAGGCAACAGGACGCAGCGCCATGTCAGAGCTGCGCCGGATCGTGGCCATGCTGCGCCAGCCGGGCGACGACGAAGGCCTCGCACCACAACCCAGCCTTCGGCATATCGATCTGCTCGTCGCGGGCATGCGTGAGGCCGGATTGACCATCAATCTTGACGTGGACGATGGACTGGAAGGGATACCACCCGGCGTCGATCTGTCCGCGTATCGGATCGCCCAGGAGGCATTGACCAACGTGCTCAAGCACGCGGGCGCCACCCATATCGACGTCAAGGTCGTGCGTGACGCCGGCGCGATCGAGGTGACCGTCGAGGACAACGGACGCGGCATGGCCGGCAACGGCGCACTCATCGGAGGTCACGGCCTCATCGGGATGAAGGAACGGGTCAACCTGTTCGGCGGCCGTCTGGAGGCCGCCGGCCGCGATGGCGGCGGCTTTCGTGTGTTCGCGCGTCTTCCTTATGACGCCGCATGATCCGCGTCCTCGTGGTCGACGACCAGGCGATGGTCCGCGCCGGCCTCCGCCTGATCCTCGACGGACAGGCTGACATCGAAGTTGTCGGTGAGGCCACTGATGGCGAGGAGGCTCAGGTCGCGGTCCGGCGCGACCGTCCAGACGTCGTGCTGATGGACATTCGCATGCCGCGCCTGGACGGCATCGCCGCCACTCGCAAATTGATCGAGCACGACCCGGCCGTGCGCGTCCTCGTCGTCACCACATTCGATGCCGACCAATATGTCTTCGAAGCTTTGCGCGCCGGCGCGAGCGGATTCATTCTCAAGGACTCATCGCCCGAACAATTGGTAGCGGCCGTCCGGCTGATTGCTGCCGGAGATGCGCTCCTGGCCCCGGCCAGAACCCGGAGGCTGATCGAGACGCAGGTCAGGCCGAAGCCCACCGCGGACTCGTCCCTCATCGGCACTCTCACCGATCGCGAGCGCGAGGTGCTGGTCCTGGTGGCGAGGGGACTCGACAACAGCCAGATCGCGGCGGAGCTGTTCATCAGCGACGCGACCGTCAGAACGCACATTGGCCACGTCCTGTCCAAGCTGAACTCTCGCTCCCGCGTCCAGGCGGTCGTGGTGGCTTACGAATCAGGCCTCGTCCGGCCAGGAACCGCTTAGGCGCCCGATAAGCTCGGCATGCTCGAGCCTGAATAGAAGTCCACTTGTGACAAGCATCCCGGCGCCGAAGCCCGCGCCGGACGGCAAACTCCCGCACCAGGCTTGATAGATACCAGATGTTGTGGTGGTGGACCTGAGGGGATTCGAACCCCTGACCTCTTGAGTGCGATTCAAGCGCGCTCCCAGCTGCGCCACAGGCCCACTTCTCGGGGAAAGGCCAGTATAGCCCCGCCTCATTCGGCGTCCGATTCGGGAACAACCGCCCGCCGCGAACGGATTCATATACTCGCCAGATGTCGTTCCTGTTCAAAGGCAAGCGCGCGCCGGAAGGCGTCGATCCGGCCCGCATCCCACCCGGCCAGACCCTCACCGCGCCCGAGCGTTGGCCGCTTTTGCATTTCGGACCGGTGCCCAAGACCGACATCGCGACGTGGGATTTCAAGGTTTTCGGCGCGGTCGAAAACCCCGCCACCCTGAACTACGAAGAGCTTCGTGCCCTCCCGTCGAAGGACGTCGTCGCGGACATCCACTGCGTCACCGGCTGGAGCCGCCTCGACGACACCTGGACCGGCGTCCCGATTCGAGAGATCCTCAACCTCGTCAAGCCCAAGCCCGAAGCGAAGTACGTCATGGCTCACTGCGAGTACGGCTATACAACCTCTGTCCCGCTCGAGGTGCTTGACGCCGAGCAGAACCTGCTGTGCTACGCGTGGAATGGGCAGGACCTGACGCCCGACCACGGATGGCCCCTGCGTCTGTTCGTACCCTCGAAGTACTTCTGGAAATCGGCCAAGTGGTTGCGCGGGCTAGAGTTCATGGATCGCAACCGGCTCGGTTTCTGGGAGCAGCGTGGATACCACGATGAAGCAGACCCCTGGAAGGAGACACGCTACTGGTAGCCACGGCATACCGGCCGGGCCGCCTCTAGTCACATTCACCTCCGATTTCGGCACCGGCTCGCCCCTTGTCGCCGCGATGAAAGCGGTGGTGCTCGCGGGCTGCCCGCACGCAACGCTGGTCGATGTCAGCCACGAGGTGCCCCGATTCGACGTTTTCGCCGGCGCATTCATGCTGTTCGCCGGGACGCGGCATTTCGGTGCCGGGTCGGTGCACCTGGCGGTCGTGGATCCTGGCGTTGGGAGCTCGCGGCGGCGCCTTGTGATTCGAGCCGGCGGACGCTTCTACGTAGGTCCCGACAACGGGCTGTTCGGGATCGTCATCGATGAGGTGGGCATGCAGCAGGCGGTGGAGCTGCCGCCCGTGCCGGGGGGCGCGCCCACCTTCGAAGGGCGGGACGTGTTCGCGCCCGCTGCCGCCGCGCTGGCGTCGGGGGTCCCGCTCGAGTCGCTCGGCCACCCGACAGGGCCGCCGACGATGCTCGACGACACCGGCCCGCGCGTGCTCTGGACCGACGGGTTCGGCAATCTCGTGACGAATCTCAAGCCACCCGTCCGGCCGATGCGCATCCACAACCACTACATCACCGCGTCGGCGAAGACGTACTCGGAAGCCCGTCCGAACGAGCCGTTCGTATACGTGGGCAGCATGGGGTACCTGGAGGTCGGAATCCGCGAGGCGCGTGCGGACAGGGTGCTCGGCGCGCGACCAGGCATGCGAGTGGATCTCCTCTGATCTGACGCAGCCTTAACAGGCTGGGTTGGCGGCTCCTTTGGGCCCCGATACCGTTTCGCCTCGCCATGGCGCGATTTGCGTTTCTGCTGCTGACGATTGGTCTGACGGCGTGCTCGGTTCCCCCAGCCGTGGCGCCGGTTCCGAACGCAGCTCAGGTCGCACAGGCGCCGGGAGTGGGCGGGGCGCTCTCGACATCGGGGTCGGGGCGCCCCGAGCCCGTGACGCTCTGGCAGGACGCCGACATCTTCGAGCTGGTCGCGAAACTCATCGAATCGGCACGCACGCGGGTGATGGTGGAGATGTACGAGCTGGGACGGCGCGACCTCGTTTCGGCGATTGGCGCGGCCCATGCGCGTGGGGTGGCGGTGCAGGTGATCACGGATCCAACCGTCAACGCAAGCCGGCGCTCGGCGGTGCTCCTTGACCAGCTTCAGGTGCCGGAACGTGTGTATCCCGTCGACGACGTCCGCCATCAGATCGACCATGTGAAGCTTTTGATCGCGGACGGCGAGGCTGTCGTCGGCGGGATGAATTGGGGCGCCCACAGCAGCCTCAACCACGATTACGTGCTCGAGACGCAGGTGCAGGCGGAGATCGCGCGCCTGGCGCGCATATTCGTCCAGGACTGGGACCTCGCGGGTGGCCACCCGACGCCGCTCGCGCAGGCGCAGTCGGAGATCGCCCAGACCGCACCCGGAGAGGAGATCCGGTCCATGCTCCAGGGCGCGCTCGGCCGTGCCCGAGTGCGCGTGCTGGCGGAGGTCTACACCCTCACCGATCCGGAGGTTATCGCCGGTCTCGCGGCGGCCCACCGGCGCGGCGCGCTGGTCAGGGTCCTTCTCGACCCCAACCAGCCGTACAACCGCCACGCATACGACGTCCTCTCGTCGAGCGGCGTCGCCGTGCGCTGGTATCCGGTTCCCAAAGGCGCGCTGCTGCACGCCAAGATCGGCCTCTTCGACGGTGAGTTGGTCCTGGGCTCAGCCAACTGGACTCTGTCCGGGTTGGGCGTCAACCACGAGCTCGACATCGAAACGCAGGACCCGCACGCCGTGACGGCTTACGGCTCACGATTTGACTCCGACTGGGCGAAGTCGGCCGGTGGCTAGCTCTGGGGAGGCGGCCCCGACGAACCCATCGGCGGCGGCCCGGAGCCGGCCGCCGGAGGCAGCGAGCCAGGCCCCGGAGGGCCGGCCGCCGGAGGCGTGTTGCCGAAGTTGACCACCGGCACCGCCCGGTCTGCGTCGTCGGCCTGGAAGAAGCCGAAGGCCTTGAACCCGAGCGCTCCGGCGATGAGCGACGTGGGGAGGGTCTGCAGCTTGATGTTGTAGTCGCGCACGTTGCCGTTGTAGAAGCGGCGGGAGAACTCGATCTTGTCCTCGGTCGCGGTCAGCGTTTCCTGCAGGTTGGTGAAGGCGCTGATCGCCTTCAGGTCGGGGTAGTTCTCGGACACGGCGAACAGGCTGCGCAGGCTCTGGCTCAACACGTTCTCAGCGGCGCCGATCTTGGCAGGGTCGCCGGTGGCGCCCGCCGCGACGGCGTTGGCGCGGGCGTTGGTCACGGCCTCCAGGGTGCCGCGCTCATGGCCCATGTAACCCTGCACCGTGTTCATGAGGTTGGGGATCAGGTCGTGGCGCCGCTTGAGCTCGACGTCGATCTCCGACCAGGCTTCCTGGGTCCGGTTGCGGGCCGAGATCAGCCCGTTGTACGTGAAGACAAGCCAAAGGACCAGCAGGATGACGATCGCAAGTACGACCCAGCCCATCTAGCGCCTCATCTTACGCGTGGGCGCGCCGAGCCCATCGCGTCTTCTTGAGCATCTTCTTGTGCTTGTGCTTGCGCATCTTCTTGCGCCGCTTCTTGATTACCGAGCCCAAACTGCCTCCAAGGCGTGCGTCAGTTCCCGAAGGGGATCCAGGCGGCGAATCATACCGTAAGCAGCCCTGAGCACGTTCCGGCCTACACTCCATCCCGTGTACTTCACCGATGCCCACGAGGAGCTCCGGCTCCACATCCGGAAGTTCCTCACCGCCGAGGTCCAGCCCCACCTCGAGGAGTGGGAGGAGAAGACCTTCCCGGACTCCATCTTCAAACGCTTCGGGGAGCTCGGCTTCCTGGGCCTGCGTTACCCGCCCGAGTACGGCGGGCAGGGCGGCGACTACTTCTCGGCCGTCGTCCTGTCCGAGGAGATGGCGCGGGCCGGCCTCGGTGGGCTGGCCATGGCGGTCGACGTGCAGACCGAGATGGCCACGCCGCCGGTGTTCAAGTTCGGGACCGAGGAGCAGAAGCGCAAATGGCTGGTCCCCGCCATCCGCGGCGAGCACATCGCGGCCCTGGCGATCACGGAGCCGGACGCCGGCAGCGACGTCGCCGGGATCACAACCACCGCCAGGCGCGACGGCGACCACTTCGTCGTCAACGGCAGGAAGATCTTCATCACGAGCGGCGCCCGCTGCCACTGGGCGCTCGTGGTCACCAAGACCGACCGCGAGCGGGGTCACAAGGGCTACAACCTGTTCGTCATCGAGAAGGGCACGCCGGGATTCGAGGTCACGCGCACGCTCAAGAAGCTCGGGATGCATTCGTCGGATACGGCCGAGCTGCTGTTCGAGGACTGCCGCGTCCCGGTCGGCAACCTGATCGGTGAGGAGGGCGACGGCTTCAAGAACATCATGTGGGAGCTCCAGGGCGAGCGGATGATCGCCAGCGCCGGAGCCATCGCAGGCGCGTCCCACATCTTCGAGTACACGATGAACTACGCCCAGAACCGACAAGCTTTCGGCCATCCGATCTCGGAGTTCCAGGTCATCAAGCACCGGCTCGTCGACATGGGCACGAAGATCGCGGCGGTGCAGGCGTTCGTCTATCAGACCGCGGCGCAATGGGATCGAGGCGAGTACCCGGTGCGGGAGATCTCCCAGGCCAAGCTGCTCGCGACACAGGTCGCGGTCGAGGTGGCGGATGACGCGATCCAGATCCTCGGCGGACATGGGTACATGCAGGAGTTCCCGGTCGAGAGGGCATGGCGCAACGCGCGTCTGGGGCGCATCGGCGCCGGCTCGGACGAGATTATGAAGGAGATCATCGCCAAGACGTACGGCCTCTGATGGCCGCGCAGGCGATACTTTTCGCGGGCTGCAAGCCGGAGGTCGCCGCGGGTCCGGACGGAAGGATCATCGGAGTCGGCGTGAAGGCACGCCGAGCGGCGGGTCGCCGCGCGGAGGTGGTGCGGCTGCGCGGAACCGCATGGCCCGGGTTGATCGACTCTCACATCCACCTGGAAGGGCTGGCCGAGCGCCACCTGACGCTCGATCTGACCGGCGCCCGCAGCCTCGAGGACGCCCTCTCACGTGTGAAGCAATGGGCGGCGCGGCTGCCGAAGGACGGCTGGGTGGTCGGCTCGGGTTGGTACAACGACGCGTGGTCGGACCCTGCCTTTCCCTCCCGTCACGACCTCGACAAGGCGACCGGCGGCCGCCCTGCCTATTTGCGCCGCAAGGACGGCCATTCGGCCTGGGTCTCGTCTGCAGCGATCAAGCACGCGGCCATCGACCGCAGCACCGACGATCCCCCAGGAGGAGTCGTCGACCGCGACGACTACGGTGAGCCATCAGGGATCCTTCGCGAAACAGCCATGCAGCTCGTTGCGGCCATCGTGCCGGGCGAGACGGACAGCGACTTCGATGCCGCGATGACGCGTGCGCTGGCGGCGCTCGCGCGCCTCGGCCTCACATCCGTGCATTCCATGGACGGCGCGACGGGCATGGGCTCTTTCCAGCGTCTCCACGCGCGAGGCAAGCTGCCGCTGAGGATCACGTACAACCTTCCCCTCGCCGACCTCCATCACGCCGCACGGATCGGCGTCCGCTCGGGCTGGGGCGACGCGTCGCTGCGGATCTGGGGCGTGAAGGCTTTCCTCGACGGCTCCCTGGGGAGCCGGACCGCCGAGATGCTCGATGGTTCGGGCACGGTGCGCCTACGACAGGAAGACCTGATCGACATGGTCGATCGGTGCGCGCGAGCCCAGCTGAACGTGTGCCTGCACGCGATCGGGGATGGCGCGGTCCGCAGGGCCCTCGACGCGCTCGCCCCACAGCGAAGGGCATGGCGGTTGTGGAGGCCGCGCATCGAGCACGCGCAGTGCGTCGATCCGAAGGACATGCGACGGTTCGCGCGCGTCGGCGCCATCGCCTCGATGCAGCCGATCCACGCCGTCGCCGACCGCGAGCTCGCCGATACCTACTGGCCTTCGGTAAGCGGGCACGCATACGCGTGGGGCGCTCTGGAGCACGCGGGTGCGCGATTGGCGTTCGGGTCGGACTCGCCGGTCGAAACCGCCGATCCGCTGCTCGGCATCGATGCGGCGACTGCGTGGCGGCGCCGCGCGAAATGGCATCCCGACCTCGCCGTCTCGCGCGCGTCGGCGCTGCGCGCGTACACGTCGGGTGCGGCCTACGCAGTCGGAATGGAGGGCGAGCTCGGTGCGTTGCGTGAGGGCATGCTGTGCGATTTGACCGTGGTCGAAGCCGGCCGCGTGGTGGCGACGGTCGTGGGTGGCCGCGTCAGCTGGCTGAGAAAGCGTTCCGCAGCTTCGCCGCGGTCCGCAGCAGGTGCTCGTTGACCACCTTGACCTCGGCCAGCACCGGCATGAAGTTCGTGTCGCCGTTCCACCTCGGCACCACGTGAAAGTGCACGTGGTCTGGAATGCCGGCGCCGGCAGCGCGGCCGGTGTTGGCGCCGATGTTGAATCCCTCCGGATCGAGGCTGGAACGGAGCACGACGATCGTTCGCTTCAGGGCCCGCATGAGATCGGCGGTCTGGCTGTCGTCGAGGTTCTCGACCTCTCCCAGGTGCGCCGCCGGGGCGACCATCACGTGGCCGGCGTTGTAAGGGAACTTGTTGAGCATTACAACCGCCCCCTGAGGTCTCCAGACCACCAGCTCGGCATCGGGGTCGTCGGGATTCTCGATCACGCGGCAGAACAGGCACCCGGGCCGCTGCTCGCCGGTGATGTACTCCATGCGCCACGGCGCCCACAGTCGCTCCATTGATCTACGTCTTCTTTCTCTTGATGGTGACCGCGGTCTGGGGCTGGACGTTCGTCCTGGTCAAAGACGCGATCACACAGTACCCCGTCCTGCCCTTCCTCGAGCTCAGGTTCCTGCTCGCCGCGCTGGTGATGGCCGTCATCGTGCACAGGCTGCCGTCGCGGCGCGAGCTGTGGGTGGGAGTCGTTGCCGGCACGGTGCTCGCCGGCGGTTACCTGTTCCAGACGGTCGGCCAGACGACGACCAGCCCGGGCAACGCGGGGCTCATCACCGGTTTGTTCGTCGTGTTCACGCCCCTCATCGACCGGCTGTTCGGGGTCTCGGTGCACCGCCGGACCGCGATCGCGGTCGTCGTCGCGCTCATCGGAACTCTCATGCTCGCGGGCGGCGGGGCCGGACTCGGACTGGGAGACTTCCTCGTTCTGGTGTGCGCCGTCCTCTACGCGCTCCACATCGTGCTTCTCAGCCAGTGGTCTCCGGGGCTCCGCGCCGCGCCGCTGGCGATGGTGCAGATGGCGACATGCGCGGTCCTGTTCAGCATCGGCGGCACCCCGTCGCTGACGCAATTCCCCCCTGGCCAAGTGTGGTTCGCCATCGTGATCACGGGCGTGTTCGCCTCGGCGGTTGCTTTCTACATCCAGACGTGGGCGCAGGCGCACCTCGACGCCAGCCGCACCGCGCTCATCCTCGCCACCGAGCCTGCATGGGCGCTGGCGGCGTCGATCGTGCTGGCGGGCCAGCGGCTGAACGCGCTGCAGGCGGCCGGGGCCACGCTCGTGCTCGGCGCCATCGTCGGCCACGAACTCGGCCCTCTGATCGGACGCCGGCCAAGAAAAAATAGAATTGAAGGTTCACATGAGCACCGCCCCGCGTAACAGGTATGTACCGCAGGAGATCGAGCCCAAGTGGCAGCGGATCTGGGCCGACCGCGGGGTCATGAAGGCGTCCGACAAGTCGTCCAAACCCAAGTACTACGACCTCGTCATGTACCCGTATCCATCGGGCGACATGACAGTGGGCCATGCGCGCAACTACGTTATGGGCGACGTCCTCGCGCGAATGAAACGCATGCAGGGTTTTGAGGTCCTGCATCCTTTCGGATGGGACGCGTTTGGCCTCCCGGCGGAAAACGCCGCGATGAAGCGTGGCGGCGTGCACCCAAAGGAGTGGACGCTCACGAACATCGTGAAGTTCACTCGCGAACTGAAGATGCTGGGGATCCTGTACGACTGGGACCGTGAGGTCACCAGCTGCATGCCCGACTACTACCGGTGGACGCAGTGGCTGTTCCTGCTCTTCTACGAGCGCGGCCTGGCCTATCGGGCCATGTCACCCGTCAACTGGTGCCCCGTGGACAAGACCGTGCTGGCCAACGAGCAGGTCATCAACGGCCGCTGCTGGCGCCATCTCGACGTGGAGGTCGAGAAGCGCGACCTGGAGCAGTGGTTCTTCAAGATCACCGACTACGCGGACCGCCTCTTGAACGACATGCAGCTGCTCGACAAGTGGCCGCACAAGGTGCGGGTGATGCAGACCAACTGGATCGGCCGCAGCGAGGGCGCGGAGGTGGATTTCGCCGTGGCCGGGCACCAGGGCGAGTCGATCCGCATCTTCACGACGCGACCCGACACGCTGTTCGGGGCCACGTTCATGGTGCTTGCGCCCGAGCACCCACTGGTGGAGAAGGTCACGACCGACTCCCATCGCGCTCGCATCCGCGAGTACGTCGCCAAGGCGCGCAAGGCGACCGAGATCGACCGCATGTCGACCGAGCGCGAGAAGACAGGGGTGCCGACGGGGGGCTTCGCCATCAACCCGCTCAACGGAGAGAAGATCCCCATCTGGGTCGCCGAGTACGTGCTCATGACGTACGGCACCGGGGCGATCATGGCCGTGCCGGCGCACGACGAGCGCGACTTCGACTTCGCGAGGAAGTACAACCTGCCGATCCGCGAGGTCATCGCGCCGGCCGGGGGCGCCGGCGACGACTTGAGCGCGGCCTACGTCGGACCGGGCGTGATGGTCAACAGCGGCCAGTTCGACGGCCTCGACAGCAAGACGGGCTTCGATCGCATCTGCGCGTGGCTCGAAGAGAAAGGGGTGGGCAAGCGCGCGGTCAAGTACCGCCTACGGGACTGGCTCGTCTCGCGGCAGCGATACTGGGGCGCCCCGATTCCAGTCGTTTACTGCGAGGTCGACGGCATCGTGCCCGTACCCAAGGACAAGCTGCCGGTCCTCCTGCCCGAAGAATACAAACCACTCGCCGAGAATCCCGAGTTCTGGCGCACGACGTGCCCGAAATGTGGGCGCGAGGCGCGGCGGGAGACCGACACGATGGACACGTTCGTCGACTCGTCCTGGTACTTCCTGCGCTACGCGAGCCCTCACGATGAGAAGGAGCCGTTTGACCCCGAGCTGGCCAACCAGTGGATGCCGGTCGACCAGTACACGGGCGGGGTCGAGCACGCGATTCTTCACCTGCTCTACTCGCGGTTCTTCACCAAGGTGTTGTTCGACGCGGGGATGCTCAAAGTTACGGAGCCGTTCATGCGGCTCTTCAACCAGGGCATGGTCAAGCGCTTCGGGCAGGTGATGTCGAAGTCCGCCGGCAACGGGGTGTCACCTGACGAGCTCGTGGAGAAGCAGGGCGCCGACGCCGGCCGGATCTACGAGCTGTTCATCGGTCCTCCGGAGGAGGACGTCGAGTGGAACGATGCCGGACTGAACGGTGTGGTGAAGTTCCTGCACCGCGTGTGGCGGTTGGTGCTGGAGCCGGAATCCATCGAGGTGTCGGGCGGGGCGCGGGCTGCGGCCGATCCCGCCGTGCTGCGCCGCAAGGTTGCGCAGACGGTCAAGAACGTCACCGACGATTACGACGGCCTGCGTTTCAACACCGCGGTCGCCTATCTGATGGAGCTCGCCAACACCATGCAGGATTACCTGCAGGGCGGCGGAGCCCGCGACGCGGTTTGGGATTCCGCGGTGCAGACGCTGGTCAAGCTGCTGAACCCGATCGGTCCGCATGTGAGCGAGGAGATGTGGGAGCGGTTGGGGGACGGTGGCCCAACGCGCAGCCTGCTCGCGGATGCGTCGTGGCCGGAGTTCGACGCCGCGGCCGCGGCCGAGCCGCAGATGACACTCGTGGTTCAGGTCGCCGGGAAGGTGAGGGACCGCCTGACGGCGGCCACGGGGTTGTCGGAGGAGCAGGCGCTCGCCCTGGCGCTGGCGAGCGAGAGGGTCAGGGCGGCACTCAACGGCGGCCGCCCGTCCAAGGTGATTTACGTCCAGGACAAGCTGATCAACCTGGTCCCCTGAGGCAGCCTTAACAGGCTGGGTTGCGGCCTTCGGGCCGCCCGCCCTAGGCTGCCGGCACCCCCTCCGGGTGGGTGGGGGTTTGGGATGGTTCCTTACTGGTCTGAGCCGGCATCTGTGGGGCAGAATCCACCGGAACTCGAATCCCTGAGTCGACGAGGTAATTCGCCACCACGGTGGAACCCGCCTGGACGGCTACCGTGGGCGGGCCGCTGATGATCCGCATGTAGCTCTTCAAGCTCACCTTCCAGGTTCCGGCGGCGAGCTCGACGGAATAGGCGCCATTCGAATCGGTGCGGGCGCTCACCGAGGCGCCGCCGCCGGTGAAATCGATCTCCAGGCCAGCCACCGGCCGGCCGGCGCACGGAGGCTGGTTCACCGGCTGGACGGGCGTGCACGGAACCGCCATCACGTGGCCGCTGACGGTGCCGCTTGCAGACGGGGACTCCCCCGGAAACCGATAGGCGCCGCACGCCGCCGTCGCCACCATCAGGAGCAGAAGCACCAGAGCTCGCATTTGTAGACCCAACGCGTCTGGAGGGTCGGAGGTCACGACTCTGGTTGTCAAGAGCGTTCCGCATACTCTTTAGGGCCCGGCCGGCCCCGCGGTTCGTCGCTGGGCCCCATTCGGTGCCAGGCGACCTTTCCGGGGTGGCCAAGAGGTAAGGCAGAGGACTTTGGATCCTCGACCGAAGGTTCGAATCCTTCCCCCGGAACCAGCCGCAATGCCGAGGGCCTTAACAGGCTGGGTTTTCGTCTTCAAACCGGCGTCTTAGCCTCGCGGGCATGCGCACCCACATCGGCCTCATCCCTGGTTGGAAGCCACTGCTCGCCCTGGCGCTCCCGGTTCTGCTTGGAATCGGCGCGGTGGCCGCGGCCTACCTCTACACATCGGCGACCACGCACCCCGGCCCGGCGACCGCGGCGGACGCCGCTGCCGCCGGAGCGGGCAATGTCGACGTTCCCGCGCCGGCCGGCCTCCTCGTCCACGTGGTCGGCGCGGTCGAGCATCCCGGTCTGTACCGAATGAAACGCGGGGATCGCGTCTACGACGCCATCGCCTCCGCCGGCGGACTTTCCGTGGAAGCGGACATCACACGCCTTCCCAACCTGGCCGGCAGCCTCAAGGATGGCGAGCAGATCAAGGTCCCCTTCGCGAAGGGCTCCGCGGGGACCACGGTCATCGTCAGGACGAACTTGAACACCGCCACGGTCGAAGAGCTCGAGGTCGTCCCAGGCTTCACCAGCGCTTTCGCGCAGGACGTCATCGACTACCGCACCAACTTCGGCGGATTCCAAAACACACGCGAGCTGGTCGACATCCTGGGCATGAGCGAAGCCGATTTCGTGGTCGCGCGCCGGTACCTCACTCTATGAGCGAGCCCCGCGGCCGCGACCTCCGCTCTCTAGCGCGCGTCCCGCTTCTCTTGATCGCGCTTGCATGGTCGGTCGCCCTTGCGGGCGCGGTCGTGATCGCGCCGTCGCAAATGTGGATCGGCGCGGTCGCAGTTGCGCTCGCCATTCCATGCCTGGCCCTCGCGATGGCAATCCGTCCCGCGGTGCTCGCGCTCGCGCTGATGGCGGCTCTCCTCGGCGTCGGACGCGCTGAGCTTCCGGCCTTGGATGCCGGCGCCGCGTCCCGCGCCGCTGCTCTTGCGGGCCAGACCGCGACCATCACGGGCCGTGTCGCCGACGACAGCCGGGCGGCGGGCGGAGGCGCGGAGGTCCTCGTCGAGCCCGACTTGATTCTTGTCGGCGGCTCGCAGGTCGCCGGCATCGGCAACGTGATGGTGAGGTGGCGAGGGCCGGCGGAGGCCGGTTTCGGCGATGAGGTGAGCGCCTCGGGCAAGCTCGCATTGCCGCGCGACCTGCCGTCCTTCGACCGCCGCGCGTATCTGGCGCAGCGGCATGCGTATCTCGAGCTGGACACGACCGGCATCAACGTGACCAACCCCGCATCTGGAATCGCCGCACTGCCGTCGTGGCTGCGAGCTCGCTACGTCGCTGCGCTCGCCGCGGCGCTCCCGGCGCCACATGCCGCCGTCCTCCTCGGCCTGGTGCTCGGCATCCGGCAGGGAATCCCACCGGCCCTCCAGCAAGCGCTCATCGCCACCGGGCTCGTTCACCTGCTGGTCCTCAGCGGACTCAAGGTAGCCGTCTTCGGTCGCATCGTCCAGGGGGCGTTGCGGCCCCTACTCCGCACATACGCGGCCTGGCCGGCCCTGTGTCTCATCGGTCTCTATGCACTCGCCGGTGGCGCCACCCCGGCGGCGATCCGCGCCGCTGTGATGGGAGGTGTAGCCATCGCTGCCGCGAACCTGGGTCGCCCGTCCCACGTGTGGACGTCACTCGCGGCCACCGCGGCCGCCATGCTCGGCTGGCGCCCGGAGCTCGCCTGGGACATCGGTTTCCAGCTCTCGTTCGCGGGCACGACCGCGATCATCCTGCTCACGCCATGCATCGAGCTGCGCCTCCCGTGGGTTCCGCACATCTTCAGAGAGCCATTTGCGGTCACGTGCGCCGCGCTGGTTGGCACCCTCCCGATGATGGCCACCGATTTCCACCTTCTCTCACCGGTGGCGCCCATCGCGAACGCCCTGGTGCTGCCGATCCTGCCGGCCATCGTCGCGGCCGGCCTCGCTCTGGGCCCGCTCTCGCTCCTTCCCGACGTGGCGCGTGTCGCCGCGCTTCCGGTTGTGGGCCTCCTCGCCTATATCGAACAGCTGTCTTATCTGCTGTCACGGCTGCCTGCAGCTGCCATCCCGGTCGTCCGATTCCCGCCCTGGGCTGGCCTCGCCTACTACGCCGGCCTGAGCGCCGTCATTGCCGGCGGCCAGGTCAGCACGCGCCACCGCTCCATCGCGTTGGCCGGTGCCGTCGTCGCCCCCGCGCTGATCGCCGGCACCGCCCTCTGCATGTGGGCGTATGCGCCGCCACAGGTCAGCGTGCTGGCCGTCGGCAACGGGCAGGCTGTCTTGTTGCGCAGCCCGCAGGGGGCCATTCTCGTCGACGCCGGGCCGAGCCCGGCTCGACTCAGCGACGAGCTCGGACAGATCCTTCCACCCTGGCAGGCGAAATTGGACCTCGTGGCCATCACCGCACCAGGTCTGGGCCATGTCGCCGGTTTCGCCGGCCTGAACCGGCCGGCGGGGACCGTGCTCATCCCAGACGCACAGCTCACAGGCTCGGCCTGGAGAAGCGCTGCTTACGAAGCGGTCGCGCGCGGCGCCCGCGTCCTGCGCGCGCGCGCCGGGGACATGCTCGACGCAGCCGGCTTCAGGCTCGAGGTGGTTGCACCAGAGCCGGGTGCTCCCGGCGACCAGGTCGGCGCCGCTTACCTTGGGCTGCGGGTGGTCGCCCCGTCCGGCCGCAGCTTCTGTGACCTGAGCGACCTCGACGTTGATGCGCAAACCGTCGCCTCCGCGCGCCTGGCCGGTTCGTGCACCTATCTGCTCCTGCCCGCCGGCGGTCGCAGTCGCCTCTCGCCGGATCTGGAGCGCGTCACGTCGAACACCCAGCTGATCGCCTCGCTCGCCTCCGGGAGGCTCGCGCGCGGTTTTCCTCAGACCGTCCTACGCACGGACCAGGAGGGCACCATCACGCTTCCCATGTGACGTTCGTGGCCGAGGCTTACGATCGACAAGCATCACAGCCATGGCGAACCCCAAGAAGAGCGCACCGATCCTGCTCCTCCACGGCGATGAGCGCTTCCTTGTCGAAGAGAAGGCAAGGACGACCCTGCAGGGCTGGCGGTCTGAGCTGGTCTCCGATTTTGGTTTCGACCGCCTCGAAGGCCAGGGCCTCAATGCGTCGCGGCTCCAGGATTCCGTGCTGCAGGCGCCGTTCCTCGATCCATATCGGATCGTCGCGGCGATCATGGTGCCTCCTGCGCGCGCCGAGGGCCTCGCACCCGCACTGGCCGAGGTCCCCGCCACCACCCGTGTCCTGATCACTGTCGCCGGACGGCTTGGAACGGGCAACCGGCTCGCGAAGGCCGTCACCGCCGCCGGCGGCACGGTCGAGGAGATGGGTCACCTCAAGGGCAGAGCGCTGGGCGAGTGGGCCGCGAAACGTGCGAACGATCATGGTCTGACGCCTGCCATCGCAGCCCAGGTCGTCAGAGTCACGCCGCCCGACCTGACGGTGATCGACTCCGAGCTCGCCAAGCTGGCCGCTTACAAGGCCTCGGGCTCGAAGCTGACGGGCGAGGTGATCACCGAGCTGCTGGCGGGAGGACGCGAGGACGAGATCTTCAAGCTCACCGACAACCTCCTCCCGCACCCGACCCCGGAGGCGCTCAACATCGCTCGCGGGCTTTCGCGGGGCGGGATGCAGCCGACCTCGGTCGCCTACCGAATGGCGCGGCATGTCGCACTCGTCCTGGCGGTGCGCGCCCGGCAGGATCGGGGTGAGTCGTTGTCCGACGTCAAGTCGCACATGGGCGAGCACCCCTTCGTGCTCCAAAAAGCCTTCGAGACCGCCCGCGACACAGACCCCACCAGCCTGGAGGCGGCGCTTCGTGCGATCCGCGACTACGAATGGGAGGTGAAGTCGGGGCAGATCGACCCGGAGCTGGGCCTCGATGTGCTCCTGGCCCGGATGTAGAGTCGGGCTACTTCGAGCTTGGCTTCTTGGCCGCTGCCTTCTTGTCGGGGGCCTTGGCCTTGCCAGATGCAACCGCGGCGCCCTTGGCGGGTGGTCCGCCTTTTTTCGTCTTGTCGCCTCGGACCGCCGGGGCCCCGGCGGCAGGGACCCCACCCAGCGCAACCAGCTGGCGGGTAAGCCGGGCCTTCCGGCGCGCCGCGTTGTTGCGGTGCAGGATGCCCTTGGAGGCTGCGCGATCGAGCGCACGTATTGCTTCGAGCGCTATGGCGTAGCGGTCCGACTCCGCTACGGGACCTCCGGTCAACGACCGGCGCGCCTTCACGATCTTCGTCTTGACCTCGGAGCGCACCGCCCGATTGCGCAGGGTCCGGCGCACGCTGGCGCGCGCCTGCTTCTTGGCGGATGCGGTTCGCTTAGCCACGTTTCGATTCCAGGTGGGAGAAGAGCACGAAGCTAGGATTATAGAGGCCAGTGGAGTTCGAGCTCGGCGGGAAGCGCCCTTCAGTGCATCCCGACGCCTACATCGCGCCGACCGCGGTCCTCATCGGTGACGTCGAGATCGGTGCGGGCGCGAGCGTATGGTTCGGTGCCGTGCTGCGCGGCGATGAGGCAGCGATCAAGGTTGGCGACGGCGCCAACATCCAGGACAACGTGGTCGTGCACTGCGCTCATGACCTTCCGACGCTGATCGAGCGCAACGCGAGCGTCGGCCATTCCGCGCTGCTCGAGGGTTGCGTCGTCGAGCAGGGGGCGGTCGTGGGAATGGGCGCGACCATGCTCCAGCGCAGCCGGCTCGGCGCGGGCTCGATGCTGGCGGCCGGAGCGGTGCTCGGTGAGGGCAAGTCGGTGCCTGCAGGCCACATGGCGGCAGGCGTGCCGGCCACTGTGCGGAAGCCGTTGGACGGATCGGCGCAGAGCTGGGTGGGCACCACCGCCAAGCACTATCAAGACCGCGCTGTCCGGTACCGAGCGAACCTTCGACCCGGCAGCAGTTGAAAGTCGCGCTGCCCGCGCGCGCCAAGCTCAACCTGGACCTCAAAGTCGTCGGGCGGCGCGGCGATGGACTCCACGACATCCAGACGCAAATCCAGTCGGTCGCGCTGCACGACCTCCTCGAGGCGGCGCCCTCCAGGCGCACCTCCTTCGTGGCTGACGGCCTTGCGGTCCCCGCGGGGGACGACAACATTGTCGTCAAGGCTCTCGCGGCGATGGAGGCTGCTGTGGGTCGCGAGCTGCCCACCGAGTTCCACCTGCACAAGCGCATCCCGCCGGGCGCCGGCCTCGGGGGAGCCAGCTCCGACGCGGCCACGGCGTTGAGGGCGTTGAAGACAATTCACAGAGCGGACGTGAACCTGGCCGAAATCGCCCGCAACCTCGGCGCCGACGTGCCCTTTTTTCTCGCAGGCGGGTGTGCTCTGGCCGAGGGGATCGGCGAGCGCCTCAAGCCACTGCCGACCGAGCCCGGCTGGTACGCGATCGCCTGGCCGGGTATCGAACTGTCGACGGCACGCGTTTACGGTGCGTGGGACGAGACGAAAGGCGCGCCGCCCAACGAGCTGCTGCTCGCGGCCGAGCGTGCCGACAGCCGCGTGAAAGACTTCGCGGAGCGGCTCGGTCATGAGTGGCGGATGACCGGCAGCGGGTCGGCGTTCTTCAGGCGATTCGCGGTTCGCGAGGAGGGTTTGAAGGCGATCGAATCACTCGATTGCTGGACCACGGTGACTCACAGCGTGGGGGCCTGGGCTTGATGCGGCGCACCGCCGCAGTGTGGGCCGGCAAGGCCACCGGCGCGCTCTCCAGGATCAGCCGTCTCGGCGGCGGCACGACCCTGCCTGGAGACGTGGCCCGCGCCATCGACCCCGACGTGCTGCGCAAGCTGTCGCGCGACCTCAAGCACGGCGCCATCGTCATCACCGGAACGAACGGCAAGACCACGACCGCGCGCTTGATCAGCTGGCTGCTCGAAGGCGCCGGCTACACGGTGGTGTCCAATCGCGCCGGCGCCAACCTGATCTTCGGCGCCACCGCGGCGGCGCTGGAAAGAGCCGGCGCCAACGGCAAGCTGAAAGTTGATTGGGGCGTATTCGAGATCGACGAAGCCAGCCTCGGGCGCGCCATCGACGAGATCCAGCCGCGTGCTGCGATCGTCCTCAACCTCTTTCGCGACCAGCTCGACCGGTACGGCGAACTGGAGTCGATCGCGAAGAGGATCGAGGTGGCGCTCAAACGCCTCCCCGACAAGAGCCGCGCCGTGCTGAACGCCGACGATCCACGTGTCGCCGAGATCGGCCTGAACCTCGAGCGGCCGCCGCTCTGGTTCGGGCTCGACGACCCCTCGGTCGCGATGAGCGAGCTGCCCCATGCCGCTGACGCCAGGACATGCCCCCGTTGCGGCGCGAGCCTTTTGTTCGACGCCGTATACGTCGGCCACGACGGCGTATATCGCTGTCCCAATGGAGATTTCGCTCGACCTGCGCCACTGCTGGCCGCGACGCACATCGACCTGGATGGGTTCGAAAGCCTGGCGATGGGCGTAGGCGGCGTGCGCATCGAGCTGCCACTCGGCGGCCTCTACAACTGCTACAACGCACTGGCCGCATTCGCGGCCGGCGAGGCGCTCGGCCTCGACCCTGCATTCATCGCCGACCGGCTCCGTACCGTTCGCGCCGCCTTCGGACGGCAGGAGCGCCTCGAGGCGATGGGCCGGGTACTCAATCTCGTCCTTTCCAAGAATCCGGCCGGATTCAACGAGACCCTGCGAACCGCGGTCGACCTCGCCGGCGGCCGCAATTTCTTGATCGCCCTGAACGACCGTCGAGCCGACGGCACCGACGTTTCCTGGATCTGGGATGTCGATTTCGAGCGCTTGCGCGGGCGCGCGCAGGTTGTCGTGCCCGCGGGCAACCGAGCCTATGACCTGGCCGTCCGTCTCAAGTACGCGGGTGTGGATGCGAAACCGCCCGAGCCCGACCCCGCGGCGGCGCTCGATGCGCTCATCAAAGCCACGCCTGAAGGCGAGACCGCGCACCTGCTCTGCACCTACACCGCGATGCTCGACCTCCGCGCCGAGCTCGTCCGCCGCGGCTGGGCCAAGCCCTACTGGGAGACGTAAAGAATTGGCGATGAAAACTTTCACCGTCGGTTGGCTGTACCCCGACCTCATGAACATCTACGGGGACCGCGGCAACATCCTCACCTTGCTCAAGCGCGCCGAATGGCGCGATTTCGACGCGCGGCTCATCGAGCTGGGACGTGGCACCGACAAAGGCATGGAAGACGTCGATGTCTTCTTCTTTGGCGGCGGCCAGGACCGCGAGCAGGCGCTCGTGTACGACGATCTCCTCGAGACCAAACAGGCCCCACTCGAAAGCGCGGTGGCCGCCGGCGCAAGCGTCCTCGCCGTCTGTGGTGGCTACCAGCTGCTCGGTCACTACTACCAGACCGGCGAGGGCGCGCGGTTCCCGGGCATCGGACTGATCGACGTGCGCACCGAAGCCGGCAAGCGCCGCTTCATCGGCGACGTGGTCGTGGACGCAGACTTGCCCGACCTCCAGCCCACGACCCTGGTCGGTTTCGAGAATCACAGCGGCCGCACGTACCTCGGGCCGAAGGCCAGGCCCCTCGGACGCGTGCGCATGGGCTTTGGCAACAATGGCGAAGACCACACCGAGGGCTGCATCCAGGGCGGCATCCTGGGTACCTACCTGCATGGCTCGCTGCTGCCCAAGAACCCGCACCTGGCCGACCATCTCGTAAGGAGCGCGCTCGCGCGGCGCGGCATAACGGAGCTCGCGCCGCTGGACGATGCCGCCGAAATCGCCGCGCACGAAAAAATCCTGGCCCGAGCCTCACCTCCCCGCTTGCGGGGAGGTCGGCCAGCTCGCAAAGCGAGCTCGCCGGGTGGGGAGTCGCACTTACCCGTTAAGGGCGCTTAGAAGGCTTCACGACCCGACGCGTCGCCCGCACACGATTCCCGATGCCCGGCTTGCTCGCCCCGTTCGACCGATTCGTAGCGGCGGGCTCGGCCGCCGCCGGCTTAGCCGCTCTCCGCGCTGGCGTCAGCGCCTCACGCAGCACCTGGTCGATCGACTCCACGAGCACCAGCTGCATCTCCCTGCGCAGATCCGCCGGAATGTCGTCGAGATCCGCCTCGTTGTGCGCCGGCAGCAGCACCCGACGGATGCCCGCCCGATGCGCGCCCAAAACCTTCTCCTTGACCCCGCCGATAGGCAGCACCTTGCCCCGCAGCGTGATCTCGCCCGTCATCGCCACGTCGTCGCGCGCGGGACGGCCGGTCAGGATCGAGGCCATCGCGGTCAGCACGGTCACGCCCGCGGATGGGCCCTCCTTCGGCTGCGCGCCCGCGGGCACGTGCACGTGGATGTCGTTCTTCTCGAACAGCGAAGGATCGATGCCGAGCACCACCGCGCGGTCCTTCAGGTACGAGAGCGCCGCCGAGGCTGACTCCTTCATCACGTCCCCCAGCTGTCCTGTCAGGCGCAGCTCGCCCTTGCCGGGAGTCAGCGCCGCCTCCACGAACACGATCTCGCCCCCGGTGGGCGTCCACACGAGCCCGGTCGCCACACCCGGACGGTCGATGCGCTCGCGGACATCGTCATGGAACCGACGCTTGCCCAATGCTGCGCGCACCCGCTTCACATCCGCCGCCTTGCGCGGGCGCTTGCCCACAGCGATCTCCGCCACCGCGCGCCGCATCACCGAGGCGATGTCGCGCTCCAGGTTGCGCACGCCCGCCTCGCGCGTGTATTGGCGGATGATCAACCGGATGGCGTCTTCGGCCATCCCGACCTCACCAACACGCAATCCGTGCGCGGCGAGCTGCTTCGGGACCAGGAACCGTTCGGCGATCTGGACCTTCTCATCCTCGGTGTAGCCCGAGAGATGAAGCACTTCCATCCGGTCGCGAAGGGCGGCGGGAATCGTCTCGAGCGAGTTGGCGGTGGTGATGAACATGACCTTCGAAAGGTCGAAGGGCACGTCGAGGTAGTTGTCGCGAAAGTCCTTGTTCTGCTCGGGGTCGAGCACCTCGAGCAAAGCGGAGGACGGATCGCCTCGCCAGTCTGAGCCGATCTTGTCGACCTCGTCCAGCATGAACACCGGGTCGTTCGACTCGGCGCGGCGGATCGCCTGGAGGATGCGCCCGGGCATCGCGCCGATGTAGGTGCGGCGGTGGCCGCGAATCTCGGCCTCATCGTGAACGCCGCCCAGCGAAGCGCGCGCGAACTTGCGGCCCATGGCACGAGCGATCGAGTGCCCGAGTGAAGTCTTGCCGACTCCAGGGGGGCCGACGAAGCACAGAATCGGCTCGCGGCCGCGCTCGGTCAGCCCTCGCACCTGCTTCAGGCGCCGCACAGCGAGGTGCTCGACGATGCGCTGCTTGACCTTGTCGAGGTCGTAGTGATCGGCGTCGAGGATCTCGCGCGCCTTGGCGACGTCGACCTCGCCACCGGTCGAGGTGTTCCACGGCAAAGAGACGATCAGCTCCAGATAGGTACGGATCACCGACGACTCCGGTGACGCCGATGGAATCCGCTCGAGCCGGGCGAGCTCACGGTCGGCCTCGCGCTTCGCCTCCGGCGTCAGCCCGGCCTTCTCGATCCGCTCGCGCAGCTCCGCGAGCTCTCCGTGCTCGCTGTCCAGCTCGCCCAGCTCGCGCTGGATCGCTTTCAGCTGCTCGCGCAGAAAGTATTCGCGCTGCGCCTTGCCCATCTGCTCCTCGGCCTGTGACTGGATCTTTCGTCCGAGCTCCAGCACCTCCAGCTCGTGGGCGAGGTTTCCGAGCAGGCGCTCGAGCTTCTGCTGGACCGAATCCATCTCGAGGATCTCCTGCCGCTGCTCGGTGGTCAGGCGGATGTGGTTGGCGATGTAGTAGGCGAGGTGCATGGGATCGTCGATCGCGCCGGCGGCGCTCGCCAGCTCAGCCGGCAGATGTGGCGACAGCGTGACGAGCTGCTGGAACGACGAGATCGCGCGCCGCAGCAAAGCCTCGCGCTCGATCGGCGAAAGCGAATCGGGCGTCTCGGGCAGCATCTCCACCCGACAGGTGAGGTACGGCTCCTCAGACGTCGCTGACAGGAGCTTGATCCGGCGCAGCCCAAGGACTGCGAGCTGGACGGTGCCATCGGGCAGCTTGAGCATGTGCTGCACCCGCACCATCGCTCCGACATGGTGGAGATCCTTGAACCCGACCTCCTCCGCCGTCTCGTCCAGCTGCGTGGCCACCGCGATGTGGCGCTCCGCGCCCGGAAGGTCGTCGAGCAGCTGCAAGGAGCGGCGCCGCCCGACCGACAGGGGAATGAAGATCCGCGGGAAGACGACCGTGGACTTGAGCGGCAGCACAGGCAGGTGCGAAGGCACGATGCCCTCCAGGTTCACCGCCGCCATCTCGCTCACAGCAACACAGTATTCCCCAGCCGTGGGCTACTTGATGCGGCGCGAATCGATCAGGTGGCGGGCCAGAACTCCCCAGGGGCGAATACTCCCCAGCCGTAGCTGCCTGCCTGCCCGTGAGGGTCGTCGCCGAAACCCCAGGTGATCTCCCGCTCCGCCCCCGTGGACAGGTCCATCGCGTACACCCTGCCGGTGGGCATGGTCGCCCCCGCGCACTGGTCGGCGGGCAAGCATGGACGCTCGTCGAGCGACCAGACCCAACCATCCTTCACAACGATGGCCTGGGTTCGAGGCTGGTCGACCAGCAATCGAGTGGCTCCGGCTTTCAGGTCGTATGCGTAGATGCGGGGATCGACCTGGTTGTTCGGGTCGACGTACGCCGTGTAGGCGACCAGGCTTCCGTCCGGCGACAGGCCCGGCAGGTAAGACCAGGCTGCGGCAGCGGCCAGGTTGGAAACGCCTGCCTCAGGCGTCCACGATTGCGCGGCGGTGGGGGCGAAGCTGGTCAGAAACAGGCGGTGCCCGCTTCGGCCCCAGAACGCCCCCATCACGCTCGGGTCGAACGAGGTCATCCTGGTCCGGTCCGAAACCCGATAGACCGCGAGGGGCTCCGAGCCTTTGCCGGCCATCCAGCCCGCGACCACGTACTGGCCGTCGGGGGACACCGCCAGGACCTGCGGTGGCAGGCCGAAGCGGCAGATGCAGTCACCGATCCCGGTCCGATAGGTGTACAGGAGCGCGTTCTGTCGCTGCGCGTACAGCCAGACCTGCATGGCGCCAGTGGGATAGTTGGCGTTGTCCGGCGGCAGGGGCATCGTGTACGCCATCACGGTCTGGTCCGCCAGCCACGAGCCGGACGTCGCGTAGAACGGGAATTTGCCCGAGTGGCTTTCGTTGCCGCTCCCGAGCGAATGGAGGATCACATCCGTTTCGGTCGCCGAAACGGGCTTCAGGTACTCGAACGTGTCCTGGGTGAACAGGTGCGCCGAGGTGTTGGCAATCTTGCAGAGCAGCCGGGGATGGGTCGGATCGGTCACGTCATAAAGCACCTGCACGGGGGTCCACGATGAGCTCATCAGAAACATCGGCCCCGCGGCGGCGCCGCCGTGGCACGTGACCTGCGGAGCCGGCGTGGGCTGCGGGGCTGTACTCGGAGTGGCTGAGGGGCTCGGCGTGGGGCCTGGGCCGGCGGTCGCGATCGTCGCCGTGGGCGTGGGAATGGGCGAGCTGGCCGCGGTCGGGGCCGAGCCGCAGGCGGTCACGAACACGGCCAAGGCCGCGAGGCAATTCAGCCTTCTCATCCAGGAAGCCTAACGAGCCGCGCGGCGGGCTCATTGCTACCCACCCGTATAATTCCGGGCAGCCCGCAAGGGCGAAAATTTGAGCTCATCGCTAACGGCCGTCATTCTGGCCGCCGGTCACGGCACCCGCATGCGGTCGCGGACTCCCAAGGTCCTGCATGTGCTGTGCGGCCGCCCGATGATCGATTGGGTCATCGACGCCGTGCATGGAGCCGGCGCGGACCACATCAAGGTGGTCGTAAACCCCCATCACGCCGAGGTGGCCGCGCACCTCGACGGGAAGGTGGAGGTGGTCTTCCAGCGCGACCCGCGGGGCACCGCCCACGCGCTGCAGCAGGTCGAAGGCCTCAAAGGCGAGGTACTCGTCGTCAACGGCGATTCACCGCTGCTGACAGCAGACACCGTCCGGCGCGTCGTCGATTCGCACCGAAATGCCAAGCGGCCGGCCACGCTCGCCAGCGTCGAGGACAAAAGACGCGACGACGGCCGCATCGTGCGCGCCCAAAACGGAGACTTCGAGAAGATCGTGGAGCGAAAGGACGCCAGCGACGAGTTGCGGCAAACAGTGCACGAGTTCAACGTGGGCATCTACTGCTTCGATGGCCGCCGCCTTCAGGACGCGCTCGCGCGCATTTCAAACGACAACAAGGCCGGTGAGTACTACCTCACCGATGTCTTCCTCCACCTACAGCCGGTCAACATCGTGGAGCTCGCGGATCCCAACGAAGCGATGGGCGTCAAGGACCGCGTCCGCCTGGCCACCGCCACCGGCATCCTCCAAAGGCGAATCCTGGAGCAATTGATGGAAGCAGGTGTCACCATCGTCGACCCTGACTCCACATTCATCGACGCGAGCGTGACGATCGGCCAGGACACGACCGTGGAACCGTTCTCGGTCATCAAGGGCGACACTCACATCGGGCAGGAATGCCGCATCGGCCCGCACGCGCACATAGAGGACGCGAAGATCGGCGATCGCTCCGACTGTGGCCCTTTCGTGAAGATCCGGCCGGGCACCGAGATCGCCGAAGACGTCCACATCGGCAGCTTCGCCGAGCTGGTGAGGACCAGTGTGGGACGAAACAGCAAGGTGCCGCACGTCTCGTATCTCGGCGACACCGACCTCGGCGAAGACGCCAACATCGGCGCAGGTACGATCACGGCCAACTTCGATGGCGTCCACAAGAACCGCACCGAAATCGGCGACGGCGCCTTCGTCGGGGTGGACACGATGCTCGTGGCTCCCGTCAAACTTGGTCGAGGAGCTCGCACCGGGGCCGGCTCGGTCGTCACCAAAGACGTCCCCGACGGCGCCACAGCGGTCGGGGTTCCAGCTAGGGTGATACGCAAGAAACCGCCTCTCCCGGAAGGGGAGAGGGTCGTTGAGGACAAGGATTGATCGGCAGATTGACCACCGCAGTCGAGTTCACAGGCGAGGAGGCCTCGCCGTGGGGCGCGCTCAAGCTGATCGCGGGCAGCGCCAACCCCGGGCTGGCCCAGCTCATCTCGACCAAGCTCGACGTCCCGCTCACCGACCCCCGCCTGCGCCGCTTCCCCGACGGCGAGATCAACGTCAAGATCGAAGACTCGATGCGCGGTCATGACGTGTTCGTGATCCAGCCCACGTCACCCCCCGTGAACGAGCACCTGATGGAGCTGTTCATCATCCTCGACGCGCTGCGACGCGCCTCGGCCGGAAGGGTGACCGCCGTCATCCCGTACTACGGCTACGCGCGCAAGGAGCGCAAGACCCAGCCCCGCGAACCCATTTCCGCCAAGCTGGTCGCCAACTTCATCACCCTTGCCGGCGCCGACCGGCTGCTGCTGCTCGACCTCCATGCCGAGGCCATCGAAGGCTTCTTCGACGTGCCGACCGACCACCTCTCGCCCCATCGAATCATCGCCGACTACCTGCTCACGCTGAACCTCCAGCACCTCACGGTGGTCGCCCCCGACGCGGGTGGAGGGCGCCGAGCCGAAGCGGTCGCCAATCAGCTCCAGGCGCCCATCGCGTTCGGCTACAAGCGGCGCTCGGGCGATGACGAGGTGGAGGTGATCGCGGTTTCAGGTGACGTGAAGGGCCGTGACTGCGTGGTGGTCGAAGACATCATCACCACCGGCGGCACCATCTCGAAGCTGGCGCAGGCGCTCCACAAACAGGGTGCACGACGCGTGCTCATCGCGGCCACCCACCCGGTGCTGACGGGGGATGCGGTGGAGCGCCTGAAAAGGGCGAATGTCGAACAGGTCATCGTCACCGATTCGGTGCCGATCGCCCCTGAGAAGTTCGACCCTGAGCTCGTCACGGTCCTTTCGGTTGCGCCTTTGCTCGCCGAGGCGATCATCCGGGTACACGAGAACCGGAGCGTCAGCGAGCTCTTCAGTTAGTCCTTCCCGATGAACGCACAGGAATGGATCGAAGTCATCGTCTTGGTCGTCTGCTTCATGGCCGCCGCGCTGGCAGCCGGCACCGAGACCGCGCTCACCTCGGTCGGACGGCTGCGCGTGCGCTTCCTGGCCGAGCAGGGGAGCAAATCCGCGGCCATCCTGCAGAAGCTGCGATCTGACCCGAACCGCTACCTCTCCACGGTCCTCTTCACGAACACTCTCGCCCTCATCGTGGCCTCGACCTCCACCACGCTGCTCACCGATGCTTTGTTCACGAGCTGGGGGATTCCAGGCGGGTGGCGGTTGTGGCTCGCGCTGGTGGTGTCCTTCGTGCTGTCGGTCGTGCTCCTGATCGCCGCCGAGGTCACGCCGAAGACCCTCGCCATCCGCTACGCGGAGCGCGTGGCCCTGGCTACAGCGGGCCCGGTCGATCGGCTGGCGAGCTTCCTCGGCCCGATCCTGTGGGCGGTCACGATCATCTCGCGTACCCTCACCGGCGGCCGTGCTGCGCGGGCCCCGTTCCTCACCGAAGAAGAGCTGCTGACCCTTCTGCACGTCTCGGAGGAAGCAGGCGTGATCGAGGAGCAGGAGCACCAGATGATCCACGGGATCATCGAGATCGGCGACAAGACCGTGCGCGAGATCATGATCCCGCGTACTGACATCGTGGCCATTGAGAAGACGTCGACCCTGAAGGAGATCGTCAAGGTCTTCAAGGAGCACCGGCACACTCGGATGCCGGTTTACGAAGAGGACCTCGACCACATCGTGGGCCTGCTTCACGCCAAGGACCTGCTGCTCTACTACACGCTCAGCAGCGCCCAGAAGTTCGACATCGACAAGATCCTGCGCCCGATCAGGTTCACGCCCGAGCAGAAGAAGGTGGACGAGCTGCTGCTCGAAATGCGGACCGAGAAGGTCCACATGATGATCGTGGTCGACGAGTACGGCGGCACCGCCGGCCTCGTCTCCATGGAGGACCTGCTCGAAGAGATCGTGGGCGAGATCCGCGACGAGTACGACTCCGGAGAAGAGGACCTGCTGACGATCCTCAACGACCACGAGGCCCGCGTCGATGCCGGTTTTCCTCTCGAGGAGCTCAACTCACGACTGGGCCTGGCGATCGAGGAATCCGGCGACTACGACTCGGTGGGCGGGTACGTGCACGCGATGCTGGGCAAGATCGCGGCGTCCGGCGATTCGTTTCGAGGCGGGCGGGCGCTGTGGACGGTGGAGAAGGTCAAGGGCCGCCGGATCGAGACCGTGCGCTTGAAATCCGACCAGCAGTGGCCGGAGGAAGCGCTCGCAGCGTCGGGCTTCGCGCATCCCTCGCAGGCCGACGGCCGCCCGGACGCGCAGGATACGAGCCATATGGAGGAACCGACTGGCCACATATCGTGACCATGCGGTCGTGCTCCGCAAGCTCGACTACGGCGAGGCGGACCGCATCTTCACGCTGCTGACGCGCACGCATGGCAAGGTGGGGGCGATCGCCAAAGGAGTTCGCCGCCCTGAGAGCAAGCTGGGCCCGTCGCTCGAGCTGTACGGACACGTGGACGTTCTGCTGGCCAAGGGCCGTGGCGAGCTTGACGTCGTGGCGCAGGTGCAGAGGATGCCGGGCGAGCGCATCGCGAGTGACGTCGAGCGCATGTCCCATGCGGCGTTGATCGCGGAGCTGGCTGAGCGGGTGTGCGAAGACCGGCATCCGGTCGATGGCGTCTACGAGCTCACCGTGATGGCGCTCGACGAGCTGGCGCGCGAGACCGATCCGCGCCGTGCATCGGCGTACTTCTTGATGGCCGCCCTCGACCTGCTCGGGTACGCGCCGCAGCTGATGGAGTGCGCTTCGTGTGGAAAGACGCTGCCGGCGAAACCGGCGGTGTTCAGCGCGACGGCGGGCGGGTTTCTGTGTGACGACTGCGCGGCGCCGCTGGCTTCACCCCCTGTAGTCCCCCTCGCCGCGATCAAGGTGCTGCGTTTGATGGCGAGCGGCGACCTGGCGACATATCGGCGCCTGAAGCTGGACGGAGAGCTGATGGATGCGGTCGAGAGGGTGCTGACGGTGCAGCTCGAGCACCACCTGGACCGGCGCCTGAAATCGCTACATTTCCTTCACCAGATGAGGGGGGTTTGAGATGTTCAAAGACACCAGAGCGTTCAGCGGGTTTGCGGTCAACGACCTGGCCGCCGCCAAGAAGTTCTACGGCGAGACCCTTGGGATCGAGGTGGAGCAAGGGGGTCAGGGTCTGCGACTGAAGGTCGCGGGAGGAAATCCCACCTTCGTGTACTCCAAGCCCGACCATATTCCCGCGACGTACACGATCCTCAACTTTCCGGTCGACGACATCGACCGAGCCGTGGATCAGCTGACTGCCGCGGGCGTCAAGTTCGAGCACTACGGGAAGCTGACCGACGCGAGAGGCATCGCCCGTGGCGCCACCACGGGCGGCGGCCCCGACATCGCCTGGTTCAAGGATCCGGCCGGCAACATCCTCTCAGTCCTGCAAGAGACCTAGTCGTCTTGACCGTCTCTCGGGACCAGCTGATGGAAAAGGTCGTCGCGCTCGCGAAGCGGCGCGGCTTCATCTTCCCGTCGAGCGAGATCTACGGCGGGGTTTCGGGCTTCTACGACTACGGACCCTACGGGGTCGCCATGAAGCGGGCGATCCGCGACCTGTGGTGGCGCCACATGGTGGAGCTGCGGGACGATGTGGTGGGCCTGGAATCCACCCTGATCATGCCCTCGTCGGTGTGGGCCGCCTCCGGCCACCTCACCAACTTCGTCGATCCGCTCCGCCAGTGCCTGGGCACGTGCAAGAAACGGTGGCGCGCTGACCACGTCAAGGGCGACAGGTGCCCCGAGTGTGGAGGGCCGCTGGACGAGCCGCGCATGTTCAACCTGATGTTCAAGACCCACGTTGGCCCAGTGGAGGACACGTCGTCGGAGGTCTACCTCAGGCCGGAGACCGCGCAGGGCATGTTCGTCGATTTCAAAAACGTCATCAACTCGACGCGGGTGAGGGTTCCGTTCGGTATCGCCCAGCAGGGGAAGGCGTTTCGCAACGAGATCACGCCGGGCAACTTCGTCTTTCGCGTGCGCGAGTTCGAACTGATGGAGATGGAGTATTTCGTGAAGCCGAACGAGGACGACCAGTGGTTCCACTACTGGCGCGAGGAGCGGTTGCGCTGGTATGTGGAGGACCTCGGGCTCAGCAAAGATCGCCTCCGGTACTACGACCACCCGCAGGAATCGCTGTCGCATTACTCGAAGCAGACGACCGACATCGAGTACGAGTTTCCGTTCGGGTGGGGGGAGCTCGAGGGGGTGGCGGACCGCACCGACTTCGACCTGCGCGTCCACCAGGAGCATTCCAAGGTGGACCTGACCTATCTGGACCCCGAGACGAATGAACGCTACCTACCCTGGGTGATCGAGCCGGCGGTGAGCGTGGAGCGAATCTTCATCACGCTGCTGGTGGACGCGTACGACGAGGACGTGGTCAACAACGAACCGCGCGTGGTGCTCCACCTGCACCCGAACGTGGCGCCGGTGCAGGTGGCGGTGGTGCCGCTCTCCAAGAAAGAAGACCTGATCAAGGTCGCGCGCGAGGTGCAGTCATCGCTGCAGGGGCAGTTCCGTGTGGAGTACGACCAGACGGGGGGCAACATCGGCCGGCGCTATCGGCGCCAGGACGAGATCGGCACCCCGTTCTGCGTCACGATCGACTTCGACACGCTCAACGACAAGGCGGTGACCATCCGCCAGCGCGACTCAACTAAGCAAGAACGTGTTGCGGTTCTGGAGCTCTCCGACCGGCTTCGACAGCTGGTAGACGCGCCTGATGTTTAGGCTGATCCCGTGCCTCTGACAGAAGACGGCCTGATGTACGAAGACGGTGAGATCCAACGACGCGGCGGCCGCACCGTGGCCTGGCGCTGGTGGGGCGAACCGGGTGGCACGCCGGTCCTGCGACTGCAGGGCACGCCGGGGTCAAGGCTCTACCGGCACCCGGATCCGGCCGTCCTGCATGGCCTCGGCGTCCGCTACCTGATGGCCGACCGGCCGGGTTATGGCGGATCGACGCGGCTGCCGGGGCGTGGGGTGGCCGACATCGCCGACGACCTTGCGGTCCTTCTCGACCATCACAAGCTCGATCGTGTGCCGGTGATGGGCACGAGCGGCGGCGGTCCTCATGCCCTGGCGGTGGCGGCGAGGCACCCGGGCCGAATCACGGCCGCCTCCGTGATCGTGGGCGCGTCGCCGCTAGAACCGGATGAGGTCAAGAACCTGGTCGGAGTCAACGCCGCGGGCTATGCGGCCGCCGAGCGCGGATGGGATGCGCTGCACGAGCTGCTGGCCCAGGTTCGCGTGCGCCTTTTGGGGGATGAAGGCATGGCCGGCGTCCTCTCGGACGCGCCGCCGGAGGACCGCGCGATCATGGCGGACCCTGCCTGGCAGAAGGTCAGCCGGGCCAACACCGCGGAAGCGCTGCGGCAGGGCGCCGAGGGCTGGACCGACGAGTCGATGGCCCTCCACCGGCCCTGGGACTTCGACACGAAACAGATCCGATCGACCGTCACATGGTGGCACGGCGACAACGACAAGAACGCGCCGCTTTCGGCCGCGAAGCGAGCCGCAGCCGGTTTGAAAAGCGTTGACCTGCGGGTCTGGCACAACGAGGGCCATTTCGCGTCGCTGACACATGAGGCCGAGATCGTGCGGGAGCTGTTGAGCCGCTCGGCCTGACCCCGCCCGCCTGGCGACCCGATTCCAGGCTCCCTGTTGCTCTGGAGCTCGGGCAAGCCCAAGATGATGCCACGCTTCAGGTGACTCAGGGATTGGGAGGGCTGCGCCATGCCGACAGTTCGCGCCAACAACGTGAACCTCTACTACGAGACCACCGGACAGGGCGAGCCAATGGTCCTGATTCCTTACCTGGCTGCTGACCAGGCCTGCTACGCGTTTCAGGTCGGCGACTACTCCAAGCACTTCACGTGCATCTCTGTCGACCTCAGAGGCGCCGGGCTGTCGGACAAACCGGACAGCCCCTACTCGACCGAGCTGTTCGCCGACGACATCGCGGCGTTCATGCAGGCGATCGGCGTCGAACGGGCGCACATTTCGGGGCTGTCGCTCGGCGCGGCGGTGGGCATGCAGCTCGCGGCCAAGCATCCCGAGAAGGTCAAGTCGCTCTCACTCCACAGCTCCTGGCCGAAGTCGGATCCATTTCTCAAGGCTGCGGTCGAAGGTTGGCGCGTGATCGCGAAGGGGCTCGACAGCGTCCCCGAGATGATCATCACCGGCATATTCCCGTGGTGCTTCACGCCGGAGCTCTACGCGTCCAAGCCCGATTACATCAAATCCCTCGCCGACTTCGTGCGCAGCCGTCCTGCCCAGCCGCTCGATGCTTTCATGCGGGCGTCGGATGCCGTCATCAACCACGACGCCTCCTCTGCTCTCGGCCGCATCAAGGCCCCGACCCAGATCACGTTCGGCCGCTTCGACATGGTCACGTCCACGCGCTTCGCCGACGCGCTCCATGGGCAGATCAAGGGCTCAGAGTTGCTGGTCTTCGAGGACTGCGCGCACGCCCCGATCTACGAAAACGTCAAGGATTTCAACGAGAAAACTCTGGCGTTCCTGCAGAAGCACTGAGACTGAATTGGAGGCGCGCCCAGCGCGGACTAGGCGATCGTGGCCTCGATCGTGGCCTGGTGCGACTTCATGTGCCCGATCAGCACCCTCTCGATGCGTTGCTGCACCGTCATCGTGCCCGTCGGAAACTGGCGCTCCTTGTCGAGGAGGTGGTCCGGGATTGCTCGTAGGTCCTTGGCGATCCGCGGCTTGCTATCCCGCAGTAAGGCTAGAACCTCTGCCCTCGTGGCGTGAGCGTGCTCGTTGGCGTGCTGCGCATTGATCGCTTTGATATCGACCGGCGGCGTCGGCTTGTCCTCGATGATCGCCTTGATCCGGTTCATGATCCAGTCTTGATTCACCGCCACGTGGTGGGCGATAACGCCCACCGGCCGGCTTTCGTCCTCATCATTGATACGCAGCTCGGGCGTGTTCTTTCCCTTCGTGCGCCAGTGCTCGACCGTGAGCGACTCGACCAGGCGGATGAAGCTTTCCTGCGCCGCCTCGAACTGGTCGGCCAGGCGGGCCGAACGGGTCGTTTTGGGGTCAGGCATGGCTCAATTATCAGGTGCCCTACTTGGTGACAGCGGCCTCCCAGCCGTCATATTCCCCGCCTGACCTGGCAGCCAGGGCTTCGAATCGATCTCGAAGCAACTGGATGTTCTGGGCGCCAGGCACGAGATCGATTCTCGCCAGCGCGAGCCAGTTGGATCCCGTCGCCGCGGGGCGGACCTCCACCGTGTAACCGGCTTGCCGCAGCTCGGCGCCGGCTCGTTGTGCCAGCTCCTCGGTGGGTAGATAGAGGTAGTTGACGACCTCTGTAGGTTTCTCGAGATTCCCACCCGCTTGAGCCAGCTGTTGAAGGGTCAGCTGATCAAGGGCCGCTCGACTCGCCGGCTTCTTCTTGTCCTTGTCGCCGAAGAGCCACTTCATATCACTGGACCTTTAGGTCTGCCGTCCCTTTCGCGCTTGCCTCGCGCGAAGGCGGGCCGGCGATGGCCGCCGCAAGGACGAACGCCCACGCGGGCACCCACGACCAGAGGAATACCGGGTAGATCACAAACAACACCGGCAATGCGATCGCCACCAGAACGGAGGGCAGCGCGTTCCGCAGCCAGGCCGAAAGGCCGGGCGCCAGCGTCAAAAGAACCACAGCGCTCACCAAAGTCCAAGCGCCCGCGTCCCACGACGACGCATAAGTGACCTCGACGCACCGAAAGGTGGCACCGGCGCCCGAACACTCGCTGACGCTGCCTTCAATCAAGTAGTAGACCAACGGCACCGC
>DASWBB010000070.1:0-2765 GCA_036390875.1 Candidatus Dormiibacterota bacterium
GCCCCCACTCAGGCCGCGTCTTCTTCGAGCAACTGATCCGCGAGAACCTCGACCTCGGCCGCCCCGACAAGGCCAGCCTTATCTTCGACCGCCGCGTGCGCTTGCGCGGCCGTCGCCCCACGCCGTCACGGTTTCGCACCCTGGTCTGCGTCTGACCTTGCGATAGAGCTGGCCCTGTTTTTCACACCAATCCTGGGAGGCTGTTCGGGCCACGGACCAGGAGGACGAGATGATGGAGAACGGCAAGCGGCGAGCGCGCCGGCAGCTGACGCCGGAGGAGAAGTGGGAGGTGTTCCTGGAGGTCACCTCGCAGCAACTCTCGCAGGCAGACACGGCCCGGAAGTGGAACGTCGACGTGTCGACGGTGATCCGAATCAGACAGCTGGCCAAGGACGCGGCGCTGGCGGCGTTCGCCGCGTCGAAGCCGGGGCGGATGCCCTCCCCGGAGCAGGTCGAGCTCGAGGCGGCGCTTGCGGAGAACGATCGGCTGTCGGAGGCTCTCAAGGAGCTGGCGGTGGAGCTGTCGTTGCACCGGGGAAGGCAACGCTCGGGCTTTTCGGCCCGGTCCCCGCGCGGGTGAGCGCGCAGACCAAGCTCGAGCTGTTGGGCCTCGTTGACGGCGCGGTGTCGGCGGGTTGGGCGCACACGCGGGCGTGCCAGGTGCTGCAGATCGAGGATGTGCGCATGCACCGCTGGCGGGCCAGGCTGGCAGAGACGGGCTCGCTCGATGACCGTCCGCCGATCGGCAACCCGGTGCACCGGATCCTGCCCTGGGAGGAGCAGGCGGTCCTCGATCTGATCGAAGAATGGGGTCAGGTTGACCGCTCGCATCGCAAGCTCGCGTACCGCGGCTCCTACATCGGAAAGGTGTACGTGTCGCCCTCGACGCTGCTGCGGGTCGCGCTCAAGCATCGGGTCGAGCTGCCCGGCGAGCCGGTCCGACCGCGCCCGGTATTGCCTGCATTCCCAGAGGTTCCGTGGGAGAAGAACAGGATCTGGATCTGGGACGCAACCCACTTCACCCGCTGCAAGCGAGTCGCCTACGCGATCGTCGACGTCGTCACCAGATACTGGATCGGCTACCTGCTCACCAGCGAACAGACCCACACACAAGTGCAGCTGCTGTTCGCCCGGGCGCTCGAGGACCAGGGACTGCTCGGCGACGACGGGCTTCCACCCGACCGTGACGGCGAGGGCCACCCGATCCTCGTCGCCTGGTCGGACAACGGATCGGAGATGAAAGCAATCGACACCCGCCAGTTCATGGCGCTGATGGCGATCGCCCAGCACCACGGCCGACCCGGGACGCCCACGGATCAGGCGCACGTCGAATCTTTCTTCAGCCATCTGAAGGGCGACCGGCCGCACCTGACCAGCATCACCAACCCGTCGGCGCTCGACGCCGAACTCGCCCGGATCCGCGGCCAGTACAACACGGTCAGGTTGCACGCCGCGATCGGCTACGTCACCCCCGACGACGAGCATCACGGTCGCGGCCCCGGCATTCGCCGCGCCCGCATCGCGGGACTCAAGCGAGCGCACGCCCAACGCATCATGGAGAATCGGAGACGATCGAAGTGACCGCCACCGAGATCATCCTCGCCAGCCGCCCGCTCCTGCTTCTGCGGGACGGAGGCTCGCTGCGCGAGGAGGTCGCCCGCCGGCACGGACGCCAGCGGAACTGGGCACGGACGACGCCCCGAACAACACCCACCACCACGGCCCACCACCACCCTCAGGCTTGGTGTGAAAAAGTCGACGGCTCTATCAAAGGCTCAGATACACCACAACGAGCAGCAGAGCGAGCGCCGTCCCAGGCAACAGAGACTCTGCCAACGCCCACGCGTCAACCAGAGCAAAACCCGACGAACCAACGTCCCCCGTCGGCTCGACAACACCACCGCCGCCAAGCGGCAAGATGCTCGACAGAAGAGCGCCAAAGTCATCGTCGTCACCGCCGACGTCACCCCATCGATCCACGTCGACTACAAGCACAGCAAGATCAAGCAGTACCGTGCGTCACGAACGCCGAAGGAGGAGCCGTGTAGAAGGCCCTGACATAGGCGGTGCTGTGCGAGAGATGGAGGATCGCCGGCCCTCTGGCGTCGGCCCTGTGGGGGTCGGCGTCAAACCGCCCTGGAGCTGCGTTAGCTGAAGACTGTCGTGGCGAGCGTCCAGGGAAAAGGCTGGGCTTGACCCGGTCAGGTGGGGACCAGGAAGACGTTCCAGAAGCGCCTGGCCGGGGAAGATTCCGGTGGGCGTCGTCGTTGAGGCGTCGAAACTGACTGTAGATGGCATCGAAATCGGGGGGCCTGGTATTTCCCTCGAGATCAGCTTGGCGGGTGCCCACGTTCCTGGCCAGGCGGTGCCCGGCGTATAGGCGGCGTGATCCTGGTCTGCGGCTCTTGCACGGAACGTGAGAAGGCGAGCGTCGATACGGCGACCGGGGTCGTAGGCCCCAAAGGTCGCGGGAGGGAGCGCGCCCGAGGCAGAAACCAAAGGCATTGAGTACCAGTTGCGATGCTCGCTGGCGGACCGGCCCGTACTAGCTGAGAAGTCCCTGCTCGCTGGGGTGGGGGTGGAGCGAAGGAGCCGGCTCACCAGGAATGTTGTTTCGATCAACCGGGGCGTCGGCCTCGGGAGGAAGCGAGAAGACATGCCAAAGCCCGAAGACAAGCCGTTTCTGATTCCCAAGCTGATGGTTTGGGAGGCGTGGCGGCAGGTCAAGGAGAACAAGGGCGCCCCCGGAGTGGACGGGCAGGATC
>DASWBB010000071.1:0-2438 GCA_036390875.1 Candidatus Dormiibacterota bacterium
CGAACCGACCGAGAGCGGTGGGAGTTCGCGTGCACGTCAGACCGTCCCGAGCCGTCGTCGTCGATCTGCGCCGCCGGACGTCGATCGTTAGCGCCGATTTTCGCGCAGCGAGATCGACCCTACTTTTCGGCGTAGTCGAGGTGGAGGCGGCGGCCGCCCCACCAGGGCACGGTGGTGTCGGGGAGGTTCGCGCTGCGTAGGACGGGTGAGTAGGCGCGGCGGTCGAGGCGGACGGTGATCGTGTCGTCGGTTTTGAGGATGATGCCGCTGGTTTGGAGGAATCGTCGCTGGAGGGTGTCGGGGGTGGCGGTGTGGTAGCCGGGGAGTCGTTGACGTAGCGCGGCGCAGATCGCTGAGGCCAGGACGGAGAGCACGACGTCGAGGTCGATGTTGAGCGGCACGGAGGAGGACAGCGAGTCGAGGTGGAAGGAGCGGATCGCTTCAGCGAGTCGTTGCTCGATCGTCATCCGGCGGGCGTAGCGTTCGATCAGGAACTTGGGAGTGGCGGTGGCGTGGTTGGTGATCAGCACCGTCGGGCTCTCGCGGCCGAGGCCGCGAACGATCAGTTGGCGGATCGGGTGGGGGTAATCCGACAGCTGGACGGTTTCGTCGAGGACTTCGGGCTTGCGGTAGTTGCCGTCGCGGTCGAGCCGTACCGTCCTGAACGCTTTCGGGTCGAGGGCGTCGATGTGGCGGATCAGGGCGGGGGAGCGCATCCGCAGCGTCATGAACGTGACACCGCGCTGGTTGAGCTCTGAGAGCACGGCCTGGGTGGTGAGTTTCTGGTCGAACACGAGCAGGCCGGGGTCTGAGCCGGTGAGCGCTCGCCAGTGCTCGCAGAATGAGATCACCTCGCGGGACTGGGTCGCTTTGGAGATATCGGCGTTGGCGTAGAGGAGGTTGTGGGTGCTGGCGTCCTGGGCGAAGAAGGTCAGCACCGAGCGGGTGCGCTGCGAGCGGCTCGGGACGTAGTGTTTCTCTAGCGCGGCGTCCTCGCCCCAGTGCATGATCGCGTGGAAGTCCAGATCGAAGTCGGCGCCGTCGATCAGCCCCGCGCGCAGCATCGCGGAGTTCAAAGCTTGCAGGAACGCGTGCTGACGCTCGTGCGAGAGCTTGTAGGAGTAGCTCGTCAGCGCGGTCGTTTTCGGCAGCGAGGAGAGCCCGGCGAACAGCGCCGCGCCGTGGTCGGTCGCGAGATCCTCGACGTGCGAGGTGCGGCGGATGTTCGCGAGCTTGAGCGCCAGCAGCGACAGGATCGATGACACTGCCGGAATCACGGTCGTGCCCGGATACCCCGCCGCCTTCACGATCGCCGGTAGGTCCAACGCGACCAGGTCGCCGATGCACAACAGCAGCCCGGCGTGCTTGGTCAGCACCCGCTCTGGCCACAGCGCGAAGTCGATCACGCCAGTGCGCGGCAGCTGCTCGCGCCGCGGCGCGCCGCGCAACGCTTCGGGGCGGCGCCACAGGCGACCAAACCCTTCCTCGGCGATCACCTCAGCGATCCCGGTGCGGTTCAGGGCCATCCCCTCCCGACCGAGTACCAGTGCGATCTCGTCGATCGAGTGCCCGGCCGAGCGCAGCTCGACGATCCGCCCGTGCGCGCGCTCCTTGGCCGGCGCGCGCTTGGGTCCTGGGCGCGAGGAGACGAAGAACTCGCGCCGCCCGGCGCGGAAGTCGCGCACCATCGAGTTGAGCGTCTCGACCGTATAACCAAACGCCTCTGCGACCTCGGCCGCGGGCCGGCCCTCGAACAGATACGCGCGCAACGCCTCATACCGCCGCTGGGTCGCGTCGGCGGGCCGGGCGAAGAAGTCACCGCCGGAACGAGGTTGGGGCGATCTCGCTGACTGGACGATATCGATAGTACAGCTAACCGACCGGACGGAACCATGCGAAGACGCTCACCCAGCCTCAGCCAGGACGGCGACATGCCATAAGTTCCGCGCCATCCGCGCCAGACACTCCCTCGCGGCGAGCGCTCTCAGCGGCCCATCATTCACTAAGAACTTCTAGGACCGATAGTAACCAGTCACCGAGACCGACCCCACTCGACATCGCCGACGACGCCCCCTCGCACCCAAAACCCAGCGCAGCAACAGGTTTCGAGCCCCCCGAACGGGCACAACCAAACAAGCCGCCCCGCCAACCCCTCACGCGAAAATCGGCGTTAGCGACCTCGGCGGCGGCGAGTAGCCCACCGCGGGAGCGAGCGCCGCGTCGACGTCGGGGTCGCCCTCGACCAGGACGCGGAATGTCACCCTTCGGGCTCGCAGGCCCCGCGATGCCCGCTGGAACAAAAGCGTGGAAGGACACCCTCGGCGTCACGCCGGGGCGTGTGTCTGGCGTCCCTCCGCGCGGCCTGGAGATGTGCCTCGCTCAGGCTGATAGCGCGCCGATGGCCGGTCCTCAGAGATCGCGGTGGTCGACCGGCAGCA
>DASWBB010000072.1:0-1731 GCA_036390875.1 Candidatus Dormiibacterota bacterium
GACGGCGGCAACCACCGTGACCGGCTGGTTGAAGACACCCGGCGCCAGAATGGCCTCATCGGCGCCGGTCTCCAAGTGCTCCGTTTCATCGCGGCGGACGTATACGGGAATCCGGATCTGGTCGCGATGCAGGTACGCCAAGCCCTCACCGCCCGCCATTCGGGCATGCATGGTTCCACACCCACCGTTGCACCCAGCCATTCGGGCAAGAATGGCTGGCGAGAGCCCCTAAACGGCTAGCCCAGCGCCGCCTCGATGATCTCCAGGCCCGTGGCGGCCTCATCCGAATCGATGACCAGCGGCGGGCAGATGCGGACGGCGCGCGAGCCTGCGGTGAGGAGCAGGAGCCCACGCTCGAACGCTGACTGGACCACCGCCGCCGCCTGGTCCGCTGTTTTCATCTCGAACGCGACCATCAGGCCGAGGCCGCGGACGTCGGTGATCTCGCGATGGGTGGCCGCGATCTCGCGCAGCCCGTCCTGGAGCTGCGCGCCGACCCTGGCCGCGTTCTCCATGAGGCCTTCCTCGAGCAGGTCCAGCGTGACCAGCCCCGCCGTGCACGCGAGCGGGTTGCCCCCGAACGTGCTCCCGTGCGAGCCGGGCGGCCAGCTCATCTGCTCAGCGCGCGCGACGAACGCGCCCAGCGGCAGCCCAGACGCGATGCCCTTGGCGAGGCACACGATGTCCGGCTCGACGTCCCAGTGCTCGACCGCCAGGAGGTGCCCCGTCCGGCCCATGCCCGACTGCACCTCGTCCGCCACGAGCAAAATGCCGTGCTTGCCGGTCAGCTCCCGCAGGCGAGGCAGGAAGTCGTCGGGGGGCACGAGATAGCCGCCCTCGCCCTGGATCGGCTCGACGAAAACGGCGGCCACGCTCTCCGGAGGCGCGACGGTGGTGAACAGCTCCTCCAGGCGCGCCATCGTCTCGTCGGTCGTCACCCCGCGGGAGGCGGACGGAAAGGGTGCGTGGAACACGGATGACAGCAGCGGCGCGAACCGGCGCCGCTGGCTTGCTTTGGAGGCCGTGAGCGAGAGGGCGCCAAACGTCCGGCCGTGGAATCCGCCGATGAAGGCGATGTAGCTGGGCCGCCCGGTGGCGTACCGGGCCAGCTTCATCGCGCCCTCGATGGCCTCGGCGCCCGAGTTGGTGAAGAACACCTTGGCCGGCGTCCCCGGGAGGATCTTGGCCTCGAGGCGTTCGGCCAGCTCGATCTCGGAGCGGTAGTAGAAATCCGTGCCGGACATGTGGAGGAACCGCTTGGCCTGCTCCTCGATGGCGGCGACGACGCGGGGATGCGAGTGCCCGGTGGTGACGACGGCGATGCCCGCCGTGAAGTCGAGGAAACGGTTGCCGTCGACGTCGGTGACCCAGCAGCCGCTGCCGCGATCCATCACGAACGGGTACGCGCGCGTGAAGCTGGGCGACATCGCCCTGGAGTCTCGGGCGATCCATTCGGCGGCCCTGGGGCCGGGAAGCGGCGTGTGGATCATCGGTCGGCGCTCTGCAGCCATGCCCGCGGACAATATCAGCGTGGTCGAGCTCACGGGGCGCATGATCTGCAAGTGAGCCCAAAAGCAGCCAAGGCAGCTTCGGTCAGGGCGGCGACGCACGACGACCTCGCCGCCATCGTCGGGATCTACAACTGGGCCGTGAACCAGACCTTCGCCACCATCGACTCCGAGCCGCTCGACACCGAGGAGGCGGCGCAGTGGTGGGAGGCTCATGGCAAGC
>DASWBB010000073.1:0-3217 GCA_036390875.1 Candidatus Dormiibacterota bacterium
ATCGATGTCGTGGTAGCCATTGGGGCGACGCCCCGTGACGTCGAGCGTCAGGTTGAGCTTGGCGTACGCCGGAAGGATCAGCGCCACGTCAGCACACTACACGCGCGAGCGATCCCGCCGAAGGACGGAGAGGAGAACGCCGGTTTCCTCGCTGCGCAGCAGGATCTCGACCCCGAAGTAGGTAACGATCGCGAGGGTGATCGCTACCAGGACTGCTACCAGTGGTCGCAGCCCGCCCTGCACCGAGCCGCCCGTGATCAAGTAGGCGACGCCGGCCACCACCACCGCCATCGGAACGACACCGACGACGGCGCGACGGGCAGTGGCCAGAATCTGCCTGCCCTCGAGCCCGCCAAGCCGGCCACGGAGCGCGCGCCCCAGCAGGATCGCATTCAAGGTCGCGGCGATCGAGGTGCCCAGGGCCAGGCCGCCCTGCGCCAGCAGATGGACGAGAACGATGTTGGTCGCCAGGTTGACGCCGATCACGACCAGCGAAATGCGCAGCGGCGTCATCACGTCTTGTAGCGCGTAGAACACGCGGACCAGGAGCGCCGTCGCCGCCTGGCCGGCCAGCCCGAGACTGAAGAAGGTCAACGCAAACGCCGTCTGCCGCACCGACTCCGCATCGAACTGACCGCGCTCGAAGAGCGCGGCCGTGATCGGGATGCCGAGCAGCGCGAGGCCGACCGACGCGGGGACCAGCACAAAGATGTTGAGGCGCAGCGCCAGCGCGGTGCGATGCCGGATGGATTCCAGCGCACCCAGCGCCGCATCCCTCGCGAGGAACGGGAAGAGCACGAAGGCGAGTGCCTGAGAGAAAGTGCCGAGCGGGAGTTGGGCCATCGTATCGGCATAGCGCAGCGCGGCGACCCGGCCGTGCGGAAGGGATGTTCCCAGAATGGTGTCGACGAAGACGTTCACCTGGGCCGCGGCCAGGCCAAGCGCGATCGGGAACATCAGCCGGCCAACTTTTCGAACTCCGGGATCGCGCAGGCCAAGGGCTCTGGTCGGGCGCCAGCCGGTGCGCCAGAGCGAGGGCAGCTGAACGCCCACGTGCAGCATCGCTCCGGCGACCACCCCGACCGCAAGCGCGGTCACGCCGTAGCGCGGCGCGAAAAAGGCGGCCGCCACGATGATGGCACCGTTGTAGAAGAGTGGGGCGAGCGCCTGGGCAAGGAATCGTTGGAATGAGGTCAGGACGCCGATCACCATCCCGCCGGCTCCGAGAAAGATCGGCTGCAGCAACAGGATCCGGGTCAGACTCACGATCAGTTCGTGATCCTTTGGGCTGTAGCCGAAGGCGATCAGCGAAACGTAGAGCGGTGCGACGATAAACAGCACCGCGGCTCCGGCCGTGATAATCAGGACCCAGCTGTTCAAGACCCGCTGAGCAATCTCCCGGGCGCGTTGCGTTTCCTTCCTGGCCAGGTGCTCGGAAAGCACCGGAATGAACGCCGAGCTGATGGCCCCCGCCAGCAGCAGATTGAACAGCAAATCGGGGATGCCGAAGGCCACCCGGTAGTCGTCGAGCTGATGCATCGTTCCGAACGTGTTCGCGATCACCAGCTCGCGGACCGCGCCCAGCACACGGCTGAGCCCGTAGGCCACCAGGATGAGCGTCGCGGCCGACGCGATGCGCCGCCGCTCGCTAGACATCGGAGGTCATTCTAGTTGCGCTCCGCTATAATCACCGCTCGCATGGCGAATACCCAATCAGCCAAGAAGCGCGTGCGCGCCTCGCTCCGGAAGCGTGACCGGAATCGGTCGACACGCTCGGCGGTGAAGACGCTGGTCTCCCGCGCGCGCCGCCCCGCGCTTCCCGAAGCGGCCAGCCTGACGAGCGAGGAAGTTCGCCGAGCCATTAGCGCACTCGATAAGGCCGCCGAGAAAGGGGTCCTGCACGCCAATAATGCGTCCCGCCGCAAAGCCCGCCTGATGAGCGCGCTGGCCAAGCTCGCGCCGGCCTCCGCGGCTGCGCCCAAGCCGGCATCGAAGGCGTCGGCGAAGCCAGCCCCCGCGGCCAAGAAGCCGGCCGCCAAGCCCGCGAAAGCGAAAGCCTAGAGCCCACCCCGCCCTCCCCAGAGGGAGGGACATGACCGGACCCTCCCCAGAGGGAGGGACAATTCGAGACCGCTAGCGTGCGGTGCTGAGGACCTGCTCGAGGATGAAGCCTTCGACGGCCAGCCTCGCGTCCAGCTCGCCCAGCTTGATCTGCTCCTCGATGCGCAACAGGTCATGAAAGCCGCGGTCGAGGTCGGCGGCGGTGTAATCGATCGCCTGTCGGAACGCCTTCTCCACGACGAAGGGATGATCCGAGAGCTTGGCCTGCAGTTCCGCGAGCGATCCGCCCCGGTCGCGCACCGCCCTGGCCTGCAGCAGGCGACGCCAGTGGCTGACCAGTGTGTACAGCAGCCAGGTAGGCTCGCGACCCGCATCGAGCAGCGATTGCAGCACGCCCGCCACCTCACCGGGCCGGCCGCTCGCCAGCGAGTCGGTCAGCGCGAAGATCTCCTCTTCGCGGGTATCGCTGACGAGAGCGCGGACGGCGTCATCGTCGATACGAGTCGACGGTGAGGCGTAGATCGCAAGCTTGGCGATCTCCTGGTCGAGCAGCCGCAGGTCGGGCTGCGACCGCTCGAGCAGCATCCGCACCGCCGACGGTGTGATGGTGAGCCCGCGTTCCTCAGCAAGCTTGCGCACCCAGCCGGCCCGATCGGATCGGCGCGGCGGCTCGAAGCGCTGGATGCGAGCGCGCTTGTCTTTCTCGAGCGCCGCGATCGCCTTGTACAGGGCATTGCCGGGGGCGACCAGGACGTGCGCGACCACGACCAGGTGGGTCGTGTCGGGGATCTCCTCCAGGTAGGCGGCAGCTCGCTCGGCGCCCGCCCCCTTGTCGCGCTTGCCGGTGAGCAGGCCCCAGTCGCGCAGCACGAGCACCCGAAGCGAATCGATGAAGGGCAGCGTCCCCGCCTTCTCGGCGAAGGCGTCGGCACTCAACGCGTCCGCCTGAATGTCCTCGTAGTTGAACTCCAGCGTCAGCCCGGTGCGGAGCGGCTCGAGGAGATCCCGTGCGGCCCGATCGACGAGATAGCTTTCACCGCCGTGGATGAGGGTGATCACGCCGGCGCGACGACGCGGTCGATCTTGGCGGCCATGTAGAAATCGCTCTCGGTCAGGCCGTTGATCTTGTGCGTCCAGAGATAGACGCGCACCTCGC
>DASWBB010000074.1:0-7479 GCA_036390875.1 Candidatus Dormiibacterota bacterium
CGCAGCGTTTCGCGTGACGCGCCTGTTCTCGCCACCCACCCCCGTCACGGTCACGTTGAACGCCGACGGCACGCCAGCCTTCATCGCGGGAGCCTGGTCGGGCTCCGTCGATCCAATCGCACGCTGGAAGGTCGAGACCGAGTGGTGGAAGCAACCGGTCGTACGCGAATACTGGAAAGCGCTTCTCAACGGCGCGCTGCTGTGCGAGCTGTTCCACGACCTTTCCCGAGACGAATGGTTCGTGGAGCGGGTCTATGACTGAGCGGCGCCAAAAAAGAAATGACCCCGCCGGACCGCCTCGCTGGCTCCGGCGCCTGCCTTGCGGCTGATGCCAGATCCCTCGCTCGTTTCCTTCGGGGCCGTCCGCAAACGTAACGCGGCCAATGAGCAATTGGCAATCCCCGAGATATGTCGCCTGGCTACGTTGTGTAAGCGCGTGAGGTGAACCCTTACGTCGAGCTCCACTGCCATTCCAACTTCTCCTTCCTCGACGGGGGCTCGCACCCGGCCGAGCTCGCCATGCGCGCCGCCGAGCTGGAGATGCCCGCGCTCGCGATCACCGACCGCGGCGGCGTCTACGGAGCGGTGAAGTTCCTGCAGGCATGCCGCAAGGTCGGTGTCAAGCCTCTGATCGGCGCCGCCCTGGAGGTCGACGGGTCCGAGCTGGTGCTGATCGCCCGCAACCTGCGGGGCTACTCCAATCTCTGCCGGCTGATCAGCCTCGCTCACGTCGACCAGCCCAAGGGCGAAGCGCGGGCGCCACTCGCGACCGTCGCCGAGCACCGAGGCGATCTTTTCTACCTCACCGCCACGGATGAAGAGAATCGTTTGCGCGGGCTCCAGGAAGCTCTCGGCAATACGAGTGTGTTCAGCGAGCTCCATCACCATCTCGGCCCGGAGGATTCATGGGTGCTGGAGGGGCGGGCGGCGATGGCGAAGCGGTGCGGCGCGCCGGCCGTGGCCACCAACGAGGTCCACTACCACGTCCGCGAGCGGCGCCGGCTGCATGACGTGCTGGTCGCGATCCGCCATCGCGCCACCCTGGAGGAGGCGCGGTCCCATCTCTTCCCCAACACCGAGCACTGCCTCAAGGCAGGCGATGAGATGCGCCCCCTTTTCAAGGGCCACGCCGAGGCGCTGGCCACGCCGTGGGAGATCGCGAAGGAGTGCGACCTCGACCTCGATTTCCGCAAGGTCCGCTTTCCGGGCTACCCCGTCCCCGAAGGTGAGACGCCGTTCTCTTTTCTCTACAAGCTCTGCTTCGAAGGTGTGCGCGAGCGATACCGGCCGATCACGCTTGCTGTCACGCAGAGGCTGCAGCGCGAGCTGGAGGTGATCGAGAAGACCGGGCTCGCCGAGTTCTTCCTCATCAACTGGGACCTGATGCGCTTCGCGCGCGAGCACGGCGTCCCCGGCCAGGGCCGCGGATCGGCCGCCGACTCGATCGTCGCTTACGTGCTCGGCATCACGCGCGTCGACCCCATCGAGCACAACCTCCTCTTCGAGCGCTTCCTGCACGAGGAGATGACGAGCACGCCTGACATCGACATCGATTTCTCCACCGAGCATCGCGAGCAGGTGATCCAGTACATCTACGACAAGTACGGCTGGGAGCGGACCGGGATGGTCTGCAACGTGGTCACGTTCCAGCCCCGCATGGCGATCCGCCAGGTCGGCAAGGCGCTCGGATTTTCAGCCGAGCTGGTCGACCGGCTCGCGAAGGGCGTGGACCGCTGGTTCACCGATGACGTCGCGGATTCGATGACCGGCGCGGTGCCGCCGCCGGACACGAGGCCGCAGAGCTGGCAGCAGTTCCTCGAGCTGTGCCGCGAGGTGCAGGACTTTCCACGCCACCTCTCCATTCACAACGGCGGCATGCTGGTCACAGGCGAGCCGCTGGTGGACATCGCGCCCGTCGAGCCGGCGACTATGGAAGGCCGCCGCGTCGTCCAGTTCAACAAGGACGACGTTGAGGACCTGGGCCTGATCAAGATGGACATGCTCGGGCTGCGCACGCTCTCGGTGGTGGCGGAATCTTTGGAGTTGATCCGCGATCTGACCGGAGTCCGACCTGATCTCGACCAGCTGCAGCTCAACGACCCCAAGGTTTTCGAGATGTGCAGCGAGGCGGACACCATCGGCGTCTTCCAGATCGAGTCACGCGCGCAGATGCAGACCCTTCCTCGCACCCGGCCTCAGAGCTTCAACGACCTGGTGGTCGAGGTCGCGATCATCCGGCCGGGGCCGATCCAGGGCAACGCGGTGCATCCGTACATCCGGCGCAAGCAGGGTCGCGAGCCGGTGACCTATGCGCACCCGCTGCTGGAGCCGATCCTCAAGGACACGCTCGGCGTGATCCTCTACCAGGAGCAGATCATCGAGATCGCGATGAGGGTCGCGGGGATGACGCCCAGTGGGGCGGACATGTTCCGGCGTGCGATGACCCGCCACCTCAATCACGTGGAGATGTCGTCGCTGGAAGGGGACTTCGTCGCCGGCTGCCTCGCCAACGACGTGCCTCGTGAGGTGGCCGACATGCTGTTTGCGGCGGTTCAGGGTTTTGCCGTGTACGGCTTCTGCCGCTCGCACGCCGCTGCGTTTGCGCGCACCGCGTACGAGACCGCCTGGCTGAAGCTCAATCACGCGGTCGAGTTCGGCTGCGGCCTGCTCAACAACCAGCCGATGGGCTTTTATCACCCGAGTGTGCTGGTCGAGGACCTGAAGAGGCATGGCGTGGTGGTGCTTCCGGTGGATGTCAACCGCTCCGATGTTCGCTGCCTGCCCGAAGCCCTGGGCGCCGCCGCGGAAAATCGAGATTCCCCTTCGGGGCCCTCCCTCTTGTCCGGTTCCCTCCCCCAACCGGCCGACCTGCGGCCAAGGTATGTGAATTCCGAAAACCTGACAACCCTGCCTGTTAAGACCCACGCGATGCGCATCGGCTTCAACTACGTGCGCGACCTCGGCGAGGACGGGCGCAATGCCATCGTCGCCGAGCGCATCAGCGGCGGCGCCTACACCTCCTTTGACAATTTCCTCGACCGCCTCCGCGGCGGCCCCATCGGCCCGCTTGCGGTGCGCAACCTCGTCATGGTCGGCGCCTTCGACGCACTCGGCCGCCCGCGCCGCGAGCTGCTGTGGGGCTGGCAGGAGCGATGGCACGGTCGCGGGCTGCGGCGCGGCATCCAGTCGCAGTCGGAGCTGAAGCTGAAAGCGGTCGCGCCCAGCCTGCCCGAGCTCGACGACTTCGACATCAACCAGCTCGAGTACCGCATCTCCGACCTCTCGACCGGCCACCACCTCATCCATTTCTGCAGAGACCGGCTCAAGGAGCTCGGCGCCCTGCAAAGCAACCAGCTCCCCGCCATCTCCAGCGGCCGCAGGGTCCGAGTCGCCGGGCTGGTCATCACACGGCAGGCTCCTTCGACGGCGAAGAAGATCCGCTTCTTCACGCTCGAGGACGAGTTCGGACAGGTCAACGTGACGATCAAACCCGACGTCTACGACCGTTACCGGCAGGTCGCGAACCGCCAGCCAATCCTCGTCATCGACGGAGTGATGCAGCGCCAGGACGGAGTCTGGTCGGTCCTGGCCGCACACATCCAGGCCCTGGAAGGGGTGTCGCGGTCCAAACCAAGGTCCCACGACTACCGCTGAGAAACCCGGCCGAAGACCGCCAAAGCCTACTTTCTGTAGCCAGACGAGGGTCTTTTGAGCGAAGCTATCGAATTGGCGCGCCTGCACCACTCAACGCAGCAACCCCAGAGGAACACCAAATGTCAATCGGCAGAGAAATCGAAGACATCGCCCGGGACCTGATCAAGCACCAGCACGACCATCCTCCCGTGCGCGACCTCAACCGCGAATTCGACCGCAAGCTCAACCTCACCGACCGCATCGCATCAGATTTCGCGCGCCTCGTCGGCAGCTGGGTCTTCGTGCTCGCGCAGCTCGGTCTCATGTTGTTGTGGGTGCTCCTCAACGCGATCGGCGTGCTCCGCCATTGGGACCCTTATCCGTTCATGTTTCTCAACTTCATCTTCAGCCTCGAGGCCGCGATCTGGGTCTCGGTGGTGCTGATGTCTCTGAACAGCCTGGCCGACCGCGACCGTCTACGCGCTCAAAACGAGTACGAGCTCAACGTCAAGGCCGAGGAGGAGCTGAAGGCGCTGATGAATCACCTGATGCACCAGGACGAGATCCTGCTGCAGATAGTCAACCGCCTCGACCGCGGCGACCGCGAGATGAAGCGGCTTGCGCGCCGGCTCGAACAGGCGCTGGAACCGAGCACCGACGCATCACGCCCTCAGCCTCCCCCACACGCGCCCCCGCAGCCACCGCCCGCGCTCGCGGGTCCCTCGCAGCCGCCTACTGCCGCGCCATCGCCTGCGCAACCTGAGCGACCGCTCGGACTTCCAACCCCCTGAGCCTCGGAGCGGCGACACGGATCAGACGCGGTAGACGAAATACTCCCCGTTCGAGTAAACCAAAGTCCCGTACTGCTGCCAGTACGCCTTGCTCGCGGCTCGCGAGGGGGCCAGCTCTTGCGGACCGATCAGGACATAGTTGACGCCGTACCGGTCGACGAGGTCGGGGGTGTTCTGGTCGCCGCGGAGAATCGCAGCTTCGTCTGCTTGCTTCCGTGCGTAATCGCGCAGGCCGTAGGTCCAGAGCCAGCCCGGATACCCGCTCATCACGCGCCTCCCCGACAGGGTCGGAATCGGACTGTTGTGCTCGTCCGCCACCGCGAACACGGCGTCCGGCGACGTGTTCTGCCGCACCCAGTCCGCGACCTGCAGGCCCTTCGTGTCCGTGAACTCATAGGAGCTGACGCTCGCGTCGGAAGCGCGAGCGAGGTCGAGCGCGCCTGACAAGCAGAGGAGGATCAGCAGCACGCCGGCAAACGCAGCGGTCCACGGCCAGCGCTTGACCATGCCGGCGATGAAGCCGCCAACCATGATGCTGCCGAGCAGGGCCCAGAAGATGAAGAACTTCGTGTTGTCCCAGTCCCATGGCTGCAGGACGATGACATTGGGGACCAGGAACCACAACCACATCGGCGCAAACCATTTCGGAAAGGCGGTCGGGAACCAATGCCGCAGGATTTGCGCCGCGATCAGAAGGGGGATGAACACGGACGTGTTCTTGATCCAGAACCACGCGAAGTCGCGCGGGAAGGACAGCACACCATCCCGCTGCCAATCCGTGTACGAGAGCCACCCCGGCTCAAGGCAGTATCCGTAAAGGCTCACGCCCGCTCCGCAAGCGCTGTTGTTGGCGGGCGGCCACATCCAGGCCAGCACCGGAATCGCGAGCGCCAGGGCCGGGACGAAGAATGCGATCCATTCTCTGCGCGCATTGAAGGCGGCCCAGAAAACGGCGAGCGCGACCACGGTCCCGTAGGCGTGCACGTGAAACGCAGGCATGAGGCCGGCGACGACCCCCGCGAACAGGAACGCCTTCCAGTCGCGTCGCTCCCGCACCGCCAGCCAGAGCAGCACCAGGACGATCAACGCGAGGCTGAAGCCGAACAGGGTGGACCGCTGCGGCACCAGGTAGGCGAGCACCGGGTTCAGCCACTGGAAGTTGAGGTCGCGGTTGAGCGTGTACTCGCGGGGCAGATGCGCGAGCACGCCGATTCCGCCGTGCACGATATCGCCGGCCAGGGAGAAGAAGCCCAGGCCCCCGCCGAGCAAGAAGACGAACACGGCGACCGCCGCCGCGCCACGGCTGCCTGCGAATCGCGCGGCGGCCAGGTACAGCACGGCCGGAAACGCGAGGCCCAACAGGCCCGACGTGAGGACCAGCGCCGACGGCAGCGAGCTCCCCAGCGGGATGAGGTTGGCGGCGAGGAAATCGATCATGAACGGATATCCGAGGTGGTTGCCCGGGTCGATGGGGTATTGGGGTGGAAAGTTGTGCCCGTACGCAAACGAGCCGGTGAAAGTGAGATGCGCCGCCCAGTCGCCCCAGATGTTGATGTACCCCGCCCACAGTCCATCGGGTTTGATGACGTAGGCGTGGTGGAGGAAGTGCACCGTCCACGCCCCGCAGACGAGGAACACGGCGGCGAGCGGCCAGGGATGGCCGGCGTCACGGAGCGGGGCGACCCAGCGCGCGATCGCGTCGGAGATGTCGGCGGCGACGCGATCGCGATTTGCAATCGCGACCCCGGTTCCGGCCCCGACCGCGATCGCGATGCCGGTGATGACGGTGCCCACTGTGACGTCGCGAACCACCATCGACAGCACGAAGCTCACCACCGAGACGGCCATCGCGCCCAGAACCGTGCCGAAGGCAAGCCGCTCTTCGAGGTTGAGCGCGATCCCGCTCGAGTAGGTGATGCCAAAGCCCGCGACCACGCAGCCTACGAGCAGGATCGCAACGGCGCCGAAGAGTAGCCCTGAGGCCACCGCGAGGAGGAGCGCCGCCAGACCCAGCCAGAGTCCAGGCCACCCGATCGGTCGAACCGCGATGGCGGGCGCCGCTCCCTCAGCCATCTAGTTCCAGCACCACAACTTCTCCTCCGTCCCCTTCAGGTATGGCGAGCAGACGGCGAGCCACAGCTTGGGTCCCCAGATGGGCGCGCCTGGGCTCCCGTCGGTGGCGGAGACGGAGATCGGAAGCCCGGTCCACAACGGGTAGAAGTAGAAGAAGAACGCAACCGCGAGGCCGAGGTGCGTGGCGAGCAGAGCACGCCCGGGTCGCGGGAGATGAGCGGCCATGTAGGCGAGCACGAACGCAAGCGCCAGGATCATGAAAATCAGGCCGCCGAACATGTGATACATGAACAGCACCCTGCTGATGTGCGACCAGGGCAGGTACTGCGTGATGAACCCGAGCAGGATCACCGTGGCGGGGAAGCTCCTGTGCCGGATGATGAAGTACGGCAGCGACACGATGCAGGGAAGGCTCGTCCACCAGATCCACGGATTGCCCAGGTTCTCGATCCGCGAGATGAGCGCCTGCCCGGTCCAGTGGTCGAGACCGAGGCTGTCGTACTGCGCGTAATAGAGCACCGGCCTCGATAGGAACGGCCACGACCACCACGGCGACCCGTAGGGGTGAGTGGCGGTCAGCGTCGCGTGATAGATGTACGACTGTCTCTGGTATTCAATCAGGTCGGCCAGGTTGTGGAACTGGCCGCGCGCGAAGAACGGATACCACGACACGCCGTAGATGACGAGCGGGATCACCACGAGCGCGACCAGAGCCAGCGGGAGATAGGTTTCCCAGCGCACGCCGCCGGCGATCGCCGGCCCTTCCCCCCTCCCCCATGACCAGATGGGGTCGCCAGGCGATCCGAAGTGAACGTCGACATGACGCCGGATGGCCCTGGCGACGAGCAGGAACAGGATCGAAGCCCAGGCCGCGAGAACGATCCACTTCGAGGCGATGCCAACCCCGAGCGTGAGACCGAGAAGGAACAGCGTCACGACCGACGCGACCGGCGTGCGGCTCTGGATGTGTGCCAGGAACAAC
>DASWBB010000075.1:0-11254 GCA_036390875.1 Candidatus Dormiibacterota bacterium
TCGCGGAGCTGCTGCCCGAGCGCCAGCGGGGAGCATTCGGCGACCTCGACGCGTGGCGAAAGCGACTGCGGGGAGTCACGGCGCCAGTCGACTAGACAAAGGACTGGGAAGAGGCAGTCAGGGCCGCGCTTCGGTGGCCCATTTCCACGCACGAGAAATTGGCCCGAAATTAACATCCGTTTCTTGAATCTCCAAACATCTGTTCGTATAATGTGATCGTGAACGTAGGGTGTGGGGTTGCTGTGTCGGGCGAGCTCCTGGGCATCAAGCTCATCGGCCTCCGGCGCGCCATCGACAGGCTGGAGCTGGAGTTCGCTCGGACCGCGGCTGAGTTCGCCCGCACCGACGAGTACCACGAGCAGGGCGCGACCAGCCCCATCGAGTGGATCCGCTTCAACTGTTACATGACCAGCACTACCGCCGCCGCCTGCCTGGCGGTGGGCGAGAACCTGGAGCGACTGCCCGAGAGCATTCAAGCCCTGAAGGGCGGGGATATCGGGTTCGCCCACCTGACCGTCATGGCCCGCACGATGAATGCCGTCCCGGATCGCTTTAGCGAAGGCCGGCTGCTGGAGCTGGCCCGAGAGAACTCGCCGGGCAAGTTCCACTACATCTGCCGCCATTTCCGCCATGCGGCCGACCCCAAGGGCTACGCCGATGAGCAGGCCGAGCAAGTCGAGAACCGCAGCCTGCACCTGAGCAGATCGGGGGAGGACGGCTCCTACATCCTCAATGGGTACCTCGACGCCGTCGGCGGAGCAGCCGTGCGCACGGCGCTTGAGCCGCTGGCTCGCAGACTCGGCGCGGACGACACCCGCGAGCTCGATCGCCGCCTGGCGGATGGGCTCGTCGAGCTGGCCGAGGGCTCCATGCAGAAACCCCAGATCCAGGTCACGAGCTCGGTGGAGACCCTGCTCGGCCTGGCCGGTGCTTCGGCGGCAGAGATGGACTTCGCGCTCCCGATCTCAGCCAAGACGGTGGAGCGATTTGCCTGTGACGCGGGCGTGACCCGTGTCCTGCTCGGATCGGAATCGACGGTGATCGACGTCGGGCGCTCCAAGCGCACGGTCTCGGGGCCTGCGCGCCGGGCGCTCAACGCCCGCGACGGCCACTGCCGCTGGCCGGGTTGCGACCGGCCGGCGAAATGGAGCGCGGCGCACCATGTGGTGCACTGGATCCATGGCGGATCGACCGACCTCTCCAACCTCATCCTGCTCTGCCACCGGCATCACTGGATGGTGCATGAGGGCAGATGGCAGATCGTGCAAAGCGATGACGGCCGTATGCTCACGATTCCGCCGACCACGACGTTCGGGCAGTTCGCACGCGGGCCGGACTAGTCCGGCGGGCTTGAGTCGATTTCGCCCTCGGTATACTTCTCGCTCGCCCCAACGCGGCGGTGGCGGAATGGCAGACGCGCTAGTTTCAGGAGCTAGTGTCCGCAAGGACGTGGAGGTTCAACTCCTCTCCGCCGCACCAGCACCATGACCTCCGCGGATGAGCCGAGTCAGCAGGAGACCGTCGTCGATTGGCGGCCGGGTCGGGCGGAGGCGACGATCTGGAACGTCGTCGCGATCGTTCTCATCGCCCTGGGTCTCCCACTGTTTGCGTTGCCGTCTGTCCTTCGGCACGGACCGGCCGGCGCATCGTTTCGGATCGGACTCACCGAAATATCGCTGGTCGTGGCCATCACCGTGCTCTTGCTTGTAATGCACGAAGGGATCCATGCCCTCGTGATGCTTGCGTTCCGGGCGCGCCCATCCTTCGGCGTGGTCCTCGTGGGAGGCGCGATGCCGGCTCTTTATGCGACATCAGCGGGCCATCGCTTCAGCCGCAGCCAGTATCTGACCGTGGCCGCCACGCCCGCGGTCGTCATCTCGGTACTCGGGTTCTTGTTGTGTTCTGGACCTTGGGGCGGTTACTTGATCGTGCCGCTGGCCATTCATCTCGGAGGTTGTGTCGGAGACGCTTTCGCATGCGGGCGGGTGCTGCGCGAGCGCCCTGGCACCGAATTCGAAGATTTGCGAGACGGTATTCGCTTCCACCGAAAGCCCGCCTGAACGCAGCCGAAACGTGACTACTTGGTGAGCTCGTAGATGACGTGCGCCGTCGGCACCCGGATCTGCATTGCCGGCCGCTGGCGAAATGAGGCGCCCTCGACGAACGGGTTGGTGACCGTCTCGGACGTCACCTCGTAACCCAGCGACACCAGGCGCGCCGCGTCTTTCTGGTACTCGCCAACCGTCCAGTACGCGCGCTCGACAGACTGCGGTCGCGGATTGCGATTCCTCAACCGCCTCGCCGCCAACACGAGGACCGCGTTCCGAAACGGACCGCCGATATCGATGCTTCCTTGCATCAGCGACGAGCTTAGCGCTCGATACACTGGCGTTTCGTGGTTCCGGGCCCAGTCGATCAGGTGCGCACGCTGTACCGAACCCTGTGCGTCTTCGCCGCCGTTTCGGTTCTCATCCTTGTCGCCGGGCTCGTCGAGTTCGCCTACTTCGAGCCCCCGGGCCAGCACACGGGCCTGAAGGCCACGATCACGGGCGTTTACCAGTACGACCCCGATCAAAAGACGACCGCCGGCCCCGACCGCAGCTCCTTCCCCCGCACGGTTGACTTCGCGGCGGTCGTCGACTGGTCGACGCTGCCCAGGAACGTCGTCGTCGACGCCCGCTGGTACGACGGTTTCGGAAACGTCGTCGGCAGCGTCGGTCCGGGTACCCCGGACCAGCTCGCGGGCCAGACGATCGTTCCCGTCAAGGTCCCGCCGGGCTTCAAACATAACCTTCCCGGCCACTACGTCTTCGTCGTCGAGCGGTATGAAGGCGGTGTGCCGGTCGAGGTGATCGGCCGGCGCGTGGTCCTGGTGGAGAGGTAGTGGGCGCGCTCGCCTCAGGTCGCCGCGCGAACCCTCGCGCGCGCCGCCCTGCCCGCTATGCGATTGCGATCGCGATCGCCGTCGCGCTCAGCCTTGTGCTGGTCGCGAGCTCGATCCTCAACTACGTCTACCTCGACACCGTGGCCGGCCGCACATCGCTCTATGGCCTGCTCGCAGTCGCCCTGGTCGCGCTGGGCACCTTCATCGGTGTACGCGCCGTCGCCCGCGACCCAGCCCGGCGCCGTCGTGACTTCATTCGCGCGGCCGTGCTCCTGGGCCTCGCGGCGCTGCTCTGGCTGCTGGTGATCGACGTCTTCATCTTCACCGACGCGGCCGGCCCCGGGGTGGCGGCGATCTGCGCGCTTGCCTGCCTGCCGACGACCGCGTTCGGGCTGTGGGTCGTGCGCCGGATCGACCGCAACGAAAAGGAGCCGTGGCGCCTCGTCCTGGTCGCGGCCGCGTGGGGCGCGGTCGTGGCCACGAGCCTGGTCATCTGGGCCGAGAGCCTGTGGCAGGCGATCGCCATCCGCACGCTCGTGCCCGGGCCTGGCTTCGACGTCTCGACCGCGTTCTCCGCCGGCATCCTCGAAGAGCTGGCGAAGGGCTCCGCCGTGGTGCTGCTATTCCTGGTCATGCGCAACGAGTTCGACGACGTGGTGGACGGGATCGTGTACGGAGCCGCGATCGGGCTCGGCTTCAACTTCATGGAGTCGATCGCGTACATGACCAACCTGTATGCGATCTTCGCGCCCGACGGCGTCGGCGGATATGCGGCCGGCTTCCAGTGGTATGCGCGCCAGGTGCTCGGCCTGTTCTTCGGTCATGCCACTTACACGGCATTCGTGGGCGCGGGCATCGGCATCGCGCGCCAGCTGCCGACCACGCGCAAGAAGCTCATCGCGATCGCGGCGGGTTTCGTCGTCGCCATCGCGGCGCATTTCACATGGGACGCCTGGCTGAACCTCTTTCCGATCGAGAAGAACAATTTCGCGATCCTGGAGATCCACCTGCGGACCCTGATCATGACCGGGCCCTTCACCGCCGCAGTGATCGCGCTGCTGCTGCTCGGACTGCACATCGAAAGCCAGGCGCTCGGGGATCAGTTCCGCAAGGAGGCCGCTCTTGGCAGCGGCGCGATCATGCCTGACGAGGTGCCCGTCCTCATGAGCCCGTGGCGCCGCTTTCAGCAGCGCTTGCGCGCGCTGGGGAGAGGCGGCCTGCGCGCTTACATCCGTCTCTCCCGGCTCCAAACGGCGCAGGTCGACCTGGCCATGGAGCGATGGCACCGTGAACGCCAGGAGGTCGATACGCCGCTCGAGGCGGAGCAGGAGCTGCGGCGGCAAGTGATTGCTTTGCGGCAGCAGTTCGCAGGCGCGACGTCAGGCGGGTAGCCGGCCCCAGAACGCGCGCGCCAGCGCGAGCACGAGGAGCATCGCGCCGGCCGACCACGTGATCGCCGAGACGAGCGGATCACTGAAGTCGGTGCCGCTGAGAACTGCGTGGAAGAACGTGAGAGCGAAGGCGACGTATGCAAGTCGGTGCACCCACTTCCAGAGTTCGATGGACATTCGTCGCTTGAGATACGCCGTGACGGTGACGACGAGCAGCACATCCACCGCCAGCGTGCCGAGCCCGATCCCCAGGGTCCCGTAGGTGGAGTGAAAGGGCAGCACGAGGTCGATGAGCGCGATGCGCGAGGTCCGATCGAGCAGCAGCGCCCCAAGGTGCACAACGGCGAGTGGGATCCACAGCACCGTCGTGTACTCGTGTAGCGACCGCAGCGCCCGGTTGCTGCCGAGCCAGTCGAGCACCGCGGTGCGCAGAGCGATGCCGGTCACCACGGCCACCGCCAGAGCCGCGTAGGAGCTGAGGCCCCCGACCCGCGACAGCACCCAGAAGAACTGATCGAGCGTCATCAGCTCAACCACCAGGCCTGCGCATGGGCCGCGCAGTACGCCGTCGCCAGCCCCGGACCGAGCAGCAGGGCGGTCTTGGCGACCACCTCGGAGCGGCAACCCGTGGCGGCGACGACCGACACCTCTTCCAACCCGCTCTGGGACGGGAGCCCGGTGCGCGGATCGATCAGGTGGTGAAGATCGCCCCATCTCCTCCGCCGCACGCTGCTGGTGGCGGCGCCCTGGTCGCGCAGCATCACCGTGACGCCGCCGAATCCGACGGGCCAGCCATCGCCATTCGGGCCCGGCCCGATCGCCATCAGGTCGCCGCCGAGGTTCGCGAGGGCATTGGAACCGAGCCGGGCGGCCAGCCGGTCGGCCATCCAGCCCTTGGCGATGCCGCCGAGGTCGAGGCCGCAGCCGGCCCGCAGTCGAGCAAGTCCTGGCCGCAAAAAAAGGACTTCATCGAGGGGCGGCGCCGGGCGGGCATTCTCGAGCTGGGGGCTCGACGCGCCTGACGCCAGCGATCGCGTGTAACCGATGGCGAGCATCGAAGGCAGCACCGCCGCATTGACGAGTCCCGCGCTGAGCTCATAGGCGGACAGAGCCTCACGAAGCACTGCCTCCATCTCTGCGCTGACGCGCACCCACTCGCCCTCCGCGTCGTTGAGCAGTGCGAGCTCGCTGCGATCCGAGAAGCGCGTGATGCGCATGCCCAGGGCGCGCACCCAGAACTCTCCCTGCAGAAGCTGCGTGCGGGTCACGCCCACGCCGAACAGGCTGCAGCTCGTGCCGAGCGCTTCGAAATGGTGGGCTTCGACTGGCTGGCTACGACGCATAGGTCGATGTCACCGGCTGGACGTCGCCCTGCCTGACGCCCGGCGTGATCGTCACCCCGCCGACCGCACCGCCCGGCTGCGATGCGAGCACGGTGGGTTGCAGGGGCGCGGAGGGATTCTTGAGGTGGGCGGTCACGTAGACCGCCGACGCCAGGGTCGTGCCCAGCGTGAGCGCCGTCGCCCCCAACTTCAGCAGGAACGGGCGCATTCGAGAGCTACAGAACCGCGACGGGCGCTTTCAGGAACGGAACCCGATCGAAAGACGCGCCCAGGATCTGGTTCGAGTCGGCGCCCAGGTGCCCGCCCAGGATCTCCTGGTACACGGAGCGAAAGTCGACCGCGAACTTCAGGTTGCCGGTCGAGTCGAGGCTGGTCAGGCTCGGCTCGGCGCCGTATAGCCCACCCTTGACCGGGTCGCCGATGAGGAGCAGAGGCGCCGCCGCCCCGTGGTCGGTGCCGCCGCTCGCATTCTCCTTGGGCCGGCGGCCGAACTCCGACCAGGTGGCGATCAGGACCTTGTCGGCCTTCCCATGCGCGGCCAGGTCCTTGTAGAAGGTGCTCACCGCCGAGTCCAGGTAGCCCATGAGGTCGTCGTGACGGTTGAGCTCGGTGTAGTGCGTGTCGAAACCGCCCAGCGTGACGTGGAGCAGCTTGACCCCGGTACCGGTGACGATGAGCTCCGCGGCCAGCTGCAATGCGGCCGCGAGCTGGTTCTTGGACGAGTAGACGAGCTGGACCTTGTCCGTGTAGTCCGCCATCGGCTGATAGCTCGCCGACGACGTGCGCAGGGTCGCGATGGTGTCGTTCGCCGTGGCGATCGCCGTGTCGAACAGCGCTCCATAGATGCCAGGTGTGCCCTTGTACAGCGCGCCGACCGCAGCCTCGACCTCCGACCCGCCGGTAAACCCGAACGTCTTCTGGTTCTGGATCACCGTCATCGTCGCCTGCAGGTCGCGCAGAGCGCCGGGCACGTCGGTGGTCCCGCAGGCGCAGCCGGTCAGCGGGTGGCCGTTGGAGTCGTACGCCTTGGCAAGGGTGCGGCCGAGCCAGCCGTCGACCTGGCGGCGCGTGGGGTCGCCCGTCTCCCAGATGCGGATTGATTCGAAATGCGAGAAGGTCGGGTTGGGGTAGCCGACGCCCTGCACCATGGCGACCTTGCCCTGATCCCACAGGCTCTTGATTCCGCCCAGGTTGTGGTTGAGGCCGAAGTCCTTGGTCAGCGGCAGCGCCTGCGACACCATCGGACCGGCCAGCTTGGGACGGAGGTCGTGCAGCGTCGGATCGGTGAGCGGAACCAGCGTGCGCAGCCCATCGTTGCCGCCCGCGAGCTGGATCATCACCAACACGTTGTCGTTGGCCATGCCGTTCTGCTTGGCCGCGAAGACCGCGCGCGCAAAAGCATCGGGGACGGCGGCGTAGCCCGCGGCCAAACCCGCCGCGCCGGCGCCGAACACGAGGCCGGCTTTCAGAAAATCGCGTCGCTTGAGCTGGTTGATTCCGATCTCTTTGGTCATGTCACGTGCACCTACTTGAGCTGAAATTCCGGGGACGCCAGGGTGACGAACCATCGCGTCCGCTCATCGGGCGCCTGGTTCAGCAGCTTTGCCGTCTGCGGGCCGACCACGCCGTCGAGATGTGTTCGGGCCGCGTCGGTCGCGGACGGGAGCGAACCTTTCGCTTGAGCGAGGGCGAGGGTGACGAAGTTGACCCTTTCAACGACAGTGTTCGAGGAGATCCACGCCGCGTTGTTCGGCCAGCCGTTGACGTCGGGCGGATCGAACAAGCTCTGACCCATCCCCGAACCCGCAGCGACGACGAGCTTCGAGAGGCTGGTCGTGCCCAGCGCCCGCGCGCCATGCACCATGAACTCGGTCGGCGACTTCAACAGCGCGCGATAGCTCGCGCCGGCCGTGAACTCCGGGCTCATGAACACCGCGCGCATAAGCGTCTTCATGTCGTACTTGCTGCGCCGGAACGTGTCCCCAAGCGAGGCGACGTACGCAGGCGATGGCTGGCTCGTGACGAAATGCTGGGCGACCTTCGCTGCGATGAAGGGCGCCGTTGCTTTCTGCGCCAGGATGCTGTCCAGGACGCCCTGGGTGTCGAGTGGGCCTGTGCGGCCAAGGAACGTCACCGTTCCCTTATAGGCGCGCCTCGGGTTGAAGATCCCCGACCGCTGGGCGCTGTAGACCGGCAGCTTCTGGGTGACCATCTTGGCCTTGTCGACCGTGACCGTCGCAATCGAGTCGGGCGGTGGCTGCTGCCAGCCGGCCAGGGCCTTGGCGCTCTGGCGGACGTCCTCTTCGCTGTAGTTGCCGGCGCCCATCGTGAAGAGCTCCATCAGCTCCCGCGAGTAATTCTCGTTCGGGCTCTGTCCAGTCGAGGTCGCGAGGTCGAGGTAGCGAAGCATCGCCGGGTCCGTGGTGACCTGCATGAGCATCGACCGGAGGTCGGTCATGCCCATACGCCGCCACGTGAGGTTCTGCCAGTACATGAAGGTGTTGTTCGCGGCCTTGCGGTAATCGCTGGTGAAATGCCCGTGCCAGAACAGGGTCATGCGCTCGGCAAACGGAGTCGGCGTGGTGAGCAGGTGATCGACCCACCATTGCTGCAGGGCAGGGACGGCGAACCGGCCGCCAGGCTCCGCCGCAGCCGCCAGCACCGGTGGTTCGGCGGGCGTGGTCTCGACCAGCCGGTCGACCGTCTTGCTGTACCCGTCCGACAGGGCGGCGTCCAGCTGGGCCTGGGTGTAGCCAAAGCTCGTTCGCCGCAGCAGCTGCATCACACGCGCCGATTCGTGGGCGAGCGGCGAGACCCAGTCCGTGCCCGTGGCGGCGCTGGAGTGGGAGAGGTTCTGAATCGTCCCACCAAGAAGGCGGACCGCGCCGACACCGACGCCGGTCGCGACCGCGGCGGCAAGGGCCTGGCGGCGGGTGATGCCTTTGCGGACAGGAGGCGCAACTTCAGCGACTGGATCGGGAGCCGTCAGTGCCATGGCCCAATTGAATCCTCGTGGAGTCGGTCTGGCATCAGCCAGATGTGAACAATTCGTAAGCACCGAACGCCGTGGACAGGGAAGCCGCCAACACACCCCGGTGCCAGGACCGGCCGGGCACATATGAAGCCTGGTACTTGACGGTCTCCGATCCCGCGTCTCGCCGCGGTTTCTGGCTCCGCTACACGACCTTGAATCCGGCGTCGAGGGCAGGCGCCGAAGCGCACTCGGCGCTCTGGGCGTTTGCATTCGATCGCGATCATCCCGAGACGAACTGGGGGGGCAGGGTCACGTATCCCTTGGGCGCGCTGCGGATCTCCCGCACGCCGTTTCGTTTGCACCTCGAAGGCGCAGCCCTGGACCTTGACGGCTGCGCGGGCCAGATCCATACCGAGCGCGGCAGCGCGAAATGGGACCTGAGATGGGAGTCGCGCGAGCCGCCGTTTCCTTTTCTGCGCCCGCGCTGGCAAGCGCTCTCGTCCGTCGCGAACATCGGCGCGCAGCCGGCGCTAAGCGTGTCGGGAACCGTCGAGGTCAACGGGCGCGCCCACCGGCTCGTCGCCGCGCCCGGCGGGCAGCAGCACACCTGGGGTTCGAGTCATGCGCTCGAGTGGAACTGGGGTTTTGCATCGGGCGCTGATTTCTGGGTCGACGGCGCCACGTCCCGGGTGCGGTCTCGGCTCAGCCGCGTCATCGTCGGCACCGCGGTCGGGGCGCGCGCGGGCGCTCACAGCTTTCTGTACAACGGTCCGCTGCAGGTCCTCCGCACCCCTGGCCCAATCGACTCTTTCGCTTGGACGACGGTGACGCGACTCCGCGACCGCACTCTCGCGGTTGCGATCACTCCTCGCGTCGAAGACCTGATCGGGGTCACCTATGACGATCCTCGCGGCGGCCGCCGCTACTGCTACCACTCCGAGGTCGCCGACCTCGAGCTCCGGCTGATGCGCGGATCAGAAACGCTCGCACACATCCAACGGCCTGCGTCCGCCGCCTTCGAGTACGCCTCGGAGACGCCGCTCGCGGGCGTCCCGTTGACGATCTAGCTCAGTTCGGCCGCGAGGTGCCGAGCGCTGCGCGCGGCCAGCGCCATGATCGTGATCTGCGGATTCACGTACGTCGAGCCTGGCAGGATGCTCGCGTCGGTGATCACCAACCCGGCCACGTCGTGCGCGCGTCCGAATTCGTCGACCACCGACGCGCGCGGGTCCTTGCCCATACGGCAGGTGCCCATCGGATGGTAGGCCGAGAGCTTGAGGTCGGCCGCCTTCCATTTGCCCTCCGTGATCCACGACAGCTCTTCGCGCTTGCGCACGGCCGGCAAGCCCGGCAGCAGCGTGTGCACCTCCTGCGCTCCGGCCGCCAGATAGATCTCGGCTGTGAGCCGTATCCCTTTGAGGGTCTTGCGCAGATCGTCGGCGCTCAGGTTGTACGTAAGGAGTAAGCCCCCGCCGGGCAGGGCGCGTACGCGGCCTGTGCCGCTGTCCGAGATGATCAAGCCTGCAGCGGCGGTCTGTTTGTAGCGAGCGAGGAAGTCCTTGAGATCCCTGCCCTTGCCGCCGACTCCGCCGGCGCTGTAGCCAACGCCCGGCGGTGGATACGTCGCCTCGACCAGGATGCCGTCGCGCAGCTTCTCGTCCACGTAGTAGCTCTGCATCACGCCCTTCCAGGCGTTTAGGTCGTGGTCGAACACGCCGAGCACGCCGCAGCCCGGATGGATGCGAAGGTTGCGGCCGACCTGCCGGCTGGAGTTGGCAAGGCCTTGCCGCTGAAGCATGAGAGGCGTGTAGACCGCGCCCGCTGCCAGGACCACCCGCTGTGCGCGCACCTCGAATCGAGCATCGCGCTGAACCGCACCTGTCTCCGGGTCGACGATCGAGCCTCGCACGCCAACCGCCCGGCCGCCCTCGATGACGAGGCCGTCGACGCGGCACCCGCTGATGATCCGCGCGCCGGCGCGCGCCGCGAGCGGCAAGTAGGTGACATGCATACCAAGCTTGGCGTCGAGCGGACAGCCGAACGCGCATACGCCGGAGCCGTGGCACCCACGCGCGTTGCGCCGGATCGGACCGCCGCTGTAGCCGAGCTCGCGGCGCCCCCTGTCCATGACTTCGCCGTTGGCGCCCATGATCTCGGCGCCGACCGCGGCCACGCTCAAGGTGTCCTCGACGTCTTCGAACAGCGGCTCGAGCTCCGAGCGATCCATGCCCCACGCGTCGAGGACGAAGTCGGGCGTGCGAAAACAGGTACCCGAGTTGATCAGCGTCGACCCGCCCACCCCGCGCCCGATGGGCAGCGAGATGGTGGGCACACCGTTGGTGAAGGTCAAGCCGTTGCTGCGGTAGAACCGCCGGAGGCGCTCTGGCGGCGAGCCCGTGAAATCGCGTCGGTCGAAATGCTCGCCCTCTTCCAGGACGATGACCTTCAGGCCCGACTCGGCCAGCTCCTTGGCGGCCACGGCGCCGCCGGCGCCGCTGCCGACGACGACCACGTCCGCGGTGTCGTAGAAGCCTTGGTCAGGTTGGCCGACCTTTAGCTCGACCGCGCTCGGGTCGCGCTCTACCTTCTTGTACGGCTGCCCGTCGTAGCCGATCAGCGGCTTGATGCGGTCGTCGGAGCAAAAGAACATGAGGACCAGCGC
>DASWBB010000076.1:0-5201 GCA_036390875.1 Candidatus Dormiibacterota bacterium
AGGAAGTCGCCGAACGCAACGCGCAGAAACCTCGGTTTGTCCGCTGGGCACGTGGCCGTACAGCTTGTGTCGCCAAACAGTGACGCGACGCGCCCGTGTGAAAACGATGGCCTGCACTGGCCCCGGCGCGATGGTGGGAAAGTCAGTCAACGTCGCAACAGGATGAAGGCGGTGATCGTAGTCCAAGCCGGCGTCGGCATAGAGCGGCTGACGACCGCACCGCGAGCAGGAGAGGGCAGCCCCGACCACGATGTTCCGCACGGTTGCTCACGCGAGTTCGCCAGGCGCCGGTGTAGCTGACGCGGGCGGGGTTCGACGGAGGCGAGGCCCGAGGGCCGAGCCGGGTGTGCCAGGTACGGATGTTGAGATCGGAGGTGGAAGTCCTGTCCCGGGACCCTGACAGGGGGAACCCGACACCGACGAGGCAAGGGCGCGGCCCGGAATTGACCGGGCGATCCCAGTGCGGCTTGGATGAGCGCTGCGGGGTTTCCGTGAGGGCGGGTCTGAAAGAGGCCATAGGTGTGTCGTGGTCGCGAACGAGAGTGAAGCGCCGTAAGGCGTTCCTTGGTGGGCGAGCTGTCCCGCAGCGGCGATGCCCGGTTCCTGTCGATGCCGAGGGCGTAGTGGCGACGCGATCACGACGAAATCTCAGCGTTTCACCCTGGGAGATCTGCTGGGTTCCGGCCCGAGAGGGCCGGTAGGTCGGAGAACGAGAGGACGACGGCTGATGGCCCAGCAGAAGTCCGAGGACCGAGTAGTACCGGAAGGCGGGGTAATGCCCGTTGAGCGCGCTGGGTCGAGTACCGGCGGGCAAGGGAAGGCGGTCCCGGTCGAAGAAACGGCGGTGCAGCTGCGCTTGCCGATCGCGACAGCAGAAAACCCGAGAGGGGCCACCCGCAGGAGAACCCGGGACCGGCTGGGGGAGATCCGGGCGGGAGCGCCGAAGGCGATCGACAAGACAGGGACGACAGCGCCGGCGACGATGGAGGAGGTTGCGTATCGATTGACGGATGCGTTGTTGAAGGTGGCGTCGAATAAGGGCGCTCCCGGTCCGGATGGGCAGACGATCGAGGTGCTGTGTGAGCAGGGGCCGACCGTTTTGCCCGGGCTGCAGGCCGACCTGCTGGCGGGGACGTATCGGCCTGGCGGGATCCGCCGGGCGTTCATCCCCAAGGCGGGAGGCGGGCAGCGCGGACTAGGTATTCCCGACGTGATCGACAGGGTGGTCCAGGAGGCCGTGCGGCAGGTACTCGAACCGCTGTGGGAGCCGACGTTCCATCCCTCGAACCACGGGTTCAGACCCGGCCGAAGTTGCCACACGGCGATCACCGAGGCCAAACAACATCTCGAGGACGGCTACGAGTGGTGCGTAGATCTTGATCTGGAGAAGTTCTTCGATCTCGTCTGCCACCAGCGGCTGACCGCCAAGCTCGCGCAGCGAGTCAGCGATCGGCGGCTGCTCGGGCTGATCGGACGGATGCTGAAGGCCAAGGTGGTGCTGCCGGACGGTGTGGTGATCGACAGCGAGCAGGGCGTTCCGCAAGGCGGTCCGCTCTCGCCGCTGTTGTCGAACATCGTGCTGGATGAGCTCGATTGGGAGCTTGACCGGCGTGGCCACAGGTTCGCCCGCTACGCGGATGATGCGAAGGTGTACGTCCGTAGCGAGCGGGCGGGGCAACGGGTGATGGACAGCCTGGCCGAGTTCATCGAACGACGCTTGCGTCTGAAGGTGAATCAGGCCAAGTCGGCTGTCGCCCGCCCGGAGGACCGCCACTTCCTCGGGTTCCGGCTGCGATTAGATCCGCATTCCGGGACGGTGGAGGTGCTGCTCTCGGAGCGCTCCAAGCGCAACGCGATGCAGCGGGTCCGCGAGCTCACGCCAAGGACCTGGGGAAGCACGCTGCTGGCGTGCATCGCCCAGATCAACGCGTGGCTGCGGGGCTGGTATGGGTTCTTCGGGATCGTCTCTCGGTCGGAGATGCAGGCCTTGCGCAAGATCGACGCTCATATCCGGCGGCGGTTACGCGCAATCCAGCTGCGCCATTGGAAACGCAAACGCACGATCGCACGCAAACTCATCAGGCTGGGCGTCAAGCGAGACAGCGTGTGGCGACAGCTCTACTCAGGACGGAAGTCCTGGTGGGCGCTGAGCCACACGCACGCCGTCGATCAGGGCCTGCGCAACGCGTACTTCGCCAAGCGCGGGCTGATCTTCCTGGTCGACCGTCACCGCAACGTGCCTCAGCACGTCGTCGTCCCCGAACCGCCGCAACTGGCGCTGTGGGGATGACTTCGAGGTCGGCAAACCGGCCGGCGGCGGGGGTCATAACCCGCCGTCCCGAAGAGCCGTATACGACCAGCGTACGTACGGTTCTGTGGGAGCCGGGGCGGGCAACCGCCCCGGCTACCCGAGCGATCGGCGCGTGCGCGCTTTCCGGGAGGGGGTCAGGCTCCTTTCTTGGTCTGGCGTTCGAGGCCGTGACGGAATCGCCAGCTCTCGTTGCCGGTGTCGATGATGTGCGCCCGGTGGGTGAGCCGGTCAACGACCGCCTTCGCGAGGCGCGGGTCGGGGAACACCTTGGTCCATTCCCCGAATGGGAGGTTCGTCGTGACGATCAGACTGCCGCGCTCGTGTCGCGCGGACAGGACCTGGAAGACGAGCTCGGCGGCACCGTCGGGCAACGCCAGATATCCCAGCTCGTCACACACAAGAAGCTCGATCCGGGCGTAGCGGCCGACGACACGTTCGAGTTCGCGGTTGCCCTGGGCTTCTTGGAGTTCGTTCGCGAGCGCGGCGAGCGTGGTGAACCTGACGCGTCGTCCTTGGTGGCATGCGCAGACGGCCAAGGCCGTGGCGAGCATCGTCTTGCCGGTGCCGGAGTCGCCGATGAAGATCACCGACTCGCGGTCATCGATCCACGATCCCTCGGCCAGTGCGGCGATCGTGGCTTGGGGGACCTTCGGGTTCTCGGCGAAGCGGAAATCCTCGAGCCGCTTGATCTGCGGGAACCGGGCGTCGATCAGCCGGCGTTTCTCGCGACGCTCGGCGCGTTCAGCCATCTCGGCCTCCAGCAGCGCGCCCAAGTACGCGACCGGGGTCTGCTGCTCACGAAGCGCCTCGGCGGCCAATGCTTTGAACCGGCGGCGGACGGTCGGGAGCTTGAGCTCGATCGCGTGCGCCTCGATCAGCGCCTCCAGGGCGGCGGTCTGAGCGTTGCGGGCCGGTGTCGTCATCGGGATCCTCCAAGCAGCTGGTCGTAATCGGTCAGGTCCGGTGCGGGCCGCTGATGCGCGGTCAGCCGCGCGTCGAGGCCGGTCAGCGGCGCTGGCGCGGCTCGTCCGGTGGTCTGCGCGCGGCGGGCCAGAACGGCGACCGCGCGACCGTCGATCGCGCCGGCGGCGAGCGCGCCGCGGACCGCGAGCTCCACGCCGGCGGGTCCGTGGTCGCGGCACAGCAGCAGCACGTCGACTATCTGCCGGGCGGCGTCCGAGCGTCCGTAACGGTCGGTCAGCCCGGCCCACAGCTCGTCGAAGCAGTCGGGCCAGGCGCCGCGGTCGCGTTCCTGGGCCAAGGCGACGGAGTGCTCCAGCCCGCCGGGCTTGTGGGCGAGCAGCTCGAGGTAGTGATCGAGCTGGGCGCTGGTCCCGAACTTGCCGTGCAGCCGCTCATGCCGGGCGACCTCCCGGCCTGAGTGGTTGATCGTGATCTCCCTGGCGCCGATCCTCACGCTGACCTTCAGCCCGGCGAGCGCGACCGGCACCGAGTACCGGTTCTGGCGGATCGTGACCAGCGACTTCGCGTCGACGCGCGGGACGGCGGTCTCGCACGCGTCGAACGGCTCGGCCGGCAACTCGCGCAGCAACGGCCGCTCCGACGCCCACGCTTCCCGGATGGTCATCGACCGCCCGTCGATCCGCCGGTCGAGATCCTGCTCGCAACCGGCGAGCAGCATCGCGTTGAGCGCGGCGAGGTCACGCAGCTCGGGGACCGGGACCAAGTGGTTCCGGCGGTAGCGGCCAACTTCGCCCTCGACGCCACCCTTCTCGTGGGCGCCTTCGAGGCCTGGGGTCGTGAACTGCGACACGAACAGGTAGTGCGAGCGGAGCGCGATGAACCGGTCCGTCTCGATCCGCCGGCGGCCCTTCAGCACCTTCTTCACCGCCGATTTCAGGTTGTCGAACCGGACGCTCGCGAACACGCCGCCGAACCACTCGAACGCCTGCACGTGCAGCTCCAGGAACGCCTGCTGGGTCTCGACCAGCGACGCTTGGCAGAACGCCGCGCCGGAGAACGACGCGCGCATCACGAACAGATGCACCTTCACCGACACGCCACCGAGCACGACCAGCGCCTCGCCCCAATCGACCTCGGCCTCTACGCCCGGGGCGTGGACCTGAGGGACGAACACCTCGTCGACCGGCCACCCCAGCTCGCGCTTGCGCGCCCGCACGTACTGACGAACGGTGACCTCAGCGACATCGGCACCATGCTCATCAACCAGCCGCCGCCAGATCCGCCTCGCGGTATGCCGCTGCTTTGGCGGCGCGTCCCGATCGGCGAGCAGCCACTCATCGATCACCGCCCGATACGGCCCCAACTTCGGCGCCGGCCTGCTCACCGGCGCCCGCTTCGCCGGCGGCACCGGCGACGCCAACGCCTGCTTCACCGTCCGACGATGAACCCCATGCCGGACAGCCAGACCGCGGATCGAGAGACCCTCCCGATCACGGTCCCGTCTGATCTGCTCGAACTGCTCCACCCTGGATCCCATTCCCTCTGGCGCCTCCCGCTCGAGCTCGATGAAGCTCGAACAGTCGGCCGCCCATCGGACGGAGGTGGGGCCAGTTCAGACCAGGCGGAAGCCAGCTGACGTCGCAACACCGACCGGTTCTTGGAGGTTGCGATGCGGAGCAGGCGACGGACACCCGCGGGTGGTGTGCAGGCGGAGAAGCAGCGGCGATACGCGCAGCTGATCGCCCAGGGCGTCAACAACAGCGAGGCATGTCGGGTGGTCGGGATCGACCGCAAGACGGGGAACCGTTGGCGCTACGGGCGGAAAGTTCGGAATTCCGCCGGAGCGCTTGTCATCTATCCGCCGGTGAAGATCATCGAATCACGGCCGCGGAGCCCGCGGTACCTCTCAGAGCAGGAACGGATCCGGATCGCTGATCTGCTGGCGGCAAAGGTGAGCGTGCGCGGG
>DASWBB010000077.1:0-31242 GCA_036390875.1 Candidatus Dormiibacterota bacterium
CGCGAGCCGCAGCGGTCCAACGCTCGTGGCCGCTCTGAAGCGCATGGCTGCCACGGAGATGGCATACGCGATTTTGCTGGCCGTGGGATTGCTCGCATGACGAACGGCTACATCACTGACGTCCATCCGGAGCAGGTTGCCCGCGAGGTCGAGCGCCAGGTCGCGTTGGGATGCAGGTCGTTCGTGCTGCGCCCGGTCGCCGGCGGAGGCATGCTCGACCAGGAGCGGATGGGCGCGGCCCGCTATGCCGCCGGCCTTCACGCGGTGGTCGAGCTCGAATCGCTCGCTCCCGCCGCCGCGAGGTGAGCCGCGAGCACGCGCGCAAATGCCTCCGGCCGCTCCTGGTGCACGGTGTGGCCGGCGCGCGGAACGATCTCGATTCGGCCGTTCGGAACCACCGACGCCAACCGGCGGGCGGAGGCGACGTAGCCATGATCGAGCTGGCCCGCGACGAAGGTGCATGGCATCCTCACTCGTGGGAGGTCGTCCCACAGAGGTTGCATCGCGCCGGCGCCCATGCCACGCAGAGAGGCGGCGAGCCCGGCCACCGTGTTGCCCATTCGGTCGGCACGGACCTGCGCGACGAACGATGGCCCGCGGCGCTCCAGGCCCGCAAACATGGGCAGGGCGGTCCAGTAGTTGACAAACGCCTCGAGCCCCTCGTGTTCGATCCGCTGAGCGAGCGCCTCGTCACCCTGGCGCCGGCCCTCGCGCGCGTCCTCCTCGAGTCCGGCGTGGGCGCCGATCGTCAGCAGCGACAGGAGGCGCTCTGGGAGTCTCGTTGCCACGTGCAATGCGAGCCTGCCGCCCATCGAGTAGCCGACGAGGTGAGTGCGCTGGATCCCGAGGTCGTTCCACAACATTTCGAGGTCCGTGGTGCAGGCGTCCATCGTGCAAGGTGCGCCTGGCTGGATCCGCGTCTCACCATGGCCCCTAAGGTCCGGCACGACCCACTGCCAACCGGTGGGCATGGTCGATATGACCTCGTGCCAGCTGCGACCGCTCTGAGTGAATCCATGAAGAAGGGTGACGGGCGTGCCTTCGCCGGTGACGAAATAGTTGAGACGCACGTCGGCACCCTCCAGAATCGGCACAGCTAGAACTTTATGGACATAGCGCAGACATTCGCCGCCACTTTCGTCGATGAGCTCGCCGCGCAGGGCGTCGAATACGCGTGCGTGTCGCCCGGCTCGCGTTCAGCACCGATCGCGATCGCCCTGCAGCGCCACCCGCGGATCAAGGTGATCATGCAGATCGACGAGCGGTCGGGCTCGTTCTTCGGCCTCGGACTCGGGAAGGTAACCGGCAAGCCGGCGGTGCTGCTGTGCACCTCGGGCACGGCCGCCGCCGAGTTTCATGCGGCCGTGGTCGAGGCGTCGTACTCGCGGACGCCGCTCATCGTCATCACCGCAGATCGCCCGCCGGAGCTGCAAGAGGTGGGCGCCAACCAGGCGATCGATCAGCAGCGCCTCTATGGCACCGCCGTGCGCTGGTTCTTCGATCCAGGAGTGCCGGTCGAGATCCCGGGCGCCGCGCGGGTATGGAGGCGGCTCGCGGCGAGGGCCGTGGCGGAGGCTGCGGGAGGTCCGGTGCATCTCAACCTGCCCTTTCGCGAGCCGCTGGTGCCAACCCCGGGCCAGGTTCCCGCTGCTGAGGGCGAGGCGGGGCAGACGGTCACGAGCGGCCGCATCCTGCCCACCCAGGCTCAGCTGGCCAACCTCGCATCCGCACTCCAGGGCGCGCGCAAGCCGCTGGTGGTGGCGGGCGAGATGCGGGATGGCGAACGGCTCGCGCCCGCGCTGATGCGGCTCGGTTTGCCGGTCCTGGCCGAACCTGGGTCGCAGCTCCGCCGCGCGGAGACCGGCGGCGCCGTCGAGGCGTACGAGGCGCTCCTGCGGGCCGGCTGGTCTCTTCAGCACGGACCGGACCTCGTGATCCGGATCGGCTCCACTCCGACCTCGCGGGCCCTGAACGCCTGGCTCGCGGCGGCCTCGGCGCCAACCTTTCTCATCGACCCGGAGCACGAATGGCGCGACCAGGACCACATCGCCCGCCATGTCGTCGCGTGCGATCCCCAGGCCTTGCTGGAGGCGCTGCCGCCCGTGAATCGGACGGCCTGGCGCGATGAATGGATCTCGGCGGGCAAGAAGGCCGGCGCGGCCATGTCGGCCACGCTCATCTCCACGCCCATCCACGAAGGGCACATCGTGCGCGCGCTCGCCGCGCGCTTACCCGATGCGGCTCAGGTGTTCGTCGGCTCGAGCATGCCGATCCGCGCCGCCGACAGCTTCTGGCCGCTGTCCAAACCTCAGCAGCGTTTCTACGGCAATCGCGGCGCGAGCGGCATCGACGGGCTCGTCTCGACCGGGCTGGGCATCGCCACCGGCCGCAGCGACGTTCCGACCGTCCTTCTGCTTGGCGATCTTTCCATGTATCACGACATGAACGGCCTGTGGGCGATCGGGCGGCATGGGGTCAAGGCGACTGTGATCGTGTGCGACAACAACGGCGGCGGCGTCTTCAACTTCTTGCCTCAGGCTCAGCATCCGGACGTCTTCGAGGAGATCTTCGCGACCCCGCTCGGCCTGGACTTCGCGCAGGTCGCGCGTCTGTACGGACTCGTCTACAGCCCGGTCACCGACCGGTCCGGGCTCGAGCCCGCCATCAGCGACGCCATCGACAAGGCGACCCCGACGATGGTCGTGGTGCGGTTCAAGCGTGACGACAGCGTGAGCGGCCACCGGCTTTGCTGGGAGGCCGCCGCCGCCGCTCTTCGCTCCTAGATTTCAGACCAGTGCTGTCAGCAGCGCCTTGAACTTCAGCTCCGTCTCCTCGAGCTCGCGAGCCGCGTCGGAATCCGGCATCACGCCGACGCCCGCGTAAAGCCGCGCGCCGTCCTCCCAGAGCAGTCCGCAGCGAAGCGCGACCGCGAACTCTCCATCGCCGCGGGCATCGATCCAGCCCACCGCGCCCGCGTACCAACCCCGCTCCATCGATTCGAGCTCGTCGATGAGCGAGTCGGCGGCGGCCCGCGGCCAGCCTCCGACGGCGGGCGTGGGGTGAAGGGCGGCCGCGAGTTCGAGAGCGTCCGCGGCCGGCCGGCGGAGGTCGGCGGACACGGCGGTGGCGAGGTGCTGGATGTTGGTGAAGCGGACGACTTCTGGCGGGCGCGCCGTGACCGTCTCCGCAAACGGCCTCAGTGCTTCGACGACGAAGTCAGCCACCAATCGATGCTCGACGCCATCCTTGGCGCTTGCTTCGAGCTGGCGCGCGAGGCGGTCATCGTCCGCCTCGGTCGTCCCGCGCGCCACCGAGCCGGCCATGGGCTGCGCGAAAGCCCGCGTCCCCGAGCGGCGCACGAGAAGCTCCGGCGAAGCGCCGACGAACGCGGTGCCGTCCGCGCCTGTCACGAGGTAGATGAAGCACGCCGGATAGGCGGAGCGCAGCGAGCGCGCCACCTTGGCCGCCGTGACGACGCCGTCGCCGCGGGCGATCACCTCGCGAGCCAGCACAACCTTGTCGGCCTCGCCGGCTCGCAATCGAGCAGCGGCTGATGCGACCGCCGCCGTCCACGCGACAGGGTTGCGAACCGAGCTGACGTTGAGGGTGCGCGCCGCCGGTGCCTTCAGAGGGGGCGGCTCCAGGTCGAGGAGATCCGCCGCATCCGGAGCCGCTGCCGTCGCGAAGGTGCGGCCTCTGATCCTCATCACGGCGAGGGCCGGCACGCGGAAGAGGAGGGCGGGAAAGCCCGACCAGGGCCCACCCGGGTCGCGATGCGGTTTGTAGGCGAACCCCCCGACCGCGATCGGGCCCGCGAGCGACGCCTCCGGGGTCAAGACTCCGCTCAATCTGCGCCACAGCCGCGAAGCCGCCAGCAGCCTGTCTTCGCCAGGCTCGAAGTCGATGACCGCGCCTTTCGCATCTTCGAGCGCCACCCCGCCCGCGGCGGCGACGATGTCGAACGCCCGGCCGAGTGCGGCCACGCTGACCGCGTCGGGCATCGGGCGCTCGATCAGGAGCACCTCATGGCCGGCGTCGCGCGCCGCGCTCACCAGGTCGACGAGGTCAGGGGTGCGCTCGAGCTCCCAGGTTCGCACTGGAGCAGTAGAGATCACGACCGCTTTTCGATGTGCTCGCGCGCGGCGCGCAACAGGGTGCGCTCGAAGTGGTGGCGCACGAGCGTGCCGCTGGCTTCGAGCAGCTCGGTGAAAAGCGCGAGCAGCTTCCGCTCGGCGGCCTCGGTTTCGCCGCCCTCAGCCTGGATCCGCTCGCGGACGTGATGGTCGAACAGGTCGACCGCCTGGCGTGCCGTGCGGTCGATGTTCGCCGCATGTTCCTTGCCGAGCTCCAGCAACGAGCCCAGCGGGATCCCGGCCGCGATCAGCTTCATGCCGGCTGCGATCGCGTCGAGGTCGTCGGCAGGGTAGCGAGCCTCCTCGCCGCCCTCGATGGGTACGAGCAACCCTGCCTGCTCGAGGCTCGTGAGCAGCGGCTCGGCCACGCCGCTGCGCTCGGCCAGCTCGGAGAGCGTCAGGGTTTGAGGCGCCGTAGGGCGCGTCACCGCCGCCACCAACCCCTCGTCTGAGGGCTCGAGCTCGCCGGCCAGGAACCGCTGGATCACGGTCAGGTTGAAGCCGCGCTGCTGCAGCTCCCGGATCCGGCGCAGCCGGTCCAGGTGGGCCTCGCCGTACCAGGTCACGCGGCCTTCGCGGCGAGGCGCCTCGAGCAGGCCTTTGCCCTGGTAGAAGCGAATCGTGTCCACCGCGACCCCCGCGGTGCGCGCCAACTGTTCGATCCGGTACTCCATGAGTACTTACTCTAACAATCGCTCGCGAGCGGCGAGGGCGCTGCTAGCCGAACGTGTTCCAGTAGTACATGCGGTCGAGCCACTGCGGGTCCGCACGGTACGCGCGGGCGAAGAACTCGACCGCGTCCGCGTAGTCGTAGTCGTAGTTGTAGTGAAGGATCGCGTTGCGCATGTTGGCCGGGGCGCCGTTGTGGACGAGGAGGCGGGCGGCGGCGAGGATCGAGTCGTGCGGGTCCATGATGTTGCCGCCCTGGCCGTACTGCCGCCAGGTTCCCGGGATGAACTGCATCGGTCCGAGCGCTCCCGCCGACGACGGTCCGTTGATCCGGCCGAAGTGGCTCTCGATGAAGTTGATGGAGGCGAAGTAGCTCCAGTCCACGCCGGACTGCCTCTGCGCCTCGGCGTAGTAGGACCGCAGCGAGTCAACCGGTGCGGCGGCGCCATACGCGCTGTCGAAGTGCACGTTGACCAGGTAGTACTGGTCGTAGCCGGCCAGCATGTACAGCGAATGAAGGCCCGCGACAGCATCGTCGAACGGCTGTGCCACCTGGGTTGGAAGCAGAGGGATCACCGAGGCCTGGACGCTGTCGTAGCTGGCGACCTCGTAGACCCGCAGCTCCTCCTGTCGCGCCGCATCGCGGTACGCGTAGGCCGCGGCCTCGACCGAGATTTCCCACCGGATGCGGTCGGCCAGCGTGGACGGCGCCGCCTGCGCCTTGAGCGCGGTCAGCTGTGCCTGCGCCTGCGCCATCGCGACCTCGGCGCTGATGATTCGCGCAGATTCGTGATGGGCGCTCGGCGGCACGAGCGGATCCTGCGCGGAGACACCGCGCGCAGATAACGCGAGCAGCAGCGCGGCGAGGGCAGCCGCGAAGACTCGGCTCAGGCGAGCTCCGAGACCGCGACAATCTGGGGTCGCTCGTCGGGCACCGTGGGCAGCGCCGGCGGATACGGATCAGCCTCGGTGGGAAGCCGCAAGTTGACCGAGCTCAGCAGGCCTGCGATCTCGTCACCCATCAACTCGTTCTGAGCCATCAGCGCCTCGGCCGCAAGGTCGATTGCCTCCTTGTTCACGTACATGAGACGCCAGTCGTCGATGTAGGCGGCGCCGAGCATCTGAGCCACCACCCGCCGGCTGCGCGGGTTGTTCAGCACGGCGCCCTGATAGGTGGACTGGACGTGTGCGCCCTGCGTCACGTCCACGACCGAGATCAACTGGTCGCCGATGGTCGCTGCCTTGATCGACTGTTGCGGGTCGAGATTATCGGCACCCATTCCGATGGCTCCAACCATTCGACAGGCGATGTCTGTTGCCTGTTCGAGGTCACCGGCCACCCCCGAAGTGTTCTCGCCATAAAAAACCTGCTCGCAGGCGAGGGCCGCCAGCTTTACGCGCAATTGGGCCGCGAGTTGGGATCGGAATTTCGAGTATTGCTCCTCTGTCGGCAGAGCCAGGTGGTAACCGCCGATTTCACCGCGCGTCGTCGCCCGGCGCCGGATCGAAAGTCGAACCGCGGCGTAGTCCCTCTGGAAGAAGTACGAGGCGACCGCATGTCCGAGTTCGTGCCTTGCGACTGCGACCTTGTCGCGCTCGGTGTATTCCACCGGAATCGCCAACCCTTGCTCGACATTACCCAACGCTTCGCGAATGTCCTTCCACTGAAAAGCTTCGCGGCCGTCTTCGAACGCATAAAGCAGCGCCAGTGAGAGCACCTGCTCGATATCGGCGGGGGAGTAGTCCTCGGTGATCCGCGCGAACTCGTCGCGCCGTTCCGGAGTGTCCAGAGCCGGATCATGCCGCTTCTTGTCGAAATACAGGGCGGCGATGTCCTTGCGGTCCTCGCGCTCCGGCAAGCGGAAGACGAGCTGGCGGCCGAACCGGCCCGGCCTGGTCAGCGCTTCGTCCAGCACCGATGGCCTGTTGGTCGCGCCGATGAACAGGATGTTGTAGTTGGGGGCCTTGAGGGGCCGGATCCGAAGCGGGATCCGCGTGCCGTTGAAGGCGATGACGCGGGGAAGGAACAGCCCGTCGAGCGTCAGGTTCACAAAGCCGCGAAGATTGCGGACGATCAGGCTCGGATTGTCGATGCCATCCATGAGGACCAGCAGCATGTTCAGACCGAGCTGACCGCCTCCGAACATGCCGCCCATCATGCCCATCCCGCCGCCACCGCCCACGCCTGAACGCCTCTGGCCGAGAGCGTCGATCTCGTCGATGAACACGATGCAACCGCCCCAGACCTTGGCCTTCTTGCGCGCGGCGCGGACCATCAGGAAGACGCTGAGCGCATCGATGCCGAGGAACATGCCGGCGAACGAACCGCCCGCGGCTATGTAAATCGGAACGTGAAGAGTTGACGCAATCGCCTTGGCCAGCATCGTCTTGCCGGTGCCGGGGGGCCCAACCATGAGCACACCGCGTTCGCGCTTGCCCCCGGCCTTGACGAACAGACGCCCGTGCTCGATGAGCTTGAGGATCCGCTTCATCTCGTTGACGGCAGCCTTCTGTCCGCGCACGTCCTCGATGCTCACCCCGAAGTTGGCGTCGTCCGGGTTGATCATCGTCTTGCCGATGCGCGTGTACAGGTAGAAAGGACCCAAGAACAGCATGAAGTTGGCGCCCAGCAGGAACAGGATGTAGAGGAGGTTGGTCAGGCCGGCGACGATCGCTGAAGGCAGCGCGTCAAGTGCATCCGCTGGTTCGAGTCCAAACAGGAAGTACGCGCCGACGAAATAGAGAATTGGGAGCGCCGCAACATATAAAGCGCGGCGCCAGAAGATGGCGCGGTTGGTCTCGACCGTTCGTGCCAGCGAGTCGCTCTCGGGCGCCATTCGCTCCGACAGGATCAGCCAGCGCCGGGCCAGACTGAGCACTCCGCGGCACAGCAGCATCGCCACGAGCGCGTAAACAAACGACCAGCCGAGGCCGATCTGCAGAAAGATGTAAGCGAAGGCGAAGGCCGAGCTGCCGACAAAGAACGTGAAGATCCAGAAGATGATCACGGCGGGCAATCTCCTATACGGCTTGAGGTTTCACTCCAGCTTAGTATCTGGGCGGGGCTGAGGAAGGGTCGCGAAGAGGACAACGATACCTATCCCCACAGCGATCACAAGGTCGCCGGGGCTGTATGCCCCCTTCACCGGCCACGGGCCTGCGATCCAGTCTGCGAGCCAGTTCAGATTGGTGCCCGGCCCCATCAGCACGTACTGCCCCACGTGGCCTCGCTGGACGAGGATACCCGCCAAAGCCGGCGCGACGGGCATGCGCGCGCCGTTGGCCAGAATGACGATCAGGTTCATCGCCGCCCCCACCGAGACCACCCAGACGCCCGGCAGGCGCGTGATATGCCATGCGGTCCAGCCGACCAGTGCGGCCAGCGCCGCGGCATAGACGTACTGCAGGCCTTCGATCCCGTTCAGCGGCTTCAACTGGACTGCCTCTCGAACGACGAGCACAGCCAGCACAAACCACGGCCAGCGGATCCTCAGGCCGGCCAGGTTGCCGATCTGGCCGCCGGTGAGAAGACCTATCAGCAGCCCGAGGACAAGCGGGACCAGGACCAGCAAGCGCCGAACTTTCTACTCGGCGGCGAGTCGCGATGCCGCGCCGGCCAGAACCTTCACACCGACCTCGAACGCGTTCTCGTCGATGCGGAATCCCGGGGAGTGGTGGGCGGGCGCGATTTCTCCCGGCGGCATGGCGCCGAGCATGAAGTAGCAGCCTGGGATTCGCGTGAGAAACTCGGCGAAATCGTCGCTGACCGTAAGCGGGCGGCCGAGCACGCTCGCCTTATCGCCGACCAACGAGCTCGCGACGTCGAGCACTGTGCGCGTGATGTTGGGCTCGTTCATGATCGGGACGGTGCCGTGCACGAGCTCGAGCGTCGAGCGCACCTCGAACTCCCCGTCCACCTCCAGCAGGAGGTCGCGCAGCCGCCCCAACGCCTCTTCGCGCAGACCAGGCGTGAAGGTGCGCAGGCTGCCCTTGACGGAGACGCCACGCGGGACGATGTTCCAGGCGCCGTCGCTGGAGATGTTGCCAACGGTCGTGTGGCACGGCACGCCGTCGTGCTCGAGCCCGTCGACGATGGTGTGCAGGTGTTCGATCAGGAAGGCCTGCGCGGAGAGGACGTTGCCACGCCGCCCCATCATGCCGCCGTGCCCGCCGGGCCCCGCAAAGTTGATCTCGTACGCATCGGACCCCGCCCACATCAGGCCAGGTCTGGTGATCACGGTGCCGGACGGCTCCCAGCTGACGATGTGCAGACCGATGACCGAATCCGGGTGATGGTCGTCGAGCAGGCCGCCGGCGATCATCGCCTTGGCGCCGCTCACGATCTCTTCGGCGGGCTGAAAGACGAACAGGTAGCGGCCGCCGACGTCCCAGATGCGGTCGACCAGCGTGCGCGCGACGCCGACCATGATCGCCATATGCGCGTCATGCCCGCACGCGTGCATGCGACCGTCGGTTCCTGATGCAAAGCTGACTCCCGACTCCTCATGGATCGGCAGGGCGTCGATGTCCGCCCGCAGCATCACGGTCTTGCCCGGTTTGCCGGTGTCGAGCAGCGCGACCACCCCTGTCTCGGTCGGGCAGCGCTTCAGCTCCAGACCGAGCTCGCGCATGCGCTCGCCCAGCCGCTTGCTGGTCTCGTGCTCGCTGAAGCTGATCTCGGGGTGGCGGTGGAAATGGCGGCGGAGCTCGACCACCTCCTCGATCACCGAGCTGGTGGGGAGCGGCGTCGTCGAGTGGTCGTCGCTCATGGAATCGCGACCAGGTTGTAGCCGCGCGCAGTCGCGCGCACGAAGCTCGGCCCCAATCCCGGTTCCAGCTCGTCCAGCCGCCGCCTCAAGGTCAGCAAAGCCGAGTGCACGGTCGAGTGCGCGGCGTCGGTGCGGAACAGGCCCGCCTTGATGAGTTCGCGAGCAGTCGCGGGCTTCGACCCCTGGGCCAGGTGGAGCACCAGCGCCGTCTGCTGCGGCGTGAGGCGAATCTCGCCCTCGCCGAGCTTGACCGAGCGCCGCGTCGGGTCGAACTCAAGGCGCCCGAACTTGTAGCTGCCCGGCCGGCCGGTGCCGCGCTCGACCAGGCGGGCGGCGAGGTCGGAGTAGATGTGGGCCATGGGCACGTTGCCCTTGACGAAATACGAGCTGGCGCCGAGCTCATAGGCTCGGCGGATCGCGGCCGAGTTGACCTGCGCGGCCGAAAGGACGATGACGGGCAGGCCGGGGTGGTGTTCGCGGATCCAGGTCAAGAGCTCGAAGCCGGAGTCCTCGCCTTCGTCGAGCACCAGGTCAAGCAGGACCGCCGCCACCCGCTCTCGCGACAGCAGCTCCATCGCCTCGGGCGCCGACGAGGCCGTGGAGGGCCGGTAGCCGAGGTCGTGGAGGTCGATGCGCAGCTGTTGCTGCATCGCCGCCTCGTCCTCGACCACCAGCACCGCCGAGCCCAGGACCTCGGCCGGTCGGTAAACCTCCAGACCTGGCGGCAAGGGGGGAAGCCGCACTTCGCGGTTTTTGTGGGGTTGGCGCGTTAAGCTGGGGTTTTCCAAGCCTTGTCCTACATGATTCTTAACGATTATTGGCGGAGTGTGAATATTCAATCTCAATCGACCCGGCGCATACTCTCATTCGGTTCTGGCTATAGTTCGTAAAACCAAGGGGTAAGATGGGGATGACCTGGAAGCTCAAAGTAGTACGAGTAGTCTGTGGGCTCGCTGTCGTGGCCGCGCTAGCCATGGCCTCGGGTCTGGACTGGACCGAGTTTCTGTCCGACCTCGGAATGGCCTAACCACGGTCTAGGAATTGTTCTGGCGCTCGCGGGAGCGCCGGATCGCCGGGGGTAGCAGGGCATACAGGTCGGCGCGGTCGACGGCCTTGCTCATGTATCCCACAACGTCCGGGTCGTCAGTTCCCGACGGGAAGACGGGGTACGCCGTGTAGAAGATCACTGGCAGCTTCTGCCCGCGCGCCCGCAGCTCGTTCAGCAGCCCCCAGCCGTCCATGGGCTCCGGAAGCATGAGGTCGATGATCGCCACCTCCGGCTGGTCGGACTGTGCCCGCTCGAGGGCCTGGTCGGCGTCCTCGGCCATCGAAACCTTGTAGCCGAGCATCCGCAGGTCGGTCTCCAGGATGACTCGCCACGCGCGCTCGTCATCGACGACCATGACTGTGGAGCCCCGCAGGTCATCTGGAGTCGGTGCGATCGGCTTGGGCGGGGTGAAGGGCAACGCTCTTGTGGCGCAGTATATCGGTGGCAATGGCTGTTCCTGCCCGCCAAGGGATGACGCGTCGGGCGCGAGCGCGGCCCGCGAAGGCGCCACGGGTACCTGCGGCGCTCGCCCGGGAGGCCGCTCCACGTCGCCCGAATGCGGTGGTTCCAACCCCGACCCCGGCCGCGCTCGTGCAGGAGCTGAGCAGCTGCGTCACCGAGGCCGACATCGTCCAGGTCCTATATCGGGGCCTGCATCCCCTGTTCGGCTATGGAGTCGTCCTCCTCCAGGTGCTGGAACGGGAAGGTTGGTATCACTCGCTCGCGGTCGACCTCGGCGTGCTGCAGGACCTGCGCCGCCGTCCGATCGGCGGCACCGTGTTCGGCGACAACTACAAGAACCCTCGAACGACGGTGATCATCAACGACCCGAAGCGCAGAGAGCGGGCGAGGGGACCAGGGGCTCGTCGAATGACCAAGCTCTCGATCTGGGTGCCGGTCGAGCACCGAGGCGAGGTCATCGGCAGCGTGATCTACCAGTCCTATCACAACCGCCGCGTTCCGCCATCCGAGACCGCGTTCCTCGACGAAGTCCACCGAAGGCTCGGAGTCTTGATCGCCAACGCAGCACTCAACGAGCTGACGCGCAATCAGGCCCGCCGACTGGAGGCCCTGAACAGCATCGCCAGAGCCATGGCTTCGACGCTCGACGAGGCGAGCGTGCTGACTGCTCTGCACGCCACCCTGAGCCAGCTGCTGCCAGTCGATGTTCTGCACATGGCGGCGCTGGATCCGGAGCAGCCCGACAAGGTGCGCCTGTTGAACGTAGAGGCCGAGGCGGCCCCGACGTCGCGTTGGGTGGCGATGAAGTCGGCCTTGGCCGCTCCCCTCCGCGCCATCGTGAAGGACCCAAAGCCTCTTGTCACCCACGAGCCGGGCTCTGCGTTGTGGGTGCCGATCAAAGAACGTGGATCGCTGCGCGGCGCGCTGGGGATCAAGACCAAGAAGTCATACGCCTACGAGGCGTCGACCGCCGCCTTCCTCGAGCTGGTGGCCGATGAGGTCACCCTCGCCCTGCGCAACGCGCGCAGCTATGAGGCAATCGAGGGCCAGCGGCGCCGGTTGGAGGTGGTCAACTCCATCGGCCGCCGGCTTGCGTCCAGCCTGGACCGCTGGTCGATCATGCGCACCTTGCGCGAGGAGCTGTCCAGCTTCTTCGAATTCGACGGCTTCATCCTCGCCACCATCACGCAGTCGAAAGATGGCCCAGTGGCGGCGGGCTATCAGTACGTGGCCGGCGTCGAAGAGGTGGTGCCGCCGGTGGCGCTGGCGGTCACGGGGCCGTCTCGCGAGGCATACGAGACGGGTCGGCCGGTGCTGGTGCGCAAAAACCCGTGGGCGCACGCCTTCGCCCGCAAAGGCGTGGAGAGGGAGCGCTGGACCGTCGCCGCCGGCGCCGCCATCTTCCCATCGGGCCCACCCGGGGACCCGCGCCTGATATCGGGCTCATTCGTTTGGGTGCCCGTCCTCAGCGGCGACCGCATCACCGCCATGCTCTCGCTGCAGTCGTATCGCGAATCCGCTTTCGACGAATGGACTGTGGAGATCCTGCAGGGCGTCGCGGCCCACGTGAGCCTGGCCCTCGCCAACGCGGATCACTTTGCCGATGCTCAGGCCGAGCGGGCGCGCCTCGAAGCGCTTCACGTGCTCGAGATGGGAGTCGCCGGTGCATCCGACGAGAGTCAGATTGCTGATGCCGTATTCGGCGCGGTGAGCGACTACACAGACGCCACTCACGTCGTTCTCGCCCACCTCGACGCCGCCGGCAACGTCGTCGGCTTCACCGGCGAGCGGGGCGGGGCGACCGGCGTGCTCGGTCCGGTGCCCATCAGCGAGGCGCCCTTCTTCAGGCGCTTGATGGCCGCCGGTGGAGAGGTCATGGATTCGGTCGAGCCGGTCGATGACGACCTGGTCGGGCCCGTCGGCCACTACATCTTCTCGCGCAAGCCCAGCCATGTCGTTTGGGTCCCGGTCATGCAGGGCGAGCGTGTCGTCGCCGGCATCTCGGCCTTGCGTGACGATGGCGGCAGGTTTCTGCCCGAGCATCTGAAGCTGCTGGAGGCCGCGGCGCCGGTGGTCGGCATCGCCCTGAGGACGATGCGCCTGCACCATGCCAACGAGCTCGCGCTGGCCCAGTCGGTGCGCATCCAGGAGCTCGCGGCGCTGGCCGGGCATGAGCTCATGAGCGTCGTGTCGAACATCGCCGACCAGGCGCGCACGATGCTGGAATCAGCCGGCGTCGCCTGCTGGGCGTTCGACACCGAGGGCCGCATCAGCGCCACCCGCGGCAGCGGCGACCCGGCCGCGGAGTCCGTCCTGGCGTGGGCCGGCCTCAATTCCGAGGACAGCTGGCGGGAGGCGCCGGCCGGCGTCCTCGGCGGGACGGTGAGCGGCCAGGCCTGGAGCCTGATCCCGCTCTGGTACGGCGACCGGCTCGTCGGCGCCATCGGATCGGTGCACGCGGCGACCCAGCTGGCCGAACCGCCCGCGCTCGACTTCGCACGCCATGCTGCGGTCGCGATCGAGAACTCGCGTCTGGTGGCCGAGACCCGCGGCCGCATCCGCACCCTCGAGGCGGTCGCCGCGTTCACGGAGCTGACGCCGACCGAGCCCGATCGCTCCCGCTCTGAGATGGGAAGGCTCGTGGGTCGCGCCCTGGCCGGCTCCCATGGCGAGCTGTGGCTGCTCGAGGACGGTCAGCTCGTCCGCCGCGCCACCGACAGCGAAGTCACGCCGAAGGTGCCGGTCGACGAGCCCGCGCAGCTGCTGCGCGCGATCACGGCTCCGACCGGTGAGCGGCGGCTCCGGGCGCTGCTCGACCTGCTCGGGGCGTCTCCGGATGCGTTCGGTCTGCCCATCCAGGTCGAGGGCCGTTTGGTGGGCCTCCTGGTCGCGAGGATGACCGCCGGCGCTTCGGAAACGAGGCGTCTCGCCACGGTGCTTGCAGGCCAGGCGGCGGTGCTCATCGGCCAGCTCGAGCTGGTGGACGCGCTGGAGCGCGAGCGCCAGATGATGAACGCCATCCTTCGGCACTCGCCGGTGGGTGTGATGCTCGAAGACGCGGCCGGCCGCATCGTGTACGCGAACCCCGAGGTCGAGGCGATCTACCACCTGCAGGCGGCGGACATGCCGGGCCAGAAACTCTCCGACATCTATGCGGCAGCGGGCGCCGAGCGCAGCGACGAGGACCAGGCGGATGGCACCCTCGAGCTGCGGATGGGCGACCCGGTTCGCATCGTGAACGTGCGGCGTGTCGTCATCCCGGGTCTCGAAGGCGAACCTGCGGGCATCCTCACGCTGCACGAGGACGTCACCGCGCAGCGGCTCGCCCTGGAGGCGAAGGACCTGATGCTGCGGGCCATCGGTCACGAGGTCCGCAGCCCGGCCGCGGCGATGAAGAACACGCTCGCGGGCATCATGCAGTGGGAGAGCACCATCGATGCCTCCGGGCGACGCGAGCTCCTGCAGGAGGCCTACGAATCCTCCGACCGGCTGCTCAGCCTGGTCGAGAGCCAGCTGATCATCGCCAAGCTTGAAACACGTCACTTCGAGCCGAGTCCCGAGCGGGTGGACCTCGCCTCCGCGCTCGATGGCGTGCTCGGCGTCATCCGTCACCGCTATGCGGAGCGCACGCTGGCCGTCGAGATCGACCTCCGCGAAAACCTGCCTCCGGCGTACTGCGAGCCCGCCCACCTCGCTCAGGTGCTCACCAACCTCATCGGCAACGCGCTCGAATACACCTCGGCGGCGGTGTCGGTGCAGGCCCGCGCCGCTTCGCGCGGCTGGCTCGAGGTCACTGTGGCCGACCATGGGCCCGGACTGCCGGCGGGAAGCCTTGAAGGGCTGTTCGAAAAGACCGGTCCAGCCGGACGCAACCGCTCTCAGGGTGGCCTCGGGCTGGGCCTTTACCTGTGCCGTCTCGTCGTCGAGCGCAGCTTCGGCGGGCGGATCTGGGTGGCTTCGAGCGATCGCGGCGGCACGACTTTCAAGTTCACCGTACCGGCGATTGCGGCGCCCGCGGGCAAGACACGGGCCGGCGAATCCGTCACCACCAGTAGATAGTCCTTGAAAGCACGTGGGGGGGCCGCAGGCCGGCGCGCGGCATCAACTGCGCCCTTGTGGGTGAGGGTCGGAGGCGGAATGGAATCTCTGCCCGACCACGCCCGGCACGGGCCGGCCGATCCTCAGTTCCCCCCGCCCGGCGGCCCGTGGGAACCCGTGCTGCTGAACGGCAGGCTCGTCGGTTGGGCCGAGCACGGAGGGCTGGCGCAGGCGCGCCGATGCGCGGAGCTTGGGCAGGCGCTGGCGGAAGAGCAGCAGACGTATTTGCTCGGGCGCCTCGGGCACAAGCTCCGCTCGGCTGTGCTCGCCCTGCAGGAATCCTCTCGCCAGGCGGCGTTTGGCCGCCCCGAGCTGCTCGAGGCTGTTTTCGAGCAGGCGCAAGAGGTGGGGCGGCGAGCGGCCGCGGTGGAGGTGGCGGCGATCCAGCCCAAGGATTCAGCGCGTGGTGTCGTCCTCGGAGCGGTCCTGAATCTCGCGCTGCCGATCGCCTCTCGCGAACTGCCGCCCGGCGCCGTGGTGCTGGGCTCGGAGCCGGCACTCGTGGAGGCGTTCACGCGCATCCAGGATTGGATGGGCGGCCCGGGGATAGCGATCGCCGCCGAACCGGTCGGCTCGTGGTGGAAGGTCACCGTGACGCCCGTCGGCGAGCGGCGGCCGCAGGCCGTGCCTGAGATGGGCGAACCGCTGATCCGGCTGATCGTCGACACGCGACTCGAAGGCTGGCTCGATGCCAGCCGGCCCGACGTCGCCGACGTCTATCTCCGCGCTCAACCCGCCCGTTGACAGCAGTCCACCGGGTGGTGGCGCCCAATCCCGGTCCATATACCGGACCCGGCACTAACACCTGGATCGTCGATGCGGGGCCGGTGGCGGTCGTGATCGATCCGGGTCCCGACGACGACGCGCACCTCGCCGCCATCGACAGGCGCCTCGGGTCGACCACCGTCGGTGTCGTGCTGGTGACGCACTCGCATCCCGACCACCTCCCCCTCGCCGAACGCCTGGCGCGGCGGCACCACGCGGCGGTGCGGCGGTACCCGGAGCTCGGTGATGGGGACATCGTGCGCGTGGGCAACCTGAACGTGACGGCTCTGCACACGCCTGGTCACAGCGCCGACCACCTCAGCTTCTGGCTTGCAGGCGACCGTGCGGCGTTCACGGGGGATCTAGTCCTGGGGCGCGGCAGCTCGATGGTCACGTATCCCGAGGGCGACGTCGCCGCGTACCTGCGCTCGCTCGAACGTCTGGCGGCGCTGGAGCCGCGGATGCTTTTTCCAGGCCACTGGGACCCGGTCACGGACGCGATGGCGAAGCTTGAGGAGTACCGCACGCACAGGCTCGAGCGCGAGGCCCAGGTGCTCGCCGAGGTTGGTCGCGGGTCCGGCACCGCTCGGGAGCTGACCCGCCGCGTCTACGGACCGGATCTTGGCGACGAGCTGTTGGCCGCGGCGGAGATGACGCTTCGCGCGCACCTCAAGAAGCTGGTCGACGATCGCGCGCTCAAAGTGCATACGGTCAACGGCGAAGAGGTCTTCGAGCCCTCGGTATCGTAGGCGGGTGATTTCAGAGGTCCGACCCGCGATCCTCTCGCTCTCCGCCCCGGACCTCGAGGCGTGGCTGGCCTCGCATGCCGCGCCGGCCTACCGCCGCAAGCAGGTCTGGGGCTGGCTCGCGCGCGGCGCCGGGTCGTTCGATGAGATGGCCGACATTCCCAAGCAGCTGCGGTCTCAGCTCGAGCGCGAGTTTCGAATCACATCGCTGCGACAGGTGGCGGTATCGGAGGCGGATCGCGGGCTCACCACCAAGACCCTTTACGAGCTCGATGGCGGGCACTCGGTGGAGTCGGTCGTCATGCGTTACTCGGGCCGCTCGACGCTGTGCATCTCGTCACAGGCCGGCTGTCCGATCGGCTGTCCTTTCTGCGCCACCGGCAAGTTTCCGTTCGGCCGCAACTTGAAAGCCAACGAGATCGTCGAGCAGGCGCTGGACGCTGTGCGTGTGCTGGGCGCGGAGCGAAGGCACCTGTCGCACGTCGTCTTCATGGGCATGGGCGAACCGATGGCCAATTACCAGGCGGTGGTCGAGTCGGTGCGGCGGCTCTCCGATCCCGAGCTGTTGGGCATCAGCCCGCGCCGCATCGTCGTCTCCACCAGCGGCCTCATTCCCCGCATCACCCAGCTGGGCGAGGAAAAGATGGCGGTTACGCTCGCGATCTCTCTGCACGCCGCCCGCAACGAGCTGCGCGACGTGCTGGTCCCGATCAACCGCAAGTACCCGGTTGCGGACCTCGTCACAGCGGCCCAGGCCTACGCCGACAAAACGAGCCGGCGCGTCAGCTACGAGTGGGTGCTCCTGGCCGGCGTCAACGACACCGAGCGCGACGCCAAGGAGCTGGGCCGCCTGCTGCGCGGAAAGCTTGCGCACGTCAACCTCATTCCTTTCAACCCCGTCGACGGCACCCCGTATCGCGCGCCCGATCGCGCCGCGGTGCGCAGGTTCAGGGACCTGGTGGAGGGGCAGGGCTTGACCGTCACCGTACGCGATACGCGTGGTCGCGACGCGGACGCTGCGTGCGGGCAATTGCACGAACGCGTCATGCGGGCCGGGCGCGCCCAGGGCGCACTTCAAACAAGTCGTGTTGCGGTCCCCGCGTCATAAGCCGTCTCTTTACCGGCACGTCGGGTTTCAGCTACGCGACCTGGAAAGGGACCTTCTATCCTCCCAACCTCCCCGGCGCCCGGATGCTCGCCTACTACGCCGAACGGCTCCACGGGGTCGAGCTGAACGGGAGCTTTTACCGCACGCCGCCCGAAACCACATTGGTCAAGTGGGCCGCGGGGACACCGGCGGATTTCCGGTTCTGCATGAAGGCCAATCGCGGACTCACCTACTCGGGTGAGGCGTTCGATCGCGTCGGGCTGGCGGCGTTGGTCGGCGAGCGGCTCGGATCGCTGGGCGATCGGCTGGGCCCGATCCTGCTGCAGTTTCCGCCCACGCGCCAGCACAACGTGGCGCTTCTCGATGGGCTTTTGTCGGCGCTTCGACGACCCGCCGCGGCGGAGTTTCGCCACGAGTCCTGGTTCCACGAGGACACCTACGCCGTCCTGAAGGCGCACGGCGCGGCGCTGGTCGTCACCGACGAGGAGAAGTGGCCGCGGGCGCCGTTCGTAGAGCTCGGTCCAATCGCGTATTTCCGGCTGCGGCGCGGATACACGTCACGGACGCTGGCGCCGTGGATCGAGACTCTCAAGGCCGCCCTCGTCTCGCATGACCAGGTCCACGTCTATTTCAAACACGACCCGCAGGCTCCGCGGCTGGCGCTGCGCGTGCAGCGCGCGATCGCCTCGTCGTAATCAGGTGGTCTCCGCGTCCTCCGGCGGCGACGCCTCGGCCGGCGCAATCGGGTCCATCGCTCGCGTCGACTCCACAGCCCTTCTCCGGCGTCTGCGCCTCCGTCGGCTTGCGCCGTCCACCGGCCGCGTCGCCTCCGCGGTCTCGGTTGAGGCCGCCACGGTGTCCGGCTGGGTCGCCTGCATGGGCGTCGGTTCCACCCCCGGCTTTGAAGCCCGACCCCGGCGGATCAGCATGGGAATGGCGATCGCGGCGATGACGAACATCAACAACGAGGCGAGCTGCGCTTGCCGGAGGCCGAAGGCGACCTCTGGGTCGGTTCGGTAGTAGCTCAGCCAGAACCGGCCGAGCGCGTAAAGGCCCAGATACATCAAGCCCGAGACCCCGTCGGGAAGCTTTGCCTTGAGCCGTTGGTGGAACGGAAGCAGCACCGCCAGCAGGCCAAGAGTGAGGATCATCTCGTACGCAACCTCTGGGTGCACCACTTCGCCGGGCTGTCCGAGCGTATTCGCGTTCACGTACTCGACTCCCCAGGGCTGGCTCGTGGGCGTCCCGTGATGCTCGCCGTTGATCACGTCCCCGATGCGGCCCACGGCCAGACCGATCATCGCCGCCGGCCCGCCTGCGTCGATGACCTTCCAGAACGAGAAACGCGCGCGCCGCGCCCAAACGAAGGCCCCGAGCATCGCACCGAACAACCCGCCCCATTGGCTGATGCCGCCTTCGGTGATGTAGAAGACGTGGAGCAGCTGGTGGGAGAAAAGCTTGAAGTTCTCCCAGACGTAGAAGGCGCGCGCGCCGACCAGGCCCAGGAGCACCATCCACGTCACGCCGTCCGCGCCGCGGCTGACGTCGATCCTGTCCTTGCTCAGCAGCCAGAGGCCAAGCCGAGCGGCGGCCAGGATGCCGAGCACGGAGAAAACGCCATGCCACGTGATCAGCAGCGGCCCGACCCGCAGCAGGTTCGGATCGATGTTGATGACGATGGTCAGGAACATCACGATCGGATCGCGCTGTTGATCCGCGCCAACGCAACCTCTCGTGGCAGGAGCGCGAGCGTGTAGTGGATGGGCAGTGACACCTTCTTGCCGGTGAGGGCCAGGCGGATCGGCGTGTACAGCTTGTTCTTGCTGATGCCAGTTCGCGATACGACATCTTCGAGCGCATGCTCGATCGGCTCCGGCTGCCAGGGCACGTCGTTGACCGCACCAGCGGCCAATTTCAGTCGTTCGATCGAATCGGGGTCCAGGGCCGGCGGCTCCGGATCCTGCCACAGATAGTCGAGGTACTCGGTCGCGTCGGCGAGCTTGGCCATGCGCGTCTTCAGCGCGGGAACCGCGCGCGTGATCGTGGCTTCGTCGAGGCGGGGCAAGAACGGCTCGAGCCGCCTGGCGAGCTCGGCGTCATCCATCGCCCGGATCCACTCGCCGTTGATCCAGTTGAGCTTCTCCCAGTCGAATCGAGCGCCCGCATGCTGGACCCGATCGAACGAGAAGGCACTCAGAAGCTCGTCGAAGGTGAAGATCTCCTGGGCGGTGCCCGGGTTCCAGCCGAGCAAAGCGAGGTAGTTGATGAGCGCCTCGGGCAAGTAGCCCTGCTCGCGGTAGAGCATCAGGTTCGACTCGGGGTGCTTGCGCTTGGACAGCTTGGCGCCGTCCTTGGCCAGGATCAGCGGCATGTGCGCGAACGCCTCGGGGCGCTCGTAGCCGAGGGCGTCGATGATCATCAGCTGGTAGGGCGTGTTCGAAAGGTGCTCTTCGCCTCGAATCACGTGGCTGATCTTCATGGTCGCGTCGTCGACAGGGCTCGCGAACTGGTACGTGGGGAATCCGTCTGACTTGACCAGGATGAAGTCGCCGATCAGCTCGGCGTCAAACGTCATCTCTCCGCGGATCATGTCCGTGAACTTGATGTCGCCGCCCGGGACTTTGAAGCGCACTGTGAATTCGGTGCGATCTTTGGGCGGGTCGATCAAGCATCGTCGCGAGTACTTGTACGGCCGCTTCTCGGCCTGCGCCTGCCGGCGCTCTGCCTCGAGCTCCTCCGGCGTGCAGTAGCACTTGTAGGCCTTGCCCTCGGCGAGCAGCTTGACCGCATGCTGCTTGTAGAGGTCGATGCGTTCGGACTGTCGATAAGGCGAGTATGGGCCGCCTTTGTCGGGTCCCTCGTCCCAGTCGAGCCCGAGCCAGTGGAGCGATTCGTAGATCAGCTGCTCGTATTCGGGACGGTTGCGCTCGAGGTCGGTGTCGTCGACGCGCAGGGCGAACGTGCCCTGGTGCCGGCGCGCGTACAGCACGTTGTAGAGCGCGGTCGAGGCCGTGCCCAGGTGCGCGAAGCCGGTGGGGCTGGGCGCAATGCGCACGCGAACGGCTGCAGCTTCGGGCACGTCCATATGCTAGGGACGTGCCCGGACCGCCTGGAGTGCTCGCCCTGGTCGGAGGCGACGAGTTCAACCCGGGCAACGAAGAGCAGGACCGGGTCCTCGTGAAGGGCGCCGGCTCCGGGCCCGCATTCGTCGTTCCCACCGCGGCGGCGCGCCAGGGCCCGGAGCGCGCGGTGGCGCACGCCCAGAGCTGGTTCCGCCGCCTCGGCCTCGACCTCGAGGAGCTGCCCGTCCTCAAGCGTCTCGATGCCAACTCCAAGGACCTCGCGGCCCACGCTCGCGCAGGCGGATTCTTCTACCTGGTGGGCGGCGACCCGGGCCTCGTGGTCCAGGTCCTGCACTCCTCGAGAGTGTGGAACGCCATCTTCGAAGCCTGGCGCGAAGGTTCGGCGCTGGCGGGCTCCTCGGCCGGCGCCATGGCCCTATGCAGCCAAACACTGATCCGAGCCAGGTGGCCGAACCGATTCAATCGACGGCCGACTGATGCGCTTGGTCTCGTGCCGGACACCGCCCTGCTTCCGCACTTCGACACGTTCGGGCATCGCTGGATCGAGTCCGCTCAAATGGCGCTGCCGGGCACGACATTGCTCGGCGTCGACGAGCGGAGCGCCGCCGTGTGGCAGGGCGACGCTTGGCATGCGATGGGCCCGGGCGCCGTCACCGTCATCAAAGCCAAGAAGGTCCAGACCTTTGCATCCGGTCAAGAGGTGATCGGGTTGCGCCCTCCCGCCCGTATCCTTCGTAACCAGTGATCGGGATGGCACGCCGCACACCTACATCGATCCGGCCGGGGTTCGTCGACATCGGCTCGCTGCGCGTGCACCACATGCACGGCGGCCGCGGCTCACCCGTGGTCTTCATCCACGGCCTCGGTTCATCGGGCTACATGGAGTGGCGTTTCACGCTCGAGGCGGCGGCCGAGAGGCATCGGGTTTACGCCCCCGACCTGCCTGGCTACGGCCGCACCGAAAAGCCCCGTGCCCGCTACACCATTCCTTATTTCGCGCGGTTTGTTGAGCGCTACATCGAAAACCGCGGCCTGCGCTCTGTCGTGCTCGTCGGCGCCTCGCTCGGGGGGCGGATCGCGCTCGAGCTCGCGCTCGAACAGCCACAGCTTGTGCGCAAGCTCGTCCTCGTCAACACCCTCGGTCTCGGCCGGCCCCAGATCCGGATGGCTCAGATGGCATACGGCCTGGTGACCATTCCCCGAGTGGGGGAGGCGGTCATGAGGTTCACCCGTGACGCGCTCTCTTGGGCCTCGCCGAAAATGATCCGCCGCGTGGCCGGCCGCTACGCCGGCCCCGGCTCAGACCTCGAGAGGTCGATGGACGACGTCTATCTCGGGAACCTTCGTGAGATGTATGCGGGAGATGATTTCCACAACGCGTACCTATCGACGGTCAGGTCGCTGATCAACCCGCGGGCGCTGTTCGGAGGCCATCACGACGTGACCGCGAGGTTGAACGAGATCAAAATCCCGCTGCAGCTGATCTGGGGCGCAGACGATCCGCTTTTCCCGGTCGCACATGCCGACCGTGCGCATGCCCTCGTTGCGCGGTCGCGCCTGGCCGTCATTGCAGGAGCGGGTCACTCACCGCAGGCCGAGCGGCCAGAGGAGTTCAACCGCGTCCTCCTCAACTTCATCGATTCCTAACCAACCCCCTGCGCAGAAGCAGTACACGGGCCCGGAATACCGGGCGCTGGTCGCCGCCCCGCTCGACCCCCTCGTACACCCCGACCCCAAGCACCCGCCGCGCCTCTACCGTCTGATCCGGCGCATCGTCCGATGGCTGGTTCTGCGCCTGTTCCGGATCTCGATCACGGGACTCGAGAACATCCCCTCGCCGCCCTACATCATCGCGGCGAACCACCAGGCCTGGTTCGACCCCGCCTTCATCATCCCGTTCTTTTCCGAGGCTCCGATGATCTACACGATGGCGAAGCGCGAGACGGTCTTCAACCGGGCATGGAAACGCCGCTTGCTGCCGCTGATCGGAGTCTTTCCAATCTCTCCGCATCGCGGCGAGCTCGATGAGGCCGGCCTGCGCACCGTGTACCAGATCCTGGAGCGCGGAGGTGTCGTTCTCATCTTCCCTGAGGGACGCTATTCGCGCGGGCGAGGGCTGCGGCCGTTGAAGGTCGGGATCGGCCACTTTGCGCTGCAGGCCGGCGTCCCGATCTCGCCGGTCGCGGTGCGAGGGACGGACGTGCTGCGTCCGTTCAGTCGGGTCGACGTGACGATCGGGTCTCCGGTCAGACCCGATCCGCCGGCCTGGTGGTCGGTCGGGCAGAAGGTCGCCCAGGTCGTCGAAAACGTCCAGCACGCGATCACCACCGGCCTCCAGCGGACCCGAGGGCGTCGCCCCAAAGAGCACCCCGTGCTTTAATCCGTGGGCTTTGCATCTTGTCATCGGCGCCGGGGAGTTTCTCGGCAACCACGTCTCCAAGGCCCTCGCCGTCGAAGCGCCCGTCATCGAGCTGCAGGCTGATGCCGACGACGAGACATTGGCCGACGCGATCAGGACCGTCGAGGTCGTCCATTTCTGCACGCAGACCTGGTCGCCGGCGTATCGCTTGCGATACCGGCGAGAGACACCGAAGGTCCTGCAGCGCGTGGTCGATGCGGCCAGGCACGCCGGTGTGCGGCGAATCGTCCATGTCTCAACGGCTGATGTTCACGGGCCCGACAACGCGACGCGGGTCACCGACAAGTCGAAGGTTCACCCGGTGCACGCGTACGAGAAGCTCAAATTGCTCGAGGAGAGCTGGCTTTTCGACAACGCCGAGGATCTGGAGGTCGTGGTCCTTCGTCCGGCGAGGATCTTCGGGCTCGGCGAGGACTGGATGTTGCCGCGATTGATGGGGTCGCTCGCGCACGGCCGCGTATGGCTGCCGGGCGGTGGCCGTGTCATGCAGACGTTCATCGCGGCCGAAGACGTCGGCCGCGCCTGCCTGGCCGCCGCTGATCGCGGCCGCCCTGGCAAGAGCTATCTCGTCGGCGGCTTCGATGCGACCTGGCGAGACCTCCTGGAGTCATGCTCGCGCGCGGCCGGGGTGGGCGCGGACATCGTGAACCTGCCTTATGACCTCGCGTACGTTCGCGCGCTGGCCGCGGAAGCGATCGCGTCCCGCGGCGCGCCGGTCTGGCCCAACGTCTATGCGGTGGACGTGCTCGGCAAGCCCCACCAGGTCGACGACTCGCATTCCCGCCGCGAGCTCACGTGGTCGCCATCGGTCGGCAGCTTCGAGCAGGCAATGCCGCAAATGTCCGGTTGGCTGTCCGAGCTTCCGGGAGTCGCCGCGGCGCCGGAAGCCGCGCGGTCGTGAGACTGCGAGCGGCGGCGGCGTATCTTCGGCACGAGTGAAGGCGCTTGTAAAAGCCAAAGCCGGTCCAGGCCTCTGGCTGCGGGACGTGCCGAAACCCCAACCGGGCCCTGGCGAGGTGCTCATCAGGGTGCTCCGCACTGGAATCTGCGGCACCGACCTTCACATCGACAGCTGGAACGAGTGGGCCCAGGCGACGATTCACCCGCCGCTAGTCATCGGACACGAGTTCGTCGGCGAGGTCTCGGAGCTGGGCGAGGGTGTGGAATCGGTGTACCCGGGGGAAATCGTCGGTGCCGAGGGACACATCGTCTGCGGCCGCTGCCGTAACTGCATGGCCGGCCGCCGTGCGCTTTGCGCCCACACCGTCGGCATCGGCGTCCAGCGAGACGGGGCGTTCGCGGAGTACCTCGTGATGCCGGCCGGCAATCTCTGGCCGCATCTCACCAAGATCGACCTCGACGTGGCCGCCATCTTCGATCCGTTCGGCAACGCGGTTCATGTCGCCGGCCAGTTCTCGGTCGTCGCCGAGGACGTTCTGATCACCGGCGCCGGTCCGATTGGAATCATGGCGGCGCAGGTGGCGCGTCACAACGGGGCCCGGTTCGTCGTCATCACCGACGTCAGCGACTACCGGCTGGAGCTTGCGCGCAGGGTCGGGGTCACGCGCGCGGTGGATGTGCGCAAGACCACTCTGAGCGAGGTGCAACGGGAACTCGGCATGAAGGAGGGCTTTGACGTCGCTTTCGAGATGTCAGGCCAGGCGAGCGCGCTGCGCGACGTGATCGCCAACATGTCACACGGCGGCCGCGTCGCCATCCTCGGCCTGGCCGACCATGAGTTCCCGGTTGACTGGACGCAGGTCGTTTTCAAGATGCTGACGTTGAAGGGTGTCTACGGCCGCCAGATATTCGACACCTGGTACGAGATGTCGGTGTTCACACAGAGTGGCCTCGACATCTCTCCGGTGATCACACACAGGTTTCCCTATCACCAGTTCGAGCAGGCGTTTCAGGTCGGCCACTCGGGCCTGTGCGGGAAGGTCGTGCTCGACTGGACGGCTGATTAACCGGAGGTTCATCGATGTTCGGCACCATGCAATCCGACCTCGTCGACCGGCTGACCGAGATCCGCGGTGCGGGCCTCGAGAAGCCGGAGCGCGTCCTGACCGGTCCTCAGCGCGCCGTGATCGGCGTCCGCACAGGCGGCGCAGATGGTTCTCGTCCTCCGGAGGAGGTGCTGAATCTCTGCGCGAACAACTATCTCGGCCTTGCCGACCACCCGGCCCTGGTCACGGCCGCGAAGGAAGCGCTCGACCGTTGGGGCTACGGCATGGCGTCGGTCCGCTTCATTTGCGGGACGCAAGAGATCCACAAAGAGCTGGAGGCGGCAATCACCGAATTTCTGGGCACCGAGGACACGATCCTGTACTCATCCTGCTTCGACGCCAACGGTGGATTCTTCGAGGCGCTCTTCGACGAGCAGGATGCGATCATCTCGGACGCCCTCAACCACGCCAGCATCATCGATGGAATTCGCCTCTGCAAAGCGCGGCGCCTTCGATATGCGAATCGCGACATGGCAGACCTCGAACAGCAGCTCAAGGACAGCGCCGATGCGCGCCACCGGATCGTGGTCACCGACGGCGTCTTCTCGATGGACGGCTATCTCACACCCCTGGGGGAGATCTGTGAGCTCGCTGACCGCTACGACGCCATGGTGATGGTCGACGATTCTCACGCCGTCGGATTCGTCGGGCCGAACGGCCGCGGCACGCACGAGCATCACGGCGTCATGGGGCGCATCGACGCCATCACAGGCACGTTGGGCAAAGCTCTTGGTGGCGCCAGCGGCGGCTACGTATCCGGACGCAGCGAGATCGTGGCGATGCTCCGGCAGCGCTCACGGCCGTACCTGTTTTCCAACTCCGTCCCCCCGCCGATCGTCGCCGCCAGCCTCAAGGTGCTGGAGCTGATGCGCTCGGCGAGCGACCTCCGGCAGCGCCTTCGCGACAACACGGCGTTCTTCCGATCGGAGATGACGCAGGCGGGTTTCGACATCCTGCCCGGGGAGCATCCGATCGTCCCGGTGATGGTCGGTGACGCGGCTCTGGCCGTTCGCATGGCCGATGCGATGCTCGAGAGGGGCGTTTACGTGATCGGGTTTTCCTACCCGGTGGTGCCACAGGGCAAGGCGCGCATCCGAACCCAGGTCTCCGCCGCGCACTCGACCGGCGACCTGAGCAAAGCGGTGCGCGCATTCGTCGAGACCCGCGCCGCGGTCGCTCCTGGTTGATCCCGGCTGCGCTACTTGACCGCCAGGCAGGTCACGGTCTTGAAGACGCCCTCGATCTTCTGGATGTTCTCGACGATCAGCGAACCGATCGAGTTGACATCCGGGGCCTCGCAAACGGCGATGACGTCGTACTCGCCTGTGATCGCATCCGCCGCGGTGATGCCCCTGACGCCTTCCATCCTCTTGGCGACCTCGATCGCCCGCCCGGGCGACGCGTTGATCAAGACATAGGCCTTCATCCGTCTACCCCCAAATCCGGCCGTCGGAAAACGGTGTCAGCGTAACGCGGTCAGCGCGACTTGAGGGCCCTGATCATGACCTCGTCGGTCACGTTCGCACCTGAGAGGATCACAACGACCTTCTCGTTGGCCGCCGGACGATATCGATACAGCAGCCCCGCCAGGGCTGCGGCTCCCGCGGGCTCGGCAAGCAGGTGCTCCCATTCGAAGAGGAGCCGGATGGCTCGCACGATCTCAGCGTCATGGACGATCAGGACCTCGTCGACGTAGCGCTGGGCGAGCTCGAATGTCAGCGGTCCTGGCGCTGACGCCGCCAGCCCGTCAGCGATGGTGGCCACCCGATCGAGCCTCACGACGTGGCCCGCCTTCAGGGACCGGCTCATCGCGTCCGCGCCCGACGGCTCGACGCCGACCACGCGGATCCCCGGCCGTTTGGACTTCAGGTGGAGCGCAATCCCGCCGATCAACCCGCCCCCGCCGACGGGGACCAGCACCGTGTCGAAGTCCTCGAGGTCGTGCAGCAGCTCGACCGCGATCGAGCCCTGGCCCGCGATCACGTCGGGATCGTCGAATGCGTGGACGAACGTGGCGCCGGTCTCCGGCTGCTGGCTGAGCGCTTCAAGGTACGCGTCGTTGTAATTGCGTCCGGCGGATACGACCCTTGCGCCCAACCGCCGGATCGCCTCCACCTTGAACGGATTGGCGCTGTGGGGCACGTAGACGGTGGCAGGGATATTGAATTCGGCGGCGGCATAGGCGACGCCCATGCCGTGGTTTCCGGCCGACGCCGTGATGACACCCGCCGACCGTGCCTCGGGATGGAGCCGCATCACCTTGGTCAGCGCCCCGCGCACCTTGAAGGCGCGGATGGGTTGGATCGATTCGATTTTGATGTGGACGTAGCAGCGCGCCTTGTGGGTGAATGCGCGCGAGTACTGAAGGGGGGTGGGGGGAAGGTACTGGGCGAGGTCGCGCGCAGCCGCCTCCACAGAGCTGGGCGTGATGCCGGCCGTGGCGGCCTCGACTTCCCTCAACGCTCGGTGAATGATAGGTGGATGACTGACGACCTCGACAGGATCGAACCTCGGGAAAGCGCGCACGTCAAAGCCCGCGACAGGAAAGCTCGCGGGCCGAAGGTGATCGCCGTCAACCCGGGCCTGAAAAAGCTGGCGCTGCACATCGCCGACAAGCGCAAGAAGCGAAAGCCGACTTAAAGCGTCGCGGGCACGATGGCCCGCTTGTGCGTGCCCGAACCAAGCAGCACCTCGCCCTGGTGGCACGCCACGTCGAAATAGAGCTTGTTGCCTTTGACATCGGTCAATCTGGCGGTGACCACGACGGTGCTGCCCGGAGCCGCCGGCGCCAGGTGACGCACGTGCACCTCATAGCCGACCGACGTATGCCCTTCCGGCAGGAGGTCTTCGACGCACTTGTGGCTGGCGCCTTCCATGAGACCGATCATCGCCGGCGTTGCAAAGATGCCTTTGCCGCCCACGTGCCGGGTGATCAAGCGTTCATCGACGATGCGTTCGATGCGGCTCTCGAGCCCGGGCTGGATGCGGTCGGTGCTCTCCACGGCTTAGATTGTCCGTGATGCCGGTCCAGTCCGTCCGCAAAGCGATCATCACCGCGGCCGGGCTCGGCACCCGATTCCTGCCCGCCACCAAGGCGCAGCCGAAGGAGATGCTGCCCCTGGTCGACAAGCCGGCCATCCAGTACAGCGTGGAGGAGGCCGTCGCCAGCGGCATCGAAGAGGTGATCATGGTCACCGGCGGTGGCAAACGCGCCATCGTCGACCATTTCGACCGCTCCCACGAGCTCGAGCACTACCTGCGCGAGCGGGGCCGCACGGACCTCCTGAGCATCCTTGCCGAGGTCGACGCCATCGCCGACAAGATCGACATCACGTACATCCAGCAGCGGGAACCGCGCGGGTTGGGACACGCGATCTGGACTGCTCGGCGGCTGGTCGGCGACGAACCCTGCGCCGCCTTGCTGCCGGACGACGTCATCCTGGGCGCCGAGCCGTGCCTCAGGCAGCTGATCGCCGCCTATCAGGAGACCGGCGCGACCGTGCTGGCCGCGCGCCGGGTGCCCAAGGACCAGGTGAGCCGGTACGGCATCATCGCGACCGGCAAGTCGCGCGGCCCGCTGCACGAGGTCACCGACGTGGTCGAGAAGCCGGCCGCGGACGAGGCCCCGTCCAACCTGGCCAGCCTCGGCCGCTACGTGCTGCTGCCGGCGGTGTTCGAGGAGCTCGGCCAGACCGAGCCGGGCGCCGGCAACGAGATCCAGCTCGTCGATGCCGTCCGGCGCACCCTGCAGCGGTCCCGGGTGGTTGCGCTCGAGTTCGAAGGTGACTACTACGACCTGGGCACCGTGGCCGGCTACCTGCGCGCAAACATGACCCTGGCCATGCGCCGCGACGGCCTTCGGGACGAGCTCGTTTCCTTCCTGAGGAAGCTTCTCGACGAGTAGCGTCCGGGCCTCGGGCGCGGGTTTGGAAGGGCCCGGCAGAGGGCTATACTCTGAACTGAGCTCTATGAGCCGAATGCCTGCCCGAGTGATGTACCTATGGCTATTTCAGGACGAAGAAGATTCGACGACGACAAAGTTGTCAAGTACGAGACCGCGGAGAAGGACTTCGAGGTTGAGGTTTCGCGCACCCTCAACAAGTGGTGCGTCACCGTCTACCAGATGCCGGACAGGCAGATCTTGGTCCAGGACTTCTTCCCGGAGCGCTGGAAGGCGCTCGCACGCGGTCAGGACTTCATCCGCCTCCTGAACCAGCGCAAGAAGAAGGAAGAGGAAGGGCTGGCCGGCTCGCGCGACGACGACGACTACTAAGTCTCGAACGACGACGACTACTGGCTCTCGCTAGAATTCACCGCTCGTGAGCTGGGCCTTTGTGCGACGAGAGTGGGGTGCTGTCACCTTCGTGCTGACGGTGCTGGTCGGCATGGTGGTGGTGCCGGTCGCGCTTTACTTCACGAACGTGGGTCCGAGCCCGGTGACTGGTCCAACCCCCACCCCCACGGTTGCCAGCAGCACCCGCGCCAGCGGCGTCTAGCCGGCTCCGACGCGGCCGAAGTTGTCGTAACGACCGGACTTCAGCCGGCCAGCTGCCACAGCAACCGGTCGCCGTTCGACCGGACGATGTCGTCCAGCGGCAGCGCAAGATCAGCAATCGAAGCCCTGCCCGCGATGACTTGCATCTCGATCACATCCGCGAGGCGCAGATGCGCCGTCTGGGCGCAGTCACGCAAGAACGTGAAGACCACCGGACGCACGAGGTTGAGGACGTAGGCGGCAAGAGCGGGCCGGCCGTCTGACAGCGTTTGGCCGGCGAGGCTGCGATCCCGGAAAGCCAGCACGACGACCTCGTCGCTGAGCATCACGGGTTCACTCCAGGCGTACGCGGAGCCCTCGATGCCGCGCAGGAGCTGGAGCAGCTCGGCCAGCCGCCGCATCGGTGGCGGCGGCCCTTCGATCAGCAGCGGAACGTCGCGGAGAGGCTCCTGGAAGCTCTGGGAGCGGTACTGGGCCGTGAAGCCAAGATCGGAGATCCCGGCGAACGGCGCCGGAACCTTGATGGTCACCTCGGAAAGGGGTTGGTTGCTGGGACGCATTCTCCTACCGCCGCCTGTCATGACCTATTAACGCACGGAGCCCCCTCAGGTGTCTCCTGTGTGTGGACGAGAATTGAGTGGATGTCCAGATGCCGCTGAGCGGAATCCGCGTGCTGGATCTCACCCGGCTCCTGCCGGGCGCTTTCTGCACCATGCTCCTGGCCGACATGGGGGCGGACGTGATCAAGGTCGAGGAGCCCTCCACCGGCGACTACATGCGCTGGACGCCGCCTCTCGTCAACGGCCAGAGCGCTCTTTTCAACGCCCTCAACCGCAACAAGCGAAGCCTCACCTTGAACTTGAAGTCCGACGCCGGCCGCGATCTGCTCCTCCGGCTGGTCGAACGCTCGGACGTGCTCGTCGAAGGGAATCGGCCCGGCGTCATGGACCGTCTCGGTCTCGGCTGGCCGGTCATCCATGACCGGAACAGGGCTCTCGTCATGTGCTCGATCACCGGATATGGGCAGGACGGCCCGATGGCGTCGCGCGCCGGCCATGACATCAACTACGCCGCCACCGCCGGCGTTCTTGGACTCAACGGCGCCCAGGGTGGACCACCGCTCCCGCTGGCGGTGCAGGTCGGTGACATCGGCGGCGGCGGGCTGCAGCCGGCGGTCGCGATTCTCGGCGCGCTCATCGGCGTGCAGCGCGGTGACCCTGGGCGGTGGCTCGACGTCTCCATGACCGATGGCGCGGTCAGCTGGCTGGCGATGGTCATGGCGCAGCAGGGCGCAGGCGAGGAGGTCGGTCGCGGCGACCACCGGCTGACCGGCCGGTACGCCTGCTACCGGGTCTATGCGTGCAAGGACGGCGGCTACTACAGCGTCGGCGCCCTGGAGCCGAAGTTCTGGACGGCGCTGTGCAATGCGGTGGGCGCGCCG
>DASWBB010000078.1:0-21023 GCA_036390875.1 Candidatus Dormiibacterota bacterium
GGGATCGCGACCTGCCAGATCAGCGCGATCGAAAAGCCGAGGATGAGCACCGGAATTGGCGAGCCGAGGTGCTCGAATGTGGCGACCGGGCGCGCCATCAAAGTGGTGAGCAGCACCGCGAGCAGGCACGGAATCGCGATCAGGCGACTGGTGCGGGTGAGCAGGGAGCCCACGCCTGCATCGCCACGGGCGGTCAGGGTGGCCGTGTACCTGGCCAGGACCACGATGAGAATCAGCGCCGGCGCGGTGCCGACCGCATACAGCGCGATCAGGAAGGCCACCTGGCCGTAGACCGCCGGGCCAAGGATGCGGCCGGCGATGGCGTGGAAGACGAAACCACCGATGCCCGCGATCAGACCGCCGGTGAAGAGGATCGCGTTCTGCCGGATCAGCCGGCTCTTGCTGAGTTGGACCAGGCGCTGCCGGAGGTCCAATCTCGCGCCGGTTTGCACAGTCCCCGGGATTGTACTTGAGGCGTCGCGAAGCCCCTGGAGTTGATAATTCACCAGCGATGCCCGACGCGCCCAAGCCAATCGTCTCCGCACTGATCGTCAGCCACAACGTCAAAGACCTTCTCCTCCAGTGCATGCAGGCGCTGCTCGCGAGCGCGGAGGTGCCGATCGAGGTGGTCGTGGTGGACAACGACTCCAGCGATGGTTCCGCCGCGGCGGTCACCGCCGACTTCCCGAAGGCGACTGTTCTCATCCAGGAGAAGAACATCGGCTACAGTCGCGCCGCCAACGTCGGCCTCGAGCGCTGCACCGGGCGGTTCGTGCTGCTGCTCAACCCCGACGTTATGGTCGATCAGCAGTGCGTCGGCCGCCTGGCCGACTTTCTTCTCACACGACCCGATGCGGGCGCGGTCGGTCCTCGTCTCCTGCTGTCGGACGGCAAGATCGACCCCAATTCCCGGCGCGCCTTCCCCGTGCCGAGCACGCTGTTTTATCGCACGATCGGCCTGAGCCGGCTCTTCCCGAAGAGCCCGCGATTCGGGCGCTACAACATGGGCTTCATGGACGATTCGGACGCCCACGAGATCGACGCCGGCACGGGCGACTGCCTGATGATCCGCAGGGCGGCGCTGGATCGCATCGGCTTTTTCGACCCGCGCTACTTCATGTACGGAGAGGACATCGACCTCTGCTACCGGCTGAAGATGGGCGGGTGGAAAGTGTTCTACCTACCGACGGCGGTTGCCAATCACCACGAGCGAGAGGCTCCTGCCGGGTCCGAGAGACGTCGGATGCTCTACGAGGAGCACCGATCGATGTGGACCTACCACTTCAAGCACCACGCCGAGGATCAGTCCGCGTTCGGAAACGGGCTGGTCTGGGCCCAGATCTGGGGCCGGTGGGTGGCAAGGTCGGTGGGCCAGACCCTGGGCAGGGAGCGCCGCACGACCTCGTAAAATCGGACACCGATGTACCACCAGATCACCCGCAACAAGCGCAACAGCATCGTCGTCGTGGCGCTGTTCCTGCTGGTCTGGCTGGCGGCTGGATTCGTGATCGGCGAGCTCTCGGGGGGCACCGGCTACGCCATTGCGGGAGCGATCGTCCTGGGCGTCCTCGGGGTGCTGGCCGCCCTGTATTCCTATTACTTCGGGGCCGCGACCGTGCTGTCGGCGGTGGGCGCGAAGGAGGCCGACCCCAGGCAGTTCCAGCAGCTCTACAACATCGTCCAGACGCTGTCGATCGGCGACGGCCTGCCGGTGCCGAAGGTCTACATCATCGAAGACCCCAGCCCCAACGCCTTCGCGACGGGGCGCGACCCGCAGCACGCCGCGGTGACCGTCACCACCGGCCTGCTGCAGATGATGAACCGCGAGGAGCTCGAGGGTGTGCTCGCGCACGAGATGAGCCACATCAAGAATTTCGACGTTCGCCTCCTCCTGGTGGTGACGACCATGATCGGGATGGCCGCCATCATCGCGAGCGTCTTCTGGAATGGCGCGTTGCGCTTTCGCAGCCGTGACGCTCGCGCGCTCCTGGTCGTCTTCGCGATCGGCGCGATCTTCACGCTGATAGCCTTCCTCGTCGGCCCGCTCATGCAGCTGGCGCTGTCGCGACAGCGCGAGTCATTGGCCGATGTAAGCGGGGTGGAGCTCACGCGCAACCCGGTGGGGCTGATCAACGCCCTGAAGAAGATCGCCCAGAACGAGAAGCCGATGCAGCAGTTCAACCACGCCGTGGCCGCGATGTGCATCGACAACCCGACCGAGCATCACGGCAGCTTCTTCAACCACCTGTTCGACACCCACCCGCCCATCGAAGAGCGGATCGCCGCCCTGGAGAAGATCGCGAGCGTCCAGCAAACCTGATCAGCTAGGAGTCGCTCGTGTCGCTCCGTTCGTTCTCGCCGTCAGTTCGCTGCATGAGCGTCGACTCGGCGTGGTTGGCGACCTGAATCCCCACGCCGGCAGCGTCGTTGCACGAGAAGCGGAAGTGAAAGCCCGCGAAGACGCGCGCGTCCGCCACCTGCGCCACGGCGTCTGAGAAGCTCGTGAAGCTTCGCGTGACGCCGGGCAGGGCGTTGGAGGTGAGCGTGAAGTCGGTTTCGTTGCCGAAGAACGATGCGAGCACGGTCGCCGCGGCGCTGCTGGCGCCGGAGTGGCCGGACGGATATTCCTGGAAGTACGGCGTGGTCAGCAGCGGCACCCAGCTCGGATCGCCGATAGCGGTGATCGGCCGCCAGAAGTTGAACGTGTTCTTCGCGTCCCAGACCGCGATCGCCGCATCTGCCAGGGCCACGTCCACGAATGCAAGCAGACGTGCGCTGCGAAGGAGGTTGTAGTGGTGCTCCTCGGCCAGCGTGTCCGCGACGCGATCCCAGATGGCTGTGACCGTGTCGGACTGCCAGAATTGCCCGGTCTGGGTCTGATAGGGGGTTCTGACCGTGCTGGTGAGGTTGCCGAACGCCTTCACCTCGTTGAAGTCCTGCAGGTACAGCGCGCTGGTCAGGGCCGGCGGCCCGGCCGGCCGGAACTGCGACGGCGAGGTCATCGCGAATGGAGTCGTGATGGCAAGCGTGCGAAACTTCGGGTCCCCTGAGCCTCCTGGGGTCGGTTGCCAGTCACCGGGCGCAGTCCCCGGCACGTATGCGGGAAGGACGGTGCTGAAACCGTCGGTTTTGCGCCAGGCCCAGATCTGGGCGCCGACTGAATTGCCCCAGGCGAGTCCGTTGGCGATGCCGGTGTTCGACCCCTTCATGGCCGCGAGCGACGCGGCCAGGTCGGCGTCGAGCGCAGCTTGCTGCGCTGGGAACATGGCTACGAGCACGGTGTGAGCTGCGCCCGCGGCGGCGGCCTCCGGAGAAGCGCCGTCGGGCGCGGCCGGCGCGACATGGATGGGCGTGTATTTACGATCGATCCCGTTGACCGCGTCGAAGACGGCTGCCTGGACGATGGCCCCGAGGCGGGTGCCGGGTGGAGCAGGGACCGGCGGGACGGGGGTAGCGAAAGCCGTCAGCATGATTCGGTTCCAGTCGATCACCACATTGGATTTTTCCGCGGCTCGAACCGTCACGATCCTGCTTCCGGACGCGCCCACGGCCCCCGTCAGGGCGACAACAGCTGCCAGCATCCAAAGCAGAACTTTTCGTCTCATCGCTTTCCTCTCTCGACCTTGGTCTGCGGATGGCTCCGCGTGCCAGCAAATTAGGCGTCGCAAGCCTGGATCTCTAGTCCGAAGATCGAAGTTGCAGCTACAAAATCAGTACTTGCTCGACGCGCCGATCCAGACCACAATCTGGCCATGTCGGGATATGGTCAGTTCTGCCCGGTCGCCCGCGCCTCGGAGATATTCGCTGAGCGCTGGACCCCGCTGATCCTTCGCGAGCTCATGTCGGGTCATCACCATTTCAGCGAGATCCTGAAGGGTCTTCATCGGATATCGCCGAGCATGCTGGGCCAGCGTTTGCGAAGTCTCGAGCGCGCGGGAGTGCTGGAGACCCGGCCGAATCCCGCCGGGAGAGGGTCGACGTACCACCTCACCGAGGCCGGCGCCCAGCTGGCCGCAATGGTGCGCAATCTGGGCATCTGGGGCCAGCAGTGGCTCGAAATCAAGCCGGAGCACCTCGATGGCGACTTCTTGATGTGGGCCGTCTTCACCCATCTTCAAGTCGACAAGCTGCCGCCCAAGCGGCGTGTCGTTCGGTTCGAGTTTCGCGATGAGACGAAGCGTTACTGGCTCGTCCTGCGACGCGACGATCCCGACCTGTGCTACAGCGACCCCGGCTTCGGTGACGACCTTGTGGTCCGCTCCGACCTCGAGGCTATGACCAGGGTTTACCTGGGAGAACTGCGTTGGGCCGATGCCCAGCGATCGGGTCGGTTGGAGGTCGAGGGCCCGCGCGAGCTGACTCGGGGAGTGAACGAGTGGTTCCCTGTGAGCGGCTTTGCCGCCCACGCTCGCCCGGTCAGGTATGACCTCGATTCGCGATCCTTCCGGCGGATCGACATGGCGGCGTCCAGGATGCCGGCGAGGGTCGCGACCAACTAGAACGCCCAGAGCGGGGGGATTGATAATCCCCTTGCCGTGACCGCAGCCCCGCTCCTCGCCAGGTTCCTGCACGTCCGGCGGAGCGAGCTGGACCGCACGCTGCAGGTCGCGGGTTTCGCGATCCTCCTCGGCTGGGCCATGTACACGGCCTTCAATGCGACCCAGGCCATATTCCTGAACAAGGCCGGGCCGCACGCCTACCCGCTGTTCTTCGTGGTCCTCGCCCTGGCGGTCTGGCCGATGGTTGCGTTGCAGGGTCTGCTCACGCGCCGGCTCGGGGTCGGGCGCGCGTTTCGTCTCACCCTCGTCCTCAACGCGGTGATCGCGCCGATCCTCTACATCGTCTACTTCATCTCCGAAGCGCCCACGGTCGCGTTCAGCGTCTACGTCATCTACTCGATCGCCTTCGAGCTCGTCATGCTCAACTTCTGGAGCTTCGTCGGACAGCACTTCAACCTGCTCGAAGGCAAGCGCATCTTCCCCGTCATCGCGGCCGGGCTGAGCATCGGTTACATCCTGGCCGGATTCACGACCACCCTGGTCGCCCTCTACGCCACCGAGCCGCTGCTGTTCGTGTGGGCGTTTGGAGCGGCGGCGGCGGCGCTCATGGCGGAGTGGGTGGAGCGGCGGCTGTTCCGGCCGAGCTTTGTCGACGACGCGGACGAGCTCTTCGCGCAGGAGCAGGTGGTGCGTCACCGGCAGGGCGCCATGAGGATCGTGCGCGGAGCGATCCAGTACCTGACCAGCAGCCGGCTCGTGCTCGCGCTGGTCCTGCTCGCCCTGGTGATGCAGGTGACGAGCCGCGTCGGCGATTACCTCGTCGCGCTCATCTTCGTCGCCGCCACGCGCAACAGCCTGCAGGAGCTGACCATCCTCATCGGCAACGCCTGGCTGGCCAGCTATGTCGTGCAGCTCGTGATCAGCCTGTTCATCACGCCATGGGTGCTCGACAAGCTCGGCGTCAAAAACGCGATCATGGCTCTCCCGATCTTTACGCTCGTCGGCTTCGTGGCCGTGGCGGTGAACCCGGTGCTGGCGACGTCGCTGTTCCTCTTCATCGTCCGCAACGGGCTGCAGACCGGGCTCGACGATCCCGCCGAGGGCGTGCTGGGGAGCGCCCTGCCGGCCCAGGTGGGTCCGAAGCTCAGGGTGCTGCTCGACAACGTGGTGCTGCCGGGCGCCGCGGTGATCACCGGCATCGGCCTCCTCTTGGTGCAGCAGTTCGTCACGGCCACCGTCCAGGTACTGGCCGTGATCGGCATCGTGCTCGCGGTCCTTTTCATCGCCGCCGCGCTGCGCGTGCGCAGCCTTTACGTCGGCGCCATCTACGAGCGGCTGCGAACCCATGCGGTCTCTTTGAACGATTTCCAGCGCGCGCTCGGACGGCCCACGCCTGCGCAGATCGACGAGCTGCGCGGCTTCGTCCGCACCGGTGACGAAAGGGCGCGGCCGTTCGCGGCGGCGGCGTTGGGGAGGCTTGCGCCCGAAACGTTCGCGGCCATGGTGCCCGAGCTCCTGGCGTCACCCGACGCCTCGGTTCGAAAGCTGGCCTTGCAGCTCGCTCCGCCCAATGCTGTCACCGATCAGCAGCTCCAGGCCGCAGTGAACGATCCGGACGGCTGGGTTGTCGCCGCCGCCGCCGTCGCGGGAGCGGCCCACGACCCCCCGTGGGACCAGTCGGGGCCGCTTCTGCGCGGACTATGGACCTCTGCCGACCCAAGCCGGCGCGCGGCCGCGGTCTGGGCGGCCGCCTTCACTGCCGACCGCGGCACGGTTGTCGATGGCCTGCGGGACAGCGATGCGGTCGTGCGATTGGAGGCGATCCGCAGCTTCGCAAAGTTGAAGGCCGACGTGCCCGAGGCAGCCCGCCCCATGGTCGCCTGCCTGCTCGATGACAACCTCGAGGTGCGCCGGGAGGCGCTGCGCCAGGCGGCGCGGTGGGCGCCCACAGGGAATGAAAGGCCGGCATTCGCCGAGGCCCTCGTGGCATCGCTGGCGAGCGGCGATCGCGAGGTGAGGCGTCTGGCGTCGGAAGCCATGGCGGCGCAGGCGCCCGAAGCGCTGGCGCTGACGCTGCCCCTCCTCGAATCTCGCGAGCATGCGGCGGCCGCCGCTGTCGAGGCGCTCATCCGCAGCGGGCGTCCGGATCTTTTCCGCCGCGTCAAGGTCCACCTCGAGCATCAGCTCGGCGAGGGCGTGAAGTCGGCGCGATTGTCCACACACGCGGCCGCGAGCTCACGGTTGCGCGGCGATGGCGATGATGCCGCGGCCTACCTCTTCTTGCGCATCGCCCTCGACGACTACGCGGGCCATGCGACCGACTCCGGCCTGGGGGCGATGCGCGCGCTGCACGGCAAGCGGGGTTTTGCAACCGTCGAGCGCGGGGTGCTTTCGACCGAGCCGCAAGCGAGGGCCGAGGGCCTGGAAACGTTGTTAAACTTCGGCCCCGGATGGCTCGCCGCACCTCTGGCGCAGCTACTGGACCCGGAAGCTTTTGACAGGGCTTCGGCGCGTGCTCTGTCGGAGGCGGAGCTCGAGGCGCTTGCGAACCATGCGGACAAATGGATTCATGAGGCCGCCGGCGCGGCCGCCAACGGTCTTGGCGATGGCATGAAAGAGCTGATCGCGCTCAAGCGCGTGCCGCTTTTCAGCACGCTGACCCTGGAGCAGCTGTCGAGCATCGACCAGCTGATGGTCACCCGGCACTACGCGAAGGGGGAGTCGATCTTCCTCAAAGGCGATGTGGGGTCGGAGCTGTTCGTGGTGCTCGAGGGAGAGATCCGCATCCACGTCGACCACGAAGGCCGCGAGGTCACGCTGGCCCGCCTGGGACCGAGCTCGGTGGTCGGTGAGATGGCGGTGTTCGACGACCAGCCGCGGTCGGCGGGTGCACAGGCGAGCCAGAACACGACCGTGCGGGTATTGCGCCGGGACCGTCTGCAGGCGCTGGTGTACGAGCATCCGGAGGTGCTGCTGGAGTTCGTGAAGAACCTGAGCCAGCGAATCCGGGTCATGAACGAACAGCTCGAGTCGGCGAGCCCTGCAGGAGCAGACTGACAGCGTGCGCGTCCAGCGTCCGACACTACGGGGAGTTATCGCGATCTTCGGCGTGATCGCGGCCCTGCAGGTATTCAACCTCGTCACCCACGACGATGTGCTCACAGCAGTAGTCACGTTCATGATTTGTGGCGGCTACGTCGCCTGGTATTTCTGGAGGCACCGCTACCAGTAGCTATTCGGTTGGTTCGGGGCGGATCTCGATTTTCTTGCGGGCGGCCTCGAGGCGTTCGGTACAGACCTTGAGGTAGACGCGCGCCTCATCGACCGCCTTCAGGGCATCTTCGAGTGACAGGTCGCCGTCCTCGAGAAGCTTCAGCTTCTCATCGAGCTTCTCCAGCGCCTGCTCGTATGTCAGCTGCTCGCTCATGGCTCGACCTGTTCTACCCGCGCGCCCAGACGCCCGGTTGCGAGCCGGATGCGCAGCTTGCGATCCACAGCCGTTTCCGCGGCCGATCGCACCACGCGCCCCGACTCCGCGTCGATGGTGATGCTGTAACCGCGTGCGAGCACGGCCTCCGGGCTGAATGCGACCAGCTGCTGCCTCAGGTGATCGAGCCGGCGCCGCTCGGTGGCGAACCGTTCCACCAGGGCGCGCTCCAGCCGTTCCTGTGCCCGGCGTGACGTGAACGCGTTGCGAGCGCGCGTCATGCGTGTTGATCCCGCTGCCGCCAACCGCCGAGCCCGCTCGCGGAGCGCCTCCTCACGGCGCGCTACCTGCTGCACCGGGCTCAGCCGCGCCAGGTTCGCCGCGGCATGCGTGAGCCGGTCCACCCGCACCCGTAGCATCGCGGGAAGGATCTGAATCAGCCTTGCTCTCTTGGCTTGAAGCCTCTCCGCTTCGCGCAGCAGCCGCTGATTGGTTTCGCGGTCGAGTCGCCGCTCGCGCTCGCGCAGCAATGCGACGAGGTCTGCCTTCTTAGGCACGACGCGAGATCCGGCCTCGGTGGGCGTGCGCGCCTCGACGTCGGCGACCATGTCGGCGACCGTGCGATCCGACGTGTGTCCCAACGCGGTCACGACCGGTAGCCTTGAACCAAGGATCGCCCGCGCGACGATCTCGGTGTTGAACGCGTACAGCTCTTCGAAGCTGCCGCCACCTCGCGCGACGACGATCACCTGCGCCAGGCCCTCCTCGTTGCAGCGGCGCAGCGCGCGCGACACGCTCATGGGGGCGGCCGCCCCCTGCACCTGCACCGGGTAAACAATGATGCCCAGGTTCGGATAGCGCTCCCAGATGGTCTCCTGGAGGTCGTGGATGACAGCGCCGGTCGGCGACGTGATCAGGGCCACCACCTGAGGCAGGAAAGGCAGCCGCCTCTTGCGAGCGGGTGCGAAGGCGCCCTCAACCTCGAGCCGCCGCTTCAGCTCCTCGAGCCGGGCGCGCAGCTTGCCGACGTCGTCGAACTCGACCTGGTCGGTGATGAAGCTGAGGCGTCCAGTCTTGCCGAAGAAGTCGACGCGGCCGCGGAAGACGAAGACCTGCCCGTCCTCCGGCAGCGTCGTCACTCGCCGTGCGTCGTCCGCGAACAGGACCGCGTCCAGGCGGCTCACACCATCCCGAATCGAAAAGTTGTAGTGACCGCCGGCGCCCTGCTTCATGCCGGTCACCTCGCCCTTCACGAGCATGGCCGTGAGCGGGCGCAGCTCACGCCGGATCTCGTTGGCGAGCTCTGTGACGGTGTAGGGGCGCTGCGCTTCTTCGGGCTTGAGCAAGGGGCTTAGCTTATGACGGGTTCACAGACAGGGTCCGGCCGGAGTCACCATGTCCTGGTCGGTGCCGACGCTAAACCGCTGGGCCCCGCCGGCATCCGAGTAATGCCAGAGGCCGCCCCAACCGCCCATCCACTCACCTTGAGCATCCGCGACGAAGATGTTCAAGGAGACCCGGCCTGAAACCGGCGGAGGTGTCAAGACGTGCTCTTCGACGTTGGGCGCGTCCAGTCGCCACAGCTGGTAGGAATCGCTGAGGTACACGCGTCCCTGTGCATCGAGCCCGATCGGCGGCAGCTGGACGTTCGGAGGTTCCTGGAGCCAATCGGTGATCGTGCCTGTCGCCAGGTTGAGCTGCTTGACCCTGTAAACGATTGGTTGCGTGCCAGGCTGGAAGTCGAAACCCCACGCCGACCCGCCGCTTACCAGCGTCCACCTCGCCTGCGGCAGCAGGTCGCTGCCGGGGACCTTGACGACCGTACCGGCAGCGGGGTCGAGGCGAAACAGGCCCTCGAAGGCGTTTTGCTTGATGTTGATGGCGTGCAGGACGTAGATGCCCTCGCTCGCGAACGCGATCGGCCAGTAGTTGGTGGCGCCGTTGTAAACGATCCGATCAGCTCCCGACACGACATCGACGACGTGGATCGCGCCGATTGGGTTGTTCAAGTACGACCAGTACGTGTATCGGGACCCGTCAGGGGAGATCAGCTCCCGCGGACCCTGCACCCAACGCTGGTACTGCGCGTCGTAGACATCCCCGTTCGTCTGGCCGACCTCGTCGATGTGACCGCCGGGGTAGGTCACGAAGGCGCGGTGAGACGTCGAACCGTCATCCCAGGCGACAGGCAGGCGGCAAGCCGGCGCTGCGGGGGTTGGGGATGCCGGCTGTGGCGATGGAGACGCATTCTCACCGCTCTGCGCGCTGCACGCGGCGACCACCAGCAGGAGGGCAAGGCCGGCGACACGCATCTCGTCAGTTGAAACGAGCGGCGGCGGGCGAAGTTACCCGTTCACACCGGGCGCAAGAAGTGGAATGCCGAGATGCGCATCCGTTTGTTGAAATACAGGCGGTGGGCGTCCGTGCGGTCCGCACCCACGCCGGAATCGAGGTGAAACTGGTCGCAGCCGAGGCGTTTGGCCTCATCGATCATCCAGTCCATCAGCTTGCCTGCGTGACCCTGGCCACGATGCTCGGGCCGAGTCGTGAGGTCGTCGCAGTACAGGGTGCGGCCCCACGCGAGCATGTGCATGATGCGGAATCCCGCCGCCGCGACCGCCTGGACGTCGTCCTCGATGAAGAGGCCGACCACGCGGTAACCCTCCAGCCTCTGGACCGTGTCGACGTGCTCGACGAAAACCTCTTCGGGGCCGATGTTCGGCCGGAGCTCGAGCATCGCCTTGTACACCAGGTTGGTCGCCCCGGCGTGAAGCTCCTGGATCACCCGCCGATCTGGGACATGTTCTTGGCCGGCTTGATGAAGCCGGGCTGGTTGATCAGGTGGCCCTCTTCCTTGCGCCACACGGCCGTCTCGATCACGCGGCCGAGATGGTCGTCGGAGACGCCCGACCGCATGAGGTCGCGCAGCGGCGTCTCCTGCAGCGAGAACAGGCATGTGCGCAAGCCGCCCTCGGCGGTGAGCCGGATCCGGTTGCAGGTCGTGCAGAACGCCTGGCTCACAGAGGAGATGAAGCCGACGCCCCCAGGCGCGCCGTCGGCGAACTTGAAGCGAGTGGCAGGTCCCGGTCGCGGATCCGCGACGGGCTGCAGCGGGAACAGGTCTTCGATCTGCTCCTGGATGCGCCGGCTCGGCACCACCTGCTCGTTCGTCCAGATGTTGTCGCCGTCCAGCGGCATGAACTCGATGAAGCGCACCTCATAGCCTTCATCGCGAGCAAGGCGAGCGAAGTCGACGACCTCATCGTCGTTCTTGCCCCTCATGACGACCATGTTCAGCTTGATCGGCCACAGGCCCGCCTCGCGTGACGCTCGGATGCCGTCCATGACGCGATCGAAGGCGTCGCTGCGCGCGATCTCGTGGAAGCGGTCCATGTGCAGCGTGTCGAGCGAGACGTTGATGCGCTTGAGCCCGGCATCCTTGAGCAGCTGGGCCTTCTCGCGCAGCAGGACACCGTTGGTGGTCATCGTGATGTCGAGGGTGGGGTCGATCTCGTTGATCATCCCGACCAGCTCCTCCACCTTGATGCGCACCAGCGGCTCGCCGCCCGTGATCCTGATGGTGCGCACGCCGTAGCGCCCGACGAAAAGGCCTGCCAGCCTCGCGATTTCCTCGAAGCGGAGCAGGTCGTCCCGCTTCAGCCACTTCAGCCCCTCCGCGGGCATGCAGTAGATGCAGCGGAAGTTGCAGCGGTCGGTGATCGAGATCCGGAGGTCGTCGGCAATCCTGCCGTACGAGTCCCGGAGCGTAGCCGTCCCCACATGGCCGATCATAGACGCCGTGGGATACGAGTTCATTGCCGTCGATGTCGAGCCGCCCATCGCGACGGTCACCCTGAACCGGCCCAAGGTCCTGAACGCCCTCAGCCCTGACCTCATTGCCGAGCTCGGCCAGGCCCTGCGCGAGCTCGACGCCGACGATGGCGTCCGAGCCGTCGTCCTCACCGGCGGGGCCAAGGTTTTCGCCGCCGGAGCGGACATCGGCGACATGGCGGAGCGCACCGCGGTCGAGCAGCTTCACCGCAATCAGACCGGACGCTGGGTGCCGATTGCCGAATTCACCAAGCCCTTGATCGCGGCGGTCAACGGCTACGCGCTGGGCGGCGGCTGCGAGCTCGTGCTGATGTGCGACATGATCATCGCCGGCGATAACGCGCGGTTCGGGCAGCCCGAAATCAACCTCGGCATCATCCCCGGCGCCGGTGGCACACAGAGATGGCCGCGCACAGCGGGCAAGTACGCGGCCATGGAGGTGATGCTGACCGGATCGACGATCACCGCGGCCCGCGCCAAAGAGCTCGGCATCGTCAACAAGGTCGTGCCGGCCGAGATGACGATCGAGATCGCCAGGCGAATCGCGCGCCAGGTGGCCGAAAAAGCTCCGCTCGCGTTGCGCATGGCCAAGGAAGCCGTGCTCAAAGCGTTCGAGTCGCCGCTCGCCGAGGGACTCGTGGCGGAGCGCAAGAGCTTTTACTTCCTGTTCGCGACCGAAGACCAGAAGGAAGGCATGCACGCCTTCCTCGAGAAACGCAAAGCAGTATTCAAAGGTAGGTAAGAGATGGCGACCCAGGTCGAGGTTCACGTCAGCGTCCACGTCCACGACGGGGTGGGCCTGATCCAGCTCAACCGGCCCGAGAAGATGAACGCTATCGGGGCGCTCACCCGCAAGCAGCTCGGTGAGGCGATCAAGCAGGTCGAGCGCGACGATGCGGTGCGCGTGGTCGTGCTCACCGGCTCCGGGCGTGCGTTCTGTTCGGGCGCCGACGTGACTGAGATGGCGACTCCCAGCGCCGGCATGCGGACGCCCGAGGACGTCGGCAATGTGCTGCGCAACGAATACATGCCCATGCTCACACGCCTCCGCACCATGCCCAAACCCGTCATCGCGGCCATGAATGGTCCGGCGGTCGGCATCGGCGCGAGCTATGCGCTTGCCTGCGACATCCGCATCGCGACGCCTGAGGCCTACCTGCTGGAGGCGTTCGTCAACATCGGCCTGGCCCCCGACGGAGGCGTGAGCTGGCTGCTCCCGCGCATGGCGGGCACGGGGGTCGCGTACGAGATGTTCTTCACGGGCAAGCCGCTGTCGGCGGTGGATGCGCACCGGCTGGGCATCATCAACCGCCTGGTGCCCGCCGACCGCCTCGAAGCGGAGGTGCGAGAGCTGGCCGCTCAACTTGTCTCGCAGCCCCGCCAGGCGATGGCCGCAGCCAAGCGCGCGGTTAACCATGCGCTCGAGTCGAGCTACGAGGAGGCGTTGGAGTTCGAGTCGTACTTGCAGGAGGCGCAGGCGGCGAGCCCTGAGTTTGCGGAAGGCGTCGCGGCCTTCCTCGCGCGCCGCGCCAAGAAGTAGTGCGAGAGCTTCGTGAGGCGGTTATCGTCGCGACCGCTCGGACGCCGATGGGGCGGTATGGCGGGCAGCTGAAGGACGTTCGCCCCGACGACCTCGCCGCGATCGTGCTCAAAGAAGCTTGCGAACGCGCGCACGTCAAGCCCGCCGAGGTCGAGGACGTCATCCTCGGCTGCGCCAACGGCGCCGGCGAGGACAACCGCAACGTCGCGCGCATGGCGCTGCTGCTCGCGGGCTTTCCGGTCGAGGTCCCGGGCCAGACCGTCAACCGCCTCTGCGGGTCGGGGATGCAAGCGGCCATTGCGGCTGCACGCGAGATCCAGGCCGGAGCCGCCGATATCGTGGTCGCGGGCGGCGTCGAGAGCATGACCCGGGCGCCGTGGGTGATGCCGAAGCCCGACGGCGCATTTCCTCGCGGCCCGCAGACCGTCTACGACACCGCCCTCGGCTGGCGTCTCGTCAACCCGAAGATGGCCGAGATGTACGGGACTCTCCAGATGGGGGAGACGGCCGAGCGCGTCGCCCAGAAGTACGAGGTGTCGCGCGAGGACCAGGACGCGTTCGCGCTGCGCAGCCACCAGCGGGCGATCGCGGCGCAGAAATCAGGGCGGCTCGCGGAGGAGATCGTCCCGGTCGTGGTGCCCCAGCGCAAGGGCGAGCCGGTGCGGGTCACGGCCGACGAGGGTCCACGCGAAGACACGTCGCTCGAGGCGCTGGCCAGGCTGAAGCCGGCGTTCTCTGAGAAGGGCTCGGTCACCGCCGGCAACTCGTCGCCTCTCAACGACGGCGCGACCGCACTCGTGTTGATGTCGGTGAGCAAGGCGCGCGAGCGCAACCTCCAGCCGCTCGCGCGCCTGGTCGCGGCCGCCCCCGCCGGCGTTCATCCCGATTACATGGGCATCGGCCCGGTGCCGTCGTCCATGAAGGCGCTCGACAAAGCCGGCCTGCACGCGTCGGACATCGGCGTCGTCGAGCTTAACGAAGCCTTCGCCTCGCAATCGCTCGCATGTATTCGGCTGCTCGGACTGGATGAGGACAGGGTGAACGTCAACGGCGGAGCGATCGCCCTGGGCCACCCGCTCGGCAGCAGCGGCGCGCGCCTGGTGGGTACGCTCGTGCGCGAGATGGCCCACCGCGACGCCGAGTACGGCCTGGCCACCATGTGCATCGGGGTCGGCCAGGGCATCGCGTCCATCTGGCAGAGGATCTAGCCCTGGGGGAACGCGACCCGGCTGCGGTGCGCACGATGTTCGATCGCATCGCGCGCCGATACGACCTCGTCAATACCGTGCTGTCCGCCGGCGCCGACGCCGGCTGGCGCCTGCGCGCTGCGCGCGCGACCGAGCTCAAGCCTGGCGGCTCGGCCCTCGACGTCGCATGCGGTTCCGGAAAGCTGACGGAGCAGCTGGCGCGAATCGCCGGCCCGGACGGCCGTGTCGTCGGCCTCGACTTCAGCACGCAGATGCTAGAGGTCGCCCGCCACGGCCATCCGGGCATGAAGTTCTGGGAAGGCGACGCCCTGAACCTGCCGTTCGACGATGCGAGCTTCGACGCGAGCACGATCGCCTTCGGCCTCCGCAACCTCGCCGACCCGGTGCGAGGCCTGCGCGAGATGCTGCGTGTAGTCAAGCCCGGCGGCAGGGCGGTGGTGCTGGAGTTCGTGCGGCCGCCGAGAGGGCTCGTCGGCGCCACGTACCGCGTCTATCTGAAGACGATCCTTCCGGCCATCGGTGGCGCGCTGTCCGGACAGCCCTCCGCGTACAACTACCTCAGCCAGAGCATCGACTCTTACCGCACGGGGGACGAGCTGCGGGCGCTCGCGGAGGTGGCCGGCTGGAAGGGCGTGCGCTACGCCCAGTTGGGGGCGGGCACCGTCGGGCTCATGTCAGGCGGTTCGGTCGACCGCTGACCGGGCGATGCCGACAAGAGTCGGGCGGAGGCCGTCTAGCTCGACCGATTCGAGCTCGCGAACGGCGGCGTCGACCAGGCCGCGCGCCTCGTCGCCGACCCGCTGCAGCGCGTCGCTCGAGGTGACGAGCTCGGTGATGCGATTCACCTCCTCGTCGCCCAGCACGCCTGCCAGCAGCCGGCGCACCTCGGGCCCGACGGAGCGGTCCTCGGCCGCGTAGATCAGCGGCAGCGACAGCACGCGCTGGCGGATGTCGAGCCCGACCGGCTTGCCGGAGCTGGGGCTGAAGTCGACCATGTCATCCGCCATCTGGAACGCGACCCCGAGCAGGTCGCCAAATCGCCGCAGCGCTTCGACGACCTCCGTCGGCGCATCGGAGAGGAGAGCACCCGAAGCGCACGATGCGGCAAACAGCGCGGCGGTCTTGCCGCGAACGACGCGCAGGTAAGAGTCGTGGTCGCCGGGAAAGGCTCCGCGCAGCGCGACGTCGTCGATTTGCGCGGCGCAGATCGCTTCCAATGCGTCCGCCATGGTCGACGTCACGTCCACGTTCCCGATCTCCGCGATCAATCGCGTCGCCTTCGCGAAGTAATAGTCGCCGACCGCGATGGCGCGTTCGGGGCCTTCTGCCGCCGCGACCGTCGGCCGCCCGCGCCGGTGCGTCGACTCGTCGACATAGTCGTCGTGGACCAGGGTCGCGTTGTGGAGCAGCTCCACGGCCGCGGCCAGAGAGGCGGCGCGCAGCGCATCGTGGCGCGGGCCGATCTGCGACGCGAGCTGCACGAGCTTGGGTCGGAGGCGTTTGCCGCCCGCCTCCATCAGCCGGCGCATCGGGACGGCGACCGGTGCGGGGTCGACCATGAGCTGGCGGGTGAGCTCCAGCTCGATCAGGTCCGAGTCGAGGCCGGCGGCTCTTTTCTGTTCGAAGTCTCCATCGAGCTGGAGCGCGAGCTCGCGATGGCGAGGGCCGTCGAGCTCGACCGCGAAGACCGACTGCCAGCGGCCGAGCACGAGCTTGCCGTCCTCGACGAGCAGCGTCGCGAAGCCGGTGAGCAGGAGTTGACGGCAGTGCGCGTGGCCGTTGACCGGCTCGTCGACAGTGACCTCGTAACGCCGCCCGAAGTCGTCGTGCTCGTAGCCGGCGTCGCCGGGCGCCAGGCGCTCCAGCAGCTTCTGGAAGTCGCGCAGAAGCAGAGGCTCGTTTTCGTTGATGGCAAGGCCGACAGTCGTGTGCAGCGACTGCAGGTGGATGCGGCCGGTCCGCAAGCCCGACTTCCGCACTTCCTCACCCACGAGCTTGGTGACGTCGACGAATTCGGTGGCGTGCGACGTTGCAAATCGCAGCCGCCCGGCGATCATGCGGTGGCCGAGAACGCGTGCACGAGCAGCTCGCGCAGCGGCCGGCTCGGTTTCCCCGATGCGGCCGCGGCCGATATTCCCTCGATCGCTCTGGCGAAAGCCACCTGCACGGCCTGGGGGGCGTTGTCGGCGAGCAGCCGCGAGGCGCGCGCCAGGCAGAGGTCGCCCATGAGCAGGGTCGTGGCCGGGGCCGCGTCGCCGCCCAGCCCCTGGAGGCGGATCCCCACCTCTATCAGAGCCGCCGCCAGGGCCAGCTTGGGCTGCATCTCGGGCCCGTGGTCGCCCACCGTCTCCAGGTAGGACCGGTAGGTGTCCGACAGGCCCTCGGCCCAGAGCTCTTCGAGCCTGTCCAGCTCACGTTCGAGGACCTGGACGTTCATACCGGTTCCACCAACGTGCTCGCGAGCTGCCCGAAGGCCGAAAGCGCGCGCAGGCACGATTCGTCATCTCGGGTCACGACGTAGTAAAGGCCGAAGCCGAGGACCGTATTCAGCACCAGGGGGACTAATACCTCGCGAGGTACCGTGAGGCGGACGCGGCCGTCGGCCTCGAGCCGGTCGAGCTGCTCCTGGATGACCTCGCGGTACCGGGTGAAGAGCTCCGGCATATAGGCGCGGAGCCGCTCGGTTCGGGGCGCCTGGACCATGAGGTCGAAGGCAGCCAGCTGGATGTCGCCCAGGCGGCGCAGCGAATCCCATAGAGACTCGACGCCGCTCTCGAGCACCTCGAGGGGGTCGGTGAGCTGGTTGAGAGTCCTGCGGAGCTCTTCCACCGAACGGGCGGTCAGGTGGCGCCAGGCCTCGACCAGGAGCTCCGACTTGGTCGGGAACCAGTACTGGAGGTTGCCGATGGCGACGCCGGCTTTGGAGGCGATCGAGCGGACGCTGGTGCCTGAGTAGCCGTTTTCGAGAAGCGACTCGGCCGCGGCGTGGATGATCACTTCACGGGTGCTCTCTGTCGCGGTGGCACCGGTCATACGTATGTACTACTCTACAGCCCCAGCTGTCGTGGCGTGAATCTCCCCACCCCCTGCCCTCCCCACAGGTGGGGAGGGCGTTACTTTGAGGTTCTATCCTTCACAAGGCGTGAAGAGCATCGATCGTGTGTTTCCGGCTGGGCTCTGTGGGGTCATCCGCACCGACAGCGCCGACGTCGCCTTCCAGGCCTGCCTCGCCGCCATCGAGGGCGGCGTCGGCACCATCGAGGTCACGACCACAGTGCCTTCCTGGTACGAGCTCATCCGCGGCCTGATCGGGACCACCCTGGGGAAGATCCCGATCGGCGTCGGGACCGTGTGGGACCCGGGCGCGGTGGGGGAGGCGAAGAAGGCCGGCGCGGACTTCGTCGTCACGCCGGTCGTGCTGCCCGAGGTGGCGGAAGCGTGCCGGAAGGAGGACATCCTCTGCGTGCTCGGGGCCCTGACTCCGACGGAGATCTATCACGCCCGGCTGGCCGGCGCGAACCTCGTCAAAGTGTTTCCCGTCGGGCCGGTCGGCGGGCCCGAGTACATCAGGGCGCTGCAGGGGCCCATGGGGGGCGTGCCGCTCTGGGCGTCAGGCGGCGTCGAGATCGACCACATTCAGGCTTACCTCCGGCTGGGAGTGAAGGCGGTGGGGCTGACCGGCGCCCTCTTTTCGCCGGAGGACCTGGCGCGCCGGGACATGGCGGCGATCCGTGAGAAGGCCGGTCGAGCGGCGCAGGCCGCCGCGGCGGCCAGGGCGGACTAGGTCGTCAGCACCCTACGTGGTAGTTGCACATGGTGGCGCTGATGTTGGAGAACAGGTTGATGAGCTGGCCGCCCGTGGCGATCAGCGCCACGATCACGATGAGGGCGACCAAAGCAAGAATGAGGGCGTACTCCACCATTCCCTGTCCTGACTGCCTGCGCTGGGTATACATCAATCTCGGTTTCGACCTAGTAGCTTAACCCGCGAACCGGGCCTACTGGTCGATTGCGCGTTGCAGCGCCTGCTCGACGACCACGCGCACCATCCGCTTGCGCCAGAAGTGGCTGAGGTCGGCGTTGTCGAGCGGCTTAGCGGGCTTGGCGGCGATTTCGGCCGCAGCTCGCACAGTTTCGTCATCGAGGTGCTTCCCGATCATGAACTCGCATGCTTCCGCTGCCTCGAGAGGGTGTGAGGCCACGGCGGAGAGCACGATCCGGCAGCTCGTGACCGTGGAGCCATCCAGCCTCATCGCCACAGCCGCGCCGGCGATCGGAAAATCGATCGAACCTCTTCGCCGCAGCTTGACGTAGGCGGTTCGCGTACCGGCGGTGGCGGGCAGGCGCAATGAGGTGACCACCTCGGCGGGCTGCTTGGCGAGGTAGTCGATGCCGTCGTCGCGATACAGGGCCGCGACGGGCAGCTCGCGTTCGTGTTCCGGTCCGGCGAGCATGACCAGTGCGCCGAGCGCGATCGCCATCGGCGCGGTGTCGGAAGATGAGACGGCCCAGCAGCGCGGGCTGCTCGGGGCGACGAGGCAGATGTCCCCGTCCTTCTTGATGCAGAAGCCCGCGGCCTTCCGCCATTCGTATGTCATGTCGTAGTAGTTGCAGCGCGTGTCCACGCACAGGTTGCCGCCGATCGTTCCCGCGTTTCGCAGCGGTGGCGAGGAGACAAGACCGGCGGCCTCGGCGTAGCCGCGATAGCCGGCGCGCAGCTCTGCGTCGGCGGATGCGGCCGCCAGCGTGACGCCGGCATCGACGACCGTCTCCTCTTCGCCTCGATGAATCTCGCGCGCAAGAAAGTCCAGACCGATCAGCGCATCGACATCGAACTGCCGGCGTTTCAATTTTGGAAAGAGGTCGGTCCCTCCCGCGACGAACATCGCGCGCGGGCCGAGGTCCGATGCCATGCGCGCTGCCTCACGCGCCGTCTTCGGGCGTAGGTACCTAAATCGCGGCAGGCGCAGCAAGGTCCAGCTCCTTGGGTGGCGGTTCGACTTTGATGCAGGCGGGGTAGGGGACGTCCGGAAATCCAGGTGGCCCATACCGAGGCGGCTCGCCCTTGCCCTGGCGGCGCAGCGCCTCCACGATCTTCTCCGGCGTGACGGGGACCTCATCGATCCACACGCCGAGCGCATCGAACACAGCGGCGCTGACCGCGGGGATGACAGGAAGCAGCGGACCTTGGCCCGCCTCCTTCGCGCCGTACGGGCCTTCGGGGTCATCTGTCTCCACGAGGAACGTTTCGACTTCGGGCATGTCGAGGAACGTCGGCGATTTGTATTCGAGCATCGAGGGCCATTTGTGAAGGCCCTTGCGGAACGTCTGCTCTTCCATCAGCGCCTCGCCGAGCCCCATGTAAACGCTGCCTTCGACCTGGCCTTCGACGAGCAGCGGATTGATGGCGCGCCCAACGTCGTGCGCGATCCATACCTTGTTGATCTGCACCAAACCGGTGCGCGAGTCCGCATCGAGGTCGACCACGCAGGCCGAATAGCTGTAGGCCGGGCTGGGGCCGACGCCGGAGCCCTTGTACGGCCCCGCGATCTTGGGCGGCGTGTAGCTCCCAGCGCTGGTCAGGGTCCCGAACCTGGCCTCGGCGAGGACGCTGGCCTCCTCGAAGGAGAAATCGCCGATGCGGTCTCCGCCGACGCGTATTGAATCGGCCGGCCGTCCCATCTTCGCCGCCGCCGCCTCGATCAGAAGCGCGCGCATCTTGCGCGCCGCCTGGAGGGCTGCGTTGCCGGCCATGAACGTCACTCGCGACGAGTAGGAGCCGAGATCGATCGGCGTGGAGTCGGTGTCGGCGGTGACCAGGCGGATGTCCTTTGGCTGCAGCCCGAGCTCTTCGGCCACGACCGCCGCCAGCACCGAGTCGGACCCCTGGCCGATGTCCATGGCGCCGCAGTACACGGTCACGCCGCCACGGTCGACCTTGATCTGGACCTCGGAGTGGGGCATGTCGTTCCAGTAGATCGCGGTCCCGGCGCCGGATAGATAGGACGAGATCGCGAAACCCATGCCGTGGCCTGGCCGCCGCTTGCGCGTGCGAAAGCCGGACGCGTCCATCACCCGAGCGGTGCACTCCTCGAGGCCGCAGGAAGTCACCCGGAGCCAGTTGACCGTGCGGGTCATCGGCGCCACGAAGTTGCGGCGCTTCATCTCGACGGGATCCATGCCGAGGTCGTGCGCGATCTTCTCCAGGTGCAGCTCGATGGCGAATCGCGGTTGCGGCGTACCGTGGCCGCGCTTGGGCCCGCACGGCGGCTTGTTGGTGAAGACCCGGCAACCCTCGAATCGGTAAGCGGGGATGTCATAGGTCACCGTCTGCAGCGCGCCCGTGTAGAACGTCGACGCGACTCCGTATGAGCCGTACGCGCCGCCGTCCAGCGCGGTCTTGAAGTGCATGGCGGTGATGCGCCCGTCTCTGGTCACGCCCGTGCGCACCCACATCAGCACCGGATGACGGCCGCGATGCGCGTAGAAGACCTCTTCGCGGGTGAGGGTGCATTTCA
>DASWBB010000079.1:0-71713 GCA_036390875.1 Candidatus Dormiibacterota bacterium
TCAGCGCCTGGAGCGAAGGATCGGAGGCCACGCCATTCGTGTGCTCGACCAGGACCAGCACCGGGGCCATCAGACGACTCCGATCGTCCGCATCATCTCCACGACAGCAGGAGCCGCGGCGGCCCCGGTCCCCAGCACCTCGGCGCGCCTGCCCTGGCCGGGCGGCACGATCAGTCGCACCATCTCGAGCCGCGCAGGCGCCGGCGTCGGACTTGATGTCGCCACCGGTTTTCGCCCGGCGCGCATGCGGCCTGGTACGGATGGGTAGCGCGGCAGGTTCAGGCCTTCCTTGACGGTGAGCACCGCCGGCATCGGCATCACGTACACGTCGCGACCGCCGTCCGCCTCCTGCTCGCAGTGCACGGACGCGCCTTCGACCTTCACTCCCTTGAGCCCGGTCACCGCCGGGCGGCTCAATGCCCGCGCGACGCGCAGCCCGACCTGGTAGCCGCCCGCGTCAGCCGACTCGTTGCCGAAGAAGATCAGGTCGAACGGGCCGGATGCCTCTTCGTCGGCGCGGATCGCATCCACGATCGCCGAAGCGCTCGCTTCCGGGTCCCACTCCGCGCCCTCCGTTTGCAGGTGGATCGCGCGGTCGATCCCGAGAGCCATGGCGTCGCGAAGCTGCTCGATCGCCTCGGGCGGGCCGAGCGTGAGCACCACCGACTCACCGCCGTTAGCCTCGATCAGCCGGACCGCCTCTTCGACCCCGCACTCCTCATGCGGGCTGATCGTGAAGCCGAGATGCCGCGTCTCGAGGGACATCGAGTCGGCGGCGAGCACCATCTTGCCGCCAGTAAATGGCACACGCTTGACGCAGACGAGGACCTTCACGAGCGAATGCGCGCGTTCTCGGGGTCGAAAAGCGGCGTCGAGCCGACCACCGCGACGGTCACCGGGTAGCGCTCGCCCATGTACTGCACGGCGAGCCTGGCGCCGAGAACGGCGTGCTCGGGCGGCAGGTAAGACATGAGGATGTGCTTCCCGACGCTAGGGCCAGCGCCTGCGCTCGTCACATACGAGCGGCGGCCGCGGCGGTCGGTGATCGCGGCGCCGTCCCGGGTCAACACGGGCTCCCGTCCCAGCATGTAGCGCTTCTCGCCGCTTCTGGATCTGTGATCGTCGACCGTCAGCGTGCACAGCAACGCCGCCGGCTCCTCCTCGCGGTGCCGGAGGTGCGCCTCCTTGCCGACGAAGTCCTCGGCCTTCACTCGCGGCGCCTGCATGCCGGCCTCGACCACGTTGTACTCGGTCTCGAGCTCGTTGCCGTGCGCGCGGTAGCACTTCTCGAGACGCCCGGTCGTGCCGTACACCCCGATGCCACACGCGGTGAGTCCGAATGGCTGCCCGGCCTCCCACAGGATGTCCCAGAGCTTCAGTCCCTGGTCGATGGAGACATAGAGCTCCCAGCCGAGGTCGCCGACGTATGAGATGCGGGACGCGAGGACGCGCACCGTGCCGATGTCGATGGTCCGGCAGGCGCCGAACTTGAAGCCGTCGTCGGAGACGTCGTCGCTGGTCGCCGCCATGAGAATGTCGCGCGCGCGAGGACCCCACAGGCCCACCGTCGTCATCGCGGAGGTCAGGTCGAAGAGCTGCGCCGATCCATCGGCAGGCAGGTGATCGGCAAACCATTTCTTGTCGGACATGCCGGCTGCGCCGCCGGTGACGACTCGAAAGTGCTCGTCGCCCAGCCGCATGACGGTGAGGTCGGACTTGAAGCCGCCGTTGTGACTGAGAACAGGTGTGTACACGTTGCGGCCGGCGGGCACATCCATCTGCCTCAGGGTGACCTGCTGCACCGCGCCCAACGCGCCCGGGCCCTGGATGTCGAAGATGGTGAACGCGGACAGGTCGAAGAGGCCGGCTCGCTCGCGCATCGCGAGGTGCTCGGCATTGATGATGGGCGACCACCATCGCGACTCCCACTCGGCCGTGCGCCTGGTGACGCGCTCGCCGAACTCATCAAGCAGCGGTCCGTTCGACTCGTACCACATCGGACGCTCCCAACCGGCCGCCTCGAAGAACGTCGCTCCCAGCTCGCGTTCGCGCTGGTAGAACGGCGCCAGGCGCACGTTGCGGTTGGAAGCCCACTGCTCGCTGGGGTGGACGATCCCGTAAGTCTTGTTGAATCCCTCGGCGGCCCTCGCGCGCACGTGCGCGCGCGTCCTTTGATGTTCGTGGAAACGGGCTATGTCCGACGAGTGAAGGTCGATCTCGGACTCCCCGTGCACCATCCATTCGGCGAGGGCCTTGCCGGTGCCGGGGCCCTCTTTGACCCACACGGCGGCCGCCGACCACAGGCCGTGAACGTCCGGCGATTCGCCGAGAACGGGCATCCCGTCCGGCGTGAGCGAGAGGATGCCGTTGATGGCGTACTTCACGCCCACCTTCTCGTCGCCGACGATCTCGGGCATCAGTTCCAGCGCGTGCTGCATCTGGAGCTCGAAGTCGGGCTGCGTGAACGGGAACTCCGTGGGCGACAGCGCGGCGCGTTCGATGGGCGGGATGTCCTCCGGGTCGTAGAGGATCGGCCGGTGCGCGTAGGAGCCGATCTCGAGGTCGCCTCCGGCCTGGCGTTCGTACATGTTGGTGTCCATGTCGCGGACGATCGGCACCTCGATATCACCCTTGGCGCCCGCGAAGCGCGGCACCGGGCCGACGTCGATCATCTGGTGCACGGCCGGCGTGAGCGGGATGCGGGCGCCGGCCATGCGGGCGACGCGAGGGCTCCACACCCCACACGTGATCACGACCGTCTCGGCCTCGATCTCCCCGGCGGTCGTGCGTACGCACCGAACATGGCCGCGCTCGACATCGATCGCTACCACCTCGGTCTTCGCAACCACCGTTAGCGCGCCCGAGGCCTGCGCGCGCTCTCGCATGATCGTGCCTGCGCGCAGGGAGTCGACCACACCGACCCCCGGCGTGTAGAAGCCGCCGAGGATGACCGACTCGTCGATGAAGGGCACGAGCTCCTTGACCTTGGTCGGGGTGATCAGGGAGACGGGCTCGATGCCCCACGACGCGGCTGAGGACATGCGTCGCGTGAGCTCCTGCATCCGCTCCTTCGTGCGCGCGACCTCTATGCCGCCCGACTGGGTGAAGACGCCCATCTCCCTGTACTGGTTCACGCTCTCCACGGTCAGGGCGGTCATCTCCTTGGAGTGGTCGACCAGGTAGATGAAGTTCGAGGCGTGCCCGGTGGATCCGCCGGGGTTGGGGAGCGGACCCTTGTCGAGGAGGACGACGTCTCGCCAGCCCAGCCGGCACAGGTGGTAAGCCACGCTGTTGCCGACGATGCCGCACCCGATCACCACAGCCCGGGCGTGGGCAGGCAGATTGCTCATCGGTTTATCCCCCCTCGTCAGTCCGGCTGGTAGGGGGAGCGGACCTCCTCGGGCAGCTCGTACCAGCGCACCCGGTCGCCCACCTGGGCGCGCAGCTTCCACTTCAAAGGCTTCGGCTGCGCTTCGATGGCCGACCACAGCTCGTCCAGCCGCGACCCCACCAGCTCGCGGTCGATGTCGAGCTCGTCGAGCGTCTCGCGCAGCTTGCCGATGTTGACCTGCAGCGTCCGGTACATCCCCCAGTCGTCGGCCGCGACGCGAGAGAGATATCGCAGGTCGATCGCGTCGTCGTCGTTCTCCGCCATCGGATGGTCCAACAGCAGCGCGGTGAGGTCGACGAGGTCCTTGTGGTTGACCTCGTAGATCTGCAGCTTGCTCAAGAGAAGATCAGACGGGCTCGCGCACGGCCCCTCGCAGTCGAGGCGGTCGCGAAGGTCGATGACGTGGGACATCTTGAACCAGTCGATGAAGATGTCGACCTGGCGGTTGTGCTCGGTGTCGTAGAAGTAGAGCCGGCGATCGCCTTGCATCAGGTTGAAGCGGTCGTTGGCCTCGTACCCCAGGGCAGGAAACAGCTTGAGCACACCCTGCCGATCGCGTTTCGCGATGGCGTAGTCGAGGTCTCCGTACTTGCGCTTGAGCGGCGGCCTCTGGGCGCTTGGCGAATGAAGGTGTATCCCGGCTCCGCCCAGCAGCTTCAGGCTCACACCCGCCGCGTTGGCTGCGACGGCAACGCGCTGGGCCTCTTCTATAGGGTCCAGGAGAGGTGCGCCCTGCGCGCGCCCGGCGGGATCGGCGAGGGGGCCTTCCGTCAAAGCGCGCTCTCGACCTCGATCACGATCGTCTTGAGGTCGGTCATCTGCTCGAGCGCAAAGCGCCCGCCGACCCGGCCGATGCCGCTGTGCTTGCCGGCGCGCCCCCCAAAGGGAAGGTGGGCCTCCCAGTAGTTGGACGACTCGTTGATGTTCACCCAGCCCATCTCCAGACCGTCGGCGAAGCGCAGCGCGCGCGACAGGTCCCTGGTGTAGACGGCGCCGAGGAGCCCATAGGGCGAGTCATTGGCGAGGGCGAGCGCCTGCTCCTCGTCACGGAACTTGATCACGGGCGCCACCGGGCCGAACGTCTCCTCCAGGCTCACCCGCATGTTGGGCTCGACTCCGTCGAGGATCGTCGCCGGGTAGTAGAGGCGGGTCGGGAAACCGTCGGCTCGCTTGCCGCCCATGACCACGCGTGCGCCGTGAGCCACTGCATCGGCCACGTGCTCATCCATCTTGGTCGCCACGCCCTCGTTGTTCAGGGGGCCGAGAGTCGTGTCGGAAGCGAAAGGATCGCCGAGGCGGAGCTCGCGCGCCGCGGCTTCGAGGCGCTTGAGGAACTCGTCATGGATCGAGTCCTGCACGAGGATGCGCTCGCCGGCGGTGCAGCTCTGGCCCGCGCACAGGTAGCAGCCGACGATGGTGCCTTCGACAGCCTTGGCGAGGTCTGCATCGTTGAACACGACCATGGGCCCGTTGCCTCCGAGCTCGAGCATCAAGTGCTTGCCGGCCGCCCGGCGGGCCACCGACGCGCCGGTCTCGGTCGAGCCCACGAACCCGACACCGTCGATCAGCTCGTGGCCGGCGACCTCGTCGCCCACCTCGGCGCCCGGCCCGGTGACCAGGTTCATGGCTCCATCCGGAAGGTCGGCCTCGGCGATGCACTCCATCAGAGCGACGGAGACCACGCTGGTCGAGGACGCGGGCGTCCACACCACCGTGTTGCCGGCCGCGAGCGCGGGGGCGATGAGCTCGGCGGCCATCGTCAGCGGCCAGTTCCAGGGCGTGATGATCCCGTACACGCCGCGTGGGTAGTGGCGCGCGAAGATCAGCTTGCTTGGGCTTGCTGATGGAAGGACCCGACCCTCGAGCCGCTTCAGGTCCTCCGCCGCGATGCGGAAGTACTCTGCGGCCTCATCGACCTCGCCCAGCGCCTCTGCCACCAGTGGCTTGCCCTGGTCGAGGGTGAGGATGTGGCCGAGCTCCTCGCGCCGGCGATCGATCGCTTCGGCGATTTTGTGCAGCCGCCTCGACCGCTCGAAGCCTTTCAGCGCCGCCATCGGCCTTCTGGCGCGGTGCGCGGCCTCGATCGCCTTGCGCGCATCGGCGCGCGTGCCTTTTGGCACCTCCGCGATCACCCCGCCGGTCGCGGGACTGGTGGCGTCGAAGTACTTGCCGCTCTCGGAATCGACCCATTTGCCGTCGACGAACATCTTCTTGATCGAGCGGGCGACGTCCACCGTCATTTCTTGTCTCCAGTCATGCGAGCTGCGCGTTTGCTGCCGAGGTCGAATGCGCGTGCGTAGATACGACGGTACGCGCCGGCATCGACGTCACGCGGGTTGCCGATGCTCTGCGGGTCGGCGGCTGCCTTGTCCGCGAGCATCGGGATCTCTTCCCGAGCGAAGCCGAGCTCTTCGAGGCTCGGGATCTCCACGTCGACCGTCAACTGGTGTACGTATTCCACGGCCATCTCGGCGGCGCGCCACACCGATACGTCGCGCACGTCGATTCCGAAAGCGGTGGCCATGCGCGCAAAACGCTCAGGCTCGCCGGCGTGGTTGTATTCCATGACCGGGCCGAGCAGGCGCGCGGTGAGCGCGCCGTGGGGCGCGTCGTGCACGCCGCCGGCCGTCTGGCTCATGGCATGCGCCGCGCCGGCCGAGTCGGTGCCGTAAGCAAGCCCTGCGAGCATCGCCGCCGCGCTCATGTGGTAGCGGGCTTCGACGTTGGCGCCCTGCGAGAAGGCGACGCGCAGATAGCGAGCCACGTACTCCATCGCCAGCAGCGCCACCGCATCGGTGAAGGGCTGGTGGTAGGTCATCGTGTAGCACTCGACGGCGTGCGCAAGCGCGTCCATCCCGGTGCCCGCGGTGACGCCGGCCGGGAGCTTCACCGTGAGCTCGGGGTCGATGACCGCGACCCAGGACGCGATGTTCGGCGTGCCGCCGACGTTGAACTTGATCTTTCGCTTTGGGTCGGTGATCACGGCCCACAGCGTCACCTCGCTGCCGGTGCCGGCGGTGGTCGGCACGGCGATCAGGGGCGGGATGCGCTTGGCGATCGGGCTGTGCCCCCACTCGTACTCGAGGATGCTCCCATCGTGCGCGGCCACGACCCCGATGCCCTTGGCCGTGTCGATGGAGCTGCCGCCGCCGATCGCGACGAGGCCGTCGCAGCCCTGCGCGCGATACTCGGCGGCGCCGGCGTCGACCAGCTCGACGCCGGGGTTGGCGCGCACGCGATCGAACACCACCGGCTCGCAGTCCGCCGCGCGGAGGACCTCGAGCGCGGTGTCGAGCAGGCCGGCCCCTTTGACGCCGGGGTCGGTTACGAGCAGCGGCCGCCTAATGCCCAGCAACCCGGCCTCGGTCCCCAGCTCGCGGATGGCGCCGAGTCGCTGGACGAGACGGGTCGGGCTCTGGTAGGTGCGAAGTGTGTATTCCAGCATGGTTAGAAAGAGTGGCCGCCGGGCCGAAGCCCGGCGGCCGTAGAGCTTCTATTCAACCGGAATCTCGTGGTGGATGCGGTTGAGGTCGATTCCCTGCCGCCGCCTGACATAGAAGGCGACGACGTAGATGATTACCGCCACCACATACGTGGCGACGAAATACCACACCGAGTTCAGGGTCTTCTGGAACGAGGTTCCGTACAGGTTGTCTGGGTTGAACGACCACTGGTAGAGCATGAAGAGCAGGAACAACCCAGTGATCACGCCGACGATGGTGATCGCCGGAACGCCGGCGACCTTGTAGCGCACGATCGGCGACGCCTCGTACAGGTCCTTGCGCCGCCACGGGAGGATGACAGCGGCGATGACAGTGGCGAGGAACGTCAGGGCAAGCACGGCGGTTGCGTCGAGAAATACGCTCTGGAAGTCCGGCTTGTAGGCCCACACTGCGCTGACCACAACGGACGGCACGATCATCAAGATCAGCGAGCCGTAGGGGACGCGCCGCTTCGCCGAGATGTTGGCCGCCCACGAAGGCAGCACCCGGTCGAAGGCGGCGGCAAAGATGACTCGCGTCGACGAGAGAAAGAGGGTCCCGGCCCAGCCGAAGAACCAAAGGCCCATGACGATGATCAGCAGCGCCTGGAAAAGCTGGTTGTCGACCAGCCAGCCCGCGAACATCACCGGGTAGGGCCATGTGCCGACTGGAGCAGTGCCCGCGTACCAGGCGGCGTTGGCGGCGTTGTAGAACTGCCAGCCCATCGTCTTGACCACCAGGATCACGACAAGGGCGACCATGCCGATCGTCACCCACAGTCCCAAGAACATGCTCCAGAAAGGCTTGCGGATGTCCTTGGCGCCGCGGACCTCACCGTAGAGGGTGGCACCCCAGTTGGGCCAGAGCAAGTAGAAGGCGAGAAACGGCAGGACCAGGAAGATCGGCCCGAACGAGAAGAAGCCGAAGTCGTGCGGAGCGTAGCCGGCCTTTGTCCCGGCGTCGATGGTCGCCTGGTAAGCGTTCGCGGGCGCGCCGAAGAGGCTGGTTGCTTCGCGGTTGAAGGCAGATTGGAAGTCGCTCTGGCTGGCGAACAGCAACAGGCCGCAGACGACGGCCAGACCCACGACCCCGATCCAGAAGCAGATCTTCTGGATGCGCGCGTAAGTCTCCATGCCCAGCGTCACCACGACGCTGACGAAGGCCAGCACGATCAGGCAGCTCACGAAGATGCCGTTATGGCTGGTGAAGAACGTGGCGACGCTCGACCAGCCGAGCGTATACGCCAGCGGCAGAAAGAACTGAACGTTCAGGATGTTGGCATAGATCGGAGCCCAGAGGAACAGGGTGAACCACCACCCGGTGATGGATAGTACGAAGCCGAGGCCGCCCCCCAGGACACGGCTCTGCCATGCATAATCGCCGCCCGTGCGGGGCATGACGCTCACCATCATCGCGTAGGTGACGACGAGGAATGTGGTGAGCACCCCGAAGACCAGGATCGCGGCGAGCAGCTGACCGTCGGGCACCCAGTAGACATAAGACATCCCGTACAGGCCGAGGGTGATCAGGTTCACGGACCAGAACGAATAAACGAAGGCATCGAACGTCGACCAGGCCTTGACCAACCCGGTCGCGTTGCGCAGAAACAGCGTCGGCCGCGACCCGGCCGATCCCATCGTCGTGTCAGCCATGTTTTTCTCTCCTTCTCCCTATCGCGTTACCCGTTGACCAACTGGTAGCTCTTGATGCCCTTCTTGGCATCGAGGTTGATCACCGCGGCCATGAGCATCCCCTCCTCGTAGGCGCTGCCGGGGTTGATCGCAAGCGTCTTGCCGAGCTTGACCGCGCCCTTGCTCTCATGAATGTGTCCATGCAGGGACAGGAGCGGCTGGTGCTTGTCGATCGCCTGGCGGACCGCAGTGGAGCCGACCGGGCGCAGCGCGCGCCCACCGTGCATGAGTTTGAGGTCAGCGTCGATGGCCGGAGCCTCGTCCAGGCCCGAGCGGTAGGGCGGGCAGTGGAGGTTGAAGATGGCGTGCGAGAAATCGCTGATGTTGCGCGCCATCTCCTCGATCCGCTCGCCGAGCTTCTCCTCGGTCTCCTCTCGGTGGGTGTGCCACGGCGTGTGATTGGACCAACCCGTGGAGATCATCGTGAATCCGTCGATCTCCACCATGCGCCCCTCGCCCAGCTGAACCAAGTCCGATTCCCGGACGACGTCGTCAACCTCCATCTCGTCGTCGTTACCCGGGCACACGAAGATACGCACCCCGGAGCCCCGGAGCTTCTCCCCCGCCATGTTCATCCAGCGCCGGACGCCGTCCAGCATGATCTGCTGAAAGGTTTCCTTCCTCTTCTCCGCGTCCTCGTCCAGCTCCTGCAAGCGTGCGGGCGTGACATGCAGCGGGTAGTAGCCCTTCCGCCGGATCTGGTTCTCGATGTCGCCGACCTGGCTGGCCGTGACCACCTGGCGTTCGCTGGCGATGGTGACCGTGTAGTGACCGTTTTCCTCGACGATGGGGATCATCGCCTTGCCTGTCATGTCGCCGCCGCAGATGAGGATCTCGGCGTCATAGAACTTGGCCGCGTTCAGGAACTTGCGCCAGCACATCTCGGAGCCGTGCAGGTCGGTGGCGAAAAAGACTCGTGGCATTTGCCTACCTCTCCACCAGCACTTTGCGAATCTCCCGTTCGAACCCGATGACGTGCCGCTGCATGACTTCCTCGGCGCGCCGTCCGTCGCCGGCGAGCACTGCTCGCAGCAGCTCGACGTGCTCTTCGACTGCTTCGCGCAGGCGCACGCCCCGATCGAGGACCAGGTACCACAGCCGCAGGCTGAGGTTGAAATACCGGTCGAGCGTGTTTTCAAGAAATGAGTTGCGTGTGGAGCGATAGATCTGCCGGTGGATGGCCTGGTCGAGCCGCATGAGCTCGCGCTGGTTGGTGACCTCGACCTGGTCGAGGCGCTCGAGGAGCTCGCCTATCGCCTCGTGGTCGGTGGCAGTCCTGCGCTCCGCGGCCAGCTTGGCCGCGTGGCCTTCGAGGACGACCCGGACCTCGGTGATCCGGGCTAGATCGGTGATGTTGATGTCGGTGACGAAGGTTCCGCGGTGGGGCACGCTGCGAACGAGGTTTTCCCACGCAAGGCGCTGCAGGGCTTCACGAATCGGCGTGCGCCCGATCTCAAGCTCGTCACGCAGCCGTCCCTCCTCGACCACCGAGCCAGGCGGCATGTCGAGGCACACGATGCGGTCTCGAATCCGAAGGTAGGCTTCCTCGCTTTGGGAGCGCGCGACATCCGGGACGGAGCTGGACACATGACGAGTTCCCAGCGCGCGAGCCTGCGAGACCAACCCCCGTCGTCCCTCCCAAATCGCGCCTCGGCCGATATGCGACCGATATACCGGCGCGAAACGTAGCACCGCCCGGAAAGTCCGTCAAATGCGGTGCCTCCCCACCGGGTGGGGAGGTGGCCTGCGCCCGCGCAGCGGGCCCAGGCCGGTGGGGAGAATCGAACTCTTGTCGTGAGGGCCTAGTCCGGCAAGGGCGAGGCGCGGGTCTCGGGCAGGAGGAGCAGGAGCGCCGAGCCGGCGAAGGCGACGACGCCGGTCAATCCCAGCGCGATTCCAAGGCCGAGGGATTGCGAGAGCAGGCCGACCGCCTGCAGCCCCGCCACGCTCCCCACCCCCGCCGCGACCGCTCCTATTGCCTCCGCCGTTGCTCGCGCCCGGGTCGGAAAGAGCTCTGCCGTCCAGGCTCCGAACACGGGCGTGGCCGCGCTGGCGAATGAGCTCCAGAGCACGTTGCCGAGCACGAACACCGGCGTCCCGGCGATGAAGCTGACTCCCGCCGACACGGCGGTGGCGGCTGTGAGCGCGGTTCCGGGATATCTGCGTCCGAAGCGGTCGGTCAGGAAACCCCCAGCGACGTAAGACGCTCCACCGGCCACTCCGGAGACGGCGATCAGCTCGCTGATCCCGACCGGGGTCATGTGCAGGCTCTGAGTCGCGAACAGGGTGAACAGCAAACCGGCCGGTTCGAGGAGCACTGCCAGCAGCGCCGTGGTGCCGGCGATCACGAACAGGCGGCGGCGCCACGCAGGCTGGATGAGGAGTCGCAGCGCCGAGCCCGAAAACCGTGCCCGCTGCCAGGCGCGCCCCTCGGGCAACCTCATCCAGATCAGCGGGGCTGCCACCAGCCCGATTCCCCCGGCCAGGAAAAGCCATCGCCAGTGGGGCGCGACCACCGGGTAGGCGATGACGGTGAGTCCGGTGCCCGCCCCGCTGAGCACCGCAAGCACGCTCACCGCCTGGCCTCGGCGCGCCGGTGGCGCCTCCTCGACGATCAGCGCGGTGGCCACGCCGCCGACCAGGACCTCGAAGCACACGGCGATCAGTCGCAGGACCGCCAGCGCCTCGAGGGACGGCGCGAACGCGCTCGCGAAGTTTGCGATCGAAAAACCGGCGACCCCCACAGCGATCAATCGCCGCCGGCCGAAGCGGTCGGCCAGCGTGGCCAGCGGCAGAGCGCCGAGCCCTCCGAGGGCGAGCACCGAGCCGAGGTTCGAGAGGGCCGGTACGCGTGCATGAAATTCACTCGCGATCGCCGGCAGGGCGAGCACGAGGACCGACCCGTCGAAGGCCGTGAGCACCACCGCCAGACCGGCCCAGATCAGGGTTCGCCGTTGTTGGTGGTCTAGGTGCACCACCTACGCGAAACCGAGCTTCTTCAGGAGATACGGGCCTGGGCCGAGGAATCCGCAAGTGGCCGCGATGTGAGCGAGCGAGACCCCCAGCAGCGATGGTGGGCCCGGAAGGAGCCAGAACGCCAGGCCCAGAGGGATGCCAACGAGCGCTGTCGCCAGCGTCTCGGCCCAGGGCCAGGCGAGCCGGTGATAAAGGACGTAAGCGGCGGTGCCGGCGGCAAAACCCACCGGCGCCCCCAGCACGACGCCAAGCCCGCCCTGGACCAACCCGCGGAAGAAGGCCTCCTCGATCGGTCCGTTGAGAACGTAGAAGGCGGCCTGGAATGCAGCGTCGTCGACTCCGGCCGGAACGCTCAGAGCGCCCCGGCGCCGGGCCAGGCGAAGCTGCACGAAGGCCGCCGCCACGAACAGCACCGGCGCGGCCACGGCGGCGAACGCGAGCTGCGCACCGAGGCGGCCGGTCGAGAAGCCGAGCCATGAAGGCCGCCAGACGATCTCGACCACAGCCACGACCGCCGCGAACGGAAGCAGGCGCTGCAGGAGGTCGGGGGCCATCCACGCCCAGCTCTCGGGAATACGGGTGAGCACGGTTCGCGTTGCACGTACAGGCCTCATGGAGTTCGAGCTCTACTACGACTATCTCTGCCCATTCGTTTACCGAGCGTCATTGCTGCTGGCGAACGTGGCCGCCGAGCGACCGATCGACGTTCGGTGGCGTTATTTCTCACTCGCCCAGGTGAACTCGAAACAAGAGGGCTGGACCGTGTGGGATGGCCCTGCCGCCGAGAAGGTGCGCGGCCGGCTCGCGTTCAAGGCCGCCGAGGCCGCCCGCCGGCAGGATCGCTTCAACCCCTTCCATGCCAACCTGCTCGCGGCTCGACATCAAGACCGGCTCGACATCGACGACGCCGGGGTTGTCGAGCAGGTCGCCGAGGAATCCGGTCTGGAGCTCGAACGCTTTCGCCGCGATCTCGACGACCCGGCCATCCTCGACGCGCTCGCTCGCGACCACAAGCACGCGGTTGCCACTCACGGCGTGTTTGGAACCCCCACCTTCGTATTTCCCAATGGAGCCTCAGCGTACATTCGCCTCGCCGAGGCGCCCAGCGGCGCCGGTGCGCTGCGCCTGTTTGACAGCCTGCTGGCCATCGCGGTGGATGAGCCGCGCGTGCTCGAGATCAAGCGTCCGACGCGACCCTCGCCCGACTGAAGCGTCCAGCCCCGGAAGTTCCTTGCACCTTCGCGACCTAGGCGGCCGGGCGCCCTCTCACCCTGGGAATCTGGCGATTCCGCTCGGAGCCCGAGAGGGCGCTGAAGCCTGCGTCGCGGGACCCGGCGCGGCTTTGTCACGCATCTAGCGATGCGCTCCTAGCCGCGCCACCCTTTCCTTGGCTCCGGGGCTCCGGCCGCCGATGCCGCGAATTTGCGGCGGACCTCCGGGTCCGGACGCTTAACAGCTCTTTACCTCGCGGCCGGGTAGAACAGGCCCTTCGGAAGTTGTCTGTTTCGGATCAGTGCGCACGACGGGGGATGGATTTCTGAGTCGGTGGATGGCCGCTCCTCGCGGTTCCGGGGAGACCGACGGCGGGGACTCCTCGCCCAACAAGGAGGCCGATTTCATCGTCCTGCCTGCCGCAGCGAGCGATGCCTGGCGCACCTGGCTGATGACTGGCGCACGCCGGCCGCCCTTCGACCGGCACCGCATCAACGGCGGCCACAGGGGTTTGAAGAAGCTGATGATCGAGGGTACGGCGACTCCACCTGATCGGTCGCTGCCCTGGAACGACTTCTCGGCCGCAATGATCCGCCAGGCTGTGGACGAAGCCCTGAACACGCTGCCCTCAGGCCACAAGCAGGCAGTCAAGCTGGCGTACTTCGGCGGGTTCACCAACCAGGAGATCGCGGAACACCTCGGCGTAGGTGAGCGCGCCGTCAGGCGAATGCTGCAAGTCGCGCTGGCCACGGTCAGCTCTCATGTCGAGCGCGGCAAGTCCACGACGCGCAGGGTCATCTACTTCCTGGCGGTAGGGGCTGCGGCTCGACAGCTCCTCGACTTTCTGCGGCGGATGCCGGGGATGGATCAGGCGGCGCAAGCAGGTGTGGTCGTCGTTGCGGGTGTGGTGACGGCCTCAGTCCTGGTCAGCAACTCGCCCACGCCGGCGCAGTTGACGCACGCAGATCGAGGCCGCGTCTCCGTGGCGTCGCCCGCCCCCGGCGCGGCGATTCCAGACTCGAATTCACCGCTTGGGACCGTCAGCGGCGCCGCGCCGGTGTCGCTGACGTCTGCGCCACCGCTGCCAGGTCCGTCCCCGCTTCCGATCAGGGTATCGGCGCCCCCGGTGAACCTGCCGGTTAGTGTCCCGACGCCTCCCACATTGCCGACGCCTCCCACCCTACCTTAGCTACTACGCGTATAGATCGCGACCCCGTCCACCACTGCTGCCAGGTGGTAGTTGGTGGTAACGAGATCCTGCAGGACCGGATAGTTGCTCATCGGGTACATCGCGAAATCGCTCCAGCCCGCGGCCGCGGTGTCGACGATCAGGGCGGGTGGGTTGCGCTCGAGGTCGGCCTGCAGCTCCGGCCACACCTCCGGCGCCGTGTCCCAGTTGTTGGGGGGCAGCGCTGATCCGCGAGCGAACCCACGCAGGAAACCTGGAAAACGGCTCGCCATCAGCCGGTCCGACTCCACATAAAGGTTAGGTGAGTCGCCCCACACGAAAATGCGGTCCGCGGGCCGCGAGTTCGCCTTTATGTATGCCGCCACCTGCGCGTGCTGCGGCACCGGGGCCGCGACGTTGTATGTGAGCGGGTCGGCGCTCAGGTCGTAAACACCCCATGCGGCTGTCGGCACGGCCACACCGACGACGATGGCAGCGGCTATCCACCGCCGGTCAAGGAGATGTTTGCCGTGCTCGCGCTCAGGGCTGTCGAGCGCCCGATCGATGGCGATGCCGCCAACCAGCGCCAGCGGGCCCATCACCTGAACGAAGTAGTGGTAGAAGAGGTGGCCTCCTGCAACCGAGCCGACAGCTGAAGCCGCAAGCCACACCACGACGACACGCTCGGCGGCTCGAAGTCCTCTCCAGCGAGAAGCGAATGCAATCGCGGCCACCCATATCACCGCGGTGCCGCCGACGAAGTACGGCAGGCTGTCGCGGACACGAAACCAGAGCTGATCGGGCTTCCAGTTCATGGCCGCAAAGCCATACAGGCTCGCGACCGACCAGTGCCAGAACCCTGTGAGCGAGCTCGTCAGCTCGAGGATGGCGGCGCCCACCAGCATGGCCGCGACCAGGCCCGCGCCAAAGCTGACCGCCGCCCGCAGTCGTGCGCGCTCAGGCTCGAGGAGGACGATGGCTGCGGGCACGAGCAGCAGGTTGGCCGCGGCCACCTGCTTGAATGCGATCGCCGCGACGAGCAGCGCGCCAGACCACATCCACCGCCTCCCCAGCATGACGAGAACCGACGCCGCCAGCGGCAGCATCATCAACACCTCGGCGTTGGCGGCCTGCAGCCCCGGGTTGCCTTGGCCAGTCAGAACGCCATACAGGACAGCCGCCAGAAGGCCCGCTCGCGAGCTCGAGAGCCGGCGCCCGATCAGGAAGAGCAGCCAGCATGTCGCTCCGATGAACAGCAGCGCCACGACATGGACCGCCGTCATCTGATAAACGCCGAAGATTCGAAACGTGGCCGCGTAAACCCAGAAAATCCCAGGCGGCTTGTTGTCGACCCCACCGTCTGAGTAGAGCGCTCCACCTGCGTTCATCAGCGCCGCGATCGATGAGTAGATGGCTTCGTCGCTGTCGTCCAGCCGGTGGAAGAACGAGGGTGCGTGTGCGAGCGTGATCAAGCCACCGGCCGCAGCGATCCATCCCCAACTCAAGTTGAATCCGGGTGCGGTTGAGTGGGACGAAGGCACGGCCTCCGACTATATGCGAGCGCTGCGCGGAGGTGTTCGAGCGCGGCGCCGATGTGGGTGCGTTAACTTCGAGCGGTGGTTACCGTGAGGCGCATCGTTGCGTCGATCGTCCTGGGGTTGACGTTCATCGCGCTTGCGATCGATGTGTCGATCAGCTCGGTGCCTCTCGGCGTCGATTTCCACACGTATGAAGCTGCCGCGCAGGTCGGCCTCAATCAGGGATGGATGCGGATCTACGACCAGGCGCTGGTCGCTGCCGAACAGGAGCGCCTGGTCCCGGACCAGCTGACACAGCCTTTCATCAGCCCGCCGACGGTCGCCTGGCTCGTTGCGGCACTGGCTCCCCTGCCCTACTGGTGGGCCTACTACATCTGGGCGGCGGCCACGTTCGCCGCTCTGGCCGCTTCACTCGTATGGTCGGCGACGAGCCGCGGGCTCGCCCGCTGGATTGCGGTCGGCGCGGCGCTCGCCCCCTGGTGGGTCCTGTATGCAGTCCACCTCGGCCAGGTCGCGCCCCTGGTGGCGGCCGCGGTCGTGCTCTCGTGGCGACTCGTTCGTGATGATCGCAGCGTGGCCGCAGCCCTGGTCCTGTCGCTCATCCTGCTGAAGCCCAACACTGCCTTTTTGGTTCCGTTCGCTCTTTTGGCGGCGGCTCGATACCGCGTTTTCGCCACCTGGGCGGTGGTCGGGGCGGCGCTGTCCGGGGTCGCGTTTCTGACCCTGGGAACACACGGCACCGCCGCTTATCTGAGCCAGCTCACAGGTCAGCTGCCGACCGGCGCTGCGTGGCTCACGGTAGAGGGCGCGTTGGGCGTGAGCGGTCCGGTGGCAATCGCGGTGCGGTTCGTCATCGTCGCCGCTGCGCTCGTTGCAGCTTTCCGGCTCCGCGGGTCTCCGGGCCTCGTGATCGTGGCCGGCATCCTGGGATCGCTTCTGGCGACCCCATACCTCCACGCCTCGGACCTCTGCCTGCTCGCCGCCGCTGCCTGGATCGCGTGGGAGCAGTGCCCGTCTGTGGCTTGGCGGCTGCCGCTGGCAGCCGGCTGGCTGGCCGCGAGCCCGTTTGCCGGATTGGCCAATGTGGCGCCGACTTTGAGCCGCTGGGCCCTGGCTGAGCTCTTGCTGCTCGCGGCCTTGATGTTCGAGGCGTGGCGACCGGGGCGTGAACGTGGAGCCGCGTTAACACCCGGGGCTGAAGTCGCGACTCGAGCACCCGCATAATCGAAGCGCCCGACCAACCAGAGGTAGACGCTTTGCCACTCGACATCCACGACATCAAGGGGCCGCTCCGGGTTCTCGCGGGGCCGGGCACCGGGAAGACGCGCGCGCTCGTCGACCTGTACGAGCAGGCCGTGCTCGAACATGTGGCCGGGCGCGACCAGATCCTGGCCCTCACGTTTTCGACCGGGGCCGCCGACGAGATCGCCAAGCGCATCGATGAGCGGCTGAAGGACGACTATGGGGAGGCCTGGATCTCGACGTTCCACAGCTTCTGCTGGCGCGTCCTGCGTGACCACGCGCCGGATCCGCGCCGGATGCTGGTCAACAGCTTCCAGGAATCGATCGTCATGCGCGACGTGCTGGCGCACATCGATCCGGGTGTGCTGGGCGAGCTGATCGGGGTCCGCGGGTCTGATGCATTTGCTCGCGACCTGCTCGGATTCGTGGCTTTGATGAAGCAGAACCTCGTGCATCCGGACGCGCTGGTGCTGGCGACCGAAGCCCGTGGCAGCGACCGTTTGCGCGCGCTGGCGGCCGCCTACAAGTCCTACCAGGAACGGCTGAGCACGGCCGGCATGGTCGACTTCCGCGACCTCATCACCGGCGCCATCGAGCTGCTGCAGTCGAAGGACGAGCTCCGCGAACTGCTGCGATCGAAGTTCCGCCTCATCCTGGTCGACGAGTTCCAGGACGTCGATCCGGCGCAGTTCCAGCTCCTGCAGCTGCTGGCGCCGCCCGCGACGCATCCACGCCTGGTGGTCGTCGGCGACCCGGACCAGTCGATCTATGGCTTTCGCGGCACGGTGCCGCGTTTGCTCGGAATCGATTTCCCCGCGGTCTACGGGGCTGCCACCGTTTCGCTCGACGAGTGCTGGCGCTGCTCGCAAGAGACTCTCGACGCCGGCGAGCGCTTGCTCCGGGCCACCCAGCCCGGACGTGCGCGCCGCGATCTCCGCTCGGTCGCAGGGGTCACGCCGCCGTCGGTGGTCGTCGCGCACGAGGGCGACGGGCTCGACGAGGCGTTTTTCTGCGCCCGCGAGATCAAGCGGGTCCACACAGCTTTTCCTGACCTCCGCTACGACGATTTCGCGATCCTTCTCCGCAGCACCACGGCGTTGGGGGCGCCTTTCGAGGAGGCGCTCCGCGCCCTCGACATTCCTTATGAGGTGCGCGGATCCGGGGCGACCGCTCGCAATGAGGTGGTGCGCTTTCTGGTCGGTTATCTCGAATCGCTGCGCAAGCCGGACGACCCTGCCGCGTTCGAGAGCGCGCTGGCGTCGAGCCTGGGCGGCGTCGGCTCGCGGACTTTGAGCCGCCTGCGCGCGCACGCTTTCGAGCAGTCGAGGCCCCTCACGCGGGTGATGCGGCGGCTGATGTACGTGCTCGCCGCCAAGGACCCGCAGCGCTACCCGCTTCCGTGGGGCGGTGAGGCGCCGACCGAACCACCAACCCCGCCTGACTACTACGAGTACCTGTCCGAGGCAGAGCTGGATGCTCTCCATGCGGCGATGGCCGCCCGGTACCGCCTGCTCGAACGGGCGAAACGGCTGCCGCTGGCCGGCCTTGCCTACTCGGTGCTCATCGAGGACGGCGCCCTGGGCAAGCTGCTCGCTCTCGAGCTCCGTGCGGAGCAGCGCACCGAGGCGATGGCGGACCTGCGTTCGACGATCGACGGCCTGGAGGCGGTGGAGGAGGTCCACGAAAGGCTCTACGGCTCGAAGCCGCTGCTCTCCGACCTCACCGGGTCGCTGGATGCGCTGCTCTCAGGCGCCGCGGACGACACCGAGCCCGCATCCGCACGCCGCGATGCCGTCCAGGTGATGACGGTGCACCAGGCCAAGGGTCTCGAATTCCAGGTCGTCTTCGCCTCCGGATTTGCGCACGGCCTGTTTCCATCGGAGGCCAGGCCGCATCCGTTGCTGGACGTTGAAGACCGCTCGTGGCTCGAAGCTTTCAAGGTCGGGTTCATGCCTTCGTGGCCATCGGACCCCGATGGGCACCTGGCCGAGGAGGCGCGGCTCGCCTTCGTCGCGCTGACGCGCGGTCGGCGCGTCTATCTGACCTACGCCGATGCATACCTGCGTCAGGCCGGCCCGTCCGTCTTCCTCGGCATGGCGGCGCCGGACGCCGAGTTGAAAGAGCTCACGCGCGCGTCGGCCCGCCTCGAGCCGGCGGAGGTGCTCCTCGCGCGCGAAGCCGAGGTGCTCATCGCCGCCCACCGTGAAAGCCTCACCGAATCGATGAGCGCGCGGGCGGCGTCGCTGGGACTCGACGTCCGTTTCATCGCTGATCGCGATGCCGGCGAGCCGTTCGAGCCCTATGGCGGCGAACGCAATCCTGACCGCGTGGAGATCGATCACTTCAGCCCGACCACGCTCAACGACTACCTCAAATGCCCGCGCCTCTACTGGTACAACCACCACCCCGGCCTCGCCGAGGAGCCGAGGTCGGTCGCGATGGAGAGGGGCGGCTTCCTGCACGAGGTGCTGGAGGACTTCCATACCAACGAGGCGGAGTGGCGGCCGCTCGAGGCGGAAGGCCAGAGGGGATGGCTCGAGACGGTGTTGCAGAAGCACCTCGACGGCTACCTGGCCCGCATGGAGGGAACCCTCGACCGCAGGCGTGAGGAAAAGCAGGTTCGCTCGGTGCTGGGCAACTACATCCGCTTCGTCACCGGCATGCAGCACATCCGCCGCCTGGGGACGCTTGCGCTCGAGCAGCGCTTCCACCTGCAGCTCGATGGGGCGGAGATCGTCGGCAAGATCGACCGCGTGAACGATGTCGGCGATGGAGAGGTCGAGGTCATCGACTACAAGACGGGCGCAGGCAAGGCGATGCGGTGGGCGTACGAGATGTACTTCGGCCCCGACATGTACGACGTGCAGCTGGCCCTTTACTACCTCGCGTGCAAGTACGGCTTCGACGACGATGGCAAGCCGCTCGGGTTTCAGCCGCGGTTCCTGTCCCTCTGGTATCCGAAGGATTGGGTCTGGGGGTCGATGCGGCAGGACATCTTCACCGTGGGCCGTCCCGCGGGGCTCAAGGAGTACCGCGAAAAGGTGCTCGAGCCGGCCGACCTCGAGCGCAGCCGCGACATCGTCCTGCAGGCCATCTCGCGTATCAGAGGGGGCCACTTCGAGCCGGCGCCGCGCGACCTCGCCGGCACCTGCATCTCGCGCTTCTCGTCATGCCCTCACGCAGCGATCTGTCCGTACGGCGGAGCGCCGCCCGAATGATCGCCGGACCCCCCCGGACGCTCAGCCCCGAGCAGAACGCTGCCGCCCACGCCGGTCCAGAGGGCGCCTTTCTCATCGCGGCCGGACCGGGCACCGGTAAGACCGCCACCGCGACCGAACGTTTCTGCTGGCTGGTCGAGCATCGAGTCCCGGCCGGCCAGATCCTGGCGGTCACCTTCAACGAACGCGCCGCCGACGAGCTGCGGACCCGGATCACCGATGAGCTGCGGGCGCGCCGCCCGGACCTCGGCCCAGAGGTCCTCGACGGGGCCTGGATCGGGACTTTCCACGGCATCTGCTCGCGCCTTCTCGATGAGTTCGCCTACCTGATCGGGTCGCCCCGCGAGCTCAGGGTCCTCGACGAGACCGGGCAGCGGCTGTTCGAGCAGCGCCTGGTGGCGCGCCTGCGCAGCGGCGAAGCCGGCCCGCTCGATCCCGACTCCTTCACGGCTTTGAGCGTCGACGACCTCGACGAGCTCCTCCGCTCCGGGCTGCGGTTCCTCCTCAAGCTGAAGGGCCGAGGCATCACGCCCGGGCGCTTCCACAAGCGCGCCCTCGAGCTGCACGCTCAGCACTGGGAATCTGCGGTCGATGCCACCGCGCGCCAGGCGGCGCATGCCGAGCTGGAGGCGATCGAGGTCCTTCACCTTGTCTATCAGACATATGAAGAGGCCCTGGCGGCCGGCGGGCTGCGCGATTTCGACGACCTCATCCTCGAGGTCATCGATGCGCTCGAGCGAGTGCCTGAATTCCGCCGGCGCTGCCGGGAACGTTTCCGCTACCTGCTCGTCGACGAGTTCCAGGACACCAACCGGATTCAGCTCGACCTCATACGGCTCCTGGCCGCCGATGACTTCGGGAACGTGGCCGTGGTCGGCGACGCCAAGCAGTCGATCTATGGCTGGCGCGACGCCGAGATCGAAAACATCCGCAGCCGTTTCACGGGCAAACGAATGCCGCTCACGCACAACCGCCGATCGTTCCAGGAGATCCTCGACTGCGCCACCGCGTTCATCCGGCGCGACCCCGATTTCGCAGACGAGCCCGACCTGGTCGCGACTCGAGGTCCCGGCAGCTGGCCGGTGACCGTGGTCATGGCGCCGGATTCGCGGACGGAAGCGCGTTCAGTGGCTGAGACCATCAGGCGGCTGTATCGTGGCGGCCGCCCGTTCTCCGACATCGCCATCCTCGCCCACTCCATCCGCATGCTCCCTCGCGACTTCGAGGACGAGCTCAGACGCCAGGGCATCCCGTATCTGACCAGCGGCGGCTCGGGCTTCTTCGACCGCCAGGAGATCAAGGACGTGCTGGCGATGCTCCGGCTCACCGAGAACCCGATGGACGATGGAGCGCTCGTGCGCGTGCTGCAGGGGCCGATCGTGCGGCTGCCCGATCGCGGCCTGTACCGCATGGCGGCCAGGCGATTCGGCCGGCACGGCATGCGCCTGCGCGATTGCTTCGAAGCGGCGCGCGTCGAAGGTTTCCCGGAGATGGAGCCCCGAGTCGCCGAACGCGCGGTGGCCCTGGTCGACCTCACCGATCGCATCGGCGGCCTTCGGGATGCCCTGACGGTGGCGGACATCCTGAACCGGTTGCTCGAGGAGACGGGATATCTTCGCTGGGCAGAGCTGCGAGCGCAGCGAGACGGCAGCCCTCGCGCACTGCTCAACCTGCGCAAGGTCTTCCAGCTGGCATCGCGTTTCGAGCGGGAGCTCGCGCTCGCGGGCATCGGCGACTTCGTTCGCCACCTGGACCAGGTCATCGATGCCGAGCTGCCGGTGGGAGAGGCCGCAGAGGAGTCGCCCGCCGCCGACGCCGTGTCGCTGCTCACCGTCCATGCCGCCAAGGGCCTCGAGTTTCCGGTCGTGTTCCTGGTCAACCTGCGGCCCGCGCGAGCCCGCGACACCGAGCGTCTCTTTTTCGACCCCGACGGTCTGGGCTTCGTCATGAAGAACTGGCGCGGCGAGAAGCACCCGCGCTACCAGGCGACCTCGCCGGGCGAGCCTGCGGTCAAGCTCGCGATCGGCGAGCGAAGGCGAATCGTGTACGTCGGCCTCACCCGGACCAGGGATCTCCTTTACGTAACCGCCACGCGGGAAGAGCAGTCGGCGCGCGAGGTGGAGATGGGCGACCAGGACCATTTCGCCGAGATCCTCAGCTGGGCGCTCGCACACCCGGAGTCCGCGAACGTCGTCGAGGCCGAGCAGCTGGAGCTGCCGGTGCCGAAACCCGTCAACGGCGCTCATGCCGACGGGGCCGCGGTGGTGACCGCGGTGCTCGATCGCATCGAGGCCATCCAGCCGCGCCGTCCGGCCGAGCTCCCTCCGGCTGTGCCCGAGATCAAGCTCAGCTTTTCGCAGCTGCACGACTTCGAGATCTGTCCGGTCCGCTACCGGTTCAGCCAGGTGTGGCGCGTGCCCGCGCCGCCCGACGAGCTGCTGCCGCGGTTCGCGCGGGCGACCGATGCGACCGAGCTTGGAGCGGCCGTGCACGCGGCCCTCGCCACCTGGCATTCGGCCGGCGGCGACCTGCTTCGACTTTATGAGGGACCCGAGGCGGGCAGGGAGATGCTGCGCGGCTACCTCGCCCACCCCCTGGCCTCGGCCCGAACGCTCGGGGTGGAGGTCGAGTTCAACCTGCGTGTCGGAGGCACCAGGGTGCGCGGCATAGTGGACCGGATCTGCGCGCTTGATGGCCGAACGGTACTTGTCGATTACAAGACCAACGCCACGTTGGACGCGGCACTCATCGAGGCATACACGACCCAGCTCCGCCTCTATGCGCTGGCGGCCGGCCGCGGACTGTTGCCCGGAGGTGCGCAACCGCGGCTCGTCCTCTTCGATCTTCGGCGTGGGCGCGAGATCGAGGTCACCCCTGACGATGCCGCCGTCGAGGCACGCGTGGCGGTCGTGTCCGGGCGCATCGCGCGAGGCGACTTTGCGCTTGGGCCCGAGAACGCGCAGAGGCCCTGCGCGATGTGCGCCTACCGGCCGATCTGCGCCGACCGCAGGAACTGAGCGTGGAGGAGCGCTATTTCGAGCGGCGGCAGATCAAAGAGGCGATCGCGTTCGCGGAGGCGGGCGGGATTGCCGTCCACCGCAACTTCGACCACTACCACGGGTCCACGATCCGCGGCGTGATGCGCGAACGGCCGTTCTTGCACGTGATCGGGCTGCGTCCGAACCTGGAATCGTGGGGCCGTCTGCATGGCTTGAGGCCGGAATGGATCCAGCCCGAGAAGCGACGGAAGGTCGCCCATTACGACGTCTTCGGAGCCTTCGCCGAACGGCTCATCGCCGACCTGACGAAGGTCCCTTGACACGATTGACGCAATGCGTTATGATGCGTTGCGTCAATCAAGTAAGGGGCCCCCGCAAAGTCGAAGATCTTGTGGGGCTTCATCAAAGGAGGCTCAAGAAGAAATGAGCACAAACATTTCGTCCACAGTCGAAGAGGTAGCGTTCGGCGCCGCCAGGGCGGCGAAGGAAGTCGCATCGGACCCGATGGGTACCGCGCGCAAGCAGGTCAAGGGACTCGAGCGTAAGGGCACCCCGGCCGCGCGCAAGCTCAACCGCCGGCTGACGCACCAGTTCCACGCCGCGACCGCGCCCGCCAAGGACGCAGTCAAGGGCATCTCCAAGAAGCTGGACCAGGCGAGCAAGTCGGCGTCGACCGTAGCCGGCGACCTGCTCCCGGAGCGCATCATGCTCAAGGGTCTGCAGCTGGTCAAAGTCCAGGCCAGACGCCAGGACCCGATGGGCGATGTCGCCACCCAGGCGCTGAAGATGTTCAACGGATCGTTCAAGACCATCGCTCGGGTCGCGAACCGGCTGGAGCGCGCAAGCGAGCTGCCGGTCCGGCATGCCGCCGCGCCGCGGAAGGCTCGCACGACCCGCCGCTCTACCCGCCGCCCGACTTCGCGCCGCCGCGCCGCAGCATAAGCACAACCACCAACGAGAAAGGGCGCCGCACGCGGCGCCCTTTTCATTTCGTCTTGCAAGAGCTGGCGAGTAGGCCGGATTTATTCCGGCCGTCCCCGACGTCGCTTCGGTTACCTTTGCTCGGCTGTGAGCGTCGTCTGCACCGGCTCCATTGCTTTCGACTACATCCTGAGCTTCAAGGGCCGGTTCAAGGACCACATCCTCCTCGACAAGACGCACATCATCAACCTGAGCTTCCTGGTCGACAACCTCAAGAAGCGGCGAGGCGGGGTCGCGGGCAACTACGCATACAACCTCGCCCTGCTCGGCTATCCCAGCGCTGTGCTGGCGACGGCCGGATCCGACGCCATCGAGTACCGCGCCTGGCTCGAGAAGCTGGGAGTCGACTGCCGCGGCCTGCGTCTGTTGGAGGAGGAGATATCCGCCACCGGCTTCACGACCACCGACCTCGACGACAACCAGATCACCGGCTACTACGGCGGCGCCATGAACCTTGCGGGCACCCTCGGCCTCGAGGACACCGTGCCCAATCCCGAGGCGGTGATCGTGGGACCGAATGCGCCTGAGGCGATGCAGCGCCTGGTCCGCGAATGCCGGCAGCGGGGCGTGCCCTGGGTGTTCGACCCCGCACACCAGCTTCCGCACATGTCCGGCGACGACCTCGTCGACGGCGCTCGCGGCGCTTGGGTGCTGATCGGCAATGACTACGAGCTGGAGCTGATCCAGCAGCGCACAGGGCGCGACATGGATGGGCTGAAGGAGCTCTCCGAGCTGGTCGTGACCACGCTGGGGAGGCAGGGCTCGCGCATCGACAAGGGCGTGGAGTCGCACAGGATCTCGGCGGCTCCGGCGCGCGTCGAAACCGATCCGACCGGAGCCGGCGACGCTTACCGGGCGGGCCTGGTGGCGGGCCTCTTGCGCGGCCTCGACATCCCCACGGCCGGCGCCGTGGCCTCGCTCGCTGCCACCTATGCGGTCGAGCAGGTGGGAACGATCGAGCACCGGTACTCAGGCGAGGAATTCTCGGAGCGATTCCGCGAGGCCTTCGGTGTGGCGCTCCCGGCCAGGTTCTGGACGCCGGTCAGCTGAACTTGCGGCTCTCCTCGCGCCGATAAGCCCAGACGGCGATCGCGAAGAAGACCACTCCATAGCCCGCCAGATAGAGCCAGTCGGTGGTGATGCTCTCGCTGGTCGGGTATCCGATCGCGTTCCACCCCAGCTGACCGTAGCGATACAGCGGCAGGTACGGCGAGAGGTTCTGAATGATCTGTGGCAGCAGCTGCTTGGGGAAGAACAAGCCGGACGCGAACGCGGTCGGCAGGTAGATCAGGTTGATCACAGCCACCGCGGAGTTGGGTCCGGACAGGTAACCGATGGCAAATCCGAGCGCGATGAACGGGATCGACCCGAGCAGCACCCGATACGCCAGGGTGAACCACTCCGACGCGTCGAGCCTGACGTCACCAGCGACGTAGGCGAACGGAAAGAGCACGACCAGGGTCAGCCCCGCGAAGACGACCGCGGTGATGCATCTGGAGAGCAGGTAGACGAGCGGCGGGAGCGGCGTCGCCCGCATGAGGAGGTCCATCTTCATGCCTCTCTCCGTCGCCACGGAAATTCCAAAGCTGAAGATCATCACGTTGGCGACCGCGTAAACCGCCATCGAGGCCAAAAAGTAGGCGCCGAACCGGATTCCTCCCTGCATCACCTGAGAAGCCTGTCCGATGCCGATGAACGAATAGAAGACCAGGGGCAACAGGAGGCTGGTCGCGCTGAATGCGGGCACCCGCCAGAGTTTCAGAAACTCAGCCTTGGTCTGCTCCACCAGCATCGGGCCGATGGGCGCTCGCACAGGCTTGGTCAACGCGATGCTCAATGGGTCGTCATCGCGATGAACGCCTCCTCCAGGTCCGCGCCCGCCACCTCCAGCTCGGATATCTCCATCCCCCGCTGGAAAAGGTCCCGCAGCACAGCCTCAGGCTTGTTGGTCAGCAGCTGGACCGTATTGTCGGTGATGGATACGGCGGTCACGGGAAGGCCTTCGAGGTCCTTTTCCGTAACGGCCGGCGCAACGAAACGCACCCGCCTTCCGGCCACCCTGGATTTGATCTCAGCCGGAGGAGCATCGGCGATGATCACGCCGCGGTCGATCACGATCACGCGGTTGGCCAGCTGATCAGCCTCCTCCAGGTAGTGAGTCGTGAGCACGATCGTGCGCCCCAACCGTGCGAACTCGGCGATTCGCTCGATGAACGAACGGCGGCCCTCCACGTCCATCCCGACCGTCGGCTCGTCCAGGAACAGGACGTCTGGATCACCGCAAACGGCGAGAGCGAAGTAGAGGCGCTGGCGCTGTCCGCCAGACAACTCTTTGACCAGGGCATCCGCCTTCTCTTCGAGTCCGGCCATTGTGATTGCTCGATCGCTGGGCATCGGCTTTGGGTAGTACGACCGGAACAGGTCGACGATCTCCCGCACCTTGAGCATGGCGGGGACGCCCGACTCCTGGAGCATGACCCCCACCCGGCTGCGGGCCAGCAGATTGGTCGGCTCGAGCCCGAAAAGCAAAGCCTTGCCCGAGGTCGGCTTGCGCAGGCCGAGAAGAAGGCTGATCGATGTCGTCTTGCCGGCGCCGTTGGGTCCGAGCATGGCCACCACTTCGCCGAGCTCGATGCGGATCGTGACTTCCCGGAGGGCTTCGACGTCGCCGTACTTCTTGGTGGCGTCGACGAGCTCTGCGGCGGGCACCGCTAAAGGCTAGCTATTTACTCTTAGACAATGGCGAGCATCTTCAGCAGGATCATCGCCGGCGAGCTGCCCGCCCGATTCGTGTGGAAGGACGCCAGCTGCGTGGTTTTCCTCTCCAACCGGCCGCTGCGCCCAGGGCACGCGCTGGTCGTTCCTCGTGAGGAGGTGGATCACTGGATCGACCTCGATACGAGCCTGCTGGCCCACCTCACCACCGTCGCGCAATCGATCGGCACCGCTCAGATGGCCGGTTTCCAACCGGCGCGCATCGGCTTGATGCTCGCGGGGCTGGAGGTGCCGCACGTCCACTTCCACGTCGTGCCCATTCGGGGGCTCCACGACCTCGATTTCGGAAATCAGGATCCAAACCCCGACGCGGCAGTCATGGACGGCGCTGCCGAGACGATCCGGCGCGAGCTGCGCAAGCTCGGCTATGACCAGGTGAGCGACTAGGAGGAATCGACCATGTGCTATTCAGACGACGCCCGCCCGCCCCTGCCCCCGATCGGAGGCGCCGCCGCCGACCAGGGCGATATGACGCTGACTGCCAAGGATGGCACCAGGTTCATGGCGTATTTCGCGCGTGCCGCCAAGCCGACCGGAGCGGGCATGGTCGTGATGCCCGACGTTCGTGGGCTGCACCACTTCTACAAGGAGCTCGCACAGCGTTTCGCTGAAGCCGGCATCGACTCCGTCGCGATCGACTACTTCGGCCGCACCGCCGGGATCGGCGACCGCAGCGAGGCCTTCGAATACATGCCGCATGTCGAGAAGACGACTCAGGAAGAAATCGCAGTCGATGTGGCGGCCGCGATCGACTACCTGCGATCAAAGGACGGCGGTGCGGTCAAATCGGTATTCACGACCGGCTTCTGTTTCGGAGGCTCGAGCTCGTGGAACCAGTCCGCCCTGCAGCCGGGTCTCGACGGAGCCATCGGCTTTTACGGTCGGCCGTCAAGGAGCGAAGCCTTCGTTTCGAGGATGAAGGCGCCGCTCCTGATGCTCGTCGCGGGTGCCGACGCCGCGACGCCCATGGATGTGTTCCACGCCTTCGATGAGGAGCTCACGAAAGCGAAGGTGGCGCATGAGGTCCACATCTATGAGGGGGCCCCTCACAGCTTCTTCGACCGCACCTTCGAGCAATGGAAGGATGCGTGCGACGACGCCTGGCGCCGGATCCTGGCCTTCGTCAAGAAGCACGGCTGACGCGGGATTCGACGCGGGGGCCTAACCCGGGCTCGAGCCGTATAGTCAACCCATGGCCAGGGCCGTCCCCAAGGTGGCCGCGAAGTCCAAGCCGGCAGCCCAGCTGCCCGCCTCGTTGATAGCGGAGCTGGAACATCGCCGGGCCGGCATGGCGCGCCATATGGCCCGGGCCGTGGTGGCGGTCGTGCACTGGGACGACTCCACCGGCGTCCCGCCCCGGCGCGACGCCATCGCCAAGGCGTGCGAGGCCGGCCTCGACCTTTTCCTGGCCACCGCGCGCGAGGCTCGGCCGGCCACCCAGGAGGAGCTGCGGCGGGTTGCCCAGCTCGGCATTCTCCAGGCGCGCAGCAGCCAGTCGGTCGAGCCCATCCTCGCGGCTTACCGCATTGCCGCTCGCGTCGCCTGGGACGCGATCCTGCGTGCGTGGCGCGGGCATCCCGCCGCGACACCAGAGGCGATCATGCTCACCGCCAACTACGTGTTCGTGGCGCTCGACCAGGTCGCCGCCGAGGTGACCAAGACTTATCTGCATGCGCGCGAGCAGCACATGCAGCGCGGCACCCGCGCTCGCGCCCGCCTTTTCCACGCGTTGATCAGCGACAACTTCGATTCCGAGCTCGAGCTGCAGAAGCAGGCGCTGGCGCTCAACATGCCGATCGCGTCCACCGGCTACGTGGCTGTCGTGTCGAAGCTCGTCGTCGGCAAGAGCGACGGCGCCCGAGGCGGCGAGGCCCTCGGCGAGGTGGCGGTTTCCCTCGACGTCCCGCGCGGTGCCATCCATCACGTCACCGATCCGTCGACACTCGTCACGCTCTGGCCTGCCGAGTCGGCGGCGCACGTGGACGGCGCACGGCAGTTCGTCACACAGCTGCACAAAGAGGCGGTCAATCGATCCGGCCCGGCCCGAGCACGGGTTCGCGCCGGCATCGGCGGCTACCACCCGGGTCTGCGCGGCATCTCGCGGTCGTACCTGGAAGCGCAGCAGGCGATCGAGGCCGGCCGAAAGCTCCGGCCAGACGACGTTTCGCACAAGCACGACGAGGTGATCCCTCACCTCGTACTGGCTCAGAATCCGCGCCTGGCGGAACGTTTCGTGACTCACACCCTCGGGCCGCTGCTCGATCCCAAGACCCGGAACCGTGACCAGCTCCTCGACACGCTCGAGGCCTACCTCGCCCATGGGTCGGTGAAGGAAGCCGCCGCCGCGCTCAACCTGCACCGCCACACCGTCCTATACCGCCTCGACAAGCTGCGCGAGATCCTGGGCGGTGAGCTCGACACCCCCGCGAGCCGACTTCGCCTGCAGCTGGCGCTTGACCTCCGCAAGTTGATCTAGACCTGAAGTTTGGACACCGTGTCCTAAGTTGTGGGCATGTTTTCGCACCCGGTGAATATGCGAGGCAGGCCGCCGGGTCCGTATCCTCAGATATGTGAATAGATCCAACGGTCGACGCGTGGCTGTCACCGGGATGGGGTTCGTCACACCCATCGGCAACGACCTCGAGACCGTCTGGTCGAACTTGATCGAGGGCGTCTCGGGCATCGGCCGGATCACGCATTTCGACACGACAATCTTCGATTGCAAGATCGCGGGTGAGGTCAAGGGGTTCAATCCCGAGGAGTACATGGATCGCAAGACCGCGCGCCATATCGGGCGTTACTGCCAGTTCGCACTGGCCGCGTCCAAGCAGGCGCTCGCGCAGTCGGGCCTGGTCCCGTCCGAGATGGATCCTGACGACGTGGGCGTGATCGTCAGCTCGGGCATCGGCGGCATGGAAGAGATCGAGAAAAGCCACACGCAGTTGATGGAGCGCGGGCCGAAGCGGATCAGCCCGTTCACGGTGCCGATGATGATCGCCGACATGGCGGCCGGCATCGTCGCCATCCACACACACGCGGGCGGCCCGAACTACGCCATCGTCAGCGCCTGCGCATCCGGCTCGCACGGCATTGGAGAGGCTTCGGAGATCATCAAGCGTGGCGACGCGATCGCGATGCTCGCCGGTGGCTCGGAGGCCACGATCACCCCGCTCACGATGGGCGCCTTCAGCCAGATCAAGGCCGTCAGCGAGCGCAATGACGAACCAGAAAAGGCATGCCGGCCGTTCGACATCAATCGGGACGGGTTCGTCATGAGCGAGGGCTCGGTCATGTTCGTGCTCGAGGATATGGACCACGCGAAAAAGCGGGGAGCAAAGATCTACGCAGAAATCGCCGGTTACGGCGCGAGCGCGGACATGTACCACTTCACCGCGCCGCAGCCCGAAGGCAAAGGCGCGATCCGAGCCATGAAGCGCGCGCTCGAGAAGAGCGGTGTCGAGCTGACCGACGTCGGATACATCAACGCTCACGGCACGTCGACCAAGCTCGGCGATGTCGCCGAGACAAAGGCCATCAAGGCCGTCTTTGGCGACCACGCTTACAAGCTCGCGGTCAGCTCCACAAAGTCGGTGCACGGGCACCTGCTGGGCGCCGCCGGCGCCATCGAAGCCGCCGCGTGTGTGCTCGCGCTCGACCGCGGCTTGCTGCCGCCGACCATCAACCTGGACAACCCGGACCCGGACTGCGACCTCGACTACGTGCCCAACAAGGCACGCAAGGCGGACGTCAAAGTCGCCCTGTCGAACTCGTTCGGCTTCGGCGGCCACAACGCGGCGCTCGTCATCAAGGCCCCAGAGGCCAACTAGGAGGATTGCCGATGGCAACCCAGCTCGACTTCAAGGAGTTTCAGGAGCTCGCCGCCGAGATCCTCGGCATCGAACCAAGCGACGTGCAGATGGACAAGAGCTTTCAGCGCGACCTGGCCGCCGACTCGCTCGACCTGGTCGAGCTCATTGCGGCGATCGAGGACAAGTACGACGTCGAGCTGTCGGAGGAAGAGCTCGAAAAGATGAAGGTCATCAGCGACTTGTGGAAGTTCCTGGAGCAGAAGACCGCGGAGCGACTGGAGGCGTAGAGCAGATGGCGATCACCCACGAATACCGGACGCGTTCTGACGCCGTCCCCTTGCGCTCGTTCAAGGCCAAAGGCCGGCCGAGCGCGATCGCCGGCATGGGCGTCTACGCGCCGGACAAGATCATCACGAACTTCGACCTCGAGAAGATGATGGAGACCTCGGACAAGTGGATCACCGAGCGAACGGGCATCCACAAGCGGCACATCGCGGAGCCGGGCACAACTACTTTCGAGATGGCGACGCATGCTGCGCGCGGTGCGCTTGAGGCCGCGGGCATCACGGCGGCGGACCTCGACATGATCCTGGTCGGCACCTCGTCGCCCGACGGTCCATTTCCGTCAGTGGCCTGCCGGGTCCAGAACGAGCTCGGCGCCCCGGGCGCTGTGGCCTGGGACACGCTCGCGGCGTGCACCAGCTTCGTCTATGGCCTCTCGATCGCGGACGCTTACATCGCCACCGAGCGCGCGGACAACGTGCTGGTGATCGGCGCCGAGGTGCTGTCGCGGATGCTCGATTACACCAACCGCGGGACGGCGGTCATCTTCGGCGACGGCGCCGGGGCGGCCGTGCTTCGCCCGGCCCCGACCGGGGGCGGCTTCAAGAGCTGGTGCCTGGGGTCCGACGGCCGCGGCTACGCACAGGTCACGTGCGGCAACATCGAGAAGGGCGCCTACGCGAACAGGGACGCGGCCCCGTTCATCGACATGGTCGGCCCCGACGTCTTCAAGTTCGCGGTCGACATCTTCATCCGCCAGGCGAACGAGGTCTGCAACACCGCGGGCGTCGCTCTCGAAGACATCGACCTGTGGGTGCCTCACCAGGCCAACTTCCGCATCATCGACGCGGCGGCCCGGCGCATCGGGCTCCCCCTCGAACGGGTGGCGATCAACATCGACGAATACGGCAACACCTCCAGCGCTTCGATTCCGCTGGCGTTGGAGGAAGCGATCCGGAAGGGACGCGTCAAGAGCGGAGACCATGTCCTGCTGGCCGGCTTCGGCTCGGGGCTGACCTGGGGGTCATGTTTGATGACCTGGGTATAGCCGTGATCAGCCTGAATGGCCCGATCGCCCTGCTGTTCCCCGGCCAGGGTGTGCAGAAGCCCGGCATGGGCCGCAACCTCCACGACCGCTACCCGGCCGCCCGCCGGGTGTTCGAACGCGCGGAAGAGGTCCTGCAGATGCCAGTGCGCAGGCTCTGCTTCGAAGGCCCGCTCGAGGAGCTGAATCGCACCGAGGTCATACAGCCCTGCGTGATGACGGTGTGCTGGGCGGCCTACGAGGTATGGCGGGAAAGCTACGGTTTCGAGAACGTGAGCGTGACCGCCGGCCACAGCCTGGGCGAGATCGCTTCGCTGGCCGCCGCGGGCGCGATCCCCTGGGAGACGGCTTTGCTCCTGGTCAAGGAGCGCGGCCGCATCATGGCCCAGGCCGCCGACGAGCAGCCCGGCGGCATGATCGCGATCGTCGGCCTCGACGAGGCGCAGGTGGAATCGATCCGCGAGCAGGCGTCGTCGAAGGGCCGGCTCTGGATCGCCAACCGCAACGCGGACGTCCAGTTCGTGCTCTCGGGCGAGACCGTCGCGGTGCAAGAGGCCGAGCGCCTTGCGCTCGGGGCCGGCGCCCGTCGCGCGCTCATCCTGACCATCCCCCTGCCGGCTCACACGCCCCTGATGGCCGGTGCTGCAGCTGCCTTTCGCAAGGTGGTCGACCGCCTCCAGTTCACGGCGCCGTCGATCCCGGTCCTGGCGAACGCGTCGGGGGAGGCGATGCGCACGGTGGCCGCGCTGCGTGATGAGCTTCGCCAGCAGATGCTGCGCCAGGTCGACTGGGCGCGGACTATGGTGTCGATGCGGGCGATGAAGGTGAAGACCGTCGTCGAGCTCGGTCCCGGGCGGGTGCTGGCGAGCCTGGCCGCCAAGCACATCCCGGGCGTTGACACCTGGAACGCTGAAGAGCTGTTCATCGAGTTCGCAGACCAGCCAGCCACAGCTTGATGGGCGACCTGGACGGCAAAACCGCTCTGGTCACGGGCGGTGGCAAGGGCATCGGCCGCGCGATCAGCCAGGCGCTGGCAGGAATGGGCGCGAAGGTGGTTGTGAACTACCGCTCCGACAAGGCCGCCGCCGAAGACACTGCCGCGGCGCTGCCGGGCGCGACCGTGCACATGGCCGACGTCGGTGATCCGGCCCAGGTCGAGGCGATGGTGAAGGCGATCGGGCGTGTCGATGTGCTGGTCAACAACGCGGGCGCGGTCCGGGACAAGCTGCTGATCCAGATGTCGCCGCCGGATTGGGAAGAGCTCATTCGCACTGACCTGCTTTCGGCCTTCGCCACGACGAAAGCGGCCATCATGAGCGGCATGATGCGCGCGCGGTGGGGCCGCATCGTCAACATCTCCTCGATAGTCGGCTTGACCGGCAACGCCGGCCAGTCCAATTACGCCGCCGCGAAGGCCGGCCTGATCGGGTTCACGAAATCGATCGCCCGGGAGTACGGATCGCGCAACATCACCTGCAACGCGGTGGCGCCCGGTTACGTACGGACCGAGCTGACTTCCAGCTCCCTCACCGACGAGATGGTCGGGGAGCTGGTCAAGATGACGCCCATCAAACGCGAGGGAACCGCAGAGGACGTCGCCGCCGCGGTTGCGTTTCTGTGCTCTGAGCGGGCCGGGTTCGTCACCGGCCAGGTGCTGGCTGTGGACGGAGGCCTCAGCCTCTGATGGAGCTGGCCAAGACGCACGCAGAGGTGAGGGTCGCCGGCGGCAAGCTGCCCCCGATCCTGTTGCCCACGAACTGTCCGGGCTGCGGGGTGGGCCTGGATCCCGAGGTGCTGCGCAAGCATGCCTACGTGTGCGAGTGCGGCCATCACTTCCGGCTCGGCGCCGACGCCTGGATCGCGCTGGTCGCCGACCGCGGGTCCTGGAAGGAACGCTGGGGCGACGTTCGCTCGCACGACCTCCTGAACTGGAAGGTCCCGAAGCCATACCAGGCCACGATCGATCAGCTGGCCGACGAGGGCCTGAACGAGGCCGTGCGCACGGGGACCTGCACGCTGGGCGGCCGCGCGATCTGGCTCGCCGCGTTCGACTTCCGGTTCGTCGGGGGCACGCTCTCGATCGTCGCGGGCGAGCGCCTGGCGCGAGGGATGGAGCAGGCCGCCGCGTCGGGGTTGCCGTACGTACTGGTCTCGGCGTCCGGCGGAGCGCGCATGCAGGAAGGCGTGCTGGCGCTCATGCAGATGGCGAAGGTCAACGCCGCGGTCGGCCGCCTCGATGCGGCCGGCGTGCCGTTTTTCTCGGTGCTCACGGACCCCACGTTTGGCGGCACGGCGGCGTCGCTCGCCTTGCTCGCGGACATCAACATCGCCGAGCCTGGCGCGGCCATCGGTTTCACCGGACCACGCGTCATCAAGCAGGCGACTTATGCGGACCTTCCACCTGGATTTCAGAGCGCCGAGTTCCAGCTCGGCCGCGGCCAGGTCGACATGGTGGTCCCGCGCACCGAGCTGCGGCGGCTGCTGGCCCACTTCCTGGAGATGTACCCATGACGCGGCACGGCCGCCGGCCGGAGGAGACGACGCTGACCGTGTGGCAGGTCGTCGAGCTTGCGCGCCACGCCAACCGGCCCTACTCGCTCGACTACATCCGCCGGCTCGCCCCCGACTTCATCGAGCTGCACGGCGACCGCCTCTCCGCTGACGACCCCGCGCTGGTCGCGGGTGTGGGCACGTGGCACGGCCGCACGACCATGTTCCTCGGCCATCAAAAGGGGCGCAGCCTGAAAGAGAGGGTGGCCAGGAACTGGGGGATGATGCACCCCGAGGGCTACCGCAAGGCGCTGCGGCTCGCGCATCACGCCGCCAAGTTCGGTTTCCCGATCGTCTCCTTGATCGACACGCCGGGGGCTTACCCGGGTGCCGCCGCCGAGGAGCGCGGCATCGCGGCCGCGATCGCGAAAGCGATCATGGAGTGGTTCCGAGTGGGCGTGCCGATCGTCGCGGCTGTGATCGGCGAAGGCGGCAGCGGAGGCGCGCTCGGCATGGGCGTCGCCGATCGCGTGATCATGCTCGAGAACTCGATCTATTCGGTGGCTTCACCCGAAGCCGCGGCATCCATCGTCTGGCGAGACAACTCTCGCAAGGTCGAGGCGGCCGAGCAGCTGCAGCTCACATCGCGCGACCTGCTGGCGATGGGTGTGGTCGAGGAGGTCGTTCCCGAGCCGGAGGGCGGCGCTCAGCTCGACTACGACGCTGCGGCGCAGGCGCTCGACCGGGCTCTGCACCGGCACATGCAACCGCTGCTGGCGCAGCCGGCGGCCGAGCTCCTGCAGCACCGTTACGAGCGGTTCCGCTACATCGACTCGCTCGTCCACGCGGAACCGCACTTCGGCCCCAAGATCGACTAGGTGGTCCGACCAGGAAGCCACTCGCCAATTCATCGGCCTAGTCGGCCGGGCGCATTAGGCGCTGAAGCCGTCGTCGCCTCCTGCGCGCGCTCGGTCACGCATCTACGCGATGCGCTCCCTCACGTGCTCGTCGGCTCCTTGGCTCCGGCCGCCGAGGCCGCGCCTTGGCGAGCTTGTTCCCGGCCAGACCACTAAGCGCTTGAGGATCGTCGCTCAGCGCGTCGCCTCCGGGTCCGTGACCTGGGATGACTCGGGTACGTCACAGTCTGCAACCATCGGGCCCGGCTTCGTGTTGTTGGTGGGCGCGGGGTCAGATGACGATGAATCCACGGTCCGCCGGCTCGCGGACAAGGTCGTGGACATGCGTGTCTTCGCTGATGAGGCGGGCAGGATGAACCTGAGCATCGAGGACGTCAAGGGCTCGGCCCTGATCGTGTCGCAGTTCACGCTTTTCGCGGATCTCAGCCGCGGCCGCAGGCCGAGCCTGCTGAAGGCGGGCGATCCGAAGCGTGCCGAGGAGCTGTACCTCGCGTTGGTACAGAGATTTCAGGAGCGCGGAATAGAGACGAAAACCGGAAGCTTTGGAGCAGTCATGCGCGTGAGCATCGAAAACGATGGCCCCGTCACGCTCGTGCTGTCGACAGACGACTGGCCGACCCGTGTCTGAGAACCGACGGCGGCTGTTGCCCTATCTGGCTCTCGTAGGGCTGGCACTGATCTGGGGTGTCTCGTTCCTCTTCATCAAAGTAGCGGTCCATGACATGAGCCCGATGGTCCTGGTGCTCATTCGATCGTTCTCCGGCTGCGTCGCACTCGGCTTGATCGTGCGGGCCATGGGCCGACCACTCTTCGGCGAAGGCTGGAAGGGGCGCCTGATTCCATTCGCGATCCTGGCCTTCACAGGCGGCGTGTTGCCGTGGGCCGCCATCGCCTGGGGCGAGGAGCGGATCTCGAGCGGCCTGGCCAGCATCCTGAACTCGACGACGCCGTTCTGGGCGGCGGTGCTCATCTTCTGGGTCATACCGAGCGAGCGCCCGAGCGTACTGAATTACGCCGGGGTTCTCCTCGGCCTCGCGGGCGTCGTCATCCTGGTCGTGCCGGACATTTCGACACACGGCCTCGGGGGCAACGTGTTCGGCGCTTTCGCGGTCGTGCTGGCGTCGCTGTCCTACGCGGTGAGCGCGCTCTATCAGCGGCGGAAGCTTCGTGGCGTCAGCGTCTTTGAAGTGAGCCTCGGGCAGCTGGCCGCCACCGTCCTGATCGCTCTCCCGCTGGCGGCGCCGACGCTGCCTGGCCTGCACGTCGCCCTGAAATCCATGGCCGCGGTGGTTGCGCTCGGGGTCGGAGGCTCAGGGATCGCTTACCTTCTCTATTACTACATGATCAACACCATCGGTCCGGTGCGTGCTACCGGAGTGACCCTGCTCGTACCGGTCACAGCTGTGTTCTGGGGCGTGGTTCTCCTTCAGGAACGGCTTACCCTTCCCGTCATCGTCGGCATGGCCGTCATCCTGGTGGGCATCGTGCTCACCAACCTGCGAACCTCCAGGCGGCGCCAGGTTTCCGAGCCAGAACCGGCCGTCGCGTGAGCGGATTCCTGGACGAGCACGCGTCCGGCGTGCGCGGTGCCGCCGCGCGCATCCATCCTCATGTGCGCCGCACGCCGGCGCTCCGGACCGACCTGGATCCCGACCTGCGACTGAAGGCGGAGTGCTTTCAGGTCACCGGCTCGTTCAAGCCCCGCGGCGCGTTCAACGCCGTGCTCTCACTGATTGAGCGCGGTCCGCGACCGAAGGGCTTCATCGCAGTGAGCTCCGGCAACCATGCGCAGGCGGTGGCGCTGGCCGCTCGCACGGTCGGCCTGCCCGCGCTCATCCTCATCCCCGAAGACGCCAACCCCGCCAAGGTCGCGGCGACGCGCGCGCTGGGCGCGGAGGTGATCCAGGACGGCATCACGTTCGCGAATCGGGAGCAGCGCCTACGCGAGGTCATGGCCGAGAGGCAGCTGACGCTCGTTCACCCGTTCGACGACTGGGACGTCATCCATGGGCAGGGCACGTCGGCGCTCGAGCTGCTCGAGGACGAGCCTGAACTCGAGGTGATCGCGGCCCCGGTCGGGGGTGGCGGCATGGTGTCGGGCACCGCGATCGCCGCCAAGAGGCACAGCGCTTCGGTCTGGGTGGTCGGCGTCGAGCCTGAAGCGGCCGACGACGCGTACCGCAGCTGGAAAGCGGGCAGCATTCAGAAGCTGGACCGCTCCCCGTCGACGCTCGCCGATGGCGTGCGCACCACCGCGATTGGCACGCGCAATTTCGAGGTGATGTTTGAACAGGGGCTGGTCGATGAGATCGTCACGGTCAGCGAAGCGGAAATTGCCTCGGCGGTGGCCCTGGCGTGGATCCGGCTGCACCTTGCGCTGGAACCGACGGGGGCGCTGCCCCTGGCGGCCTACGCCTCGGGAAAGCTGCGCGCGGGCCGCACCGGCCTGATTCTCACCGGTGGCAACGCCAACCTCGAAACGGTGGCTACACTGCTCACCCAACCATGATCCCGGTCAAAGACGTGATGACGCGAAACGTGATCAGCTTCCGCGAGGACACGCCTCTGGAGGAGATCGCCACGACGCTGGCGTCCAAGCGCATCACGGGCGCGCCGGTCATAGGAAGCGACGGGCACGTGACCGGCATCGTCTCCGAGATCGACGTCTTTTCGAAGAAGGGAAAGGTAGCGCGCGACATCATGAGCTCGCACGTCATCACAGTCAGCGAGGACACCGGAATCGACGAGGCGGCGCGGCTCTTGATCGGTGAGCGCATTCGAAGGGTGCCGGTGATCAAGAATGGAAAGATGGTCGGGCTGCTGAGCCGTTCCGATGTGCTCGACTTCTTCGCGAGCACGCGCTGGACCTGCAACGTCTGCGGGCGCTGGGAGCGAGGGCTGGAGATGCCGGAGCGCTGTCACTCCTGCTCGAGCACCGACATCCACCTGGAGCGCGCCGATCCTGGCCACTGACCGATCGGGCCGCCTGTCGCGTAAGGCCCAGAGCTTCACCGAGTCCGTCATTCGCGAGATGACGCGCTTGAATCTCGCGCTCAACGGTCCAGAGCGCGCCATCAACTTCGCGCAGGGCTTTCCCGACTTCCAGACCGATTCGCGGATCCTCGAGGCGGCGACCGCTGCGCTTCGCGATGGTTACAACCAGTACGCGACCACGTGGGGTGCGCCCCAGCTGCGATCGGCGGTCGCACGCAAGCAGTCGGCCGCGTGGGGTCGCGACGTCGACCCCGAGACGGAGATAACAGTGTCGTGCGGGGCGACCGAAGCCATGATCGCGGCCATGCTCACGGCCGTCGACCCCGGCGACGAGGTCGTCATCTTCGAACCCTTTTACGAGAACTACGGCCCGGACTGCATCCTCAGCGGCGCCACGCCGCGCTACGTGACCCTCCGCCCGCCCGACTGGTCGTTCGACCCCGACGAGCTTCGGTCCGCCTTCTCGAAAAAGACTCGGGCCATCGTGATCAACACTCCCCACAACCCGACCGGCAAGGTTTACTCGCGCTCAGAGCTCGAGCTGATCGCACAGCTGTGCACCGAGCACAACGCGATCGCGATCACCGACGAGATTTACGAGCACCTCGTATACGTAGGTCGCCACGTGAGCATCGCCACGCTCGACGGCATGGCGGACCGGACGATCACGATCAGCGGCGCCAGCAAGACGTTTTCGGTGACCGGCTGGCGTGTGGGCTGGATCATCGCGCCGCCCGACCTCACCGGCGGCATCCGCAAAGTTCATGATTTCCTCACCGTCGGTGCCGCCCACCCTCTGCAGATCGCAGTCGCCTCCGCGCTCCAGCTTCCCGCGTCCTTTTATGTGGAGCTGGTCGGCGACTATCGCGAGCGCCGCGACGCGATCGTGAGCGGCCTGCAGGAATGCGGTTTCGAGGTGACATCGCCGGATGGGGCCTACTACGTGATGGCGGGGATCGCCGGCTTCGGCTTCGACGACGATATTGCGATGGCGCGCCACCTCATCGAGCAGGTCGCCGTGGCCACCGTTCCGGCTTCGAGCTTCTATCACGATCCCGAGCGCGGCCGCGGCTACCTTCGCTTCAGCTTTCCCAAGCGGCTGGAGACGATCGAGCGAGGCCTTGCGGCGCTGAGCACGCTCGAGCCGAGGCGTTAACAGGCAGGGTTCTCACCTGTCGCCGGCAGATCTAAGTTGGCCGCATGCGCAGGCTGCTCCGGGCGCCGCTGTTGTGGATGGTCCTGGCCGAGATCGCCGTCGTCGGCGCGTTGATCCTGGTGGCGTGGCATGCGATCGCGGGCGCGCCCGCCTCGGGCGTGCCCGGTCCGTTCACGTTCCCGTTCCCCCCGGCGTCCGCGTCTCCGGCCGATGCCGCCCCGCCCGCCGTAGGTGTGCCGGTCGTGGATACCAACACGCGTGGTCCGGCGCCCGGGCTCAACGTCGGGATCGACTTCTGGCGCGCGCGGCTCGGAAGTCTCAACCGCGACCAGGCGGAATTCGAGGCGGTGGAATGGAAGCTCACCCACGCGGTCATGGACGCTGCTCGCGACTACCTGGAGACGGTCGTGCTCCCGGCCGTCAAGGGCGCCGAAGGAGGCGGAGCCTAGACGCCGCCTGGGACTACTTCTGCTCCGGGGCCATGGTGACGTTGCCGTTGAGCGTCGCCCCGTCCTCGACCGTGAGCCTTGCGACCTTCACGTCGCCGTTGAGGCGCCCGGAACCGCCGAGCGTCAGGCGGCGGCGCGCCGTCACGTTGCCGTTGACCTGGCCGCGGACGCTCACGTTGGAGCCTTCGATCGTGGCCTGGATGTTGGCGGTGCTGTCCACCGTCACGTCGCCGCTGGCCTTCAGCTCACCCTCGACGTTGCCCTGGACCTTGAGGTCCCCCTGGATGTCGAGGCGTCCGTGCAGGCTGTCGCGCGGGCCGAGGTTGACGAGGTTGGTGCCACCGTTCGGGGTGGTCGCCGGTGCGGATTTTTCAGCTTGGGCCATTTGGGCGTCCTCCACTGGGTTGATCGAGCCTTTCCCTAGTTCTGCTCAACTCCGACGGTCAACTGGACTTGCGTATAGACGCGTATCTCGGAAGAGTTGGGAATTAGACGAGCTAGCATCGTAACAAAGTGGTCGGCGGTCCAAAGGCAAGGGAGGCAACCGGGATTCCGGCGTTCGTGGAAGCCCTGGGCATAGAGCGATGGCGCTGATGGATCCAGACGCGTCCGACGAGATGACCGACCACCTGGTCGATTTCTTCGACCAGGTCGCCCCCGTATACGACAGCTGGGCCGGCGGCCAGCACGGCCGGATCGCTGTCAGGCTCGTCGAGCTGGTCAAACCCAAGAAGGGGCAGCATGCCCTCGATGTCGGGACCGGCACCGGCCTGGTCGCTCACCTGGTGGCGGCCAAGGTGAGCCCCGGCACGGTGATCGGCATCGACCTGTCGGATCGCATGCTCTCGATCGCGCGTTCGAGGCAGAGCAAGAACACACAGTTCCTGGGCATGGCCGCGGAACGCCTGGTCTTCAGGCCGGAGACGTTCGATCTGGTGACGATGGGCGACACGCTCGCGTACCTTTCCGACCCGGGCGACGGGTTGAGCGAGGCGCATCGTGTCCTCAAGGCCGGCGGCCGGCTGGCGGTTTCATGCCAGCGGCGCAGTCTCTCCACCCGGGCCCAGGACCTGTTCTTCCAGGGCCTGGCCCCCCTTGCGCGGAGGCATTACCTGAGCCTTCCGCGGTACAGCTCGGAACGCGGCCGCTTTGGTGAGCCCGACGTCCTGCCGCAGCTTCTGGACTCGGCAGGCTTCAAGGTCGACACGATGACCGAGATGGTCATGGGCGGACGCGCCCAGAACGCGCGCGAGTGGACGGACATGATGGCCGGCGCCGGGCCGTTGCCGTACACCCTGATCAAAGCCCTTGGTCCGCGTTACCGGATGGAGCTCGAGGCCGAGGTCGAAGCGGCGATGGACAGCCTGGGCGACCCCGACGACGCGTTTCGCTACCACCATTCATATCTGATGGCGGTGGCGACCAAGCGCTGAGGGGTTGCGGTCAGCGGCCTGAGCCGGCGCTTGCATTCGACCGATGGTCAAACCGGCGACCAGCGCCGCCAGGAGGCAAAGGCCGGCCGCCACCGCGAATATCTCGCGGTACTCCTGAAGAAAGGCGGCCCCCACCAACCGTTCCAGCTCATCCACCTGGGCGCGGACGTCCCCGCTGAGCTTGGGAGTGCCGAGGATCTGTCGAAAGCGGTACAGGCCGTAGGCCGTGAGGGCGGCGAGGCCGATGAGCATCCCGACCGTCCTCGAAAGGACCACCAGGCTCGAGGCCAGGCCGTGGTGTTCCGCGCGGGTCAGGTCGAGGACCCTGGCCGCAAGCGGCGCGATGACGACCCCAAAACCGAGTCCGCATACGCCGAGGGCGACGGCCGCCACCGGCAGCGGGCCGAATCGCAGGTCGAGCTCGTCAGCCTGCCAGCCCGCCATCTGCGCGAAAGCGGCTGCGGCCAGGACCATCCCCGCGACCGCGGTGGCGCGCGCGCCGATCCGCTGCGCGAGCAAGCCTCCGATCAGCGCGCCGACGGGAACGCCGATCAGGAAGCGGGAAAGCAGGACGCCCGAGCCCAGCTGGTCGAGCTTGAAGACGAGCCGGCCCAAGAGCGGGACGTCGACGAGCGCGACCATCAGCGCTACGCCGATCAACAGGTTGGCCAGAGTCGCGCCGATGAAGGGACGGCTGCGAAGAAGTCGGTTCGGAATGAGCGGCTCGAGGCGTGTTGCCTGCCGCCTGGCATAGAGACCGAGGACGATCAGGCTCAGCGCGCCGGCGGGAAGGAGCAAACCGCTGGTGGCGCGGGTGTTGGGATCATCCGGATACAGCGCAACCACGAGAAGCCCGAGGCCCAAGCCCAGAAGCGCCGCGCCGACCCAGTCGAGCGAAATGGCCGCGGATGCGTCGAGCTTGCTCTGCTTGCGGCTTCCCAACAGGAGTCCCCCCGCGCAGAGCGCGGCGAGCGGGAGGTTCAGCCAGAAAACAAAGCGCCAGCCACCGATCGTGGCCGCAGCCGCCGCGAGCGTCGCGCCGTACAGGGGTCCGAACACGCTGCCCGCCTCCTGCATTGCGGCCACAGCGCCCAGCGCCATCGTCCGGCGCCCGTCCACATAAAGGTCGGCGGCAAGCGCGAGGGAGAGTGGGACCAGTCCGCCCCCACCCAGGCCCTGGAGGAAACGGCCCGCCACGAGCCAGGGGAGCCCCGCGAACGTCCACAGGCCCGCGGTCGCGGTGATTGCAGAGCCGGCGGCGAAAATCACCAGGCAGACGGCGTAAACGGGCGCTCGCCCGCGTACGTCCGAATAGGCGCCCAGAAGAGGCATCGCCACGATGTAGCCGCCCAGGAAGCCGGTGACGATCGGGGTGGCCTGCTCGAAGCGGTCGATGGTCAGGCCGACGTCCGCGACCATGGCGGGCAGGATCGTCACGACGACATAGGCGTCGAGGGCGGTGATGAAGAGGCCGGCCCCGGCGATCACCAGGAGGAGGGGGCGGTTGGTGGGCGGCGCGGGGTCCGAAATTGCCGGCGCCGTGGCTATGGCACGGGTGGTGGGGAGATCGTGACAGCGGCGTTGAAACCGGTCAGGCCAACCTCGACCGAGCTCGCGGTGCCGTTGTCACCGAAGAGACCCGACAGCACCGCCTTGCGGATGAGGTGGTCCGAGCCTCCGATCCAGAGCACGGCGTCCACATCGCCCGACGAGTTGAGCTGCGGGAGCATGCTGTGAATCTGGCTCGCCGTGTAAGTCGCCTCGACCTTGTGCGAGTCCACATCGCCGATCTTGTCAGCTCCCAGGTACTTCGGCTTGACTCCGGTGGGGATGATCGCCGGCAAGCCGCCTTGGGCCCCGAACAGCCTGGCGAGGTCCGGGATCGCACCGGCATCCGCACCGGTGAGCTCGGTATAGCTCGAGAACGGGGGTCGCAGGTAAACGCGGCCGCCGATGATGATGACCTCCAACGCGAACTGGACGTCCTGTTTGCGCACGGTAAAGGTGGTGTCGCTGTCGGTTGGGAGCCGCAGTGTGGCCGCGGCCTTGACCAGCGAGAAGGTCTGGAACGTGACCGTGCCTTTGGTGAAGGTGAGGGTTGCGCTGACCGTTTTCAGCTTCGCCATCGCAGCGCCGCCCTCGCGTAGTGCCTGCGCGGGGTCCTCGGGCTGGAGCCCACCACATGCGGCCAGCACGACCACCACCAGCGCACCGGCGCAGAGCGACGCTTGCGAGGTCCGCATCACACAAGTATCAGCCCCGCCTACGACCCATTTGTGACGCGCCCCGGCCCGTTTGTGACGGGTCGCTTCAATCAGGGCGGTCGTCGGCCGCACGCACGATGAGGCGGATGGGCCGGTCTAAGAACAGGTAGTCCCAGGCCCAGTTCACGAGGACGACGACGCGGCTGCGGAAGCTGACGACGTTGATGAGATGGACGGTCAGCCACATCAACCAGCCCAGGAATCCTTTCAGGCGAACCGGTCCGAGCTGCGCGACCGCCGAGTTGCGGCCGATCGTGGCCATGATTCCGGGGTCCCTGTAATCGAAGTTCGTCGCGCCATATCCCCGCAGCACGTCGCGGATGGTGGCGGCCACATGCCGGCCCTCCTGCATCGCTACCGGGATGAGCATGGGCAGGGGAGTGCCACCGTCGGTCGCTCCCGCGAGGTCGCCGATCACGAACACCTCGGGATGTCCGGTCATCTGCAGGGTCGGCAGCACCTGGACACGCGCCTGCCGGGCGAGCGGGAGGCGCATGGCGCTCCCCAGGTCTGAAGCGCGAACCCCCGCCGTCCAGATCACCGTCGATGCCGGGATCTCGTGCCCGTCCAACAGGAGGATCGAACTTGCCGTCACATCCGCCACCTTCGCCTTCAGCAGGACCTCGACGCCCTTCTTCTCGAGCGATTTGCGGGCAGCGTCCCGCAGCGGCTCGGCGAACGTCCCCAGGAGCGAACCCGCCGCCTCGAGCAAGACCACTCGCACGAGGCCGAGGTCGAGGTCGCGATAGTCCTTGGCCAGGACCAGGTGGATCAGCTCGGAAAGCGCGCCGGCCATCTCGACCCCGGTCGGTCCGCCACCAACCACCGCGAACGTGAGCAGCGTCCGCCGCCGCTCGCGATCGTCAGTCCATCGGGCCTCCTCAAAGCGCATCAGGATGCGGTTTCTCACGGCCAGGCCGTCATCGAGCTCCTTCAAGCCGAAAGCGTGTCGCATGAGTGATGCGTTGCCGAAGTAATCGCTCTGGCTGCCCGAGGCCAGGACCAGGTAGTCATAAGCCAGCGGTCCGCGCTCGGTGAGCAGCTGCCGCTGTTCGAAGTCGGCGCCGGTGATCTTCGCGAGCAGGAAGTCCACGTTGCGCAAGGGCCGGATGAGCTGCCGCACAGGGCGGGCGATCTCGCCCGGGTCGAGCACGGCCGAGGCGACCTGGTAGAGGAGCGGCGTGAAGAGGTGGTAGTTGTTGCGGTCGACCAGCAGCACGTCGACCGGCGCCTTCTTCAACGCTCGCGCGCAGGTAAGGCCGCCGAAGCCGGCGCCCGCGATCACGACCCGCGGCCGGGTCATTTTGCGGAGGGCTTGCTAGACCGTCCTGGGCCGCCCCGCCGCCGGTTGGCCATCTTCTCCAGGGCGACCCCGCCGCCGGTGGCTTCGAGCAGTGACCTGGGCAGCTTCTGCTTCTTCTTCGCCACCGGCTCGAAGAGGTCGCCCAGCTTGGCGACACGCTTCAGGACCTGCTCCGAGTCGAACACGAGCAGGTTCGGATCCTTTGCCTTCAGGCACTTCTCGACCTCGTCCCACGTCACCGGAGTGGAAACCGTCGGCCGCGCACGGGCGCGCAGCGAGTACACGTTCACCGTCGTCTTGTACTCGTCGTTCTGGCTCCAGTCGATGAGGACGCGACCGGTGCGGAGCTCCTTCAGCTGTTTGTGAACGACCAGCTCCGGGTGCTGCTCTTCGAACAGCTGCGCAAGTCCTTTCGATACGACCTTCGTCTCCACGTATGTGACCTTGGTGTTCAGCGGAACGTAGAGCTGCAGGCCCTTCGACCCCGACGTCTTGGCGTAGCACTCGAGGCCGTGCTCCGCGAAGACGTCGCGCAGCATCAAACCGATGCGGCAGCACTCGACGATGGTCGCGGGCGGCCCGGGGTCGAGGTCGAAGACCAGCGTCCGCGGCTCGGGCAGGTTCGAGGCGAGCGAAAGCGAGGTGTGGAACTCGAGCGTTGCAATTTGGGCCAGCCACACCAATGTCGGCAGGTCCTGGCACAGGCAGTAGTACATGTCGCGGTTGTTCCCGCCGCTCCAGACTTTCGCCGTCTCCACCCACGGCGGGCGGTGCTTCGGACAGTTCTTCTCATAGAAGAACTCGGCGTCGACTCCGTTGGGATAGCGCTTGAGCGTGAGCGGGTGGTTGCGGGTGTGCGGGAGGATCGCCGGGGCGATGCGCGTGTAGTAATCGATCACCTGCCCCTTGGTGAAACCGACCTCGGGATACAGGACCTTCTCGAGGTTGGTCAGCTTGAGCGTGCGAGCTTCGATCTTGACTTCGACCTCGGTGCTTTTAGCCACCTTCGCGCACCACCTCTGGCGCAGGTTTGTCCGTCCGCAGTCCCTTGAAAGCGGGCGCGCGCAGCTGGCCGGACCGGGTCCACTCCACGAACTCGAACTCTCCCACGAGCCTGGGCTCGACGAAATGGGCCGCCTTCGGCGGGGTGCCTCGGTCGAACGGGCTGGTCTTGCGCTCGATCGGCTTCATCAGCTTGCTTAGCTTCTCAAGCATCTCGTCTGTGAAGCCCGTACCGACCTTGCCCGCGAACACGAAATCCCCCTTGTCGTAATAGCCCACCAGCAGCGCACCGGGATATCCGCGCCGCTTGCCCTCGCCTTCGAGCCAGCCTGCGATCACAAGCTCCTGGCCCATCCGGTTCTTGAGCTTGACCCACGCGCCGCTGCGCTTGCCGGGCTCGTAGGACGAGTCGAGCTTCTTGCCCATGATGCCTTCGAGGCCCGCCTTGCGGCTGGCCTCACGCATGGTCGGCCCGCCTCCCTTTTCGTAGGGCGGGGTCTGCCAGGCAGCGCCTTTCAGCTTCAAAGCTTCCAGCCTCTTACGCCGGCCGGTGTACGGCTCTTTGAGCAGCGAATGCCCGTCCTGCCACATGAGGTCGAACAGCATGTAGGTGACGGGGACTTCCTTCATCTTCCGGCGGATCTCCGACTCGGACGAAAGGCCCATACGCTGCTGGATCTCCTCGAAGCTGGGGCGGCCCTTCTCGTCGAGAGCGACGATCTCGCCGTCGAGGACGACCTCGCTGGATCCCAGCGCGCGGCCCAGAGCGTGAATCTCCGGGTAGCGCGCAGTCACGTTCTCGCCGCTGCGGCTCAAGAGCTTTACGACCCCGCCTTCGACGTATGCCTCGGCCCTGATGCCGTCCCACTTGAACTCGAAGCCCCACGCTTCGTCAGGCGTGGGTGGCTTCTTGACGAGCTTGGCGAGCATCGGCTCGATGCGCTCGGGCATCGGCTTGCGCTCGGGATCCTGCGGCGGATCCATGCGGTGGATCATCCAGTTGTCCCCGTTGGTCCGAAACAGGACGTAGCGACCCTTGAGCTTCTTTCCGTGCAGGACGACCATGACCTCGCGATCGGAGAATTTCTCGGTGTCGTACGTCCCGCTGTCCCAGATCAGGACCTTGCCGGCGCCGTAGTTGCCGGCCGGAATGTCGCCGTGGAAGCCGATGTAGTCGAGCGGGTGATCCTCGACGTGGACCGCGAGGTGGTTCTTCTTGGGGTCGGCCGGGACCCCCTTGGGCACCGCCCACGAGACGAGGACGCCGTCCTTCTCGAGCCGGAAATCCCAATGCAGGCGCCGCGCGTGATGCTCCTGCACGACGAACCGAGGCGCCTTCGTCTCTTTGCGCGGGACCTTGGCGCCTGGTTCGGGTGTCTTTTTGAAATCGCGTTTGGCCTCGTACTCAGCGAGCTTCCTGGCCACAAGGAAAGGTTAGGCCACGGCGGCTTGTGCCTTCTTGAGCCGCACTTCCAGGCCGATTCCTTGCGTGGTGATTGCGCACGAGTGGAAGGGACTGTCAGCGGCGATGCGCGTGAACCGAGCCGGCGAGTAGGCCCGGCGCTTGAGCATCTCCAGCGTGGCGGTGGTTGAGAAAGCGCTCCACCAGCCAAGGTGCATCTTCTGCACCTCCAGGTTGATGTCCGCGTGGGTTGCCTCGCTGCTCATGTCCTGGATCACCGCTGTCCCGCTGCTACGCAGGACGCGATACATCTCGTCCAGGGCGCTCGCCGGATGCACGAAGTTCTTGAAGGCGGCCTGGCAGACGATCAGGTCGAATGAATCCGCCTCGAACGGCATCACCGCGGCGTCACCCAGGCGGAAGTCGACGCTGACTCCTGCCTCTCGGGCGTGTTCGGTTCCGATCTGAACGAACGTGCGGCTTATGTCCAGTCCCGTGATATGGAATCCAAGCCGTGCGATCTCGACGGCCAGATATCCGGGGCCGGGCGCCACCTCGAGCACTTTCGCGCCCGCCGGCAGGCCTTCCGTGAGCCGAGCGGCCTGCTTCCTGTACTCCTCGATCTGGGTCCCCGAGCGGCGAACCCTGGCGTACCAGCGCGCCACCGCCCCTTCCATCTCAGGACCCTTGATCCGCCACCGCGCTGTTGCTCTTGCCTGCATCTCTCTCCTCATGAATGACCCTAACGGCGTTAGGGTCTGAGGGACGCCATGTTACCCCTAACAGTGTTAGGATTGCAAGCGTGAAGGAAAAAGAGTCCGGCCTGAGCCGGGCGCGGCTGGTGTCGGAGGCGCTGGCGTTGGTCCAGGAAGAGGGGCTGGACGCGCTGTCGATGCGCGGGCTGGCCGACCGGCTCAACGTCAAAGCCGCGTCGCTGTACTGGCATGTCCGAGATCGCGGGGAGCTGCTCGAGCTGCTGGCCGAGTCGATCCTGGAGGGTGTCCGGCCGGCCCGCAAACGCATTGATTGGCGGTCCGCCGTGCGCGAAGCGGCGGCTGCGCTGGGCGAGCGGGTCGCGGCCCAGAAGGACGCGAATCGGATCCTGCTCGAGGTTCCCGACTCCCTGACCGGCAGCGCCACCTACACGACGTTGCAAGGCCGGCTCGAGGCTGCGGGTCTGAGTTCGGCCGAGGCCTCTGAGGTCGCCTTGATGGCCATGGTCCACGTCGTCGTGTCGCCGGCGCCGGCTCAACAGCCTGCGATGGAAACGGGCTCGGTCGCCTCGATCGCGATCGACTCAGGATCGCGAGGCGTGCGCGTGCGACCCGGCGCCGGCATGCAAGGGCTCATCAGAACCGCCCCCGACCGGGCCTCGGCCGCACCGGCCATCGTCCATGGCGAGAGAGTTGTCGTTCGGAGGCTGCGCGGCGTCGGCTACGGCGAGATCGAGCTGAACCCGCGCCGTCCCTGGCGTTTCCAGATCCAGGGTGCGACGTGGAACACGGTGCTCGAGGTCGGCGGTCTAGACGTCCGGGCGATCAAGCTCGACAGCGGGGCGGCGAAGGTGGAGTGCTTTCTGCCTCGGCCTCGAGGCGTGGTGCCGATCGAGGTCTCGGGGGGCGTGGTCGGTTTGAGCCTGCACCGGCCGCGCGGTGTGGCGGTGGCCGCCGACATCAGCCCCGGCGCCCTGCGCGTGAAGCTGGACGACTACGCGGTCAAAGCCACGGTTTCCGATTCGCAGTGGGAGAGCGAGCCGGGAGCGTCCGGGGCGCCCGACCGGTATCACCTGCGTATCAACAGCGGCGCTGTCCAGGTCACGCTCGACTCGGAGGCGAAAGCGGTCGATCCGGTTCTCCCCGAGGTTCCGGTGAAGGCGGTGGGAGCGCCGGTATCCGCGCTAGACATCCTGCTCGACGGCGTCGAGCGCCGCGTGAGCTCGCGCCCTTAGCCGTTCGCGAACGCGCCCGAGTCATGGACACCAGGGCCGTAATGCAGGTGCGTCCCAGGCTCTTTGGGTGCAACCGCCTGGTTCAATACCGTTTGGGGTTGGGTCACGTTACACCGTCATGAGACGGCTGATTTTCTCCCTGACATTGATCCTCTCACTGATGCCGGCGGCGGTCGCTTGCGGTTCCACTCAGGCCCGACAAGCGACCTCCCCCCCGGCGGCGAGCTCTCCCAGCGCGATCGCGAGCCCTGGCGCTACCCCTTCGGCGGCTCTTCTGTTCGCCGTCCTCGAAGCCAAGATTCCAGGGAGCCCGGACACATGGAACACTGTTGCGATCGCCGGCCTCGACGGCTACGCGCGGGCCAAAACCACGTTCACGCCGATGCCGGTACCAGCCACCGGCTGCATGGGGGCGATCCTTCAGCCGTCGGCGCACGTCGCCGCCGGCAAGGTCTTCTATGCAGACGCCAAGGGCGTCGTCCGAAGCCTCGCGATCGACGGAACGGTCACCACCGTTACCACGTTCCCGATGACTTCGAGCCAGCAAATGCTGTCGTTCGCGGTGAGCCCGGACGGCACCGGGCTGCTGGGCGCAGTCTTCACCGTCCCGATGAATGCGTTTCCATGCGATGGCTCGTCCTCAAGTGCGAGCTACAGCTTCGACACGTACACGGCAATCAGCGGCCTTCCAAGCCGACTGGTTGATCATCAGACCTGGACCAAGCCTCAAAACGTCCTTGCTTTGACTGGCTGGGACGCGGTCGGGCCGATCGGCACGTACCCCACGGTCTGGGCGTCGCAAGGTGGAGGCCCCGGCTCGACGCTCGGCGTCTTCGTGAGGGTCGACGCGGCCACGGTCAAGCCTCTGGCGCCGCTCGGCGACCCCGCCACGTGCCGGGTGTGGAACACCGTATCGAGCGGCGCGTTTGTCTGCATGGGAGACGGCGTCATGACTGGAGGCGGCACCGCGAACCAGAAAGTCAACCAGCCGGTGAGCGTTCGAAACGCGGATGGGACAGAGCTGTGGCACCACACTGTGACGGGACAGAACGGTCCCTTCGGGCCCTTTCTCGCCCCAGATGGACAACGCCTGATGATCTGCTGTAACGACCTGAACCTGGCCGATTCACGCGAGTTGCTCGTCGGTCGCGACGGCACCGAGGTCAACCTGGCGACTGGTTTCCGCGCGTCTGGTTGGCTCAATTCGAGGACGATGGTCGGATGGGTGAACACCAATCCGTTGAGTCAGGGTCCATTCCCCCTGGCGTATGTCGCCGAAAACGCGCCGGGCACCGTCGTGTCGATGGGATTCACGGGCCTGTTCGTGGGCACCGTTAGCGGATAGAGGAGTCGACCGGACCCCGCTCGCTCGGCTCCGAATCTCCAGCGCAAACGCTTGGAGCCACCCATGGTTCTTCTCGCCGTGGAACCGGACCGGCGGCACCCGACATCACGCCGGTCACCGACCTGATCACCACGTGGATTCACATCGGCCAGGCGCTGGTCGCATCGATCGGCGCCTTAGCGTTCATCTTCGCGTTAGCGCGTATGTCATGAACACGCCCGCCCGTTGAAACCGTGCATGGCGACCCGTAAGGACCCGCCGCACGCGTTCGGCGGTGGTTGCGGGCGGGCCTAGAATGCGACCCGAATCGATGGCCAGGGACGTTCGGGTGGACCTGCAGCTCGGGCTGACTGGCGAACCTATCTCCGCCTGCGCAGTGGCGGGCTGGAGTCAGATCGCGTGCGGGTGATCCGCCCGGGCCCGTTCGGGTACGTTTACGCGCTGTTCTTCCCTGCCCTAGCGATCATCTTCGGGCTTGGGATCATCTTCGACAGTTCGTTCACGCACGGAAAGGACTTAGCCGTTCGGCTCCCACCCGGCTTGTTCGTTCTCCTCGCCGGCGCATTTCCGGCGGCCCACTTTCTCGGCATACGGATCGAGGTGAATTCGAGCCAGGTGAGCAAGGTCTACCTGTTTGGGCTCGTACGCGAGAGCATTCCCATCTCCCAGCTGGCGGGCAACGTGGAATACAGGCACACGCGGGGAAGCACTTACCCGTATGCGCGCTTCATGAACGCGGATGGCCCGGGCGCGTTTAACCTGTATCCGAGGCAGGTGTGGCGGTCGAGTGACGTGAACGAGTTGCTTCGGCTCGCGACGCGCCCGTGGGGTTTTGCGGCCTCGCCCAAGCGTCAGCACGGCGCGCTCCTCGCGATCCCGCTCCTGGTCGCGATCGCCGTGTTCATGTTGCTATTTGTCTGGTTTGCCATTGAGCGGAACGCAGCGGTCAGATGATTTGCTTGTAGTGGATGACAAAAAGCAGCCGTCGGCTGGGGATTCAGGTCAGATTGTCGCGACGCGCTCCGTTACGCTCCACTCTGCAATCCCACTAGCCCCAAAGTTACCTCCGCCCACCGATAGGGAAAGAAACGAGTCTCGCCTCGCTTGACCCGACATTTGTGCAGAAGTGGTCGTATCCCAAGTTCCGGATACAGCAAAAAACTGCACAGATGGCGTGTTCTAAGCAGTCGCATTTGAAGATTGACGGGATCTTGAGACGCCCTTAACAACCTGAGTTCCCGCCGGCGCTTTTCGCTCCTAGCCTCCGACTAAAACCGCAGGAGGCTCGCATGTTTCTTCTCGCCGCCGGACCCGACATCACGCCGATCACCGACCTGATCACCACGTGGATTCACATCGGCCAGGCGCTGGTCGCATCGATCGGCGCCCTGGCGTTCATCTTCGCGTTTCTCTGGAAGATCACCGCGGCGGAGTCCAAATCGGCGCTGGCGGCCAAGCAGTGGATCCAACGCATCGTGGTCGGGACCATCGGGGTCGAGGTCGCCGGCTCGCTGGTCGACATACTGACCAAGTCGGTGCCGGCCGGCCGCTGATGGACTTCGGGCAGCTCGGCCAGCTGCAGAACCTGGTCATTCAGCTCACCGAGATCGCCAGTTTCCTGTTTCCGTTTGCGCACCCCACTCTCATCGTCAAAACGCTGCTCGACGACAGCCTGGGGCTGCTGCTCAAGGTGTGGTTCGGGTTCATCCTGAGCACCACCAATTTCGAAACGGGTGGCGACTTCATCTCCAACCCGACCATCCAGGCCTTCGAGCCCAAAGTTCAGCTGGTCGCCAACGGAGCCCTCACCGTCGTGGCGATCTGGGCTTCGTACCGGATCATGTGGGGCCACGGCCTGCGCAGCTTGTACACGGCGCGCATCCTGCTGCCGCGCCTCCTCATGTCCGTCGTGCTCATCAACTTCGCGCTGCCGATGCTGCAGGCGGTGGTGCAGGCGAGCAATGTGGCATGCAAGGCCATCCAGAGCTTCGGCACGCTCCCGGACTGGTCGAACTGGCTCCACAACCTGACGCTCGATCCGTCGGCCGGCGTCCTCCAGATAGTCGCGACCTCCGTCCTCATCCTCGGCTATGACGTGCTCGGGATCGCATACCTGATCCGCTACACGATCCTCATCGTCCTGGCCATCACCGCTCCCCTGGCCGGCCTTCTGTTCACGCTCCCCGAGACCCATCACTTGGCCAAGCAGTGGAGCTCGATGTTCCTCACCAACCTCCTCATGCAGCCGATGCAGCTTTTCGTGCTCGCGATCGGTTTCGCGCTCGAAAGAGACGGCTACACGCCGGTCCACCACCTGTTTGCGCTGGCGTCCCTCCTCGTCGTGTTCAAGGTGCCGGGCGCGATGGGCGGCGCGGATAAAGCCGCGCACAAGCTGGAGTCGGCGTTCAAGACGGGCTTCAAAGCCGTCGAGCACGCCGTCGCCCACGCGTGATGGGGTGGCTGCGAGTCGTGGCCATCGGCGTTGCTGCCATCGTTGTGTGGACCCTCGCCGCGGCAAAGGTCGCGAGCGAGCAGCGGCTGCCGCTCACATCGATAGTTCCAGGGGCCGTCGAGACTCTCCCCTTCGGCTGCACATCGCTGGTCCTCGAGCCGTTCGATTCGACCTGCCCCGGGTTCCATTTCCACTCGGGCGTCGACCTGGCGGCGCCCGCGGGCACCGCGGTTCACGCGGCCTCGCCGGGAATCGCCCATGCGGGGTTTGATCCGGGCGGGGCGGGCATCTTCGTCGCTGTGGCGGTCGGCCAGCATGTGCGGCTCCTCTACTGCCATCTCTCGCGAGCGGAGGTGGTCGCGGGCGAATCGGTGACGCCAGGCCAGGTGATCGGCGAGGTCGGCGCGACTGGGCTCGCGACCGGCGCGCATCTGCATTTCGAGGTCCAGCTAGACGGCCGGGCGATCGATCCGGTCAGCTGGTTGGCTTCTTAACGGGCTCGGTTGGCGAATGGACCCAAGGCATCTACGCTCGATTCAAATTCATGGAGGTTTCGGAATGGTCAACAAAGTGATACTCGTCGGCAACCTGACAGCGGACCCCGATGTCCGCGCGACGCCAAAGGGCGTCTATGTCGCCAACTTGCGCCTGGCGACGAACACGTACATAGGCAAGGACGAATCGGGCAACGCCAAGCAAGCGACGGAGTTCCACCGCCTCGTGCTGTTCGGCCGGCAGGCGGAGGTGGCGGGCGAGTTCCTCCGCAAGGGCCGCCAGCTTTACGCCGAGGGGCGGCTCCAAACGAGCTCATGGGACGACGCCACCACGGGTGTGAAGAAATACCGCACCGAGGTGATCGTCGACACGATGCAGATGCTGGGCGCCAAGCCCCAGGAGGCGGCGGCCTAGCTGCCTGCCGCCAGGGACACGACCAGCAATGCCTGGCCCGCCTGGTACATGACGATGTTCACCGGCTGCCCCCACCGCACCGGATTGACGAAGCGATACCACGCGAAGATCACGTCCGAAAAGAAGAAGAGCAAGCCGCCCGCGGCAGCGACCAGATTGCCGCTGGCGGTGGCGCTCACGGTCATGAGCGAGATGACGACGGCGTATGCGAGGACCGGCGTTTGCAACTTGGCCCGACCCGATGTACGGAGTGCGCCGAGAACCCGGCGCAGGAGGAGGCCCGCTGTCACCGCCGCGATGATGGCGCCGGCGATCAAGCCGGCGGCGCTGAAGCCCGCGAATCGAAAGCCCACGGCGTACGCGAGGTGTCCGGCCAGAAAGGCGCCGATGCCTGCGACGAGAAAGTCGTCGGGCAGCATCAGGAACACGTCGCCGGCCAGGCCGAGCATCAGGGCGACAACGAACAGCGCTCGTTCGCCCTGGCTGGCAGGGTGGATGAGGAGCCCCGCTGCAATCAAGAAAACCATGACCGTGGGCTTGGTCGCGTACTCGAGCCGTTTGTCATGGCGCACGATTGCGGTCAGGTCGCCGGCGGAGGCCACCGCGGCCAGGACGAAGGCGGCCAGCGCAGGTGCATTCATGGCTTGCGTATCATCGGCGCCTTGCGTGCCGAGGGGCTGGGGCGTAATGATGTAATTCATGGCTGAGGACATCGGCGCCTGGTTTGCGAGCCGGCTGCCGGCGGCATGGTTCGCAGGCCCGGCTGAGGTCACCTCGGACGGCGAGGAGATCCTCGTGCTCGGCGTCCTGCCCGACGTGGAGCTCGCCGCCGGCACCGCTCCGGAGGCGCGCGAGGCGGCGCGGGTGGCCAGGATCGATCGATTCCGAGAGGAGACCCGTGACGAGCGGGTCAAGATCGCCCGGGACGCCGAGCGGCGCTTCCGGCGCAAGGTCGCGTGGGGCGCCCGCTGCGGCGACGAGACGCGGATCTTCACCACCCTGAGCCTGCCGGTGATGACGCGTCTGCGAATGCCCGAGCGGGCTGTCCTCGACACGCTGGTGGCGGCCGGAGTCGCACGGAGCCGGAGCGATGCCCTGGCCTGGTGCGTCCGGCTGGTCGGGATGCACCAGTCGGACTGGATCAAAGGGCTGCGCGAGGCCCTGGTCAAGGTGGACGAGGCGCGCGGCAAGGGCCCTCTCAACTAGGCCGAGCGCCAAAGCACGCAATTTCCGCACCGGACCCCCGTCGGGACGGTTGATACTGTGCGCGACTTGGGAGCAAGGAACGGCCATCAGCATGTTGTGATCATCGGCGCGGGCCCGGCCGGGCTCACGGCGTCGTACGAGCTGCTGAAGCACGACATCGCGACCACCGTGCTCGAGAGCGACCCGACTTACGTGGGCGGGCTTGCCCGCACGGTCGAGCACAACGGATATCGGTTTGACATCGGCGGCCACCGGTTCTTCTCGAAGAACCAGGAGGTCGAGGACCTGTGGACCGAGATCCTGGGCTCGGAGATGCTCACGCGCGGGCGGCTGTCGCGGATCTACTACCGGGGCCGCTACTTCGCCTATCCGATCAAGGCGGCCAATGCCCTCTGGAACCTGGGGCCGATCGAAGCGGCCCGCTGCATCGCCAGCTACGCGTATGCGCGGGTGAGGCCCGTCCGCAATCCGCGGAGCCTCGAGGACTGGGTGCGCAACCAGTTTGGGTGGCGTCTCTACAGCATCTTCTTCAAGACGTACACGGAAAAGGTGTGGGGCATCAGCACCAAGGAGCTGTCGGCTGACTGGGCGGCTCAGCGCATCAAAAGCCTCGACATGTGGCTGGTTTTGAAGAGCGCCCTCTTGCCTCGCCGCCGCCCGACCAACCGGGGAGACCTCGTGACCACCTTGATCGACAGGTTCAGATATCCACGATTCGGTCCCGGGCAGATGTGGGAACGCGTCGCCGAGATCCACCGCGAGAAAGGCCGGCCCGTGCTGCTCGGCCGTGCCGCCGATCGAATCAAGCACGACGGGGGGCGCGTGACTTCGGTGGTCACGAAGACGGCCGATGGCAAGACTGAAGAGCACAAGGGCAGCGATTTCATCTCGAGCATGCCGATCCGCGAGCTGGTCTCACGGCTCGACCCCGCCCCGCCCGAGCATGTGCGCAAGGCCGCCGACAGCCTCTCGTATCGGGACTTCATCAGCGTCGCGGTGATGATCGATCGGGCGGATGTGTTCCCCGACAACTGGATCTACATCCACGATCCCACGGTCAAGGTCGGGCGCATCCAGAACTTCAAGAACTGGAGCCCCGACATGGTCCCGGACCAGAGCAAGACGTGCCTCGGCCTCGAGTACTTCTGCTTCGAAGGCGACGGCTTGTGGACGTCCACCGACGACGTGCTCGTCGAGCGGGCGCGCACAGAGCTGGCGCAGCTCGGCATCTGCCGGCCGGACGAGATCTTCGATGGCGTGGTCGTCAGACAACGCAAGGCGTATCCGGTGTATGACGACGTGTACCAGGCCAAGGTCGACGTCGTCCGCGACTACATGCGCGAGCACCTGACGAACCTGCACCTGGCCGGGCGCAACGGCATGCACAAATACAACAACCAGGACCACTCGATGATGACCGCCCTTCTCGTCGCACGGAACATCGCCAGGGTCGGCAAGTACGACCAGTGGAACGTCAACGCCGACGCGGTCTACCACGAGGAAGTTCGTGTGGGCGAGAAGGACCTGTCAGGACGCCAGGTGCCGGAACGCCTGGCCGGGTCTGCTCGCTAGACCGTCTTCTCGCGAGCGAAGTTGGCCGCTATCAAACTGACCACGGCCAGGACCGCGAACAAGATCGCGTGGGTGGTGTGGTGGGCGGCATGCGGGTCGGAGACTGCAATCTGAAGCACGCCTTCGTAGTAGAGCCCCGCGATGACGACGAACGCCACGGCCAGAACCACCAGAACGAAGGGGAGCCTGTCCCTCACACTCGCAACGTTAGCAAAACCAGGCTGACCGCCCCCGCGGCGATGCAGTACCAGCCGTATGGGTCCAGCCGGCCAGACTGAAAATACCGCAGAAGAAATCGCGCGCTCAAGTAGGCGGCGACGCCTGACAGGATCGCAGCGGAGACGTACTCGCCGACCGGCACGCCGGTCGCGAAGAGCTGGGGCACCTCGACAAGACCTGCTGCCAGGATCACGGGGGTCGCAAGAAGAAAAGAGAACCGCGCGGCCTCCTGGTGTCGCAGTCCTGCGAGCAAGCCCCCGCCGATGGTCACCCCCGACCGAGAGATGCCGGGAAAAAATGCAAGCGCCTGGCATGCGCCGATCACGGCGGCGGCGCGAAAGCTGATGTGCTCGGCCGCCGCGAAGCTCTCCTCTTGCTCGGCGCGGCTCTTGGAGTCAACCGAGGCGCGGCGCTCTTCGCGTCGCCTCAGCAGCTCAAACCCGAGCAGGAGGAAGCCGTTGACGACCAGGAAACCCGCCGCGACGAACGGGCTGGCGAAAAGCGATTTGATGCGGTTTTCCAAAAAGACACCAAGGATGCCGGCCGGAATCGTGCCGGTCAGGAGGAGCATCGACAGGCGCTCCGGCTCCGTGGTGATTCGACCGCGCACGGCGGCGGTGAAGAAGCCGCGGATGATGGCGATCCACTGCTGCCGGTAGAGCCCGAGCAGCGCGCCCGCCGTACCCAGATGAAGCAGCACCAGGAAAGGCACGAACGTGGGATCCGATTGTTTGAACTGCCAATGCAGCAAGCTCGGGATGATCACCGAGTGCCCGAGCGATGAAACGGGGAACAGCTCCGTGGCGCCCTGGAGCAGGCCCATGAACAGCGCCTGCGGGAATGTCACGTAGAGGGCAGTTTCTCTACCGCTTCGTCAAGCACCCGGCGAGATTGCTCGAACTCACGATGGACGGCCAGGTCCTCGGCCTGACCGAGGAGCGTGACGACCTCCTCCCATCGTTCGTGGTCCCTCTCCTCGAGAGCGGCCCGCACCTGGCCGATCGTCTGGGTCGCGAACAGGAGGCCCCCGCCCGGGTTGTCGAGGATCTCGCGAGCCAGTTCCAGCTGGAGTCTCGCCCACGGGATGAGCTGCTCTCCGGGATGCGTCTCCAGCTTCTTCGGGTGAAGCACGTCCATGCGCAACCTATTCTCAAGCAATCCCTACAGCGGGAGGGAGAGCAGCGCTGCTTGCCCGGCCGTAGTCCTTTGGGGTCCCCGCGACGAAGTCGCGGGAGGCAGCAGCGCGATGAGAGGGAACCGGCAGGTTCCCTCTCATAAGTCTCGGGCAAGACCGGTGAGCGCCTCGCCGGCCAGGCGGTACACGGTCCAGTCGGAGTTCGGCCGCGCTCCCAGGCGCTCGTAGAACTTGATCGCGTCGCGGTTCCAATCGAGGACCGCCCACTCCAGTCGGCCGCACCCGCGCTCGACGGCAAGGCGGGCCAGATGGGCCAGCAGCATCCGGCCGATCCCGCTGCCCCGGTGCTCCGGGAGAACGAACAGGTCCTCGAGGTAGATCCCGGGCCGGCCGAGGAAAGTCGAGAAGTTGTGGAAGAACAACGCAAAGCCCACGGGCCGGCCATCGTCCTCGGCGAGCACGACCTCGGCGTAAGGCCGGTCGCCAAACAGCCCGGCCGCGAGAAGCTCCTCTGTCATCACGACTTCCTGCTCCAGCTTCTCGAAGCGCGCCAGCCCGCGGATCAGCCCGGCGATCACGGGCACGTCGTCCGGGGTCGCGGCGCGCAGGTGCACGGTCATTTCGGCCGGTCGCGCAGGCGGTAGACAAAGCGCATGGCGCCATGTGTCTCCGAGAAGCTTGCGATCTTGTTGTCGACCAGACCGGCGGCGAGCCCCGCGGCGATGAGGTCGGTATCGCGCAGCGGGCCGCGTCCGCCCTTCGCGCGGACGACCCAGATGGCGCCGTTTGGCTCGATCCACCGTTTCACGTCGTCGAGCTTGCGCAGGTCTGCAGGCGTCTCTGCGCCCATGAACACGATGTCGCATTTCGATCGCGGCTTCCCGACCACGATGTCGGCGGTCCGATCGCGCAGCAGCTTGATGAATCCCGGATCCTCGAGGTTGACGATCGCAACCTTCGAGCCGGGCTTCACGCCCAGCTTGTCGAGCAGCGGCCGCGTCGAATAAAGGTCAGGGCTCGGACGCTTTGTGACCATCGCCCCCGCCCCTGATCGCTCCGAAGACGATCACGCCCACCAGCCAGGCAGCATAAGCGCCGGCGATGGCGAGCACGACCACCGGGACCGCGCTGGCCACCCGGCTGGTCAGCAGAAGGCCCAGGCCGATGAAGCCGGCGAGCACGATCCCGCCGGCGACGACACCGACCGCTGCGCCGGCAATGTTCGCGGGCCTCAGACCTCGACCACCTGCAGATCGGTGACTGCATCCTCGACGGTGCCGGAGTACAGGTGGTTGAACATGAATCGCGTCTTCGGATGGCGGTGCTTGAGCTCGGATGCGGACTCCCAGCTCATGTGGCTGAAAACGTCGCCGGGTCCTGTCGCCTCCACGATGGCGACATCGGCGCCGTCCACGAGCGTATCCAGCGGAGCGGTCGCCTCGGTGTCGCCGGAATAGGCCAGGAGCCGGCCGTTGACATGAATGCGATAACCGTTGGAGCCGCTGGTGCCGTGGTCGAGCTTGATGGTCTGGTACTTGTATCCGGCCGCGGACCCCGAGGGCTGCGCCGTGTGGTAGTGCACCTTGAACTTGGGTCGCATGACAGCCTTCCAGTCAGGGCCCCAGCTCACGTCCCATAGCGCCTCGAGCCTCTCCTCGACGCCTTCAGGCCCGATGAATGTCAGCGGGCGCGGGTCGACGAAGACCCGATGAAGCACAAACGGCGGCAGGCCCAGCGTGTGATCGCCATGAAAGTGCGTGAGGAAGACGGCATCGATTGCGCCTGGGTCGACACCCACGCGCCTCATATGAGGCAGCAGCGGCGCGCCGCCGTCGAGCAGCAGGCGGCCGTTTACCACCACCGCCCCGTTGTAACGGTCGGTGGAAAAGGCCGCCCCCGTGCCGAGGAAGGCCAGCTTTAGGCGATGGTCACCGTCGGATTCAGGTAAACGTCCTGAATTGCGTGTAGTAACTCGACTCCCTCCTTCATCGGACGCTGAAACGATTTGCGACCACTGATCAGCCCGGTCCCACCCGCCCGCTTGTTGATCACGGCGGTGCGGACGGCCTCTTTGAGGTCGCTCGCGCCGTGAGACTCGCCTCCGGAGTTGATGAGGCTGCTGCGGCCCATGTAGCAGTTGATCACCTGATAACGGCACAGATCGATCGGGTGGTCGGTCGCAAGCTTGTCGTACATCCCCGGCGCGGTCTTGCCGAAGCCGATCACCTCGAAGCCTCGGTTGGTGTCGGGCAGCTTCTGTTTGATGATGTCGGCCTCGATCGTCACGCCGAGGTGGTTGGCCTGGCCGGTGAGGTCCGCGGCGGTCTCGTAGTTGACGCCATCCTTCTTGAAGCTCGAGTTGCGCAAATAGCACCAGAGGACGGTGGCCATGCCCAGCTCGTGAGCGGCGTGGAATGCGACCGCGATCTCCTGAAGCTGTCGGTCGGACTCCGCAGAACCGAAATAGACGGTTGCGCCCACCGCGACCGCGCCCATTTCCCACGCCTCTTTCACGGTTCCGAACAGGATTTGGTCGTACTTTGTCGGGTATGTCAGGAGCTCGTTGTGGTTGAGCTTGCAGATGAACGGGATGCGGTGCGCGTAGCGCCGTGCCACCGACCCGAGCACGCCGAAGGTGGAGGTGACCGCGTTGCAGTCGCCCTCGATCGCCAGCTCGATGATCTTCTCGCCGTCGAAATAGATCGGGTTGGGGGCGAAGGAAGAGCCGGCCGTGTGCTCGATCCCCTGGTCGACGGGCAGGATGGACAGGTAACCTGTGCCCGCGAGGCGGCCGTGGGCGAAGATCGACTGCAGGCTGCGCAGCACCCGCGTCGGGCGGTCGCTGTCCTTCCAGACCCTGTCGATGAAATCGGGGCCGGGCAGGTGAAGCTGCGACGCGGGCACGGTCTGGCACTTGTGCCCCAGGAGGTCGGCCGCGTCGGCGCCCAGAATCTCCTCGAGCTTCCCCAACGACCCCTTTGTGACTGTAGCCATCAATCCCTCTTACACATTTGGTTACTTCGGCGGTGACATCTCGCAGGTTCGCCGATTCGCCTCCGTCACTCTATAGTGCATCGCCATGACCGAGCGGGCTAGCGACCTATTAAGCGGGCTCGCGGACCGGCTCTCAGCTGACTCCCGCGACAGCGGCCAGGTGGTCGCCGAATCGGTGCGGGCGCTCGAGCCAGACCTCCTCCGGATCCAGCAGGACGGCGCGTCGATCGACGAGCTCGTTCGCACCTCGGTCGGCTTCCTGGAGATCCTGTTCCGCTCCCTTCGCGCCGATTCGCGCGTGCCCTGGGAGCAGTACTACAGGCTCGCCCGTGAGGCCTCGCGGCGTTACGCCGAGAAAGGCATCCCGCTGGAGTCGGTGATGGAAGGCCTGGCCGTCTTCCGCCGCTCGGTGCTCGCCCGGGTCACGGAGGAGATGATGGGCAACGAGCACGCCGAGGAGGTGCTGCTGCTCGCGCAGAGCCGGCTGGGCGACGTCGTCGGGCACCTCAACTCGAGCTTCATCCATGGCTATCTTGACTTCACCGAGGCGCGCCACCAAGCCCGGCAGACCGAGCTGCACGCGCTCTACCACATCGCGAGCGCGCTCGGCCGCTCCCTCGACGTGGCCGAGATCGCCGAGGTCGGCCTTCGGGAGACGCTCAAGGTCCTGCGCCTCCAGGCCGGCGCGGTGTGGACGCGAGAAGGCGCGCGGCTGATGCTGGCCAAGACCGTCGGCCTGCAGCCTGGCGAGGAGGAGGAGTTCGAGTCCGGACGATTGGGCGCTCGGGTGCGTGTGGTGGAGATTGCGTCCGGGCCCGCCGAGTCGCGCGTCGATCGCATCACGGGCGAATGGAGCGCCATCCGCGCCGAGCTGCGTACGAAAGGCGTCCTGCTGGGCGCGATGACCGTGGCCACTCGCCTGCCTCGACCCTTCGAGCCCACCGACCTGGAGTTCGTCGCCGCGGTCGCGGACCAGATCGCCGTCGCGCTGGATCGCGCCCGCCAGCACACCCGGGAGGCTCGGACCGACTACCTCACGGGGCTTGCCAACCGGCCGGAGTTCGAGCGCGCGATCGACCGCGCCGTCGCCGCCGCACAGCGCCACAAGCGCCGCATCGCTCTGATGATGATCGACCTCGACAACCTGAAAGAGATCAACGACTCGCACGGCCACCATGTCGGCGACGAGGCCATCCGCGTGCTGGCCCATGAGCTGCAGCGTGCAGTCCGCGCCACCGACACGTGCGGCCGGCTCGGCGGTGATGAGTTCGGGGTCGCGATGCCCGACGCGGATGAGCGCCACGCGAACGAGGTGGGCGCGCGCGTGCGGGCCTCACTCGAGGAGCTCAACCGGGTCTCCAAGGCACCGGCGCCGATCGAGTTCAGCATCGGGGTGGCCGCCTGGCGGCCCGGGATGGATTGGCAGGCGATGTACCAGCTGGCGGACAAAGCCCTTTACGTCGACAAGCGGCGACGGCACGTCCACCGCAAGAAGGTCGGCGCCGGCCGGGCGTAGCAACTGGCCAAACCGGAGGCGGTCCTCGGCCCGGAGTTCTTCGATCGCGACACCGTGACGGTCGCGCGCGAGCTGCTGGGCAAGGTGCTCGTACGCGAGATCGACGGCACCCGGTTGTGCGGACGGCTGGTCGAGGTTGAGGCGTACCTCGGACCGGACGACCTCGCCGCCCACTCACGGGGCGGGCGGCGGACGCCTCGCACGGAGGTGATGTTCGGCGCCCCAGGGCATGCCTACGTCTACTTCACTTATGGAATGCACTGGTGCCTCAACTTCGTGACGCGCGAGGAGGGCGTACCCCAAGCCGTGCTGGTCCGCGCCCTGGAGCCGGGCCCTGGCGTTGGAAGGTGCGGCGGTCCAGGGTTGGTCACGCGCGCATTGAGCATCGACCGCGCCCTGAATGGGGTCAGGCTGCAGCCGCCCGACCTCTACGTGATCGATGACGGCGCGCCCAGGCGGCGGGTATTCGTCACGCCGAGGATCGGCGTCCAGGGCACCGGTCGCTGGGAGAAGCGACGCTTGCGCTTCTGCTACGACTCTCCCTACCTGTCGCGAAAGCTCAAGAAGGCTTAGGGCCAGCGCCCCGGCGTGGGTTCGGCGCGTTTGAGGTCGGCCCAGTCCGCTCGCACGGGCGCGAAGACGTCGAGCACGGTGGCCCCCTCGGCGCCCGCGATCGCCTGGTGCGGAACATGGCTCGGGATCACATAGCTGTCGCCGGCGTGCAGAACGCGCTTGTCGTCCCCGACCCGGAATTCGATCGAGCCCTCGATCACAAAACCAAGCTGTTCATTCTCATGGTGGTGATCGGCAGACTTGGAGTGGGGCTCGAGGTCGACGAGCGCCATCGTGATGCGTTCCCCGTTGACTGCCCGCGCGGTGAGCCCTTCGGCGAGGAGGATCCGTTGCATGTCGCGGAACGCCCCGAACGTTTTCACTCGACCACCCGGTCGATGATCGTCGCGGTGCCCAGCCCGCCTCCGCAGCACATGGTTTCCAGGCCGTACCGGAGGTCGCGCCGCTCGAGCTCGTAGAGGAGCCGGTTCATGAGAATCGCGCCCGAGGCTCCGAGCGGATGCCCGACCGCGATGGCGCCGCCGTTGACGTTGGTCTTGTCGATGTCGGCGCCGGTCTCCTTCTGCCAGGCGAGGACGACCGACGCGAATGCCTCGTTGACCTCGAAGAGGTCGATGCTCTTCAGGTCGAGGCCAGCTCGCTTCAACACCGCCGCGGTGCCCGGGATGGGGCCTTCCAGCATCAGCACGGGGTCTGTGCCCACCACCGCCTGCGCGCGTATGCGAGCCCGTGGCTTCAGGCCGAGCTGCTTGGCTTTCTCGAGCGACATCAAAAGGACGGCCGCGGCGCCGTCGGAGATCTGGCTCGAGTTGCCGGCGGTGATCGAGTGCTCCGGGTTGAACGCCGGCTGCAGCGCGGCGGTGGCCTCGTAGGTGGCGTTCGCGCGAATGCCCTCGTCCCTGGAGAAGAGTTGGGTATGGCCGTTGCCCTCGACCGGTACGTCGACGGGCATGATCTGTGAGGAGAAGTAGCCCTTCTCGGTGGCCGCTTGGGCAAGCTGGTGGCTCCGGACCCCGAACTCATCCATCTGCCGACGCGTGATTCCGTACTTCCGGGCCATCAGCTCGGCCGAGATTCCTTGCGGCACCAGGTCGTAGAGCTCCATCAGCTCGGGTGGGAATGGCGTCCCGGGCGACACGGCGCTCGAACCCATCGGGACCCTGGTCATCGATTCGACGCCGCCCGCGATCGTGATGTCGCAAACGCCCGACTGGATGAGGTTGGCCGCGAAGTGAAGCGCCTGCTGGCTCGAGCCGCACTGGCGGTCGACCGTGGTCGCGGGGGTCGTGAACGGAAAGCCGGCGGTGAGCCATGCGTTGCGCCCGACGTTCAGCGATTGCTCGCCGACCTGGCTCACGCAGCCGAAGACCACGTCGTCGACCAGCTCGGGTTTGATGCCTGCGCGATTGACGATTTCTTTCAGCACGAGCGAGGCGAGGACGACCGGATGGATCTCCTTGAGCTTGCCGTTGCGACGTCCGATTGGTGTTCGCACAGCCTCGACGATCACGACTTCGCGCATGTTCAACGTCTCCTTCGGGCCTTGGTGTCCCGATTCTACGACCGCTCCCTAATGCCTCACGCGATGTGGTGTCAAGCCCCTAAACATTTGCCTGGCATTCGGATTTTCTTTTCTGTTGACGTGCCGTTAGTGCCCTGATAACTTTCGCGTCGCCCCAAGCGGCTGAGTACGGTAAACCTGAGGATACCGAACGTCGAGTAGGTGGAAGGTGCGGCGCAAGCCGTGGCTGGAAACCGAAAAACGCATAGGGCACTTCAGGGTAAACAGGAAGGTCTCTTGGGGCATCTCTTTTCCACAGGGCATGCACAGCCCTTCCCTCAATACGAAAATCCCCTCCTGCCCGCTTCCGCACAGGCTTTGTCCACAGCGGCCGCGTCCACACTGATCCGCTGGCGCAACAACCGCCGCAGGCCGTCCGCAAGGCGTGCGAGGGGCCGCGTGTCTTCGTAGTGGAGCCAGCGATAGGCGATGGGCTCCGACCAGGGCTTGCCCTTCGCCGCATACAGGCGGCGGTGGCCGTCGACCACGATCAGCTCGACCTGGCGCAGGAGGCTCGGGTCGCCCGCCGTCATCTCCGAGAAGTCCTGCAGCGCCATCCAGGCGAGGAGAGCCTGGAGTCGAGGTCCGGCGTCTACCTCACGACCTCGGGGGCCGGGGCTCCGGTGTCGAGCTCGATCACGCTCGGCTTGAGCGCACATATGAAAGGAAGGTTGCGGTAGAGCTCTCGGTAGTCGAGGCCGTAGCCGACGACGTAGTCGTTCGGGATCTGGAAGCCGACGTAACGCACCGGCACCTCGACCAGGCGCCGCCCGGGGCGATCCAGCAGGGTGACGACCTCGATCGAGGCCGCGCCCCGCGCGCGCAGCTCGCGCAGGAGATAGTCCAGGGTCAAACCGGTGTTGACGATGTCTTCGACCAGCACCACGTGGCGGCCCTCGATCGGATAGTCGATGTCGCGCGCGATGCGAACCCGCTCGTGAGGCTGGGCGCCGGCGTACCGCTTGAGGTCGAGGTAATCGATCACGAACGGGACCTTGACCTGGCGCGCGAGGTCCGCGAGAAAGAAGGTGACGCCTTTGAGGATGCCGACCAGGACGATCGAGCGGCCGCGGTAGTCGCGGGAGATCTTCCGGCCGAGCGCACGAAGACGAGTTTCGAGCTCCACCGGCGAGATGAGGATGCTCCCGATGTCCTCCTTGCGCAGGTTCTGAACCTCGAGCGCTCCGTATCCCGCCTTGGCGAGGAGCTGCTGGTAGTCCTTGCGGTAGAGCAGGCGGACGTTGACGTCCGGGTAGATCTCGCGAAGCATCCGCAGCTTGCGGTTCTTGGGCGTCACCAGCGACTGCTTCATGGTGGTCAGCTCGATGTAGAGCTCGTGCTCGGGTAGGTAGAAGTCGGGTGTGAACATCTCCGACACCCGGGCCCCGTCCCACGCGATCGGGAACGACACCGGCTCGTAGACCCAGCGGATGCGGTAGTAGTCGAGGAAGCGCGCGAACTCTTGCTCAGAAGGGTGCGCGAACTCTATGCGCGAATGCGCCGGGCCCGATCGCCTGACGAGGCGCGATCGCTGCCTGACGGGGCGGCGCCATTTTTCTGGGACGGGAAGCTGGACGGACGACGCCAAGGAAACGCCGAGATTGTACTCTCAGCGCACCAGGGCCATGAGCACACCGGCGCAGAGGATGGTCGCCGAGCAGCTGCTGCCCAACGGCGTCACCGATCCGCGTGTCATCGAAGTCATGTCAGAGGTTCCGCGCGAGGAGTTCCTCTCCAGCCGATTGCGCCGCCATGCCTACGAGAACCGGGCGCTGGCGATCGATTGCGGCCAGACCATCTCGCAGCCTCTGGTCGTGGCGCTCATGACCCAGGCGCTCGAGCCCAAGCCGGAGGACCGCGCGCTCGAGATCGGCACCGGGTCCGGCTACCAGGCCGCGGTTCTGAGCCGTCTGGTGCGGCACGTGATCACGCTCGAGCTCGAGCCCTCATTGGCGGAGCACGCGTCGGCGACCCTGTCGCGCCTCGGTTACTCGAACGTCGAGGTGGCCGTCGCCGACGGCACGTTCGGCTGGCCCGCCTATGCGCCCTACGACATCATCCTGGTGGCGGCCGCCTCACCCGATGTGCCGCCGGCGCTGATCGAGCAGCTGGCTCCCGAGGGGCGGCTCGTGATCCCGCTGGGGAGATCCTCCGACGAGCATCAGGACCTGCGCATCTATCAACGTCACGGCGATGACCTGATGTCGCGGTCGCTGTTCCCGGTGCGCTTCGTCCCCTTACGGTGAGTGGGAGGGCGAAGGCGAGGCGCGGCCGGGAGAGGGCGACGCTCCGCCTGTCGGCGCGGTCGAGGTGCCCGTGATCTGCTGCAGCTGCTGCAGCAGGTCGCCCACGATCTTCATCTCACTCGCGAAGCCGGCGAAGTCGCCGTTCTTCAAGTCGGTGTACGCGGCCGCGTAATGCGCGTTGGCCTGCGTGATCAGGTCGGCGATCTTGGCGATCTGAGCCGGTGTGAGGGTGGTCGTCGGCGTTGTCGGCGGCGGCGCGGTCGAGGTTCCCACCAGCTGGTCGATGGCCTGCTGCAGCGTGTCCGTGTAAACGACCTGGGTCTGGTCGGCCAGGATCACCTTCTTGAGCTCGGGAATGCTCGATCCCGATGTGGCCTTGAGGTAGATCGGCTCGAAGTAGAGGAAGGAGTTGCCGATCGGAACCACGAGCAGGTTGCCCTGCTGGACGTTCGATCCGTTGCTGTGAAAGAGGGTGAAGTCGCGGGAGATGACCGGGTCCTGGTTGATGAGGTTGGCCACCTGCTGCGGGCCGAATATCACCTTGTCCTTGGGCAGGACGTAGGACACGTACTGCCCGTACTGGGCGCCGTCGTTGCGGACCGCCATCCACGACACGAGGTTGTTCTTGCCATGCGGAGTGAAGGGCATGATGAGCAGGAACTCCGGGTTGCTCTCACCGGGTAGGCGGAAGAGGACGTAGTAGGGCGAGACGGGCGTGGGCAGGGCGCCGGGCGACGCCTGGGCCGTGGGGATGTCCCATACGTCCTCGCGCGCGAAGAACACTTTCGGGTCGGTGATGTGATACGTGGCGTAGATGCCGACCTGGGTGTTGAACAGGTCGACGGGCACGCGTATGTGAGCCCGCAGCCCGGCGGGCATCGCGTCTATCGACGTGAACAGGGTTGGGAAAGTGGCTTCGAACGCGTTGATGATCGGGTCCTTGGGATCGACCACGTAGAAGACCGCGGTGCCTTCGTATGCATCGATCACGACCTTGACCGAGTTCCGGATGTAGTTGATCCTCCCGTTCTGGAACGGCACGGTTTGCGAATACGGGTACGTGGCTCCGGTCGTGTAGGCGTCCACGATCCAGTAGATGCGACCATCGACGTCAACCACATATGGCGAGGAGTCGAAGCTGAGGAAGGGCGCCAGCTCGCCCACGCGATCGATGATCTGCCGCCGGTAGAGCATCAGCGTCTTGTCGGTGACCTGGCCTGAGACGAGAAGGTTGAAGTCGCCCAGCTTGAGCGACCACAGGGCGCGGTTCACCGCCGTCATCGGGACCCCATGCGTGCCGCTGTACGACGTGTAGACGTCGGGCGAAGATGGATAGTCGAACTCTTTATTGGTGTTGGGCGCGAGCGCGTATCCGGTCGTCACCTCTCCGAAGTAGATGGCCGGCTGCGTGATCTTCAGCTGGCCCGTGGGCGGGATGTCGCCGACCACGTAGACGGGAAGCCCCTGGCTGTCGATTGCGTTCACCGGGCTGGCGGCGACCCCATATCCGTGCGTGTACTGCAGGTGCTCATTGACCCAGTTCTTGGCCGCGTCCGGCAGCTTGTTGAAGTCGAACTCCCGCGCGCTGATCTCCAGCGAGGTGGGCTGATTGTTGATCGTGTAGCGATCGATGCCGATGTCGTAGAACGTGTAATAGGTGCGGATGGTCTGCTGCTGCTCGTAGGTGTCCTTGAGGGGCGGAAAATCCCACAGCCGAAGGTTGTTGATCGTCACCTGGTCGTTCTGGACGTCGGCCAGCGTCAGCGGTTGGTCGCCTGTGAAGTTGCTGACGGTTACATTCGACAACCCGTACGCGGCGCGGGTGCCTGCGATCTCGCGGTTGATGTAGGGCAGCTCGTAGGTCTGCGCGTTCGGGGTCGTGAAGGCCGTCTGGACGACCGCCGGATAGATCTGGCCGATGAGCAGGAGCGCCACCCACACGAGCGCCGCCGTCACCGGGAGCCAGAGCCTTCGCAGCCAGACGTTGACCAGAAGCGCGCCGGCGAGGACGACCGAGGCGCCGGACAGGAACGTCACGATCGGCAGCCTGGCGTTGACGTCCGTGTAGGCCGCCCCCCAGACCACGTCGCTGTTGTGCGCATACAGGAGGTCGTATCGGCCGAGCCACATCCACGCCGCGAGCACGAGCGCGAACACCGCCAGGAGCGCCGACAGGTGTGCGATCGCAGGCGGGGTCAGGTTGAGGTCGAAGGCCTCGCCGCGCCATGCATAGACGAAGCCCACCAGCAACGCGGTCAGGAATCCGAGTCCGAGCGCCCAGTTGACGACCGAGTGCAGGAACGGCAGCGTCAGCAGGTAGAAGGAAACATCCTGCCCGAGCACCGGGTCGGTGATGCCGGTCGGCTTGGCGTGCTGGAACATGGCCAGGTTCTGCCATTGCGTGCCCGCGCCGCCTGACAGCACGAGCGCCACCAGGGCCGCCCCACCCAGTGCGGTGCCCGCGGCGGCGCCGCGAATGGTCGAGCGCCGGATCCCTACCGCGCGCAGGCTCGGTCCCGAACGCACGCGCAGCGCGATGATCACGTTGACGACCAGGTAAGCGAAAGAGAGCACAAACCCGCCGATGACCAGCCCGACTTGCAGGGAAACGCGAGTCGTGAATACGTCTCTGAAGCCCAGCGAGTCGTACCACTGCTGCTCGGTGAAGAACCACACGATCGGACTTGCAATGAAGAAGATCAGAAGCGCGAGGCCGAAAATCCCCAGGCCGACCCAGAAGCGCCGGGGCGGGCGCGGGATCCGGATCTCTCGCGCCTCGAACGGGCCGCCGCGCTCGAACGGATCAAACGGCCGGTACCGGCGGGTCATGTATCCGGAAGCTTAGATCGTCCCTAATGCTCGGTCGTCGGCGCTGAAATCCAAGTCGGCGCCCGCGGGCGGGTGGTCGAGGTGCCAGCGCACCGTGGTGCGCAGCGTCTCGGCCGGGTCCGACGTGGCCCAGCCGAGCATCGTGCGGGCGCGGCGCGCGCTGGCGGCGATGTGCTGGGTCATCGTGCCGGTCGCCTTCAGGTCTTCGGGCAGCATGTCATCCGCCACCCTCACCAGCTCGGCGCTGGAGCCAGCCGCCTCGAGGATCATGCGAGACCACATGGTCATCGAGAAGGTGCGGTCCTCGCAGAGGTTGAGAGCCATGCCTTTCGTCGATTCCGATTCCAATGCCAGTCGGGCGCCGCGCGCGATGTCACCGACATAGCCGCGGCACGCGAGCCACGTGCCGGCGCCGAACGGGATGCGCTTGCGACCGGCGCGGACGCGCCTGAGGATGAATTCCTCGCGGAGCTGATAGTCCCTCGGTCCGTAGACCATCGGCAGGCGCAGCGAGGTGGCGCCCCCTGCCAGGTAGACGTCTTCGACATCGAGCTTGTCGTAGTCGTGGCGGTCCGGACTTTTGTCGCGGTACGGATATCGCTCCGATCGCACCGGTGAGTCCTCGTCCAGCGGGACCGGATCCGTCTCGCGTCCCTCCAGCACCGCGCCGAATCCGCGGTACACATCCATGCTCGAGATCACGACCAGCCGGATGCCGGCCGGCAGCGCGGAGAGCGCCGTCTGGGCGTCGCCGCGAGTGAGCGCCCGGCAGTCGATAGCCGCATCCGGCTGGAACGCGGCCAGCTCGCCGCGATGGGCGTGCAGCTCCGCCCGGTCAGCGTGCAGGTGTTGGGCCGGCGGCAGGCCTTGCGGCTCGAGCACGCCTCGATGCGCGAGCAGAAGATCGTGGCCGGCGGCGGCGAGCTCTTCGACGATCGCCCGCCCGATGAATCTCGTGCCGCCTAGAACGACAACCTTCAACCGACGGGTTTGGCCACAGCCGGGTTCTTCTCCACGATCAGGTCGATGAGTCCCCATTCCCTGGCCTGCTCCGGCGTCATGAAGAAGTCACGCTCCATCGCGCGCTCGACGTCTTCCAGCTCCCGGTGGCAGTGCTTGGCATAGATGCGCGCCACCTGTTCACGCTGGCGGAGGAGCTCCTGGGCATGAATCTGGATGTCGGTCGCCTGGCCCTGGATACCCTGGATGAAGGGTTGGTGGACGAGGATCTGCGCGTGCGGCAGAGACATCCGCATCCCAGGGTCGCCGCCGGCCAGCAGGATCGATCCGCCGCTCGCGGCCATGCCGGTGCAGAGCGTGGCCACCTTTGGTCCCACGTACTGCATGGCGTCGTAGATCGAGAGCGCGGCGGTCAACGAGCCGCCGGGACTGTTGATGTACAGCTGGATGTCGCGGTCCGGGGTTTCGTTTTCGAGAAACAGCAGCTGCGCCGTGACCGTCGTCGCCATGTCGTCGTCGATGACGCCGCGCACGAAAACCACGCCGTCCTTGAGCAGCCGCGAGTAGATGTCGTAGGCCCGCTCGCCACGACCGTCGTTGGTGATCACAGTTGGGATCAGGTGCAATCGATTACCTCCTCGGTTCAAAACCTATTCGCGGTCGCGCCTTGGGCGGGGGGTTGGCCATCGCGAGGTACGCGCTGAAGTCGGCGACGCTGCGCAGCGCTTCGAGGGGCATGCCCGCGGTCGCGAGCCGGAGCTTGGCCGGAGGGTCCTCCGGCCAGGCTGGACGCTCGGTGTCGGCGCCGAGCAGGCGGGCGAGCTCGGCGTAGAGGTCGGCCGGCCGCACCCCGAGGGCGTGGGCGACCGCCAGCAGCCTTTCGGTGGAGACCTCCTTGCGGCCCCTTTCCACCTCGGAGAGGTGGGCGGGTGAAAGGCCGGCCTCACCCGCAACCTCGGTCAGGGTCCGATGGACGGCTTCGCGGCGCTGCCTCAGCACCGAGCCGAGGGCAGCTCTGACGAGGTCGGC
>DASWBB010000080.1:0-44394 GCA_036390875.1 Candidatus Dormiibacterota bacterium
AGCCTCAAGTCGAGAGGCTTCGACAGCCCCGCGAACAAGGTCGGCCCGTGGCCCACCACTCTGGGGTGCACCACGAACTCGTACTCATCGATCAATCCCAGCTCCGCCAGAGCCAGCGGGAGCTTCACGCCTCCCGTGAACAAGCCCCTACCCGACTCCTGTTTCAGCCGCTGAACGGCCTTGCCCAGATCCCCCCGCACGAGCTCGGCGTTCCAATCGACCCGCTCCAGGGTGCTCGACACGACGTACTTCTTGGCCGCGTCGATCGTCCGGGCGAAGGGTTCCATCCAATCAGGCCTCTCTCCTGCCGGCGCCGGCGGCCGCCACGCTGCCTCCATCATTTCGTAAGTCACCCGGCCAAAGAGGAGAGCGTCGGCCTGCTCGAGGTTTTCCGTTGCGTGACGATGCAGGTCTTCGTCCACGATCCCTTCACGATGGTCGCAGCACCCGTCCAATGTGACGTTGATGGAGTACCGAAGCGGTCGCATCACAAAAGCGTATCGGCGATCAAGGTTCGGAATCAGACGAAGAGTGGCTGGGTCTGAGTTCGCTCCAGCATCGCCGTCATCCGGGCATCGGTCGGGCGCTTCTCGAACCGTTCCGCAGCATCGAGCACTTGCGGCAGCAGATCGATGTCGCCCGCGGTGTTGAGGAAGACGCCGGGCCGTCCCAGCACCCACCACACCGCGAGGTCGATGTCCGCCTGAGCCGCGAGCGGCTCATACCAGGTCGTGCGCGTGTGTTCACGGCCGCGCCATGGCTTGGCTGCGATCGACTTGATCGTCTGCACCGCGACGTTTCTTTCGGCGCAGGTTCTCGTGAGGGCCTCGAAGTTGTCGGCGTAGTAGGGCAGCTGCATGGTCACGAAGTTGTAAGGGAGCAGCACCGAGTCGAAGTCGAAGCGGTCGAGCGAGCGCCGGTGGTTCGCCGCGATCTGCGCGCCATGCCCGGTGACCCCGATCCATTTGATCAGGCCTTCATCGCGCGCCTGGACGGCCGCTTCGATGACGCCTCCCGGACTGAGCGCGATATCCCATTCGATCGGATCCGCGAGGTTGTGCAGCTGCCACAGGTCCACGCGGTCGACGCCGAGCCGGTCGAGCGAACGGTGCAACTCCTCCCGCGCACGATTGGACGTGCGCTCGCCGGTCTTGGTGGCGAGAAAGAATCGATTGGGCTCGCGCTTCAGCCACGGGGCCACCCGCAGCTCGGCGTCACCGTAGCTGGCCGCAACGTCGATGTGGTTGACGCCGTGGCGGAGCAGGACCTCGAGCGTCCGGTCGGCCGCGGCCTGCGTCACCCGCGACAGCGCGGCCGCGCCGAAGATCGTCCGGCTGCTGCTGTGGCCGGTGCGCCCGAAGGCGTCCTGCGGAATCGCCACGGGTTTACTGGATCGCCTTGCCTGTAGGACCGTCGAACAGGTGCAGGCGCCGCATGTCGACGCCCAGCCGCACGCGGTCACCCGGGCTCACGCTGAGATTGGGATCGACCCGCGCCGTGATCGCGTCGCCGCCCACCGTCCCGTAGAGGAATTGGTCCGCGCCCAGCACCTCGGATACCTCGACCTTCAAATCGAGCCCTGAATGGCCCTCGCGCGGGTGCTCGGTCAGCGCCTCGGGCCGGATGCCGAGCACGCCCTTCTCGATGCCCGGCGCGGTCGGCAGCTCGAGCTCGAAGCCGGTCGCCCTGGCCGTGGTGCCCTGGACCGTGACCGGAATGAAGTTCATGCTCGGGCTGCCGATGAAGCCCGCAACGTACATGTTCGCGGGGTTGTCGTAGATCTGGCGGGGCGGCGCCACCTGCTGCAGGATGCCGTCTTTCATGACCGCGATGCGGTCGCCCATCGTCATCGCCTCGACCTGGTCGTGGGTGACATAGATGAAGGTTGCCTGCAGGGCGTGATGCTGCTTCTGGAGCTCGATGCGAGTCTGGATGCGCAGCTTGGCATCGAGGTTGGACAGCGGCTCGTCAAGCAAGAAGGCCTGCGGCTCGCGCACGATGGCGCGACCCAGCGCCACGCGCTGGCGCTGGCCGCCCGACAGCTGGCGTGGCTTGCGTTTCAGCAGCGGGCCGAGCTCGAGGATGGTGGCGGCCGTATTCACGCGTCGCTCGATGTCCTGTCTCGACGTGCCTCGCATCCGCAATCCGAACGCAAGGTTGTCGAAGACGGTCATGTGCGGATACAGCGCATAGGACTGGAACACCATCGCGATGTCTCGATCGCGGGGCGGCATGTCGTTGACGACCTGGTCGCCGATCTTGATTTCGCCCTCGGTCACCTCTTCGAGGCCGGCCAGCATGCGCAGGGCGGTCGACTTGCCGCAGCCGGACGGGCCGACAAGGACCATGAACTCTGTGTCCTTGATCTCGAGGTTGAAATCGTTGACGGCGAGCGTTCCACCTGCGAATCGCTTGGTCACGTGTTCATAGCTGACCGATGCCATTGGGCCTACATCCTACTAGCGGTCGGTTGGGGACGCCGCTCGTTCTTTCGCACTGCCGGCGCCGCATTCTTCGCAGCACGCCGGAGCTGGGCCGCGGTGTCTTCGGGACGTGTGTCGTTGACGAATGTGCCCGCCCCCAGCTCGACTCCCGCGAGGTACTTGAGGCGGTCGTCGCGCCGGTGCGGCGGGTAGAACTCGAAATGAAGGTGGGCTTGCGGCCAGTCGCGTCCGTCGGTCGGGGCCTGGTGGACGGCCATGACGTAAGGCGTCGAGAACCCGAAGTGGCGGTCGAAGGTGCCTGTGACCCCGAGGAGCGCCCTCGCCAGGTCCCAACGTTCGTCAGAGTCGAGGTCGGCGATCGAGGCTACGTGGCGGCGCGGGTAGAGGTGCACCTCGTACGGCCACCGTGCCGACCGCGGGACGAAGGCGACCATTCCACCCTCGCTCAAGACCATTCGAGGTCCTGATGCCTCGATCGCCAGCTCGCTGCAATGCAGGCACCGCCCGTCCTCGGCGAGCTGCGCGCGCGAGGCGTCCAGCTCCGCCTCGGCGAACGGAGGGATGAATGGCAGCGCATAGATCTGGCCGTGCGGATGGTGGAGCGTGACGCCGACCTCTTCGCCTTTGTTCTCGAAGATGTAGACGTACGCGACCTCGGCCCTCGAACCGAGTTCGCGGTATCGGTCCGCCCAGACATCGACCAGAAGTCGAACTCGCTCGACCGGGAGCTGGGCCAGCGTGAGCTCGTGCTCCGGCGTGTAGACGACGACCTCGCAGCCGGTGGTCGGAGGCCGGACGGGCCGGCCCTTGCGACGGTCCGGGCCGAAGGCCGGGAAGCGGTTCTCGAACACCACCACCTCGAACGTATCGAGCGGCACCTCAGATGCACCGCCGTCCCCGGTCGGGCAAAGCGGGCAGAACGCGGTGGGGAGGAAGGTGCGGTCGTTGCGCTCGGTGGCGTAAGCGACCCACTCCTTTCGCAGCGGGTCGAAGCGCAGGTCAGGCATCGGGCGTGGCGGAGTGGGCGAGGCCGTAAGCGAGCAGATACCTACCGTCGGGAAGCTCGATCTCTCGGCGGGTCAGCTTTCGAGGTGGCGGGGCGTCCTTGACCGCGGGGCGGGCGCCCGCCGGCCTGGGCTCACCGTCACGCGGTCGCGCGCTTGCTCTCGACACGATCACCGACCTCGGCGACGAGCACCTCGAGCCCCGCCGCGCGAATCGCTTCCACCTCCGCCGCCGGCGCCTTCGAGTCCGTGATCAGCGTATGAACCCTGGCCGCCGGCACTGTCTGGCACATGGTTTCCTCGCCGATCTTGGTGTAGTCGGCGAGCACCACCACATGCTGGGCCGCGCCCGCGAGCGCGCGGTCGGTGGCGGCCACCACCGGGCTGGGCGTGCTGAGGCCGCGGTCGGCCGTGAATCCGTTGCCGGAGATGAAGGCCTGCGAGGCCCGCAGCGCACGCACCGACTCCTCGGTGGCGGGCCCGACGAGCGCGTGGATGGATCGCCGCAGGGTCCCGCCCGTGAGAATCACCTCGACTCGCGGCGCTTCCATCAACGTCTGCGCAACGAGGAGCGAGTTCGTGACGACCGTCAGTTCGGGACTGTGGACGAGCAGGCGCGCCAGCGCCAGGGTCGTGGTCCCCGGACCGAGGACGATCGAATCGCCCGGACGCACCATCTCCACGGCCAGACGCGCGATGGCGGCCTTCTCGCCGGCCGCCTGCTGCGCTTTCTCGCTGTAGCTCGGCTCGTGGCCGACGCCCGAGGGCCGGATGGCGCCGCCGTGGGTACGCACCAGCAACCCGTCCTTCGCCATCGCGTGAAGGTCACGGCGGAGCGTGATCTCGGTCGTGCCGAGCGTCTCCGCCATCTCGGCCACCGAAACCACGCCCCGCGCGCGCACGCTCTCCGCGATCAGGCGCCTCCGCTCGGCCGCCAGCATTCGCCCGATGGTACGCCATCGATCGTCTTTGATCAATAGCGAGCAGAAGCGATGCTCGACAGTTGACAAAATTGACCGAATCTGTATCTTTCGGCTATGCCTAAGCGGCCGAACTTCACGTGTCAAGAGCCAAAGACCGCGGTCTGGGAGGAGTAGTTACATGGGTGATTCAGGGGACATCGGCAAGTACCGGAACTTCGATCTCTCGCGACGGGATGTGCTGAAGATCGCCGGCTATGGCAGCCTCGCCGCTTTCATCGCTGCCTGTGGAGGCAGTACCAGCTCTGGCACCACGACCGGCGTCACCGCCACCGGCGGCTCGCTGTCGATCGGGAGCTACTCCTCAGACCCCGCGCCGAAGGCCGGCCTGCAGCAGCTCGTCAACGACTTCATGGCCGCCAACGGCGGAACCAAGGTCACGATCAACACCGTCGACCACGGCACCTTCCAGAACCAGATCAGCTCGTACCTCCAGGGCACACCGGAGGATGTATTCACCTGGTTCTCCGGGCACCGGATGCGCTTCTTCGCCGACCAGGGCCTGGCGACGCAGATTGACGATGCGTGGGCCCAGGTGAAATCGAATTACACCACCGGGTTTGCGGGATCCGTGACCGGAAACGACGGCCACGTCTATGCCATTCCGATCGACTACTACCCCTGGGCGGTCTTCTACCGCAAGGACGTTTTCGCCGCGCACAGCTATACGGTCCCGACCAACTGGGATGCCTTTAAGGCGTTGTGCGTTCAGATGAAGAAGGACGGGCTCATCCCCATCGCGATGGCCGACAAGGACGGCTGGCCGGCCCAGGGAACCTTCGACATCCTGAATCTCAGGCTCAACGGTTATCAGTTCCACACCGAGCTGCTCACCGGCAAGCAGAAGTGGACTGACCCGAGGGTGACGGCCGTCTACAAGAAGTGGAGCGAGATCACGGACTACTACTCTCCCGGGCTCGCCGGCGCGACCTGGCAGCAGGGTGCGGACCAGGTGGTGCGCAAGCAAGCCGGCATGTACCTGCTGGGCCTGTTCGTAGCCCAGCAGTTCGCGGCGACCGGCAACCCGGACGATATCAACCAGCTGGACTTCTTCCCGTTCCCAGACCTGGGGACCCAGTACGACGCCGAGAAGGGGATCGATGCGCCCATCGACGTCATCATGATCAGCAAGAAGTCGCCCACGCTCAGCAAGGATCTTGGCCAGGCCAAGGCGTTCCTCGAGTACTGGGCCAAGGGTTCGACGCAGGTCAAGTTGTCCATAGCCGCTCCGGGAACGATCCCGACCGCAAGCGACGCCGACACGAGCGGCTACAGCGCGCTGAATAAGAAGGCGGTGGAGCTCGTGTCCAGCGCGAAGAAGATCACGCAGTATTTCGACCGCGACTCACGCCCTGACTTCGCGGGTCCGAACGGAATGCAGAGCTTCCTGCTCTCATTCCTCGCCAGCCCAAAGTCGGACACGAGCAGTCTGCAGGGCAAGATGCAGTCGTTCTGGGACTCGCTGCCGCCAGAGGCCTGACGCGGACAATATGATCTGAGCCGTGGCCAACACCACGACGGGCCTGGCCCCCGCCCGGACGCAAGAAGCGCCCCGAGCGGGGGCCCTCGTGGCGAAACGGCGCCGGCGCCGCTACACGGTTCTAACGCGACAGGACAGGCTCCTCCTGCTCCTGATGGTGGGCTTGCCACTGACCCTGGACGTGCTTCTCATCTGGGGACCCACGATCGCCTCCGTGTTCTTTTCTTTCACCAACTGGTCCGGGATCGGGCCGATCACCGGCAAGAACCTGGTGGGCTTCAAGAACTACAGGTTCCTGTTCAGCGGCTACACCCTTTTCTGGCCGGCCCTGCAGCACAACTTGATCTGGCTCGCGTGGCTGGCTTTCATCGCGACACCGCTGGGCATGTTCTTTGCGGTGCTGCTCGACCGGGAGATGCGTGGAACGCGCATCTACCAGAGCGTCTTCTTCCTCCCGGTGGTCCTGTCGCTCGTGGTGGTCGCGTTCATCTGGGAGCTCCAGTACGCCCCCAACGACGGATTCATCAATAACGCGCTCGGTTTGAAAGGCTCCCGGCTGATCGACTGGCTCGGCAACCCGCGCATCAACCTGTACTCGGCATTGATCGCCACCAGCTGGCGGCACATCGGCTACATCATGATCCTGTACCTGGCCGGGTTGAAGAGCGTCGACCCGTCGCTGCGCGAGGCGGCCAGAGTCGACGGCGCCAACGAGGTCCAGACGTTCTTCAACGTGATCTTCCCCGTGATGGCCCCGATCAACGTCATCATCGTGGTCATCACCGCGATCGAGGCTCTGCGCGCCTTCGACATCGCTTACATCATCAACCAGGGCAAGAACGGCCTCGAGCTGCTGTCGATCCTCATCACCAACAACAGCATCAGCGAGGCGAGCCTGGTCGGGTTTGGGTCCACCATCGCCGTCGTGCTGCTCGTGATCTCGCTCGGGCCGATCGTCCTGTTCCTCTCGCGAACCATGAAGACCCTGGCATGAGCACGCTGGCTGCGTCCGTTCAACGCCGCGTCCCGAGCCGGAATCGGCGGCGCATCCGTCCGGCTCGAATCGCCCTTCACATATTCCTCGGCGCGATGGTCGTGCTGTGGCTGTTCCCCCTGTTCTGGGCGGTCTACGCATCCCTGAGGCCGGTAGGGGAGACGATCACGAACGGCTTCGTCTCCTGGCCGAAGACCCTCAACTTCGCCAACTACACGAACTTCTGGACCGAGGCGGACCTGCCCTATTTCTACTTGAACACTCTCGTCATCGTGGTGCCGGGCGTCATCCTCACGCTGCTGCTGGCGTCGATGATCGCGTTCTGCTGCACCCAGTTCAGCTGGAGGTTCAACCTCATCGTCCTGATGATATTCACGGCGGGAAACCTGCTCCCGCCGCAGGTCATCATCATTCCGCTCTACTGGATCTACCTGAACACACCGATCGCCAACCTCGGATCGATCGACATCGGCAGGTTCTCGTTCGCCCTTTTCAGCGACAACAACCTGCTCTACGACCAGTACATCGGCATCATCCTCATCCACGTCGTCTTCCAGACCGGATTCGCGACCTTTGTGCTCAGCAACTACATGAAGACGATCACCAAGGAGATCACCGAGTCGGCGCTGGTTGACGGCGCCAACATCCTGAGGATCTGGTGGAGCGTGATCCTGCCGCTCTGCCGGCCGGCGCTGGCCGCCATGGCAACGCTCTTGTTCACTTTCATGTACAACGACTTCTTCTGGGCTTTGCTGCTCCTGAAGACGGGAGACAAGCGACCGATCACCAGCGCCCTCAACAACCTGCAGGGCGAGTTCTTCGTCAACAACAACCTCATCGCAGCGGGCGCAATTCTTGCAGCCGTTCCGCCCATCCTCATTTACATCGCCCTGCAAAAGCACTTCGTCGCCGGCCTGACGCTCGGATCCACGAAGGGCTGAGCGCGCAGATCCCGGCCAACACGGTCCCTCTCCTCGGGGACAAGCTGCCGCACATCGCCTATGGCGGCGACTACAACCCGGACCAGTGGCCGCAGCGTGTTTGGGAGGAAGACATCCGGCTGATGCGGGAGGCGGGGGTCAACCTCGTCTCCTTGGGCATCTTCTCGTGGTCGCGCCTCGAACCTACGCAGGGCAAGTTCGACTTCGGCTGGCTGGACCGGATCATGGACATGCTGCACGAGGGCGGAGTGCGTGTCGACCTCGCGACCGCCACCGCATCCCCACCGCCGTGGCTCTCACACGCGCATCCGGAGATGCTGCCGGTCCTGGCCGACGGCGTGCGCCTCTCTCATGGGGCCCGACAGCACTACTGCCCAAGCAGCCCGGTCTACCGGCACGCGACCGAGCGGTTGGTGTCGGCCCTGGCGGGTCGGTACGCGGATCATCCGGCGCTTGCCATGTGGCACGTGGGCAACGAGTTCGGCTGTCACGTGCCGGCCTGCTACTGCGACGTCTCGGCGCTGGCTTTCCGCCAATGGCTGGAGCAGCGATACGGAGAGCTCGAGGACCTGAACCGAGCATGGGGCACGGACTTCTGGTCGCAGCGGTATTCGGACTGGGACGAGATCCTACCGCCCCGTCGCACGCCCACATGGCCGAACCCGAGTCAGCAGCTCGACTTCATGCGCTTCTCATCGGACGCCCTGCTCGAGTGCTACGAGCTCGAACGCGGGATCTTGATGGAACGCAGCCCTGGCATCCCGATCACCACCAACTTCATGCGCTTCTTCAAGCCGCTCGACTACTGGAAGTGGGCAGAGCGCGAGGACGTGGTCAGCGACGACGTCTACCAGGATCCGTCCGACCCGGAAGCGGGAATGCGCGCGGCGATGGCGGGCGACCTCATGCGCTCGCTGGGGCGCGGCCGCCCCTGGCTTCTCATGGAGCAGACCTCAAACCGCGTCAACTGGCGCGACGTGAACCTGGCCAAGGCTCCAGGACAGATGCGCTTGTGGAGCTATCAGGCGCTGGCCCGAGGCGCCGATGGCGTGATGTTCTTTCAGTGGCGCCAGTCACGCGCCGGGGCCGAAAAGTTCCACAGCGCCATGGTCCCGCATGGTTCGCCGGAGCACTCGCCAACCTGGCACGAGGTCGTCAAGCTCGGCAGCGAGCTGGGTCGCCTTGACCCGGTCTGCGGCACGCGCGTGACCGCGGAGGTGGCAATCCTCCATGACTGGGAATCGTGGTGGGCGCTCGAGCTGCCGTCGAAGCCGTCGATTCGGATCCACCACATCGACCAGCTGGAGTCGTACTACCGGCATGTCTTCGAAGCCAACCTGACCGCGGATTTTGCGCGGCCGTCTGACGATCTCTCCTCGTACAGCCTGGTGCTCGCGCCGAGCGTGTACCTCGTCAGCGACGAGGCGGCGGCCAACCTCGTCGCCTTCGTGGAGTCGGGCGGCACGCTCGTGATGTCATTCTTCAGCGGCATCGTCGATCCGTTCGAGCACATCCGGCTCGGCGGCTATCCCGAGCCGTTCAAGAGCCTCCTCGGCCTCGAGGTGGTCGATTGGTTTCCGCTGGCCGACGGCGAGCAGGTCAAGCTCAAGTTCGCCGGCGGCGCGCAGTCGCAGGCGGACCTGTGGAGCGAGCTCATAACACTCGCGGGCGCCGAGGTGCTGGCCCACTTTTCCGGCACCATCCTGGACGGTCACCCGGCGGTCACGAGCCACAAGTTCGGTCAGGGCCGGGCGATCTATCTCGGCACACGGCCCGAGCCGGCGGCCATGGCACGGATCCTTCGTGCCGCCGCCAACCAGGCCGGCGTGAAGCCCGTGCTCGAGGCGCCGGCGGGAGTCTCTGCGGTGCGCCGCTCGGGGCCTCGCAGCAAGCTCCTCTTCCTGTTGAATCACCGGGACGTGCCCGTCGACGTTCCCATCGCCGACCCCGGCGTCAACCTGGTGGACGGCAGCGAGGTGCATCGCGGCCTGATCCGTCTCGGCCCGCGCGGCGTGGCCGTCGTCCAGGAAGGCTGGTAGTTTCAAAAGGCCCCCGGAGTGGGACCTAACAGTCAGCGGAAATGAGCGAACCCATAGTCGTGACGTGTCCAGAATGCGGGCAGAAAACCCGGATCCGGTCCGCCGCCGAAGGCGTTCCCCACTGCCCGAAATGTGGTGCCGCCTTGCCGTGGCTGACCGACAGCGGCGCGTCGGACTTCATCGCCGTCGTGGAGAAGAGCCCGATCCCGGTTCTGATCGACTTCTGGGCCCCGTGGTGTGGGCCGTGCCGTATGGTCGCGCCCGCGGTCGAACGGCTCTCCAACGAGCTGGCGGGGAAGTTGAAAGCAGTCAAGGTCAATACAGACCTGGAGCCGGGGCTGCAGGAGCGCTTCGGAGTGCGCGGCATCCCGACCCTGGTCTTGATGGACGAGGGGAAAGAGCGGGACCGCGTGACCGGGGCCATGAACGCGGAGGCGCTCCGCCGCTGGGTCGAGTCTCGGTTGCCGGTGCGCAAAGGCACTGTCACCTAGAACGATTGGCCGCGTTCTCGACTCTCAGCCGAGGTGGCGGAACGGCGCCGGCACGTAGCCGGCCAGGGCCGCCAGCCACTCGGGCGAAAGCGTGGCCTTGACGGCGGGGTCGTCCTGCGCGAGCCAGGCCAGGTGCCTCAGCGCATGCTCGACGACCTGATTGGCCGAGATTGCTTTGGCGGCCTCGGTCGCGGAGTTGCGCGCCAGGTCGGCCCGTGTGATCGGCACGGTTGCGAGATCCGGCGCCTGGTCCTCGCCGAGCACGACCAGAAAGGTCAGGAACACGCCTCCTGGACCTCGCCGCCACGAGGTCGAGTGGACCAGCAGCGGCGGGCCCATGAGGTTGGTCGACAGGCGCTTGACGATCTCCATGGGATCGTCCTCGTCGTGCGATTCGATGTACCAGGCGTCCGCTCCGCATGGGCCCGTGAGGACCAATTGCTCGCCGCTCAAGCGCACCACGAACACCTCGGCCTGGACCGGCCCCTCCGTGCCCCAGGGGGCGGGTGCCGCCGGGCTCGTGTCTTCTTTCGGGTTCAGGCTTCGGGACGCGCCTTCGCGAGCACGTCCTCCCGCGTGACCCTCATGTTGTGCGACTCGAACGCGTGCTTCTGGACGATCGGGACCAGCTCGTCCACCGTCCCGCGCATCAGAATGCCGCACGCACACTCGACCACCAGGACGCCGTTGGGGACCTCTTTGCTCATTCGGAATAGCTCCTCGCCGGGAAGTGTACGAAGTGTTGGAGCAACCTAGATGACCGACACGAAACCCAGGATCACGATCGAATTCTGCGTCCCTTGAGACTACCTCGACCGGGCCGTGAGCCTGGCTGAGGAGTTGATGGACCGCTGGGCGCCGGTGCTCGATGGAGTCGAGCTGAAGACCGGCAGCAAGGGCCGTTTCGAGGTGCTGATCGACGGGCAGGAGGTGTTCAGCAAAGCACGGCTCAATCGCTTTCCTGCGGACGGCGAGGTCGCCAAACTCCTGCAGCTGAGGCTCGGACCTCCGCCGAAGTGGAGATCCGAGCACAAGTAACCCACCCCGGTAGCTAACGGCGAGCCTCATTCAGCTTCACATCGGAGGAGCCGCCATGCGCATTCTCGGAAGAGTTCTCGTGACCGCCATCACCGTCCTCGGGCTGATCGGAGTGAGCACCGCCCCGGCTTTCGCCGATGAGAAGGGCAACCTCACCGACTTCTCATCCATGACGGCGATCCCCGTGGGGGGCCAGGTCGTCCGCGGAATCACCGGCGGCGGCTTGCCTTGGAAGATCACCTCAGGCACGGGCACGGTCAGCCAGCAGGGCGTGGTCGACGTCACCGTCACCGGCCTGGTCCTCAAGGGCTCGGGCGTCAACCCGATTCCTTCCTTTGAAGCGACGGTCAGCTGCGTCACCCCGCATGGCGTCGTCAACGTGATGACCGGCGGCTTCCCTGCCAGCTCGACTGGAGATTCGCACATTACGGCCACGGTCGATCTGCCGCGCCCATGCAAGGATCCGATCGTTTTCGTGGGCGTTTCGCCGGCCGGCCGGTGGTTCGCGATGTCGAACCCCGACTCGCAGCCATAGTCCTGGTTCAGTGAGGAGGGAGCCGGGCATCATGCCCGGCTCTTCGTTTGTTTGCGAATGCATCGCAGCATCGAGTGGGGTCGTGGCCGCCGCGCGCTCGCGGTGCTGCCAAACTCGTCAGTGGACGGTGGGATCGGCTAAACGGCTTCGATTGGGGACGCGAGGTTCGCGTCTGGCGCTCGTCCAGAGTGAGCTGGTCGCCGCACGCCTGCGCGCAGCGGGCTGCGACGTCGACCTCGTCCCGATCGTGACTGAGGGCGACGTGCGGCCCGTGGACATGTCGCCCGGCGAGGGCGTCTTCGTCGCGGCCATAGCGCGCGCGCTGCTCAACGGCGAGGTCGACGTCGCCGTCCACAGCGCCAAGGACGTTCCGCTCGAGGAGGAACCGGGACTCGTGATCGCCGCGTATTCCGAGCGCGCGGATCCGCGCGACGCTTTGATTACCAGAGGCGGACGGCAGTCGCTCGAATCGCTGGCCAAAGGTGCTGTCGTCGGCACCGACAGCCCAAGGCGGACCGGGTTTCTCTTGGCCGCGCGGCCGGATCTCAAGGTCATTCCGCTGCACGGCAACGTGGAGACGCGCCTTCGGCGCCTCGACGATGGCGGCGTCGACGCCCTGGTGCTGGCGGCTGCCGGAATCGACCGGTTGGGGAGACAGGGGCGGATTGACGAGCGACTGGATCCTGGCGTGGTGGCACCGGCGCCCGGTCAGGGCGCGCTCGCAGTGCAGGTTCGCCGAGCGGACGCCCGGCTCATCGAGCTGGTCTCCGGAATCGATGACCGTGATGTCCGGCTGGCGGTCGAGGCCGAGCGCGAGGTGCTGAGGGCGACCGGTGGCACGTGTCGGGCGCCGGTTGGAGCTCTCGCTTCGGTCAACAAGGATACGTTCATGCTGCTCGCGGCGGGCGTCAACAGCGACGGCACCGGCAAGCTGGTCGAACGGGCGGAAGGCACGCGAGCAGACGCGAGCAGCCTGGGGGCGAGGCTGGGCAGGCTGCTGGTCGCGCAGGTCGCGCTGCGATGATCGCGGTCCTCGTCACGCGCCCGGGCGGGGAGTCAGACCCGCTGGCGCAAGCGCTGCGGCAGCGAGGTTACCGTGTTCACGCAGTGCCGACCGTGCAGACAGAAGCCGTGGAGTTCGATTCGAGTTCCCTCGCGTCGTATGACTGGGTGGTGTTCACGAGCGCACGTGGCGTGGACGCAGTTGCCAAGCTGCCTTCCGGCCCGAGATTTGCCGCGGTCGGGCCCGAGACGGCCAAGGCGCTGCGAGCTCGCGGCGTCGAGGCGGCGTTCGTTCCGGCCAGGGCCGACGGCGCCAACCTCGGTACGTACCTTCCTGACATCGAGGGCAAGCGCGTCGCGCTCGTCCGCGCCTCGGCTGCGGACACCGACCTGCCCGACATCCTTCGCGCGCGAGGCGCGACCGTCGACGAGTTCATCGCGTACCGAACCGTAGAACAGCCACGTGGCTCGGCTCGTCTTCTACGCACAGCGCTGGCCGATCCAGACCTCCGCGCTGCAGTCTTCGCGTCTGGCTCCGCGGTGCGCGGATTCATCGGTCTGGGCGGCACCGTGCAGCTGCCCGCAATTACGATCGGAGCGCGGACGACTGGGCGCGCTCGCGAACTTGGATTCCATGTCATCGCGGAAGCCGACAGCCATAGCGTGGCCGGCCTGGTCGACGCCGTCGCGCGGGCCTTGCCGCTGGAGGTGAAGAACAATGCGTGAGCTGCTCGGCACCCGGAGCGTTTCGTTGCCCGCGGCGGACCGGCCGCGACGCCTGCGCCGGACGGCACCGCTGCGCTCCCTCGTCAGGGAGACACGGCTCGCCCCCGCGCAGCTCGTGATGCCGCTGTTCGTGAGCAGCGGGCGCGACCGCTCGGTGCCGATCGAATCACTCCCGGGACACGCCCGTCTCAGCGTCGACCGCGCGCTGACGAGGGCGCGCGAGCTGGCGCATCTGGGCGTGGGTGGCGTGCTCCTGTTCGGCATCCCGGATCGCAAAGACGATGACGGCACCGGTGCATACGACCCGGCCGGACCCGTGCCGTCGGCTCTGCGCGCGCTCAGAGAGGCCGACCTGCCGCTGGTGCTCGCCGCCGACGTCTGCATGTGCGAGTACACGAGCCACGGCCACTGCGGGATCGTGTCCGGCGGCCAGGTCGACAACGACGCCACGCTTCCGCTCCTGGCCGAGGCCGCCGTCGTGTACGCGGGCGCGGGTGCGGACGTCGTCGGACCAAGCGGAATGATGGACGGCCAGGTCGCAGCCCTGCGCGCGGGGCTGGACGCGGCCGGCCACGCCGAAACCGCGATCATGGCGTACTCGTCGAAGGCCGCCTCGGCTTTTTACGGTCCATTTCGGGAAGCCGCAGGCTCGACGCCCGCGTTCGGCGACCGGCGCGGCTACCAGATGGATTACTCCAATGCCCGCGAGGCGATCCGCGAGATGGAGCTGGACGTGCGCGAGGGCGCAGACATCCTCATGGTCAAGCCAGCCCTGACGTCGCTGGACCTCCTGGCTCGCGCCCGCAAGCGCTTCGACGTGCCCCTCGCGGCCTACCACGTCAGCGGCGAGGTGGCGATGCTCGAGGCCGCGGCCGAGCGCGGCTGGCTCGATCGCAAATCCGCCGGGCTGGAGATGCTGACGGCGATCGTGCGCGCCGGCGCCGGCATCGTCATCACCTACCTGGCAGCCGATGCCGCGCGCTGGCTGCGCGAGGACGCGACTCGGTGACTGAGCAGTATGTTCACGCGCTTGCCCTCGGCCTGGATCCTGCATGGCGCCGCCTGCCGGACGCACAGCGGCGATCCACCTGCGCCGATTTCATCTCCACGATCGAGCAGGCGACGTCCGTCACGACTCATCCGTACACGATGGTCGGGCTGCAGGCGGGCGTCGACCTCGTGCTGTGGCGGCTCGCGCCCTCCCTCGATGCCCTCGAAGAGTCGGCGGCCGCAGCGCTGCGCTGCGGGATGGGGACGTGGATGAGCGTCAAGGAGAGCTTCCTCGGCCTGATCCAGCCGTCGCAGTACGTCAAGAAGCCCACGCCGCAAGAGCAGTCGCTCTTCAGCGGCGAACGGTCGCGCTACCTCATCGTCTATCCCTTCACGAAGTCAGCCGATTGGTACCTGCTCGACAAGGACACGAGGCAGCGCGTCATGAACGAGCACATGAAGGTCGGCCATCAATACCCGCAGGTGCGTCAGCTGCTCGCTTACTCGTTCGGGTTGGACGACCAAGACTTCGTGGTCGCGTACGAGACCGACGACCTTCCCGCTTTCGGCGAGCTCGTGCGCGCGCTTCGTAGTACCGAGAGCCGGCGCTCGACGGTGCGCGACACACCGATCCTCGCGGGCATCCATCGCCGGCTCGGCGACCTGGCGGAACTGTTCGGCGCGTGACCACCACATCGCTGTTCCTGCGGGCCTGCAGGCGAGAACCCGTGGAGCGCACGCCGGTGTGGCTCATGCGCCAGGCCGGCCGTTCGCTGCCCGAGTACCGCGCGCTCCGCGAGCGATGGAGCCTGGAGGAGATCGTCGCGCAGCCCGAGCTCTGCGCGGAGGTGACGCTGCAGCCGGTGCGGCGGCTGGGTGTCGATGCGGCGGTGATGTTCGCCGACATCATGCTGCCGCTGCGCGGCATGGGCATCGACTTCGAGCTGGTCGAATCGATTGGGCCGGTGGTGGCGAATCCGATTCGTACCGCGGAGGCTGTTCATGCGCTGCGCACGCCACCCGCCGCCGAATCGGTGCCGCAGGTCCTGGAGGCGGTGGGGATCGTTGCCCGGGAGTCGCCCGTGCCCGTCATCTGCTTTGCGGGAGGGCCGTTCACGCTGGCCAGCTATGCGATCGAGGGCCGGCCCAGCCGCGACTTCCTCCTCACCAAGCAGTTCATGTACCGGGAGCCGGCCGCCTTTGGGCAATTGCTCGACAAGCTCACCACCGTGATGGCCGAGTATCTCAGCGCGCAGGTCGCCGCCGGCGGGCAGGCGTTCCAGGTGTTCGACAGCTGGGTGGGCGCGCTGTCGCCCGAGGATTACGAGGCGCGCGTGCTGCCGTATACGCGCCGAATCTTTGCAGCCACACGCTCGCTGGACGTGCCCAGGATCCATTTCGGAACCTCGACCGCGGGGCTGCTCGAGCTGATCGCAAGCTCCGGCGCTGATCTCATCTCGCTCGACTGGCGCGTCGACCTCGACGCGGGCTGGGGGCGCGTCGGCCACGACCGCGGGGTGCAGGGCAACCTGGATCCGGCGGTGCTGCTCGGCCCGCGCGACCTGGTGGTCGAGGGGGCGCGCTCGGTGCTCAAGCGCGCGGCCGGGCGCCCGGGCCACGTCTTCAATCTCGGTCACGGCGTGCTGCCGGGCAGTCCGCTCGAGAACCTCCAAGCCCTGGTCGAGACCGTGCGAGAGGGTGTCCCCGCGGTTGCCTGACCGGATCGGAGTCCTCTGCATGGCCTACGGCAGCCCCGACGGGGATGACGGTATCGAGCCCTACTACACGCACATCCGGGGCGGCAAACCGCCGTCGGCCGAATCGCTGGCGGAGCTGCGCGGGCGATACCGCGCGATCGGAGGGTCGCCGCTGACCGAGATCACGCGCGCCCAGGCTCGGGCGCTGGCCGAGCGGCTCGAGATGCCTGTGTTCGCGGGCATGAAGCACGCTCCGCCGTTCATCGCCGACGCGGCCGCCGAGGCGCGGGCGGCCGGCATCGAGCGTTTGGTCGGACTGCCGCTGGCGCCCCACTACGCGGAGATGAGCCTGGGCGCCTACTTCGCCGCCCTGCGCCAGGCTTGGCATGGCGAGCTGATCCTCGTGCGGGGCTTCCACGACCACCCGGCATTTGTGAGCGCGGTCCGTGCGCTCCTCGACGAGGCGCTCTTGGGCTTCGAGCCCGACAGGATCTTCTTCACGGCCCACAGCCTGCCGGCGCGTATCGAGGCTACAGGCGATGGCTATCGCGAGCGGCTCCTTGAGAGCTGCCGGCTCGTGGCCGAAGGTGCCGAGCTCCCGGATTGGGAGTTCGCGTTCCAGTCCGCCAGCCACACCGGCGAGCCGTGGCTCGGGCCCGACCTGCTCGAGGCGTTGGCACGGTCGGGTGTGCGTCGCACCCTGGTGTGCCCAATCGGTTTCGTCGCCGACCACCTCGAGATCCTCTTCGACATCGACGTCGAAGCGATGGCCTTCGCGCGGGAGCATGGAATCGAGCTGCGCCGCACGCAGTCCTTCAACGCCCGGCCGGAGTTCATCGACGCCATGGCCGCAGTCGTGCGCAATGCGGTTGGCGCGAACTCGCGAGCTCAGGGCGCGCGGATGATGGAAGCGTGATCGCGTCCTTCCGGGTGCACGCGGATCCGAGCGCCGAAGAGTGGATGCGATCCCACATCACCGACGAGCCGCGCGTCATCGCGTACGACTGACCGGAGCTGTTCACGAGGCAAGGTCAGGGTTTCGCCACTTCCTTCCGCATCGCCTCCCAGGCCTCGCGTGCCTCTTCGACCGAGCCAGCGTCCTCGATCGTGGAGATGTCGCCGGGATCCCTGTCCAGCGTCACGGCCTTCAGGACTCGCCGCATGATCTTGCCGCTTCGAGTCTTGGGCAGGCTGCTGACGAAGTTCAGGTCTCCGATCACGGCGATCGGACCCAGCTCATGTCTGACCGTGTTGAGCAGCTCGGCCTTCAGCTCGTCCGACGCCTGAAAACCGCTCTTGAGCACGACAAACGCCGCGATCACCTCCATGCGAATCGGGTCCGGACGGGCGGTGACGCCGGCCTCGGCCACGCCCGGGTGGCGTAAGAGCGCGGTTTCGACCTCGATCGTGCCCAAGCGGTGCCCCGCGATCTTGATGATCTCGTCCGCGCGGCCGCTGAACCAGACGTATCCGTCCTCATCAAATGAGGACGCATCGCCGCTGAGGTAAAGGGTTTTGCCAGGGATCCGGCGCCAGTAGTCGGCCGCGTAGCGCTCGACCTCACCCCAAAGCGTCGCGGTGAGGCCTGGGAAGGGCCGCTTGATGACCATCATCCCCTTCTCATCCGGCCCGAGCTCCTCGCCTTCCGGCGAAACCACCGCGGCCTCGACGCCGGGCAGCGCGATGCCGCCGGAGCCAGGCTTGATGGGGAGCATCCCAAGGCCCCAAGGGTTGCCGAAGATCGGGCCGCCGGTCTCGGTCTGCCACATGTGATCGAGGACCGGCACCTGATTCTGGAGCACGTCGAGCTGCAACCACTCCCATGCCGGCGCGTTCAACACCTCGCCCGCGCAGACGATGCGCGTGAGCGAGCGCAGGTCGTGTTTGCGGGCGGGCTCGGATCCGTACTTCATGAGCATCCGCACAGCAGTTGGCGCGGTGAAGATGCCGGTGACGCGGTTGGTCTCGATGATTCGGTAAAAGGTCTCAGGGCTCGGATGGTCGAGGGCGCCCTCGAACGCGATCGTCGTACAGCCCGCCAGGAGTGGCGCGTAGACGATGTAGCTGTGGCCGACCACCCAACCGATGTCAGAGGTCGACCACCAGACATCGTTTGGTTGGAGGCCGAAGACCCAGTCTCCCATCGAATGTATGTAGACCTGATATCCGCCCTGTGTATGGACTGCGAGCTTGGGCTTGGCCGTGGTCCCGGACGTGGCCAGGATGAAGGCGGGCTCGTTCGATTCCATCCACTCGACATCGCCGCTGTGGCCTTCGGCCAGAGCAAGAAATTCGGGCCAGAAGATGTCCCGTGCCGCCACCATCGATGGGACGCTCGCGCCTCTGCGCAGGACAACCACGTTGGCGACAGACCGGCCGGCCTGGGCAAGGGCCTCATCGACGATGCCCTTGAGGGGGACCTCCTTCCCCTTTCGAAAGGTCAGGTCCGAGCAGAACAAGGCCTTTGCGCCTGCCATCTCGAGGCGATCGCCGAGCGCGCCGGCGCCGAAGCCCGCGAAAACGACGATGTGGATCGCGCCAATGCGCACGCAGGCGAGCATGAGCACTATCGCCTCGTGGCATGTGGGCATGTAGATCCCGATTCGATCGCCCCTGCCGATCCCAAGGCCACGCAAGGCTGCGGCCGCGGTTCGAACCTCGTGCTGGAACTGAGCGTAAGTGACGACGGTGCGCCCGCCATTTTCGTCCTCACACACCAGCGCAGCCCGGCCGCCGTTGCCTTCTAGAACGTGGCGGTCGACGCAGTTCCAGGCGAGGTTGGTAAGCCCACCGATGAACCAGCGGAAGTACCGGCCTCGTTCGTCTGGATGCTCGGGATTCCACTCGAACACCCGGTCCCAGCGCCGGTGCCAGGGCAACGCTTCGGCGGCTCGTGCCCAGAAGGAGTCAGGGTCTTCCTTGGCTGCGGTCCGCAGCTTGCGAACTTTCGGACTCACCAGGTCCACTGTGCTCAATCCCCCGCGTTCAGGTTTCGGTTAGGTGCCGGGCCTCTTCATGGCCCACGGGCCGAACTTGATCAAGCCCACCAGCATCCAGACGAACACCGCCGCGCCCGCGAGGTCGAGCAGCTCTGACAGGAGGAGCCCGCCGACACCCATAGGCGAAGCGTTCACCCGCGCGAACGAGAACAGGCCGAAGAGCGCGCCGATCGCGGTGAGTCCGAAGATCACGAGCACCGGCCAGAAAACCCATCGCCAGCCGAGGTAGCTGCCCACCGCGCCCACCAGCTCGACAACGCCGATGCCGATGGCGAAAGCGATCGCGAAGGCGATCGTGATGTTCACCACAGTGTCCTCGCTGGTCCCAGCCGGGATCGTGGTGCCCTGCTCATGCAGCGCCCGCACCACCGCATCGTGGTTGTAAAAGACCAGGGTCGAGATCACCCCCACGATCGCTGAAACGGCAAGAAGTCCCGCCGCCGCCAGCTGCATGGGCCGCGTCCACGGCGTCGGCACGCGGTAATTGCGCGCAAGCGGGACCCACTGCTGGCCGTCCCACTGGAACTGTCCGTCCGCGGAGATCTGGCCTGAGGCCGACTGGGCTCCTGGAACCGGGTCCATGACCGCAAAAGCCTAACGCAGGTCGTCCCGGCCTGGGATAGGCTTCCTCCTGGCGTTCCGCGTCCGCGTCATCAACCACGCTCCGGCTGCTGTGGAGGGTTTGGGTCAATGGCCTTCATCTCGCGCGGATTCCGCGGCAAGCGACGAGACACCACGAGCAGCTCTCGACTGCCGCCGGGACAGTACGTCGTGAACGACTTTCCGGTCCTCTCGGCCGGTCCGACGCCTCGAGTGTCGCTGTCGGAGTGGACGTTTGTGGTCGAGGGTGAGATCGACCAGCCCAAGAGATGGACCTGGGAGGAGTTTCGCACGCTGCCGGCCGAAGAGGTCACGAAGGACATCCACTGCGTCACCAAGTGGACCAAGCTCGACACCCTGTGGAAGGGCGTGTCCGTGGACACGATCCTCGACGGCGTCGAGACTGCCGCCGAATTCGTCATGGCGTTCTCCTACGGCGGGTACACGACCAACCTCCCGCTCGAGGACCTCACCGGTGGCAAGGCGTGGGTCGCCTATGAGTTCGACGGCCAGCCGCTGCACCCGGAGCATGGCGGGCCGGCCCGGCTGCTGGTCCCGCACCTCTACTTCTGGAAAAGCGCCAAGTGGGTGCAGGGGCTGCGCCTGGTCAACGAGGACCAGCCGGGCTTCTGGGAGTCCAACGGCTACAACATGTACGGCGACCCGTGGCGCGAACAGCGGTACTGGGGAGACTGAACTGGCAGCTCGGCGAGGTCGCCGAGCTGGTCCAGGAAACCCCGCGTGTGGCGAGCCTCGTGCTCGACGTGCCCCAATGGCCGGGTCACCTCGCCGGCCAGCATGTTGATGTCCGCCTCACGGCGGATGACGGCTACCAGGCGGAGCGGAGCTACTCGATCGCGTCGGCGCCGGAAGACGCGCGGCTGGCGATCACGGTGGAGAGGCTCGATGACGGCGAGGTGTCGCCGTACCTGGTCGGCGAGGTGCGCAAAGGGGACAAGGTCGAGCTGCGCGGGCCGATCGGCGGCTATTTCGTATGGCGGGGAGGCGATGACCGGCCGCTCCTCCTGGTCGCGGGCGGGTCGGGCGTGGTGCCGCTGATGGCGATGATCCGCCACCGCTCAGCCATCAAGTCGGCGACCCCGACCAGGCTTCTCTACTCGTCGCGTTCCGCGGACGACATCATCTACAGGGCTGAGCTGGACGCCCTCTCAGTTGTGGGGGACGGCCTCACAGTCGCGCACTGCCTGACTCGAACGCAGCCCCCAGGCTGGCGCGGCTACGCGCGACGAATCGATCGCGCCATGCTGGAAGAAGTGGCATGGCCGAAGGCGCAGAATCCGATCGTTTTCGTTTGCGGGCCGACGCCGTTGGTGGAAGGGGTGGCGGGGCACCTGGTCGACATGGGCTTTGACGCCGCGTCAATCAAGACCGAGCGGTTCGGACCGACAGGAGGTTGAGACCATGACCGTGCAGCAGTCCGACATGAAGCTCGACGGCAACGCGATCGGCGGTCTGCTGCGCGAGATCTTCACGATGGAGATGACGACCGCCGAGAGCACCTGTGCCGGCTGCCACAAGGTGCATGCGGTGGGTCAGGTCGAGGTGTATACGAACGCACCGGGTGTGGTCGTGCGATGCCCGGCCTGCGGCCAGGTGCAGATGCGGATCGTGAAGGGCGGCGGGCGGTACTGGCTCGACCTGACCGGCATCCGCTGCCTGGAGTTTTCTGTCTAGACGGTTTCAAAACTCACACCCGATTCCAAGCCTTCCTTGAGGTTGGGGCCCGACCATGCGTGATATGAGCAAAGGACGCACGTTACTGATCGCCTCGGGCGTGGCCGCGGCCATGGCCGTCGTCGGTGTCATGGCAGTGTCGGCTGCAGGGAAGAGCGGTGGCCCTACGAACTTCCTTGCGGTGGCTTCGCCGACGCCCACCTTCAAATCGAACGAAACTCCAGCGCACGAAGCCACCGAATCGGCCGCGCGCGAGACCGCTGAAAACAACGGCACGTTCCACGGCGGCGGTCCCGGTGGTCCCGGTGGTCCCGGAGGGGCCTCCAACGAGACCGCGACCCACGAAGCCGGCGAGACGGCGGCCCAGGAGGCGGCCGAAAACGCGAGGGCGAAGGCGACTCCCACCCCTTAGCCGCTGACGGCAGCGGATCGCGGCTTCACAGGCCGTGATTGGCATAATGCCGGGGGGTGAGCGAGCTGGAAGACCAGGAGCTGGGCGTCGTCGGGCTGGCGACCATGGGCATGAACCTGGCGCGCAACCTGGCGTCGCACGGCGTCCGCGTGGGCGTTTACAACCGCACGCGGCAGCGGACGGACGAGTTCATGGCCGCGCACGGTGGGGAGGGCGACTTCAAGCCGGCCGCGACCCTGGAGGAGCTGGTCCAGATCCTGACCCCGCCCCGCGCGATCCTGCTGATGGTCAAGGCCGGATCGCCTGTCGACGAAGCCATCGATTCGCTGTCCGCGGTCCTCGAACCAGGCGACACGATCATCGACGGCGGCAACTCACTCTTCCACGACACCCGTCGCCGGGCGACCGCCGCCGCGAGGGCGGGGCTGGGGTTCCTCGGGATGGGCGTCTCCGGCGGGGAAGAGGGCGCGCTGCGCGGACCGAGTCTGATGCCGGGCGGAACCCGCGAATCCTACGAGCACGTCGCGCAGATGCTGAACGCGATCGCCGCCAAGGTCGATGGCGTGCCGTGCTGCACCTACATCGGAGCGGACGGCGCGGGCCATTTCGTGAAGATGGTTCACAATGGGATCGAATACGCGGACATCCAGCTGATCGCCGAGAGCTATGACCTGCTGCGATCCGCGCTCGGACTGACCCCCGCGGAGCTGGCGACCATCTTTCGCGACTGGAACGAGGGCCGGCTGCAGTCTTATCTGATCGAGATCACGGCCAACGTCCTCGCCAAAAGCTCCGATGGCACGGAGGCGGCGCTCGTCGACGCCATCGAGGACGAAGCCGAGCAGAAGGGAACGGGCCGCTGGACGAGCGAGTCGGCGCTCGACCTGGGCGTGCCCCTTACGGGCATCACCGAAGCGGTTTTCGCGCGGATCCTGTCGAGTCAGAAAGGGGAGAGGGTGAAAGCCGCCGGCATCCTCACCGGACCGGCCGCGGACCATGTGCATTACGACCGCGACATGGGCCTGGTCGACGATGTGAGGGATGCCCTCTACGCGGCCAAGATCGTCGCGTACGCCCAGGGTTTCGAGCACCTGCAGGCCGGCTCGCGAGAGTACGAATGGAGCCTGGACCTTGGAGCTCTCGCCACCATCTGGCGCGGTGGCTGCATCATCCGGGCGCAGTTCCTGGACCGGATCAAGGATGCGTACGTCGAGCAGCCGCGGCTGGCGAACCTGATGCTTGCCCCGTTCTTCAAGGACGCCCTCGACTCCGGTCAGGAAGCCTGGCGCCGGGTGGTCAAGACCGCGGTCGAACGCGGCGTGCCGGTTCCGGCCTTCTCGTCATCGCTTGCCTATTACGACGGCTACCGGCGCGCGCGCGGTCCGGCCAACCTCATCCAGGGCCTGCGCGACTACTTCGGCTCCCACGGCTACCACCGGGTCGACCGCGAAGGAGCCTTCCACACGCGCTGGGCCCAGGACGGCTCCGAGGTCAAGGTCGACTAGAGGGGTAGTTCAAGGCACGAGCCCGGACAGGATCGTCGCCAGCACCTCGGGGTCGATGTTCCCGCCCGAGACCACGGCCACATAGCGACCCGGCCCGGCCAGGCCCTTGAGCGCCGCCGCCACTGGCGCGGCGCCCGCACCCTCGGCGACGATCGCGGCGTGCTGGACCAGGTGGCGGATCGCAGCCGCCACCTCGGGCAGGCTGACGACCAGCGAGCCCGCCAGGAGGCGCGATGCCGGCGGCCACATCTCCGGCAGCAGTGACGGTCCCCCGATTCCGTCGACGAAGCTGGCGGAGCGTGGGCAGGGCACCGGGCCGCCTGCTGTCAGCGCAGCGGCAAGTGGCGCTGCCGTGTCCACCTCGCACCCGTAGACGCGGACCTCCGGGCGCAGGGTCCGCACCGCCGTCGCGATCCCGCAGCTCAGCCCGCCCCCGCCAAAGGGAACGAGAACCGTATTCACGTCCGGGAGGTCCTCGAGGATCTCGAGGCCGACGGTGCCGTTGCCGGCCATGACGTCAACGTCGCTCGACGGGTGGATGAAATGAGCGGGCTCGAGTGGCGCGTAGCGGTGGGTTGCCATCACATTCCACCACTCGTCGAAGGGCAGCGAGATCGTCTCGGCCCCGAGTCGCTGGATGGCCTCGAGCTTCACGTGCGGGGCGCCATCAGGGACGATCGCCGTACACCGGATGCCGAGCCGCCGGGCGTTCCACGCCAGGCCCTGCGCCATGTTGCCGGCGCTGGAGGTGTACACGCCGGCCTGCAGAGCGCCGGCATCGAGCATCGCGATCGCGTTGGCCGAGCCTCGCACCTTGAATGAGCGGACCGGCTGGAGGTTCTCGAGCTTGAGGTAAAGCTCGCCCGTGCCGCCGTCCTCCAAACGGATGAGGGGTGTACGCGGTAGGACTCCGGCGATGCGCTTGCGCGCCTCCTCCACATCGGCAAGGGTGAGCGAGTCCGGCTCGCGGTCGCTCAGCGCCTTGTCTCCGGTGGCATTGCGGGGTCCTGAGCCAGCACGAGAAATGCGGCGGCGAGCACGAGCGCCATCACAGGCGGTGCGTAATCGGCCACCCATCCGTCTGGAAAGAACACCCGGATCACGGTCGACACGATGAGATAGACGCCGCCGAGGACCAGCACGAGCCGCAGCCGCCGCGCCGCCAGTCGCAGCTGCCGGCGCAAGCCGCCCGGCCGGATGGACAGCACGATCACGCTCACGGCCGCCATGAGCACGAACCCGAAGACGATCGCCCTCATTGCGTGATCAGGGGCGGGACAGGGTGTTCAGGAGCGCAGGTCGCGCGCCATCTCGGCGAAGTTGTCCACATAACGCTGAACGTCGTCGACCGAATGCTGAACCGACAGGGTCCAGTTTTCCTCCGCGCCGGGCGCCATCAGCACGCCCCGGTTGCATTGATAAAGCCAGCTCAAGTAGGCGAACGACTTGTCGATCTCGAGGTAGTCACGGTAGTTGCGCACCCGCTGCGCCCGATACGTGATGCCGCCTCGTGCCGCCAGCGTGATCACGTGGAAGGGCAGCTCCTGACCGGCGATGACGCTGTCGAGGCCGCCTTGAAGCGTCTCTGCGAGCGCGTCGAAATGTGCGTACGCCGACGGGTCGAGGATCTCGAGCAGGGTGGCCTTCGACGCCGCCATCGTGAGCGGGTTTCCATTAAAGGTGCCTGACTGCACGACGCGGCTCTCCTCGATGACCCCCATCACATCCCCTCGGCCGCCGACCGCGCCGCACGGGAGGCCGCCGCCGATCGCCTTGGCCAGGGCGATGAGGTCGGGGGTGACGCCGAACCGCTCAGTCGCGCCTCCGGCGGCGATGGTCGCGCCGGTCTTCACCTCATCGAATATGAGGAGCGCGCCGTGGCGGTGCGCGATGTCGCGCAACCCGGCCAGGTAGCCCTGGTCCGGCAGGACGATCCCGATATTCATCATCACCGGCTCGATGATCACGGCCGCGACTTCGTCCGGATAGCGCGCAAAGGCGCGCTCGAGCGCCTGCAGGTCGTTGAAGGGGACCACGGTCGTGAGCTCGACGATCGCGGGCGGGATGCCCTCGCTCTGCGGCACCGCAGCGGGCGCGTCTGGCGGTCCCATCAGCTCTGGCGGGGGCTCGACCGACACCATCAGCGCGTCGTGGTGGCCGTGATAGGAGGACTCCATCTTGATCAGACGCTGGCGCCCGGTGAAACCTCTGGCGATGTGGACGGCGTCGAGCGTCGACTCTGTGCCGGAATTGGTGAAGCGCCACTTGGGCTGGCCGAATCGGCGCGAGAGCTCGCGGGCCACTTCGGCAATCTCGACTACCGGCTGGGCGAAGTGAGACCCCTGGGCGATCCGGCGACTAACGGCCTCCACGATCTTGGGGTGTGCGTGCCCGACGACCATCACTCCGAAGCCGTTGTGGAAGTCGACGTATTCGTTGCCGTCCACGTCCCAAACGCGGCTGCCCTTGCCTCGCTCCACGAACACCGGCTGCGGGGCGGCGTCCTGGAACGACGACGGCACGCCTCGTGGAAGCACCTCGCGGGCGTCCTTCCACAGCTTCTGAGAGCGCGGCCGCGCCTGCCGGAAGCGTTCTTCCTCGCGGCCGATCAGGTCTTTGACGCGCGCTGTCGGAACCTGCCGCGCGGTGGGCGTGCTCATCGATAGATCCTCCCAGAATTGGGCCAACTTGACAGCGATTGCCCGTGGCTCTCTAATTGTCGCGATTTCATCGTTCCTTAACTTTGGGGAGGGTCTGGTATGGGGGAATCCGCCGCCGTAGCCGAGCTTGTCGCAGAGAAGCGCAAGCTCAAGAAGTCGCTCTTCCGGTTCGACATGATCTTCTTCACGATTTCCGCCATCCTCGTTCTGGACACGATCAGCCAGTCATCGTCCTATGGCGCCCAGGCAGTGTTCTGGTTGATTGTCTCTGGGGTCACATTCCTGATCCCTTACGGGCTGATCACGGCCGAACTGGGTACAGCGTTCCCAACCGAGGGGGCAACTTACGAGTGGGTCCGCCTTGCGTACGGCCACTTTGCCGGCGCTGTTGTGGGCGTGCTCTACTGGCTTTCGAACCCGATCTGGCTGGGAGGCACGCTGACCGCGACGGCGATCGGGGCCATGGATCTTGCGTGGGGCACCAAGCTCAGCGGCAACACCGGCGCTGAAATCGTCATCGGCTTCTTCTTCATCTGGATCGCGGTGATCATGAACATCCTGTCCCTCAAGTACATGAAGTGGATCCCGAACGCCGGGGCGATGGTGAGGCTCGGCCTCGTGGCGTTGTTTGCGATTCTGGTCATCGCAACAGGTTTTGGGTCGGGCTTCAAGGGGAGCCTGTCAGGCTTCTTGCCAGGCTTCGACATCACGGTATTGATCGGCGTGATCGGCGTGCTCGTGTTTCAGTGGGTGGGCATGGAGCTCCAGACCAACGCGAGTGAAGAGATGGAGAATCCGCAGCGCGACGTGCCCCGTGCGGTCTACGCCTCCGGCCTCATCTCGTTTGCGGGCTATGCGGTCCCGATCATCGGGATCATCCTTCTCCTCTCGCAGAAAGACCTGAGCACAGTCACCGGCTTCATCAGCGCCTACCAGGTGGCGGTCGCAGGCACCCTGGGAGGAGCGGCCACCTTCTTCAACTACATCGTCGGAGCGGCGGTCGTTTTCAGCCTGCTGTCGGCCGGCACGACATGGCTCATGGGCTCCGACCGGCTCATGGCGATCGGCGCCCTGGCCGGTTCTGGCCCCCAGCAGCTGGGCTACTTCTCGGAACGATTCGGGACACCGGTGGTCGTAAACGTTCTGTCGGGAGTCATCGCGACCGTCTTCATGGTCCTTGCCTTCACGATTACGAGCGGCAACCTGGTCGCATTCTTTGCAGTGGTTCTCGGCCTGGTCATCTCGACCACCACCTTCTCGTACGTCCTGATCTTCCCGGCCTTGATCACGCTTCGGCGTAAATATCCCACCGTCAAGCGGCCGTACATGATCCCCGGCGGGAACCTGGGCGCGTGGGTTTGTGTCGTCCTGACCGTATTCTGGGTCGCCGCCGCAACCCTCTTCTCGCTGTGGCCGGGCCTGTTCACGTCCACGTGGGACGGAGACAAGGCCGGACTCAGCCGGTTCAACTTCGAGCTCGCCACCCTGCTGACGATGGCGGCCCTGTTGGCGCTGGCGGTGATTTTCTGGGCGGTCGGCCGGGGACATGCCATCCACACCGGCCCGGCCCCCGTGGTGGCTCAGCCCGCGCCGGTGGCCGGCGACTGAGCTTCTCCTAGGCTTCGTGGACGAGGCGACCGCCCACGGCGGTCGCCTCAACTTTTGTCGAGGCGATCTCGCTCGCGGGCGTCGTGGCGAGATCCCGATCGAGGACGGCGATGTCGGCGAGCATCCCGACCTCCAGCCTGCCTTTGAGATGCTCCCTGTGCTCGGCATAAGCGGCACCTGACGTCCAGGCCGCAACCGCATCGGCAAGGCTGAGACGTTCGCTCGGGACCCAGCCGCCCGGCGGCTCGCCGCGGAGCGTCTGCCGGTTGACAGCCACGTGCAGGCTGGCGGCCGGATCGAGTGGGACCACCGGCCAGTCAGTCCCGAAGGCGAGCCTGGCGCCGCTGCGCTGGATCGATGCCCATGGCCAACCTCGTGCAGCGCGCTCCGGTCCGAGATTGGGCGCCCAGACCTCGAGCAGGTTCTTGATCGGCTCGGCGTGCTGCGGCTGCATGCTCGCGATGACGCCCAGCTCGGCGAACCGAGCCATGTCCGACGCCGCGGGCGCCTCGATATGCTCGACGCGATGCCGGCGTCCGGCTTCGCACCCCGCGAATGCGTCGAGGGCCGACCGGATCGCAGCGTCTCCGATGGCGTGCACCTGCACCTGCCAGCCGCGCGCATCGGCGGCGCGCACCGCTTGCGCCAGCTCGTTGGCGTCCCACAGAGGCGCGCCGCGATCAGACGATCCTTCGTACGGCTCGAGCATCGCGGCCGTTCGAGACTCGACGACGCCGTCGGCGAAGGCTTTCAGAATGCCGGTGGAGATCCAGGGATCGGCATGCCTGGGGCGGGAGGCTTCCTCGTATTCGTTCAGCCGCCGTTCCCACTCGCCGGCGTCAAGCCCTGGAACCATGTCGAAGGCGAGGCGCACCCGCATCGTCAGCTGGTCTCGGTCGCGAAGCGCTTCGTACAACGCGAGTTGGTGGAGTCCATCGCCCGCCTCCTGGACGGAGGCGACGCCGTGCGAAGCCGCCACGAGCATGCCCGCCCGGAGCGCCGCGAGGTCCATGTCCGCCGTGCGCGCGGGAAGGTTTCGCACGACATCGAGCATCGCCGCCTCCTTGAGGACGCCCGGCCCGGGTCCGAGCCCGGAAATCTCCCTCGCGCGGCTGTTCACCCAGGCGGTGTGAGCGTCGAACGACTCGAGATATGCCGGCCGGTCGGGTACCAGCCGGTCCAGCAGCTCGATGGACGGCATGCCGCCCGGAAACGCCGCGTAGAACCAGCCCCTGCCGAGCAGCCAGGCCGAGTGGCTGGTGTCCGCGTACACGCGGATGCGGCGTTCGACGTCGGCCTGCGTCTCGGCGCCGAACAGGTCGAGCTCGCTGAGCGACCGCGAAGCCATCAAGAAGTGCACGTGGGCGTCGTTGAAGGCCGGCAGGATCGTGCCGCCGCGGGCATCGATGACGCGGGTGCCCGAGCCGATCAGCGGGCGGACGCCGGCGTCCGTGCCGACCGCGATGATCAGCTCTCCTTCGACCGCGACCGCTGTGGCGGGCGGGCGGCCGGGAGCCCACACCACTCCGTTCTGGATCACAAGCGACGCCTGGCGCACGGCCCCACCCTACCCTCCCCACGGTGGTGGGGAGGTGAAATCTTGCGCGGGTACCGGTGCCAGAATGTCCTCGACATGAAGCTGGAGAAAGACGTAGCGCGCGCGCACACGCTGCCGTCTTCCATGTACACCGATGCCGCGATCCTGGAACAGGAGAAGGAGCGCATCTTCGCGCGGACATGGCAGCTGGTCGCGCACGCGAGCGAGCTGGCCCGCGTGGGCGACTTCAAGCCCGTCACGATCCTGGACGAGCCAATCCTCCTCACGCACTCTCAAGACGGAAGGCTGCGCGGCTTCTACAACGTGTGCCGCCATCGCGCCGCCCAGGTCGTCACCACGCGCGGCAACCGGAAATCGCTGCAGTGTGGCTATCACGGCTGGGTGTACGGGCTCGACGGCCGGCTGCAGGTGGCGCGCGAGATGGAGGGCACCGAGGACTTCGACAAGGCCGACTTCGGGCTGGTGCCGATTCAGATCGACACGCTCGGGCCGTTCATCTTCGCGAACCTCGACGATCGGGCTGCGCCGCTGGCGGAATGGATCGGCCAGGTGCCGGATGAGATCAAGCGCGCGGGTTACGACCTTTCGAGCATGCGGCGGGTCGAGCGACGCGACTACGTCATCGCGTGCAACTGGAAGGTGTACGTCGACAACTATCTAGAGGGCTACCACCTTCCCATTGCGCACCCGGGACTGTTCAAGGAGCTCGACTACGACCAGTATCGCGTGGAGACGTTTCGCTACTACTCGAAGCAGCACGCGCCGATCCGAGAGCTGAAGCCGGGAGAGGTGCCGGGCCGCGATCGGCGCTATGTGCGCATGCCAGGCGCAGAGGAAGACGCCCTCTACTACTGGCTGTTCCCCAACACGATGCTGAACATCTACCAGGACAACGTCAGTACCAACGTGATTCTCCCGCTCGGCGTGGACAAGACGCTCACGATCTTCGAATGGTTCTTCGCGGAGCCGGGCACGGGCGCGGGCTGGGAGTCCATGCAGCAGACGATCGCGTTCTCGGACGAGATCCAGCAGGAGGACATCGCCGTTTGCGAGCAGGTGCAGCGCGGCCTGCGGTCGAGGTCGTACGAACGCGGGCGCTTTGCAGCCAAACGTGAGAACGGCGTCCACCACTTCCAATCCCTCGTGACGGAGTTCCTGGACCGGGAGTGATTCCTGGCTCGAGCGGCCGCTTGGCTGCGCGACCATCCGCTGCTGACGTCGCTGCTCGTCGTCCCCGCACATAGATAAGGACGCGACCCCACTAGAATCGAACCAGCGGGAGCCAAAAGAGGCTGAGAGGGCGCAAGGCGCCGACCGCAAGAACCTGAACTGGGTAATGCCAGCGGAGGGAGAGTTTGAGCGAGCTGTCCGCTCGGAGCGTCGAGTCCGACGTATTCGGGAAGGTCGAGACGCACGGCATCGATGCGATCCCGGCCGCCGAGCGCCACGGCCGGCCGCGCGAGCTGGGCTTTCTGTGGGCCGGGGCCTTCGCGAACTACGCGAGCCTTTTCACCGCGAGCCTGCTGACGACGTATTACGGTCTCGGCGTCTGGGACGGTCTCGCCGCCACCGTTTCGGGCACGGTCGCGGCGGCTCTCATCCTCGGCCTGCTCAGCAACACCGGGCCGAGGAGCGGGCAGCCCCAGATCGTCTTCACGCGCGGCATCTTCGGGCGGCGGGGCTCGTATGTCGGCGCTGCGCTCACCCTCTTCCTCGCGGTCGGCTGGTTTGCTGTCGATTGCGTGATCGCCGCCAACGCCGGGGCGCAGCTTTTTGGCGGCGGCAACCGTGCGATCACGTTCGCGTTGGTGATCCTGATCGCCGCGGTGAGCGTCGGCGTCGCCGTCTACGGCCACGGGACGATCAAAGTCCTGGAGACGTACGGCGCGGTCATCTTCGCTGCGCTGGCCGCGGTCCTGTTCGCATTGCTGGCGCCCCAGTTCCGCTGGGGACAGGGCCCGTCCGTTTCCGGCGCCGACTACCCGGGGGCATTCGTGCTCGGCTTCATGACCTGCTTCGCGCTGGTCGCGTCCTGGTACCCGTTCGCAAGCGATTACTCGCGCTACCTGCCGTCATCGAGTCCGACCCGATCCGTAACGTTCTGGCCTCTGGCCGGCGTGGCGCTGCCGATGATCCTCCTCGGTCTCTTCGGGCTCCTGCTGCCGACGATCGATGCCGGGCTCGCAGCCGGTCCGGGCGGCGCCCTCGCCGTGATCAGCGCGCATGCTCCGGGCTGGGTCGCAGTCCCGTTCTTCCTGTTCGTGGTGGTGGGTGAGATCTGGGCCAACTACCTGGACGTCTACACGGCGGGGTTGGTGACCCTGACCATGGGCATCCGCCTGCCTCGGTGGCAGACAGCGCTGGGCTGCGGCATCATCGGCACGGCGCTGGCCGCGTACGCGGTGCTCGTGAGCGACCTCCACGTCGCCTACGAGGACTTCCTCATCCTCACGTACCTGTGGGCGCCGGCATGGGCCGCGGTCGTGCTCCTGAGCTTTTTCGTGTTCGAGAGCAAAGCCCGACCGCAGCTTGCAATCGTCGCGTGGCTGACGGGCACGGCGGCCAGCTTGCTGTTCGTCAACTACGACAATCTCTTCGGCAACCTGATCTCCTCGCCGCACTTCTTCAATGACGCTCTGATCGGCCGCCTCCATGGAGCTGACACCAGCGGTCTGGTGAGCATCGCGGTGGCTGCCGCGGTCTACTGGGGCGCGCGCCGCCTGCGACCTGCGTGAAACCACCTGTGGCGCTGACGATCGCAGGTTCCGATTCCGGCGGAGGGGCGGGAATCCAGGCCGACCTCAAGACCTTTGCCGCGTTCGGCGTGCACGGGACGTCGGCGATCACGGCCGTGACCGCCCAGAACACGCTCACGGTCTCGGCAATCCACGAGGTGCCGGTCCGCGTGATCCGCGCCCAGATCGAGGCGGTCGTCAAGGACATCGGAGTGCAGGCCGCCAAGACCGGGATGCTCGCGAGCGCGGAGATCATCGAGGCCGTGGCGGCGGCGATCAGGGAGCACGGGATCACCAACCTGGTCGTCGACCCGGTCATGGTCGCCAAGGGAGGAGCGAGGTTGCTTCACAGCGACGCCATCGCGTCGCTGTACAGGTATCTGCTGCCGCTGGCCGCGGTGGTGACGCCCAACATCCCTGAGGCAGAGGTGCTTTTGGGCCGCGCCCTGCCGACCCTGGACGATCGGCGCCAGGCGGCGCGCGACCTCGTCGCGCTCGGGCCGCGGGCCGCCGTCGTGAAGGGCGGCCACTCCGACGAGGCCCAAGCCATCGACGTCTACTGGGATGGCTCGGACCTGGTCGAGCTGGCCGGCCGCCGAATCAAGACGAAGAACACCCACGGCAGCGGTTGTGTTTTCTCCGCGGCGATCACGGCGGGCCTGGCCAAGGGCCAGGCACCATTGGAGGCGGCGCGGGCGGCCAAGGCGTTCATCGAACGCGCCATCGAGCACTCTCTCGAGCTGGGCCAAGGCCATGGTCCCGTTAACCCGATGTACGGAACCGACCCTTAGCAGCACTCCCGGCGCTTGCGGTGCCGCCATTCGCACTGCATCCTGTGTCCCACTGTGGGCAGCGCTCGCCGTTTCGCCGGCCTCGACCCGTCGACCTGGCCCGGGTCACGCTTCGATTGGGCGTTCTCCGTGCTCGCGACGCTTCTGGTCGTGGCCGGCTACTACGACGCCTGGATAGACCGGCACCTTGCCCCGCAGGCGTGGGCGCACGCCCCCTCGCAATCGGCCTGGCTGCTGGTCACGCTGTTCCTGACGGGCACGGCGCTGGCGCGGTGGCTGCGTGAACGGCGGCCGGAGTCGATACTCCCCGACGGTTACCTGCTGTCGGCCCTCGGGTGCGCCATCTTCGCCGTCGGGATCCTCAGCGGGATCTGGTGGCAAGACGTATATGGACCCGAAGTCCTCGGTCTGCCGGCGATTTTCAGGCCATCCAACCTGATCCAGATCGCGGCCGGCGGCCTGATCGTGACGGGTCCACTTCGAGCCGCGATCGGCCGGGGCGAGCTGGTGGCCGGCCCCACCGCCCTGATCTCGTCGACGCTGCTCTTCGCCGTCATCACGTTCTTTTCTCAATGGGACCATCCGTACGTGAACGTGTGGGCAACCCAACTCCATGGGCTGCCGGCGAATCCTTACGCGTTCATAGGGGAGGAGCTCGGCGCCCTGAGCTTGATGATGCAGGCCGCGATCGTAACCGCCACGATCCTCATGCTTCTCCGTCAGATCCGGCTGCCTCGCGGCAGCATCACCGTGATGCTGACCGCCACCGCCTTGCTCGTGTGCACTCAGCTGGGGAACTTCCAGTACGTCGGCGTCGCCGCTGTTGTGGGCGTGATCAGCGATCTGCTGCTTTATTGGGCCCGGCCGCGGTCGGACCGGCTCACCCAGCTGCGAGTCTTTGCTGCCGTGACGGGCGGGCTGCTCCCCGCCGTCTACCTGCTCGAGATCGCAATCTGGGAGGGCGGCACCTACTGGGGGCCAGATGTGATTTACGGCAGCATCCTGGCCTGCGGGCTCGTGGGCTGGCTGGTGAGCTACTTCATGTTTCCGAATCGCGAGGTGGCCAGGGCGGCCGCCGTCCTGTGGCCGCCGCTCGACCAGGATTCGAGCCCACTGGCTCCCGACATCACGGTCGAGCGCCTGGAGCACGCGCTCAAGGTGTTCAACAACCTGAGAGATCTCGCCGAGAGCCCCTTGGTGGGGATGCGCTGCCTCCCCGCGCACAACGCCGCTGCGCTGCGGCAGGTCATGGAAGACGCGATCTCATCGCTGCGCACCTCCCCTACGCAGGTCGATGCGCAGGCCGGTGAGATTCTCAGCCTCTACTACGTCCGCCGCATCGGCGGCCACTACGCGGTGGAGAGACGCGTCGGGCTCAGCCGCGCCGCGTACTTCAACCGCCGCTCCTACGGCGTCCGCCGCCTGGTCGACCGCCTGAAGGAGCTCGAGGAGACCGCGGGCTCCGCCTGACCCAAGCCTCGGAGGCTTAAACCAGTCGCATAGACCAGTCCACGGACGGCGCTGGACCAGTCTCGCGTTCGTGATCCAACTCTTTGCGTACCTGATTCGGACCTCAGCGGGAGAGGTCTGTTTCGAGGCTCCGCCTCACCGAGCCCAACCGGGCCGGAAGGAGGAGCCAGATGTTCTGGAACAGTCGACAAGCCAACCGTCGCCGGCCAGCCGTCAAGCGCACGGGCCTGGAGCGGCTCGACCTCGCGGAATTGCATTTCGCGACGGAGATGCCCGCCGGGCGGAGGCTCGATCTGCCGGGCCGCGGCACGATTTTCGTCCGCGAGGCGGAGGGCCCCGCCGGAGCGCCGACCGTGCTCCTGGTGCACGGACTGCTGGCGAGCGCCGACCTCAACTGGTCGCTCGCGGTCCCCGAGCTCGCCGCCCATTTCCGCGTCGTCGCCCCCGACCTGCGAGGGCACGGCGACGGCATCCCCACGCGCAGGTTCGACGGCGCGCAGTGTGCCGACGACCTGGCCGCGATCGTCGAGCTTCTCGGCCTCGGCCGCGTGATCGTGGTCGGCTACTCGCTGGGCGGACTGGTGGCGCAGCTCTTCGCGCGCCGTCATCCCGACCTGGTCGCAGGTCTGGTTCTCTGCGCCACCGCGCACAACTTCGCATCGGCCGGAGGAGGCTCGGCAATTCGTCTTTTGACACGCGCGGCTCTGTTCGCCCCCGCCCGGCTGCGGCGTGCGGTCATGATGGCCGTGCTCGCTCCTCGATCCGCAGGTGACGGGCAGGGCCGCTGGGTGATGGACCAGGTCTCGAAGCACGACACCCGCGCGATCCTCCAGGCGGGGATCGAGGCGGTTGGATTCGACTCGAGCGGCTGGCTGGGGGCCGTGACGCGTCCCAGCGCCGTGGTGCTCACCACCCAGGACCAGGTCGTGTCTCCGGAAATCCAGCGCGAGCTTTGCCGTGTACTCGGCCGCCCGACCGTCCACGAGGTCGAGGGTGATCACTTCGTGTGCGTCAAGCGGCCCGAGGTTTTCAACCAGGCGCTGGTCGCCGCCTGCGCCGGCTGTGTGGACGGCTAGTCGCTGTTCTGCGGAGGGAGGCCGACCTTGATGAGCTCGATCTGAGAGGAGACGTTGAGCTTTTGATACACCTTTTGCAGGTGGGTCTCAACAGTGCGAGGCGACAGCGACAGGGACTCTGCGATCTGCCTCACCTTGAGACCGTCGACGGCAAGCCTGGCCACGCGCCGCTCCTGGGGCGTGAGGTCGTCAGGGCCGAGGTGCTTGCGCTGGCGCCCGCCTGCCGCATGCAGCTCATCCATCGCCTGCTGGGTCAGCCACATCGCGCCGGCCTCCGTCGCGACGTCAGCCGCCCGGTTCAGATACGGCCGCGCCTCCACGGACTTGCCGACCTGGCGGAGGAAGCGTCCGAAATAAATCATGGTCCTGATCTCCGACAGGGGCTGTTCGATCTGAGCGTAGATCGCCAGGGCTTCGCGATAGAGGGCCTCGGCGAGCGTGTTCTCACCCGCCTTCTCGGCCAGCTGGGCGCGGCCGAACACCGCGGTTGCGCGCGGCCAGCGGCAGGGCAGGTTCGCGGCCCTCGCCTCGAGCCAGGCGACCACGCGCGCGGCGTCGTCGAGCCGGCCGCAGGCCACGTGCGCCGTGATGGCGTCCCGCGACCACGGCACCACGCAGGGTTCCAACAGGCCGGCCTGGTTGGCGATGGCCTCCGCCACCAAGAACAGGTCGCTGGCCTGCTGCTGCTGACCGCGACGGCCGGCGATGATGCCTCGCATACGCTGAGTCCAGAGCCGCAGGATCAGGGACTGCGGGAGCTTCTCGATGCGGTCGCACCACGCGGCTGCCTCGTCTATGCGACCAAGCTCGAGCACGGTGCCCGCCTGCGCCACCCACGCGAAGCCGGCCAGCGACGGAATCAGGTCGACCATCGTGATCGCATGCTCGGCTTGGATCAGTGCCTGGCTCAGCTGGCCGCGCCTGATGAGTGCATTCGTGCGCAGTGAGTCGAGGAGGCCGATCGCCATCGGCGCGCCGAGCTGCTCGGCGGCGCGATAGGCGACTTCAAGCACGCGACCCGCTTCGTCGTAAGCCTCCGTGAACTCCGACATGAACATGTAGTTGCCGAGCGGACCCCATCCCCAGGTCGGGTCGACGGTCTCATTCAGGGGGTTGAGCTCGGCCTCGGCGGCGGCCGCAGCCGCGACGGGCAGGCCCTCGGCGGAACCCGAGACGAACGTCGCGAACGCCCAGTTGGATTCGGCCCGGCGCCGCACGTCCGGGTCTGCTTCTTGTGCGAGCTGCCGCGCCTGGGACGCGTAGTCCACCGCGCGCGCGATGCTGCCGACGATCCAGCACGCGGTCGAATGGTCGAGCAGCGCCTCGACAGCCGGGGTCGTGTCCGTGCCCGCCAGTCCGAGCTCGGCGGCCGCGGTGAATTGGGCCTCCGCGGCCCGGGCGTCGCCGCTGACGAACAGGGCACGTCCCAGCATGCGGTGAACGCGCGCCCGATCAGCGCCAACGGCAGTGGCGCTCTCGAGAATCCGTCCATAGATCGCGACCGCTTTGGCCGGCTCGCCCGTCGAGAGCAGCGTTTCGGCGAGCCCCACCAAAAGCTGTGGCGACGCGCTGTCGCCGGCCAGGGTGACGGCGGCCTGGAGGCGTTGGCGGGCCGTGGCCACCGCTCCATCGGCCAGCGCGGCGCGTCCCGCTCGCTGCAGCACGGCGATGGCTTCCGCATCGCCGAGCATCTGCCCGCTCACCGCATGTTCGGCTGCTTCCGCGGGCTGGGCGCCGTGAGCGAGGAGGTGGCGGAAGGCGGACGCGTGCCATCGCTCGCGGACCGGCGGCGCCATGTCCTCATACAGCGCCTGCTGAAACAGGGGATGGGTGAACTGCGCCCAGCCCGCCTGCGCAGGCCGGACGAGCCCGGTGTCGACGAGAACCCCGAGGGCGTCTGTCGCTTCGCGGTCATCGAGGCCGGCCACCTGGGCCGCGAGCAGCGGGCGGAACTCGATGCCGAAAACGCTCGCGGCGTGTGCGTAGCGAAGGTCGGCGCCTGGACCCGCGATTCGCGAGAGCAGGATTGTGGCCTCACTGCCGCGCTCGTCCAGGTCCGCCAGGCTTCGTCCGCCGCGAAGGTGGCGCGCGATCTCTTCCAGAAACAGCGGGTTGCCGCCGCTCGCCGCCCAGGCGCGGTCGATGGTTTCTTCGGGCAGGTCAGCTCCCATCTGCTCGGTGAGCAGAGCCGTCGCCGCCGGCGGGCTGAGCGGCATCAGCTGCTCCAGTTGAGCCTGACCCTGCTGAGCCAGGTGGCGGGCGAGGTCAAGGGCTGCTCGCGGCCAGGGCCGAAGCGTGGCCACGAGAGCGACCGGGACGGAGCTCAGCCGGTGGCTGAGGAACGAGACCAGGGCCAGCGAGTCATGGTCGGCCCAGTGGAGGTCGTCGAGCAGGATGAGGGCGGGCTGAGTGATCGACTCGAGGTGACGCATGGTGGCGTAGAAGTACGCGGCTCGCGCATCCAGCCCGGCCGAGGCCGCGCTCCTGGGGAGGTCGAGCGGGGTTCCGGCTCCAACCCCTCGCAGCGCCTCGCTGACGATCCCGAAATGGAGCGTCGCCTCCATGGCTTGACCGCGGCCCACGCCGACCGTGAACCCGGAGGCTTGCTCGCGTGCGGCCTCGAGCACGCTCGTTTTGCCGAGCCCGGCTTCACCGATCACGAATAGAGCCTGCCCTTGCCCGGCTCGCGCGCGTTCGAGAACAAGAGCGATGGCCGCCATTACCCCTTCCCTTTCGAACACGGCGTGCCCGCGCGAATCTTAAGTCTCCGTGGCCTTACTGATGACCCGCCGCCAGGGCCGCCCCTAGCATTCCGTTCGATGTGAAGGCCGATGGAGCGCCCGGCGGGGTAGAGCTCAAGCTCGCGGCGATCCGGCATAAGCTGCCGGAGCTCTGGGATCGGGCGGCCTCAGCCCTGGCCGACGGCCAGGACCACCTGGCCGGCCTGGCGCTTCGGCGCCGGCGGGTCCTTCTGCAGGAGCTCGACAACCTGACGCGTCTGATGGCATCGCAAGCTCCGAGGTATCTCGTGCTTTCGCGAATCGCAGCCGCCGGCCGGCTGCTGGACGCGAGCCTGAGCGAGGCCTCGCGCACCACCTCGCCTGCGCCACGCGAGCCGGTCGCGCTCGACCTGGACCCGGCCGTACAGTCCGATCTTCAGCGGCTGCGCGCGGAGCTGCGAAACGAAACAATGCGCGGCGGAGTTACTGAGGAGCAGGAAGGAGGATGTTGATGGCGACCACAACCGCGACACCCCTACGCGCGCCGCGAAAGCCTGGAGCGGCCAGTGCGCGTTTCACCTGGACGTTCGTGGTGCTCAGCGTGTGGTTGATGGCAGGCGCATACCTGGACTCCTGGCACCATCACAACCTCACCCGTCCCGAGACCAACTTTTTCACTCCCTATCATTTCTTGCTGTACTCGGGCATGACGGTCATCGGGATCTTTCTCGGCCTCAATGTCATCCGCAACTACAGACGCTTCGGGACTTGGGATGAGCTGCTCCCCGACGGGTACGGCGTGTCGCTCCTCGGCACCGTGCTCTTCGGCATCGGAGGGGCGCTCGACTTCTTGTGGCACAGTCGCTTCGGCATCGAGCTCAGCGTCGCGGCATTGTTCAGCCCGCCGCACCTGTTCCTGATGCTGACGGGCGGGCTCATCGTCAGCGGTCCGCTGCGTGCGGCTGTCCGCCGAGGGGGGAACCGCGCGACCTGGCCGGCGATCATCTCGGGCGCGCTCACGCTCTCGATGCTCACCTTCTTCCTCCAGTTCGATCAACCGTTCATCGACCGGTGGGCGGCAGGAACCGTGGCCGATCCCCGCGGCCCGGGGTGGATGGAGGAGGAGCTGGGGATGATCGGTCTCATCCTGTACGCCGCGATGGTGGTGGGGCTCCTGGTGATCCTCGTGCGCAGGTTCGACCTTCCGATCGGAGCTGTGACGGTGATCCTCACGATCAACGCTCTTCTGGTCAGCCTCGTCGCCAACCACACCGAGCTCGTGGCCGTGGCGCTGCTGGCGGGCGCGGTCGGAGACTTTCTCTTCTACGTTCTCCGCCCTTCACCGGAACGGCCGTATGCCTTTCACGCCTTCATGTTCCTGGCGCCCGCGGCCATCACGGCTTCCTACCTGCTGGTCCTCGGGGCGACCACCGGCGTGTGGTGGGAACCGACCATCTGGACGGGTGCCGTGCCCGTAACGGGCATGGTGGGTTGGTTGGTCAGCTTCATCGCGCTTCCCGGCGCCGCGGCCAGGGCCCGGATCGCCCAGGCCCCGATCTAGGCCTACCCCAACTAAAGATCAGTACATCCGCTGACGACACCTCGGAGGTCGCTGCCTACGGTGGTCCCATTGCAGGCCACGCGTTAGCAGGAGATCAAGAAGATGTCTGTCAACCCGGAAGATGGGTCCCTCGGTTTTCCGCCCGTCGGGAGCGACGGTGAGGTCAGGACCACGGCTGCCGTCGCAGAACCGGCGCCAATCGTGGCGTTGCAGCCCACCTACGAGCTGCCCCCTCCGCCGCAAACCCCGCCGTGGGGAACACAGGTCGCGGTGGCTCCGGCCCAGGCGCCGGCGGCGCCGCGCAGGCGTCCTCGTTGGATCGTCCCGACGGGGATCGCCGTCATCGGCCTCATCGTGGCGGGCGCGCTCGGTGGTTTCCTCTACACGACCACCGGGCAGCGAGATGCCGCCAGGCGCCAGCTCGCGTCGACGCAGGCCACGCTGACCGACACCCAGAAGCAGCTCGCCGCGCGCCAGACCACCGACGCCTACGTGAAGCTCTACGTGCTCAACAGCGGGAAGGTCACCACCGACTATGAGAACGTCACCGCCTGCGACTCCTACGTAACCTGCCGCACCTCCTCGCAGGACATGCTGACCGACATGAAGGCCTTCCAGGCAGCGCGCTCGGGTGCCGTGGTTCCGCCGGCGCTCGCCAACGCTGACACCTTGCTCGGCGATTCGCTCAGCGCCGCGATGGCGGCAGACCAGGAGCTGATCACGGGTATGGACACCAACGACGACACCAAGATCAAGGAAGGTTTCAAGAAGCTCGACGCGGCGATGCTCAGCTTCGCCAAGGCCGAGTCGGCGATGGCGGCGCCGCTCACCTAGTCGGAAATGGGAACGATCGCGCGCGACCGTGGAGCGCTGGCCGGCATCCGGTCCGAAGTCCGGATCCGGCCGGCCGCGCCCGGCCGCCGCCGGCTGCGCGACCTCCCGGGGTGGACTGTCGTTGCCGCCGCCGCCGTGATGCTGATGGTCGCGGCGCCCGTAGCGGGCCTCGGGTGGGCGCTTCACGCGATGGGCTCGCAACGGCAATCAGTCGAGGGATTACGCGCGGAGGTCCAGACGCTGCAGGCGAAGGTCGACGCCCAGCCCGACTGGACGTCGATTGCCAGGAATGCCGAGCCTTCCGTCTTCACCATCGAGACTGATTACGGCCTCGGGTCCGGCTGGGTCGCTCGCGCCGGCGCGGGAGGGTCAGAGGTGGTGACCAACTTTCACGTCATCGCCGACGCGTGGAGCGCGGGCGTCGTCACCGTCGACGTCCGCCAGGGCGATCGGAGCCTCAAGGGCACGATCGCGCGGGTGGATCCGAATGATGACCTGGCGGTCATCCACGTCGGCCAGATTCTCCCAGTCCTGCTGACGGCTCCCGGGCGGCCCGTCCTGGCCCAGGCTGTCATGGTGATCGGGTCTCCCCTTGGGCTGGGCGGCAGCGTGTCCGCTGGGGTGATCTCGGGGTTCCGAAGCCTGGAGGGGAGCGACTATGTTCAGTTCTCCGCCCCCATCAGCCCCGGCAACAGCGGCGGCCCCGTGGTCGACGCCCGAGGGCGGGTGGTGGCGGTCGCGTCGGCCAAGTTCGAAGGGTCCGGCATCGAGGCCCTCTCGCTGGGGATCCCCGTTCAAACCGCCTGCAGCGCCCTGGTGGCCTGCTCTTTGAGCCCCGACTGAGCGACCAACCCTCTCGACTGCTTCGTTGTTGGTCTGAATAGCCACTAGAAGCCACAGGGGGTAGCGGTTGGCAATCGTGATCCCGAGTCCGCTGTCGGGGGCATCCCAGTACAGGCCCGGACGTGCACGCATCGTGCACATCTCCGACCGTGAGATCCGCGCTCACAATGGCCGGGTCGGTCACCTGTGCGTCCGGATCGGGCGCCAGCTGGGAATGACGGCGGCAGAGCAGCGAGTCCTGGCCCGGTCCGGGCTTCTGCACGACATCGGCAAGCTGGGGATCCCGGGCTCCATCCTTCACAAGCACGACCCGCTCGACGACTCGGAATGGAAGCTCATGAGGACCCATCCCGAGGTTGGGTTGAAGATCCTTCAGTGGGCTGGGAACTTCGAGCGTGCGCTGCTCGCCGTGCTCTACCACCACGAGCGCATGGATGGCACCGGCTACCCGCATGGGTTGGTGGCGGACGCGATTCCGATCGAAGCTCGTGTGGTGGCCGTCGCCGACATGTACGACGTGCTCACCTCCGACCGTCCGTACCGGCGGGCGCGAGACGAGCGGGAGGCGCGTCGCGTTCTCGAAGACGCCGCGGGTCCGCATCTGGACCCGGTGGTGGTCAGCGCTCTATTGAGGTCACTCGACGAAGAGGCTTCGCGGCCGGCGCTCGCCATCCAATAAGGAGTGGTCTAACCTGGGCGGGGATGGCCTCCAGGCCCAAGCATCGAGCCCCGGCGTCACCGTTCGAGCAGCTCGACTATCTCTACACCCCCAGCAGCGACGTCGCGGCCGACGCGCGCTACTTCAGCGAGGTTCTCGGCGGACGGGTGGCGTTCGCCATCGAAGGCATGGGCGCGCGCGTGGCCAAGGTCGAGCTCACCGACGGCCCTCCTCACATCCTCCTGACCGATCACCTGGAAGGCGACCGCCCGGTGTTCATATACCGCGTGGCCGACCTCGACGAGGCCATGCGCGAACTGAAGCAACGAGGCTGGAAGAAGAAATCGACATTGGAGATACCCATGGGGCCGTGCTGCTCGTTCACCCTCCCGGCGGGCCACCGCATCGCCATCTATGAGCTGACCCGGCCCGACGTGGCCAAGCACTTCGACGGCCGCTTCGACTTCTGACGAGCATCGCCGAAACCCCATCGCGGCAATTCGAATAGAGCTCGCCTGATGCGGCACGCTCATTAATCGATGACGTACTCTCCACCGATGTTCGCGGGCAACCCTGCGCTTGTCCGAGAATTCGATAAGGCCATCGACCTGCTCGAAGGCGCCCTTCGCGAGTGCCGCTTCAGTTGGATTCGATGAGTTGAGACAAGCCGGCCAGGACACACTCCAGGCCAAACGTGTAGGCGTAACTGGGGCTATACGCGCCGCCGTGGGCAGCGCCCGCCGCTGACCCGACACGAGCAGCGATGGGATAAGCCGTCTCGTCGTGCACGCGGGCGAGCAGGGGACCACTGGTCGCCCACCATTCGTTGTCGTCCATCGCGGTGTCGTGCTGAATCGCGCGAGCGTCAGCAGCTGCACGCGCCCATGCCTGCACGAAACTAAGTAGATATGTGAGCGAAGCGTCCATCAGGACATCGTCGAGGCCCAGACCTTCGAGAGCTGATAGCTCGTGCTCGTATTTGGCCATCATTCCCGGACCGAGTGGCGGCCGAATGGTCGAGATCGTCGCCGCCCAGGGATGGTCTTCGAACAACGCCTTGTTCTCCTCGGCGATCGCGGCCAACCGCTTTTGCCACGGCTGGCCGGAGGTGTCGAGCCTGGGCATGCTTGTATAGACGGCGTCGAGCATCAGGTCGAGCAGCTCGGCCTTGCCGGGCACATACGTGTAAAGGGTCATTGGCACCACACCGAGCGCCTTCGCCACCCGGCGCATCGTCACCGCTTCCAGTCCCTCCGCGTCCGCAACGTGAGTGGCCGCCGTCACCACGGCGTCGATGCTCAGACCTAGGCGAGGACCGTGCCGCGGTACGACCGTGGGGTCACGCCACAGCAGAGCCAAGGTCCGCGTAGGGTGGCCGGCGCCGGTCCGTTCGTTAGGCATGGAACAAATAGCGTACTGTGTACATTGTACATAGTACGCTTGAGATCGGGCAGACGGCCTTTATCTCGCTGGAGGGAGCTGGAATGATCGACGACAACCTCGCTGTGGTGCGCAACATGGAGGAGGACCTGTTCAATCATCGAGACCCAACCGCCGTAGATCGATACGTCTCACCGGCCTACACGCTACGCACGGCTCAAGAAGGAGCGCCTTCAGGACGAGAGGCGGTCAGGGCCTACATTGCCGCATATCTGGGTGGATTCCCCGACCTACACATCTCGATTGACGAGTTGTTGGCGGTTGGAGACAAAGTTGTTGGTGTGTTCACTTTCACCGGAACGCACAAAGGCGAACTGTTTGGCGCCTCGCCCACCGGGCGAACCATCTCGGTTAGGCAGATTGCGATCTATCGCCTGGAGGGTGGCCGAGTCGTTGATGAGTGGGAAATCTCTGACCAACTAGGGCTGCTGCAACAAATAGGTGTCCAAGGGATGACGGATCCTGGCATTTGAATTCAAAAACTTGGTCGGGGGGAGGGGACACTATTTGAACTCTGGAATTGAACTCGGGAGCGGCGTCCTCGACCTAATTAGGACCCACTGCGACCGGCTTGAACAGGGCGCCGCCGGCGTCTAGCCCCTCGCCCCGCCGGCCGCGCCGCTCAGCTTGAACCGGGCTAGACCTTCCGCCATTTGTCGGCTGCGACTAAGATCGGGCCCCGACGATGATGATCGAGTGGTATCGGCTCAGCGCGGGAACCCTCCGGCGCCAACCGGTCCCCACGGCCTGGCCCACAGGTGATCTGGCCAGCCTGGGGGAGAGCTGGTTCGACATCAGGGACGCCGATCCCGACGGCCTCCGCGCCTTCCTGAAGCTCAACTTGCATCCGCTTGCCCTCGACCGGTGC
>DASWBB010000081.1:0-5581 GCA_036390875.1 Candidatus Dormiibacterota bacterium
CTCACCGATCCCAAGAGCGCCATCGCGCGCGGTGCCGAAACGCTGGCCCAGCTGATCGCCGGGTCGACCGCGGCCGAGGGCAAGAAAGAGGCCAAGAAGGGGTTCAAGCTAGGCCGCGGCTGAGCCCGGTGAAGGAGTCTCGCGCCGGATGAAGATCGCCGTCGTCGGCGCCGGCGGGGTGGGCGGGTATTTCGGGGCCCGGCTCGCCCAAGCCGGCGAGGACGTTCATTTTCTCGCCAGGGGCGCTCATCTCGCCGCCATGCGCGAGCGCGGCTTGCGAATTCGTAGCGTGCTCGGCGACTGCGACCTGGGGCCGGCCGACACGCACGCGACGGATGACCCGGCCGGCATCGGAGCTTCACAGGTCATCCTCTTTACAGTCAAGTCGTACGACACCGAAAGCGCAGCAGCGTCGCTGCCGCCACTGCTTGGTCCCGACTCGGTGGTCATCTCGCTGCAGAACGGCATCGACAACGAGGAGAAGCTCGCGGCCAGAATCGGCGCTGAGCGGGTCGCGGGCGGAGCGGCCTACATCTTCGCCGGCATCGTCGAGCCGGGCGTCATTCGCCATACCGGCGGCCCGGCCCGGATCGTGTTCGGTGAGCTGGACGGGCGGCGCACGCCACGACTTGAAGCCTTTCTGGCGGCCTGCCAGCGGGCGGGAATCGACGCTCGCCTCGTGGACAATATTCGGGCAGCGCTCTGGACCAAGTACGTGCTGATCTGCGCCCAGTCCGGCCTGACCGCCGCCACCCGCCAACCGATCGGTGTGGTGCGAGAGACACCGCCGTCATGGAACCTGTTCCGCCAGGTCCTCGAAGAAGGGGTGAACGTCGCCCGGGCCGAGGGCGTGGCATTGCCCGAGGACCTGGTCGAGCGCACTCTCACCAACATGGCGGGCCTCCCGCCCAACCTCTACTCCTCGCTGTACGACGACCTGATCGCCGGGAGGCGGATGGAGGTCGAGACGCTTCAGGGTGAGCTGTCGCGGCGGGCTGAGCGGGCGGGGGTGCCGGCACCCGCGACGTCGGCGCTTTACGCCGTGTTGCTGCCGCAGGCGCCCGTGGTAACATCCCAAACGTGATCGAACAAGCTGTCGTCTCACTCACCCCGGACGCCCAGGCACGCCTCAAGGAACTGTTCGCCAAGGAAGGCAACCCCCAGCTGGCCCTTCGCATCTTCGTGAGCGGCGGCGGCTGCTCGGGAATGCAGTACGGCATGGCCTTCGACGACATGCGGCGCGCCGAGGACATCACCATCGACCAGGACGGCGTCCAGATCGTGATCGACGACTTCAGCGCCCCCTACATCCGCGGCAGCGAGATCGACTACGTCGACAGCCTGATGGGCGCCGGGTTCACGGTCCACAACCCGAACGCCGTGCACTCGTGCTCGTGCGGCCACTCGTTCGACACCGGCGACGACGCCGGCGGCGCACAAGCCTGCGGCTGCGGCCACTAACCAGCGTTCTCGCCGCGTTCGTGAAGTAGTACTCGTAACCCTGGGCGTGATCACGCCCGTCGGCATCCTCGCGGTCAACGCCTCCGCTTTCGTGATGCTGCACCTGACCGCCTTCCGCCTCGTCATCGCCGGCTGCGCCGTTCTGAGCGGATTGGTCCTCAACGGGCTCGCCGCCTGGTGGCTGCTCCGGCTCGCAAGCATCCGCGCCGCCGCCCTGTACCTCGAGTATCGGGTCTGGGTGATCGGGGCGGCGGTCCTGGTGGTCGGGCTGACCGCGGCCGCCGGCGGCTACCTCACCTACCTCGGCCTGCGCGATCCGCAGCACCTCCCAGACTCGCTGTCGATGGTGGTGGCGGCGATCATGCTGCTGCTGCCGTTCGCAGTCACATTCGCCGGGCGACGCATCGTCGGCCTGCGCGGGATCATCCCTCTGGGCGAACCGGGTGGAAAAGAAAGGAGCCCCTCACGCGGAGCTCCTTTGAACCGCAGAGCCTAGGCGGGTCTCCCCTCCCGGCGCTGCGCGCCGACCTCCCCACGAGTGGGGAGGCGCTTATTTACATCATGTCGCCCATGCCGCCTGGCATGCCGCCGCCGCCACCGCCCCGCTTCTCTTCGGGAACCTCGGTGACCATCGCCTCGGTGGTGAGCACCATCGCGGCGATCGACGCGGCGTTCTGCAGCGCAGAGCGCGTGACCTTGGCCGGGTCGACGATGCCGGCCTCGAACATGTTTACGTACTTGTCGTTGAGGGCGTCATAGCCGAAGCCCGGCTTGCCTTTGCGGACTTCCTCGACGATTACGGAGCCTTCCTTGCCGGCGTTCTGAGCGATCTGCTTCAGCGGCTCCTCGAGCGCCCTGCGAACGATGTTGACACCGGTCGCCTGGTCGTCCTTGAGGCCGAGCCCGCCGTCGAGCTTCTTCTGCGCGTTCAGCAGCACAGTGCCACCGCCCGCGACGATTCCCTCTTCCACCGCGGCCTTGGTCGCGCTGAGCGCGTCCTCGATGCGGTGCTTCTTCTCCTTCTGCTCCACCTCGGTGGCAGCTCCGACCTTGATCACGGCGACGCCGCCGGCGAGCTTCGCGAGCCGCTCCTGCAGCTTCTCCTTGTCGAAGTCGGACGTGGTCTCCTCGACCTGGGCCTTGATCGACTTGATGCGGGCCTGGATGGCGTCCGCCTTGCCGGCGCCTTCCACGATGGTGGTGTTGTCCTTGGTCACGGTGACGCGGCGGGCCTTGCCCAGCTGCTCGACCTTGGTCTGGTCGAGCTTGAGGCCGAGGTCCTCGCTGATGACCTGGCCACCGGTCAGGATCGCCATGTCCTCGAGCATCGCCTTGCGGCGGTCACCGAAGCCGGGCGCCTTGACGGCGACCGCGGTGAACGTTCCGCGCAGCTTGTTCACGATCAGAGTCGCGAGCGCCTCGCCCTCGACGTCCTCGGCGACGATGAGCAGCGGCTTGCCCTGCTGGACCACGCGCTCCAAAACGGGGAGCAGGTCCTGGATCGCGGAGATCTTGCGGTCCGTAATAAGGATGTAGGGGTCCTCGAGGACTGCCTCCATCCGGTCGGGGTTGGTGACCATGTAAGCGGCTACGTAGCCGCGGTCGAACTGCATGCCTTCGACGACCTCGAGCTCGGTCGCCATGGTCTGGTTGTCCTCAACGGTGATGACACCATCCTTGCCGACCTTGTCCATCGCGTCGGCGATGAGAGAGCCGATCTGCTCGTCCTGGCTGGAGATCGCCGCCACGTGCGCGACGTCCTCGTGGCCTTTGACCGGGACCGAGAGCTTCTTGATCTCGTCGACCACGGCCTCGACCGCCTTCTGGATGCCGATCTTGAGCTGCATCGGGTTGGCGCCCGCGGTGACGTTGCGGAAGCCTTCGCTGATCATGGTCTGAGCGAGAAGGGTCGCCGTGGTGGTGCCGTCACCGGCCACGTCGTTGGTCTTCGTCGCCACCTCGCGCAGCAGCTGCGCGCCGGTGTTCTCCATGGGGTCCTTGAGCTCGATCTCGCGCACGATCGTGACGCCGTCGTTGGTCACGGTCGGAGCGCCGAACTTCTTCTCGAGGACCACGTTGCGGCCCTTGGGCCCGAGCGTGATCCGCACGGACTGGGCCACGGTGTCGATGCCCTTCTTGAGGGCCTGTCTTGCGTCTACGTCGAATGTGACTGTCTTTGCCATATGTACCTTTCCCTCTTTGCCTTATTTACTTCTTGGTCTTGCCGTTGGCTCCGACGATCGCGAGCACGTCCTTCTCGGACACGATCAGGTACTCGATTTCGTCGACCTTGAATTCGTTGCCGGCGTACTTGGCGTAAAGCACCTTGTCGCCGACTTTGAGCTCCATCGGCACCTTGGTGCCGTTGTCCAGGATCCTTCCGGTCCCCACTGCCTCGACGGTGCCCTCCTGGGGCTTCTCCTTGGCGGTGTCCGGAAGCACGATCCCGCTCTTGGTCCTCTCTTCCTTCTCCGACGGCTTGACCACGACACGGTCGCCCAGCGGTCTCAGATTCATGTGCAGATACCCTCCTCAGCTGAATTTGATCTGGTTAGCAGTCCCCATGCCCGAGCGCTTAGCACTCAGGGGGGTCGACTGCTAATTCTACTACCCAGCCGAAGTAGGCCGCTAAACCCCTTTGGGCGCCTTTCTTTCCCCGCTGCGGATGAGCTCGATGGCCTGCTTGGCCTGGGAGTCCGGAACCATGATCCGGGCCTCGGTGAAATTGATGCCCGCGCCGTAAGCGGTGTCTCCGAAGACCTCGGCCGGAATCCCGCTCGCATTCAGGACCGCCGCGACCAGATCGGCCTGCAATCGCTCGCCGCGGTAGACCTCCACCCAGCCGTCGACGCCCATCAGCCCCATCCTAGGGAGGGGTCGACTGCGGCCGTTTGGCCGGCCGGGCCAAAGAAGCCCGCTGCGGCGATCATGGCGGCGTTGTCGGTGCAGAGCTCGAGCGAGGGCATGGTCAGGCGCGCGCGGCCCGCGACCACCTCGGCCGCCCGCCGGCGCAGCAGGGTGTTGGCGGCCACGCCGCCGGCCACGACGACCTCGGAAACCGACCTCCCGTCCAGGGCTTCGTCCAGCTTTTCCATCAGCGACTCCACCACGGAACGCTCGAAAGCCGCCGCCAGATCGGCCCTGTCCTGCGGCGTCATGGCGGCGCCCAGATCGCGCAGGCGATAGAGCAGGGCGGTCTTCAGGCCGCTGAAGCTGAACTCGAGGCCTGGCAGCGAAGGCTTCGGCAGCGGCTGCCGGCGCGGGTCACCCGTGCGGGCGAGGCGGTCGAGCGCGGGCCCGCCCGGGTACCCGAGCCCGAGCATGCGGGCGGCCTTGTCGAAAGCCTCGCCCGCGGCGTCGTCACGCGTGCGGCCGATGACCTCGAAACGTCCGTGTTCGGTCATGCGCACGAGGTCCGAGTGCGCCCCGCTCACGACCAGACCCAGCAGCGGCGGCTCGAGGTCGGGGCGAGTCAGCATGGCGGCGTAAATGTGCCCCCAGAGGTGATTGACCCCGGTGAGCGGCCGCGCCCACGACGCGCTCAGGCCCTCCGCAACGCCGACGCCGACGAGCAGGCAGCCGGCCAGGCCGGGGCCGCGTGTGACCGCGATCAGGCCGACGTCATCAGGGCCGGCTCCGGCCTTCTCGAAGGCCAGGCCGATGAGGCTCGGCAGGCGCTCGAGGTGGTCGCGGGCAGCGAGCTCGGGGACGACGCCGCCGAAGTCCCTGTGCAGGTCGACCTGGGAATGGATGACGTTCGACAGCACGCGCCGGCCGTCTTCGACCAGGGCGACGGAGGTTTCGTCGCAGCTAGTTTCTATCCCCAGCGTCAGTGCCAGCTTGTTTCTCCCCACCCGGCGCGCTGCGCGCGCCGACCTCCCCACTGCGTGGGGAGGCGAGTTATGCCGATCCTCAGTGCCAGTTTGCTTCTCCCCACCCGGCGCGCTGCGCGGCCGCTCCCGCGCCCGCGGCGCGGGGGCCCCAGCGGTGCGTGGGGAGGCGAGTCATGCCGATCCTCAGTGCCAGCTTGTTTCTCCCCACCCGGCGCGCTGCGAGGCCGCTCCCGCGCCTGCGGCGCGGGGGCCCCAGCGGTGCGTGGGGAGGCGAGTCATGCCGATCC
>DASWBB010000082.1:0-2596 GCA_036390875.1 Candidatus Dormiibacterota bacterium
GGACGCTGCCGTCGGCGGTCTCGACCATCCGGCCGAGCCCCAACCGGTTCGGGCGGCGATGCGGCGCTTCTTCGAAAACCTCGGCAAGACCTAGTCGCTCTTAGCTAGGTATCATGTGGGCGTGCAGCTCGCCATCTACGCTGATAAGGATCCGGGCGGCAAGAAATTCATCGCCACCCTCAGGCGCCGCCTGAAGAATGAAGAGATCCGAGCCTGGCAGATCCAGAAGCTGGCGCCCTTCACCCTGGTTCATGCCGGCGACCGTTACACCAAGATCAAAGTGACGTTCGTTCCAGCCGGCACCCCCGGCTTCACCCGTGCCGCCCGCGCCGGCCTGCTCGGCGCCTTCCGCAACCCCGAGCCCACGCTGCTCGCCACCATCTCGGACGGCCCGTCCGCCGATCGTGTGCTCGGGTTCGTGGTCGGCATGCTCACCCGCCACGCCGCGCCGCTAGGCGTATCCGGCGTTGGCATCCCCTTGACCGGGTCCGCCTCCAGCCGCTAGCTGGTCTCGGTCTCGGTCGCGACCCCGCCGCGCAAGCCGAACAGGTGCTTTTGCCACGCGAGGTAGATCACGATCGCCACGTTGATCAGCAGGATGCTGATGCGGACCGGCGTCTGGCGGTCGAGCACCTCCGTGACCTCCAGCGGGATACCGATGCAGCCCGCGATTACGGTGAGGTACTCGGCCCAACGTCGCCGCCGCGCCAACCCGATCGCCTCCGTCAGCTCCAGCAGCCCGAAGCACAATGCGCCGATCCCGATCACTAGCACTGTTCGCGAGGAAAACTGGCCGATGGGGCGAAGCACGGTGCTCAGCACCCGCGGAATCAATCGCCGCTCCGGGTTGACATCGAGCTCGGCCACCCACTGTCGGACGAGCGTCACCACGCTGCGGCTACGGGTCAGCAGGGCAACCCCGAGAATGAAAACCAAGCTCCCTCGGACAGCGCGCTCCAGGATGATGAGCCGCACCACGGTATCGACCGGTTGGGTTTCGCGGCCAAGCTCACGCTTGACCTTCTGCCACAACGTCACTGGGGCAGCGCCTCCAGCAAGCGATCCAGATCCTCGTCGCTGTTGTAGTAATGGGGCGAGGCTCGCAGGAAGTCACTTCGCAGTGAGATGATGACGCCGGCCTCGCGCAAGCGGGTGTGCAATTCCGCCGGCACCATCCGAGGATGACGAAAGGACACGATGCCGGAACGTTCGGACGGGGCTGCCGGCTTCAGGACCAGCTCGTAGCCGCGGCTGGGCAGCTCGTCACGCAGCCGATCGGCAAGCCGGAGCACGACGTCTTCGACCACTGCCGTCCCGCAGCGCAGCAGAAGATTGACCGCGGCTCCCATGCCGAGAATGCCGGGATAATTCGGCGCGGCCTCCTCGAAGCGGCGGGCGCCCGGCTTGAACGTGAGGTCGTACTCGACGTACTCCGTGTCGCGGACCACGCTCTCGGGTCCGATGATCACCGGATTCAGTCGGTCGAGCATCCGTGGTCCAACGTAGGCGAAGCCTGCACCCATCGGACCGAGCAACCATTTGTGGGCGCCGGCAGCCAGGAAGTCGACCGGGGTCTTCGACAGGTCCACGTAGAGGCCGCCCACCGCCTGCACACCATCGACAACCAGCATGGTGTCTCGGCCCCGAAGCGCCGTTGCGAGGGCGCCAAGGTCGGCCCGAAACCCGCTCCAGAACTGGACGGCGCTGATCGCCAGCACGCGGGTGTGACGATCACAGAGCCGTATCACGGCCCTGATGTCGATCCGGCCCTGATCCGGCCGGTAGAGACGGAGCTCGACGCCCTTTCGCTTGAGCCCCATCCACGGGTAGATGTTGGACGGGAACTCGCGATCGACGCCGACGATGTTGTCCCCTTCCTCCCAATCGAGGCCGGCCGCGACCAGGCCAAGCCCGGCGGTCGTGTTCTTGGTAAAGGTGATCGATTCCGGACCGACCGAGAGCAGCTCCGCGATCCGGGTGCGAACCTGGGTGCGCAGCCGCTCCCAGTGCGCCAGGTCGAACGGCTCCTCCGTCATGCGGGCCAAGTAGACCTCCATGGTGGAGCGCACCGGCGTCGCCAGCGGTGCATTCGCCGCATGATCGAGGTAGGCGTAGCGACCGGCGATCGGATACAGCGCTCGCATCTCCTGCGGCGTGAGCGTCATACGTTGGGCACACTACACTAGGCATATTGGTCGAAGCCGCCACCATTGATTTCTCGGACTTCGAGCGCGTCGACATGCGGGTCGGGCGAGTCCTCGAAGCCGAGCCCTTTCCCGAAGCCCGCAAACCGGCGTACAAGCTGCGCATCGATTTCGGACCGCTCGGCATCCGCCGCTCCAGCGCGCAGCTCACGGTTCATTACCGCCCGGACGAGTTGCGCGGCCGGCTGGTGATCGCGGTGCTGAACTTTCCACCGCGTCAGATCGGGCCGGTGCGCTCGGAGGTGCTGGTCCTCGGCGTACCCGATCCCGTGGGCGCCATTGTCTTGCTCGAACCAAGCGTCGACGTGCCATTGGGAGGTCGGGTCTTTTGACCTCGGCGCGGAACGCGCCCTATCTCGTCAGCGACTGGCACGACCCGGAAACAGGCGCCC
>DASWBB010000083.1:0-12175 GCA_036390875.1 Candidatus Dormiibacterota bacterium
GCACCCTGGGTCCCTTGAACCAGTTCTTGGCGGAAAGGAACCAGTAGCCACCCGAGTAGATCAACACCACCCCGACCGCGATGATGGCGTAGTTGAAGTTGAGGGGCGTGATCGGATAAGCCTGCGGGAGCACGAACAGGATCGCGATGAACCCGATCCAGATGACGGCGATGATGCCAACGGGGCGACTCCATTGCCCGAGCTGCCAGGGACCCGCTTTGAACGACGCTCCGGCTATCAGTCTCAGCAGAATTGGGATGCCGTAAGCGATGTAAAGGCCGATGGTGGCGATCGACGTCACCGCAAAGTACGCGGCCGGATTCCACAGGTACGGAACGCCAAGGATGAAGGCCCCGCCGGCGGCGAGCCAGATCGAGTTGGTCGGAGTGCGCGTGCGCGGGTTGATCTTGTGCCAGAACTGCGACCCGGGCACCGCGCCGTCCCGCGAGAAGGCGTAAATCATGCGTGAATTGGCGGTGACAGACGACATGCCGCAGAAGAACTGGGCGCCGATGGCGACCAGAAGCAGGAACAGGCCAGTGTTCTTGCCCACCGCGTCTATGAACACTTGCGCGGCCGGTGTGACAGCGCTCGCCTCCCCGGCGTAGTCGGTGATGGCGGCGGTGACACCGATCAGCAGCACCCAGCCGGCGATCAGCGAGATGATGATCGACCACACGATGCCTCGTGGACCACCGATCGCGGCATTGTGGGTCTCCTCGGTCATGTGGGCCGAAGCGTCGTAACCGGTAAATGTGTACTGGGCGAGCAGAAGCCCGATCGCGAAGACGTAGATGGGAGCTCCGCTAAAGCTGAAGCCTGTGTTGTTCGTAAAGGTGCTGAACACCCACGACAGCGACTGGTGGTGGCTGGCAAAGAAGGTGAGAGTGCCCACGATGATCAAGACGCCCACGACGTGCCACCACACGGAGATGTCGTTGAGCAGCGCCACCAGGGAGACGCCGAACGTGTTCAGCAACCCGTGGAGGAACAGGACCACCGCGAAGATGAGGACGATCCACCCTGGCGTGGATGGATAGCCGAAGGCGGCGTTGAGAAAAGCGTCCGCGAAAAGCGACAGCCCGAAGTCGATGCCGGCGGTGACGCCGACCTGGCCCAACAGGTTGAACCAGCCCGTGAACCAGGACCAGCCGGCGGAGTTCTTGCCCCCGAGCTTGGCCGCCCAGTAGTACAGGCCCCCGGCGGTCGGATAGCTGGAGCACACCTCAGCCATGGCAAGGCCGACCAGGAGAACCATTACCCCTACCAGCGGCCACCCGATGCTCATAACGACCGGGCCCCCGGCGTTCATGCCGAATCCATAAAGGGTGAGACAGCCGGACAGGATCGAGATGATCGTGAATGAGACCGCGAAGTTGGAAAACGTCGACATCTTTCGACGGAGCTCCTGGGCGTAGCCCATTCGATGGAGCAGCTCGACGTCGGATTCTTTGGCCTGAACGCTCATGCAGGAGCCCTCCCCTTTCACGCCGCCAGCAATTGGCCCCCCAACTCGGGCTTGCGGCGAAGCTAACAGCCGATAGGATTCTTGTCAAGGATGTCTCCAAAAGGGCGCCAATGGATCGAGATGTAACAAACGTCACCGGCTCCGACTCTAGGGTCGGGGAGCTGGTCCGGCACCGCCTGGCGAGCCTCAGCCCGGCCGAGCGGAAGCTGGCCCGGGTGCTCCTGGCCTCCTACCCCATCGCCGGGCTGGAGAGCGTCGCGCGCTTCGCCGAGCGGGCCGGAGTAAGCCCGCCGACCGTGACCCGGTTCATCACCAAGCTCGGCTTCAAGGGCTACCCGGAGTTCCAGGAGGTGCTCCGGCACGAGGTGCAGGCCCGGCTTTCATCGCCGGTGGAGCGCTACCGCGACGAGCAGCCGGTCCGGGGCGCCGGCTCGCTCCTGACGGACTCCCTGGAGGTGTCGCGGCGCAGCCTGCAGGCAACGGTCGACCAGCTATCGCACCACGACTTCGAGGAGGCCGTCGAGCTGCTGGCCGACGTCCGGCGGCGCGTGCTCGTGCTGGGCGGGAGGGTCAGCGCCCAGCTGGCGCGCTACCTGGCCGGCCAGCTCCACCTGCTGCGGCCGGGCATCGCCATGGTCGACGCCGAACGCAGCAACCCGGCCCAGCAGCTCATCGACATGCGCAAGGGCGATGTGCTGGTCGTCTTCGATTACCGCCGCTACCAGGCCGACACCATCGAGACCGCGCGCGTCGCGTCGACCCAGAGCTGCAACGTCGTGCTGTTCACCGACCCGTGGCTCTCGCCCGCCTCGGCGTTCGCCCGCCAGGTGCTGGTCACGAGCGTCGAGACGGTTGGCCCGTTCGATTCGCTCGTCGGCTCGACGGCGGTCGTCGAGGCGATGGTGGCGGCCGTGCTCAACCGGCTCGGACCGCGAGCGCAGGCGCGGATGCAGAGCCTCGATCGGCTGCGAGCCCGCGAGGTGATCGGGGACGACGACCAGCCGAGCGGCTAGCCGGCTCGAGCCGCCGCGCGCAGCGCCCGCAGCTGCATCACCTTGATCCCGCCCACGGTCTTGCCCATCTCGGCGGCCGTCTCGTGCAGCGAGTAGCCGCGCAAAAACCGCAGCTCGAGCACGCGCCGGTAGTTGGCGGGCAGGGCGCTCAGGGTGCGTTCCACCCACTCAGCCGCAGCCTGTGGAGGCGCCAGCTCATCGCCGCGCCCCTGGACGCAGATGTCGTCAGCAAGCTCGGCCTCGGGCACGCGGGCGCGGTGGGACCAGAAGGACGCCATCACGGAACGGGCCGTCATGTACAGGTAGGCGCGCACAGCAGGTTCCGGATAGCCGCTGCGAAGGCGCGGCAGGGCCTTGACGGCGACCTGCTGCGTCAGGTCTTCGGCGTCGGCGCGATTCCCGACCCGGGCGAAGATGAAGGAGTAGACATGGTCGAACTCACGCAGGGCGAGCTCGGTCGCCGGAGGCGATGATATCTCGGCAGCGAGATACATGGTATCGAGAATCTCGCTCCCGTTAAACCTATTCCGTATGCTGTGAGATGTGGCCCAAAAAGACTGGACGGACGCCCTGCTCGACGATTTCGCCGCGGTCCGCCCACGTCAGGACATGGAGCCCTACCAGGTGACGGCGCGGCTTTCGCGGATCGCCCTCCACGTGGCTCGCGTCCAGGAAGAGTCATTCGGCCGGTACGGGCTCAACCGCGGAGAGGTGGGCGTGCTGGCCGCCCTCCGTTTTGCCGGACCCAAGCAGCAGCTCTCGCCCACCCGTCTCTTCAAGGGGTTGATGCTGTCGTCGGCCGGCATCACCAGCCGGCTGGACCGGCTGGAAGAGCGGGGCTATGTCAAACGCAGCCGCCACCCCGACGACCGCCGTGGCGTGCTCGTCGAGCTGACGGACTCAGGACGCCACGTACTGGAGATGGCCGTGAATGCCGACATCGAACGCGAACGGGAGCTCATGGCCGGCCTGAGCGCTGTCGAGAGGAAGGCGCTGGCCGGGCTGCTGAAAAAGCTGCTGTCGAGCCTGGAACCGAACGGCGCCGACGCCTAGCGACCGGACGCCTGTCTGTGGATCAGCTGCCACACCCTCATGGGCGTGACCGGCACCTCGTCCACAGCCACGGTGTGGCCCATCGCGTAGAGCGCGTCCTCGATCGCGTTGGCGATCGTCGCCGGTACTGCGATGGTGCCCGCCTCCCCCACGCCTCGAAAACCCTCTGGGTTCTGGGTGCTCGCCGTCTCGGTGTGGATGAGCTCCGGCTCGGTTCGAATCTCGGGTGCGCTGACAATCGTGTAGTCGAGGAACGACGAGGACTGGAAGTTGCCGTCCTGAGAGTAGAGGGCCTCTTCGAACAGCGCGTAGCCCAGCCCGTGCGCGTAGCCGCCATGGAGCTGGCCTTCGAGCGTCAGCGGGTTGATCGGCCGGCCGGAATCGTGGGCGATGACGTAGCGAAGTACATCGACGCCGCCGGTCTCGACATCGATCTTGACCAGCGCCGCCTGACAGCTCGACGCCCAGGCGGGCCGGCCCTTCGAGTCCCACGTGGCCGCCGCCTCGAGACCATCGCCGACCAATTCAGCCAGCGGCACGCTCCGATGCGGCACTCCACGGACGGCAACGCCTTCGACGGTCAGCACCAGGTCTTCGGCTCCCGCCTCGAGTTTCTCGGAAGCCTTCTCCAGCAGGGACCTGCGTGCGGCGACGGCGGACATCGACACCGAATTGCCGAGCTCGAGCGCGCTGCGGCTGCCGGCTGTGACCATGGAACTGGCCACGTCGCGAGTGTCCCCGGCGCGGACCTCGACGCGCTCGATCGGCCACCCCAGGCGGTCGGCGACCACCTGGGCGACGAAGGTCTGATGGCCCTGGCCTTGCGGAGTGCTGCCCACGAAAACCCTGGCGGTGCCATCTGGCAGCACCACCACACGTGATGGCTCCGCCATGCCGATCCCGGTCGATTCCACACACATGGCGATGCCGACACCGACCGGCTCGCCGGCGCGCTGGCGCTCGCGCACGCCGGCCGCCCCGATTCTCTCGACGGCCAGGTCCAGCAGGCGCGGATAGTCGCCGCCGTCGTAAACGATAGTGCCCAGGCCCGTTGTGTACGGCATCTCCGACGGCAGGATCAAGTTGCGCCGGCGCACCTCGATGGGATCGAGACCCAGGCGGCGCGCCAGCCGGTCCATCATCCGCTCGATCACGAAATTCCCCACCGGGCGGCCGCCACCGCGGATGAATCCGACGGGCGGCGAATCCGAGTAGCGTGGCTGCACCTCGATCTCCAACGCCGGCATCCGATATGCGGACATCGTGTGCGACGACATGCTCCCGTCCTGGAACGCTCCGAATCCGAAATACGCCCCGATCGGCCACTCGACCTTGCCGCGCAGCCCGAGCAGCCGTCCCTCCTGGTCGGAGGCGATCTCGAAGTCGAGGTCGGCCGCATGGGCCTGGCCCGTGGTATGCCCGTCCTCGGAGCGGCTCGCGACCCAGAGCACCGGGCGCTTCAGCAGCCTGCTGATGGCCGCGGCGAGGATGTATTCCGGGTAGGCGGGGTTCTTGGCGCCGAAGCTGCCGCCGACGTCTTCGGCGAGTGCGATCACCTGCGAAAGTTCGAGTCCCAGACACCGCGCGACCGTGTCGCGCAGCCCGAACACACCGCCCACGCTCGCCTTGATGACGAGCTCCTGCTTGCCCTCATCCCAGTCAGCGAAAGCGGCTCGCGGTTCTATCGCGGCGCCGCATATGCGCCCCATGCGCAGGCGCTCGCGCACCCGCACCGGCGCGCGTTCGAACGCCGGCGCGGCCTCGCCGATGCTGTGAGTCCGAGCCGGCAGCGCCTCCGCCTCATCCGCAAGAGTCTTGAGCTCGACCTCGATGGCGTCGACCGCGTCGTGCGCCTGATAGTCGGTCTCGGCCGCCACCACCGCGACCGCGTCGCCTTCGAAGCGAACCTCGCCCCGCGCCAGCACGGGACGCCGGATGGCCTGCGGTCGCGGCGTGGGGTTGGGCATGTAGTCATCGGCCAGGCCGATCTGGCCGGCCGACCACGCGCCGATGACGCCAGGCAGGGCGAGGGCAGCGGACACGTCGACGGTGAGGCCGCTGCCTCTAGGCACTCCCGCGCGGCGCACCGCTATATGAATCGTGCCGGCGGGATGGTTGTCCGCCGCATAGCGGCCCTTGCCCTGGAGCAGGGGCGGGTCCTCGCGACGCCGCAGCGAGCGCCCGATCCACATTTCGCTCACCGCACTAGGGTCGCAGGTCTAGGACGCGCTGGTAGTCATCCGGCGTGTCGACATCCACCGGGTGGTTGAGCGCCTCCACGGGCAGGCGCGCGACCAGCTCCGGTCGCGCGCGGATCACCGCGCGGCAGCCCACGTCACCTTCCAGCGTCATCAGGTCGCCCCACAGCTCGCGGCGCAGGACGACCGGCGGATGAAGCAGGCCGCCGAAGCTGAGGGCGGCGGCGGGAAGGCCCGTCTCGTCGAGCAGGTCGAGCAGGCGGTCGATGCGACCCGCGACGTCGGGCTGGTCGCCGAGGATGACCATCGCCACGTCGACGTCGCCGTCGAGGGCGGCCAGGCCCGCGCGGAGCGAAGACGCCATGCCGGTGGCGTGGTCAGGGTTGATCAGAACCCGAGCGCGCCCGAAGTCGACCTGACTCCGGATCTCGTCCGCGGCCGCGCCCAGCACGACGAGCACCTCGTCGAGCCGAGAGTCGTTCGCATGCCCGACCACCACCTCGAGCAGCGGCCGCCCGCCGATGGGCAGCAGCTGTTTGGGGCGGCCCATCCTGCGCGACGACCCCGCGGCGAGCACGACTCCCGCGGACCTGATTGGGGTCAGGCTTCGACGGCTCTCAGGTATCGCTGGGGCTCTTTCTCGAACTCGGCCTGGCATCCGGCCGAGCAAAACCAGAAGGTCTGGCCCTCGTGCATCGCCTTGTGGGTCGCGGTCAGCGGGTCGACCGTCATGCCGCACACCTGGTCGGTGGCGAAGATGACCGCCGGCTGCTCCACCACAGGCGCACGGCCGCGCTTCTGCCGGGCGGCGACGACCTCCGCGAGCGCGAGCACCGCGATCTCCTCCTGGCTGGCGCCCCTGGCCTTGCCCGCCGGGCTGCGCAGCCGTGAAACGGCCGCCTCGTCGAGCCCGCGCTCGTGCAGCGCGGACCGGACCGCGGCGGTGCGCCGCGTGCTCGCGATGAGGCTCACCTCGACCGCGGGATAGCTGAGCGCCGCTTCGAGCGCGTCCTCGTCGTAATGGCCCATCGTGGCCACCACCGCCCAGGTGTCCGCACCGGGGTTGGCCGGCGCGAGGTCCATGGTCGAAAGCACGATGTCGGCGCCCGGGAAGTCTTCCGCGCGGGCCGCCGGGTGGGCGGCGCAGGTGCGGAACCCCGCAAGGGCGCCCATCTGGACGAGCGTGCGGGCGGCCGGGCTGTCGCCGAACACGAGCAGCAGGGGCCGCGGCAAGCGCGGCTCGATGAAGATGTCCAGGGAGCCGCCGCTCGGGCAGGTGGTGGCCACGGTCAGCTCGCCCCGCTTGCGGGTTTGCTTGACGTCGTCCGCGGCCACGATCTTGACCAGCTGCGGCGTGCCCTCGGCCAGCGCGCGCAGAGCCTCGCGCCGCACGACCGGCTCCGAGCAGCTGCCGCCGATCCAGCCGCGCAAGCGGCCGTCCGCGGTGACGACCGCCTTGTCCCCGGGCTTGGCGGAGGTCGGCGGCTCGCAGCGCACGACCGTCGCCAGCACGCAAGGCGTGCCGTTGGCGGCGTACTCCCGCAGCAGCTCCAGAACGTCGTCGGCTATTCCGTCACCCCTTTAGATCGTAGAGCCGCCCACACCTTGTCCGACGTGACCGGCATGTCGATGTTGGTGATGCCGTACGGCGAAAGGGCGTCGATCACCGCGTTGACGTACGCCGCCGGAGACCCGACTGTCGGGGATTCGCCCACGCCTTTTGCCCCCAACGGGTGGTGCGGAGAGGGGGTCACGGTCTCACCGACCTCGAACTTGGGCGTTTCCCACGCACCCGGGATGAGGTAGTCCATGAAGTTCGAGCCGATGCACTGGCCATCGCTGTCGAAGGTGATCAGCTGCATGAACGCGATTCCGTAGCCCTCGGCGAGACCTCCGTGAATCTGGCCTTCGACGATCATCGGGTTGATGCGGACGCCGCAGTCGTCGACCGCCACCATCCTCTTGACCTTGACCTGGCCCGTGCCCTTGTCGATGTCGACGACGACCGCATAAGTGCCGAACGGATAGGTCATGTTGGGCGGGTCGTAGTAGTGGACTCCCTCCAGCCCGGCTTCCATGCCTTCGGGCAGGTTGGTGTAGGCGGCGAAGGCGATCTCCTGGATGGTCTTGGCCCGGTCGGGCGATCCCTTCACGAAGAACTTGCCCCGCTCCCACTCCAGGTCTTCTTCGGCTGCTTCGAGCAGATGGGCGGCCAGCTTGCGGGCCTTCTCCCGCAGCTTGCGGCTGACCATCGCTGTGGCCGCGCCGGCCACCGGCGTGCTTCGCGACGCGTAGGTGCCCAGGCCGTATGGCGCCGTGTCGGTGTCGCCTTCCTCCACCGCGACATCGGAGGCCGGGATGCCCAGCTCTTCGGCGACGATCTGGGCGAACGTGGTCTCGTGGCCCTGGCCCTGCGACTTCGTGCCCATGCGCAGCATCGCCTTCCCGGTCGGGTGCACGCGCAGCTCGGCGCTGTCGAACATGCGCAGGCCGAGGATGTCGAACTCCGCGCCATGGCCGGCGCCGACCACCTCGGTGAAGCTCGCGATGCCGATGCCGGTCACCTCACCCTTCTTGCGACGTGCCTCCACGTCTTTACGCAGCTCGTCGTAGCCCAGCTGCTCTAAAGCAACGTTCATCGCCTTTGGATAATCACCGCTGTCGTAGACCCAGCCGGTCGCCGACGTGTACGGGAACTGCTCGGGCTGGATGAAGTTGTTCATGCGGAACTCGGCCTGGTCGAGGCCGAGCTCGATGGCCGCGTTGGTCACCAACCGCTCGATCAGATAGCTGGCCTCGGTGACCCTGAACGAGCACCGGTACGCCACGCCGCCCGGCGCCTTGTTGGTGTAGTAGCCGTCGGCCGTGACGTGCGCGGTGGGGATGTCGTACGAGCCGGTGACGATGTGGAACAGGCCGGCCTTGAACTTGGATGGCTGCGCATCGGAGAAGAAGGCGCCGTTGTCACTGTCGAGATGGACGCGCAGCGCGGTCATCTTGCCTTTCTCGTCGACGGCGAGGTCGCCGGTCATGTGGTAGTCGCGCGCGAAACCGGTGGAGATGAGGTTCTCGTTGCGATCCTCGATCCACTTCACCGGCCGGCCGATCAGAAGGCTGGCCGCCGTGGCGACGACGTAGCCCGGATAGACGGGCACCTTGTTGCCGAAACCGCCACCTAGGTCGGGCGAGATGATGCGGATGTTCTGCTCCGGCAACCCGGTGACCAGGGCGAACACGGTGCGGATCGCGTGGGGCGCCTGGCTGGTCATGTAGATCGTGGCCTTGCCGGTGGCCGGATTGACGTCGGCGATGCAGCCGCAGGTCTCCAGCGGGGCGGGATGGCAGCGCGGATAGAAGGTGTGCAGCCGGATCACCTTGTGCGCCTTGGCGAAGGCCGCCTGTGTCTTGGCCTTGTCGCCCGATTCCCAGTGGTAGATGTGGTTGTCCTTCTGGCCTTCCTTCTCGTCGCGGATCAGCGGTGCGCCGGCGGCCTTGGCCCCATCGGGGCTGATGACGGCGGGCAGGACGTCGTAATCGACGACGATCGCATCGCGAGCATCCTCCGCCTGGACTTTTGTCTCGGCGATCACCGCGGCCACCTCCTGGCCGTGGAAGCGGACCTTGTCGGTGGCGAGCACGGCCTGGGTGTCGCCGCTCATCGTTGGCATCCATGCCAGCTTGTGCTGCGCCATGAGCTCGCCTGTGACGACCGCGATCACGCCCGGCTTGGCGCCGGCGGCGCTGGTGTCGATGGACTTGATGCGCGCATGTGCGTGCGGGCTGCGCAGGATCGCCATGTGCAACATGTTCGGAAGCACGAAGTCGTCGATGTAGTTGCCTTTACCTCGCAGGAACCGGCCGTCCTCCTTGCGCTTGATCGGGTCCCCGATCCCTCCGTGCATGTGCATCGTGCTGCTCATTCGGCACCTCCCGCCGGGACGGCCGCGGCATGCGATCCGGCCTTCGCGGCCGACTGCTGCAGCTGGGCCGCGTGCTTGATCGCCTTGACGATGTTCATGTAGCCGGTGCAGCGGCAGATGTTGCCGCTGATCGCCCAGCGGATCTGCTCCTCGGTGGGGTCCGGATTCTTCTCGAGCAGGGCGGTGCCGACGAGCATCATCCCCGGGGTGCAGAAGCCGCACTGGAGGCCGTGCTCTTCGTGAAAACCGACCTGGACGGGCGAGAGCGCGCCACCCTGCATCAGCCCCTCGACCGTCTTGATGTCGCGGCCGTCGACCTGGACGGCCAGGAGCGTGCACGACTTGACCGGCTCTCCGTCGAGCAGCACCGTGCAGGCGCCGCAGCTGGTGGTGTCGCAGCCGACGTGCGTGCCGGTGAGGGCGAGGTTGACCCTCAAGAAGTCGACCAGGAGGACACGCGGCTCCACGTCGCCACTCTTCTCGGCGCCGTTGACTCGCATGGTCACCTTCATGACTTCACCTCCTGAGCCCGACCGAGTGCCGTATGCAGGCCGCGCTGCACGAAGACCCGAACCACGTCCTTCTTATATGCAGCGGTCCCGCGGACGTCGTCCTTGGGCTCCGCAGCCTCCGCCGCGAGTCGAGCCGCGTCCCGGATGACCTCTTCGGTGAGCTCGTGTCCAACCAGCGCTTTCTCGGCCGCTGTGGCCTTGATGTTGGTCGGCCCGACCGACGTGAGCCCGATCCCCGCCCTGGTCACCTTGCGGCCGCTCATCTCGACGTGGACCGCCACGGCGACCGTGGCGAAATCCCCCACCTTGCGCTCGAGCTTGTTGTAGGCGCCGCCCGCGTGACCGGTCGGAACCGGGATCCGGATCTCGGTGACGATCTCATCTGGTTTCAGAGTGGTGGTGTACGGGTCCTGGAAAAAACCGGCGACCGGAATGACGCGCTCGCCGGAGGCGGAATGGGCCACCAGCTCGGCGCCGAGCGCGAGCATGACGGAGCCCCAGTCACCGGCAGGATCCGCGTGGCACACGGACCCGACCAGGGTGCCTCGGTTCCGCACCAGCGGGTCGGCGATCCAGTGCACGGCCTCGGCCATGATGGGAAGCGTCTTCGCCAGCTCGCGATCGTGCTCGATGTCGACGTGACGGACCAGGGCTCCGATGCTCACGTGGCCGTCTTGCCTGCCGACCTTGTTCAGGGCGGGCAGTCGCCCGATGTCCAGGACCAGGCTTGGCTGGGCGAACCTGAGCTTCAGGAGTGGGATCAGGCTCATGCCACCCGCCAGGACCTTGGCGTCGTCCCCCTTGTCTTTCAGCACCCCAAGCGCTTCGGCGAGGGTCGCCGGAGCGCGATAGTCGAAAGCGGCTGGAAGCATCTGCGCGCCCTCCTCCCCTGAAAAACCCTTGGCCGCCGATGTGACCAAGCGGGCCTAGGGCGATATAAGCACCTGATGGTTGCGTTGTCAAACAACCGTGGCCTGCGGCCGGCGCAACCGTGGCCTGCGGCCGGCGCAATCGACTCCAGTGGGCGTCAGCCGGTCTCCTGCTTGCGGTGGAAGACGAGCCACGCGGCACCGAAAAAGGCGATCGTCCAGGCGACCAGCGTGACGATCTGAGCGCCGAACTCGTTCATGCCGGTGCCGGCCGCTGCGGGCCCGTTGCCGAACACCGGCGCGACGGATGACACGGGGGTCAGGACGTTGAAGAACAGGTAGTTGAGGAAATGGGCGTTGTCGGAGTTGCCGCTGATCAAGGTGATGATCCCGGTCACGATGGCGCTCACCAAAGGCGCCCCGAAGAGCACCGCCAACGTGATTCCGATTGCCGCCCACCTGCCTGTGACCGCGGAGACCAGGAGACTCATCGCCTGCACGCAGAGCACCCCGAGCATCGCCGCGCCCAAACACATGAGCACGAACACCGGGATGTCCATCACGACCAGGTTGCCCGCGCCGACCGCCTTGCTCCCGTCGACCGCGATTGCGACCTGCCCGGTCACAGGCCCGACCGAGCCCAGGATGAAGGCCAGCATCGCGTAGATGATCAAGAACGTGACCACCACGACGGCCAGGCTGATCAGAAACGAGGCCAGCGCCTTCGCCAGCAAGAGTTGGTTACGGCTCATCGGCCGGCTCAGCAGGATCGCGATCGTGCGGTCGGAGCGCTCGCCCGCGATCTGCTCCGAGGCCAGCCAGCCGAAGATGCGGATGAGCAGGAACATGAAGATGCCGCCGAGACCGAACAGGGCCGCAAGGGTGAGCGAGTACGACTGCAGCGGCGCGATGTTGTTGTCGAGCAGGTACTGGTCGTCGGCGATCGCCTGGTTGGCTCGGGCGATCGCGTCGTCGATGCTGATACCGCGGAATCCTCCGGTGTCGGGGCCCTGCTGCTGCTTGATGGCTTTCAGCTGCGCGATGGTTTGCTGATTGGAGGCGATCTCGTCGTGGGCCGTCGTTTGCCACGCGACCGCCGGCGGTGGGCTCCAGCGGTGCTGGCTGAACACGTAGTAGGTGTA
>DASWBB010000084.1:0-29963 GCA_036390875.1 Candidatus Dormiibacterota bacterium
TGTGCCACCGCGCTCGCGATCTGCTCATCACGCGAAGCAGAGTCGGGTTGGTCCGAGCGCGTCGGAATCGCAACGTCGTCGCAGGCACGTCGCGGCGCGTATGCGGCTGAGGTCTCACGTTCGCGAAGCGGCTGCGCCGGCGCGGCGCTAAACTCAGCCACAACGAACATGCGTTCGGGCGAGGGTCGACTGCGCGTAAGCGGCGGGGCTCGGGCAGCGGTAATGCGCCGGTGCCAGGGCGCCTGTGAAGCCTGCGGCCTCGAGTGGCCCTGGCTGCTGTATCTCTTTCGCATCGACGAGACCACTCCACCTCGCGCAGCGAACCTGCGTGCACTTTGCGGTCCGTGCTCAGCTGGCGAATTCGCTGACTGCGCCCCGCTTCTGACTCGACCCTCGCTGCGCGAGCGCGTTCGCGAGGCCAACAATCGCCGGGCCGGCACCACCAAGCTCACTCCGGCCCGGCGCCGCCGGCTCATCGCCATGCGCGGCGGGTGCTGCGAGATCTGCGGCGTCTCAGGCTTCGAGCGCCAGCTCGACGTCCACCACCGGCTGGGCATCCTTCGGGGTGGTGACGATTCAGAGGGCAACCTGCTGGTGCTGTGCTTTGCGTGCCACCATCACCTCCAGCCTTGCGCCACGGGCTGCGGCCGGTGGGCCAAGAAGCCGGCGCGACTATGCGGGCGTTGCGAAGTTCGTCGGCGCCTGGAAGTGATCTACCCGAGCCTTTCCTGGGAAGAGATCAAGGCGCGACATCCATCGCTCGTCCGGAGCTGGCCGCCGGGCTACGAACCTCGCCCGTTTGCATAGCGCTGCTGAGGCGTCCTGGGTTTTGCACAGATGAAAGCGCCGGGGCCACAGAACCCCGGCGCAAACCGGACGATTAGAAAGCGAAAGAGGAAGTCGTTACTTCTTCTTGGCGGCCTTCTTCTTGGCAGGCTTCTTAGCAGCCTTCTTCTTCGCGGCCATGTTGGTGTACCTCCTTGACTCTATTCCGGACCCAATGACGTTTTACTTTTGGCGGGTCCCGATGCATTCCTCGAAAGGGTCTGCCACTCATCGAGTGGTCGCCTCTGTGATGGCAACCATGAGCAGCTCCGCTTTCAGATCATTGTGATACTCGAACCAACCCACTTCTGTCAATGGGGATTCGCATGGTGGCGCCTCGGATGCCGCCGACGAAGCGAGCGGCGTGACGGCAGCTGTCAAGAAAAATTCTTGCGCTTGGCTCCATTCCGAGACTGCGTCGGTCGACGTCCAAGGAAGAGGTCTCGGACTTTATTGTCTTTGACCACGACGGCCCTGAATCCCACATCGCGCAGCAGATGGAGCCATCGCGCGCGCGGAAACAGACCCTGAAGGTGGCGATCGTGCTCAACGTGGGCCTCGCCATCCTGGTTGCGCAACAAGATCGCGAAGTCAACCACGTAAGTGGTGTCGGTCGGGTCAGGATCGAAGACCCACTGCAGAAAGCGCAGTCTTCTATGTGGTGAATCGGTTCCTCCCTGATCAGTGCCCGCGACAAACGTCTCGCGGACAAAGTCCGGGACAAGGAGCGCGACGCCACCAGGGCTGCAGTGCTCGTATGCGGTTTGCATCACCGCGCGCAGATCGGGTTCGGTCGTCATGTGGCAGATTGCGTCATGAACGAACACCGCGTCGAAGGTGCGGCCGAGTCGCAGCGTGCGAATGTCGCCCTTGACGTGCTCGCATTCTGGGTTGAGCTTCCGACTCACCGACAGCATCTGGGGCGAAAGATCCACCAGGGTCATCGCGAAATGCGCCTTGAGGTGGAACGCGCTGTTTCCTCCGCCTGAACCAAGCTCGAGCACGGTGCGGGGTGCCGGCTTGGTCGACTTGCGGAGGACCCGCACGATGTGGGCCGCCTCGAGGCGGTACTCCTGAGGATCCGAGAAGACCGGCCACCAATCGGCCAGTTCGTCGTAGAGCTTCATGTCCGCATAGCGTGACGCGTCCTGGAGCTCAGCGAGGGACCGGACCGCCACGATGACAGCCAAGCCGGCGCACTGTAGTGCGCAATATTCTCTTCGACTGTACTGAACCGTTGTGTCCCCGCGCCCTGGTCAGCTGTTCGACGGTTGTGGGGCTCGGCCGGCGGCGAGGACGAACATTCCCAACCAGGCGCGCCGCAGGTAGTCGGGCTCGATCCCGGCCGCCCGGATCGTGTCCACGGTCCGCCGGTTCCAGTGATCGGCCATGAAGCGCACCGTCAGAGGATTGATCAGCTCCTGGAGCAGAGCCACTGGCAGAAGGTTGGAGCGGACGTGCTCGAAAAAGATCATGCGAGCGGCTGGGCGCGCCACGCGGATTCCCTCCTTGATGGCGCGGACCGGATCCGGAATCGTGCAGAGGCAGAGCGAGTAGACGATGCTGTCGAACGATTGATTCGGGAGATCAAGCGCCTCGGCGTCCATCTCGCGCAGATCGACCTTCAGATCAAGGTCGGCGGCCCGGCGGCGGGCAATCTCGAGCATTTTCGGGCTGAGGTCGATCCCGGTCACGTCGGTGCCGGCCGGATAGTGGGTCAGGTTGAGGCCGGTTCCGACTCCGATCTCCAGGACCCGACCTTCCACCAGGCGGCCGATCCGGATCCGCGCGCGCAGCGACATCCGCTCCGTGATGGGGCCGTCATAACGCGCCGCATCGCGGTCGTAAAGGGATCGGATTCGGTCACGGTCGGACCGGCTGATGGTCGAAGCTTACGACCGACCGGCCGTCCCTCTGGCCGCGCCGCGTTGGCCGCGGCATGTCAGAGGAATAGGAACGTTGCATTCTTGCTTTTGAAATGGCGATGGCTGAGACACCTCCGATCGCCTGCACGCTCTCCGCGTCGGACCTGAAGGATCGTCAAGGCGCGTGGAACAAGCTGATGGGCAGCGGCCTGGTTGCGCGCGATGTGGTGCCTGGCGGAGTTCGCTTGAGTCCCGCTCCGGGCGCGGCGGCCGCCCTCATCGAGCTGATCGACCTCGAGCGCGAGTGCTGTGCCTGGATCCAGTTCGATGTCAGCGACGGTTCGGTCGTGACCCTGACCGCTGCAGGCGAGGGTGCAGCCGTGCTCGCGGGCATGTTCGAAGCGCGCTAGATCGCAGCCAGGTTCTAAGGTTTGCGGGCTCGGATGTAGGCGCTTCCGACCTTGCCTTCGACGCCGGGCATGGTCTGGGTCGCGTGCACGTTGAAATCAGGTTCCTGGAATCCGGCCCCGAGCAGCTCGGCGCGGTACTCGTCAATGGGGATCGTGCCCGAGATGCAGCCGGCCCACGAATCGAGCTGCTTCTTGATCGTGGCATCGAGTGGCTCGAGCTCGACCATGTCGGCGACCGCGAACAGCCCGCCGGGGCGGAGGACGCGGAAGGCCTCTTTGATGACCGCGGGCTTGTCCTCGGCGAGGTTGATGACGCAGTTCGAGATCACGACGTCGACGGACGCGTCGGGAAGAGGGATGTTTTCGATGGTGCCTTTGAGAAATGTGGCGTTGCTCACGCCTGACCGGTCGCGATTGGCGTTCGCGAGCGCCAGCATCTCGTCCGTCATGTCGAGGCCGTACGCGTGGCCGCCCGGCGCGACGCGCCGAGCCGAAAGCAACACGTCCAGGCCGGCGCCGGATCCAAGGTCGAGCACGACCTGTCCAGGCTCGAGCTGCGCCAGCATCGTGGGGTTGCCGCACCCGAGGCTCACGGACTCGCTGAGGCCGATCGCTTGCAGGTCCTCAGCTGCGTACGAACCGCTGCAACCGCAGTCCGGCCCGTCGGCCTGGCAGCACCCCGCGCCGGCATCGGCCGTGGGGTTGGGGATCACGGCTATCTGCCTCGCGACGCTTGCGTACCGGGATCGCACCGCTTCTCGAACTTCGCTCATTGGTCTGGGACTCCTTCCATTCGATGGTTGTCGATGGGTGGATCTTAGCACAACCCATCGACATTTGTCGATGGATTGGGTACAATCGAGGCGTGGCGGTCAAAGAGCTCCAGGTCGTCCGTCAGCGCGGAGTGTGCTGCGGGCTGCCCGACGTAGACGAGGAATGGGCGGACCGGACGGCGACGCTCATGAAGGCCCTGGCCGATCCCACGAGGCTGACGATGATGGCCTCGTTGTGGAAGGCGGAGGCGCCGATCTGCATCTGTGACTTCACGGCCGGCCTCGACCTCAGCCAGCCCACCCTCTCACACCATATGAGCAAGCTCAAAGAAGCGGGCCTCGTCGAGTCGGAGAAGCGCGGAATCTGGATGTACTACCGGCTCGCCTCGGACCTCGACCCGGCGACCAGGCGGCTGCTCAGCCGGGTGATCGCCTAGGCCGGCTAATCGGTTTGCGGCGCGTACTGGTCGCTGAAGATGACGTAGCGCTGGGTTGCGAACGCCCCCGCCCACAAAGGCCAGCAAGTCGTGAGGGTCAGGTGATAGCCGGGCGCGTTGGGCACCAGCACCGAGCGGTTGTTGGGATCCACGATCGCGGAGCCGGTGACGTGGTATTTGTACGTCCCGTATAGAGTCTGGACGTCTATCTCATCGCCCGGCGTCAGCTGGGGGAAGTTGATCCAGTACACGTTGTGGGCCGCGACCCCCACCGTACCCGGGTCACCCGGCCATACGGTCTCCGGATAGTGGCCAGGGCTGGAATACAGGACCGAGGTCGTCACCCCCTCCTTGACCGCGGCGGAGTAGCCCAATCGCGGGACGCGGATCTCGAAGTCGACTCCGTCCACCGGTTGGCGCAGCTTCAGGTCGAACGCCGGCACCCCGACGGGCCGGTGCGCGTTATCTGCATTCCAGGTCTGGATCAGGTGCTGCTGCTCCTGAACGCCTTGCAACATCCCGCCGGCGAACACGGTCATCGTCACGAGGCCGGCAAACAGGATTACCAGAGCGGCAAGCCGCAGCGGATGCGGGCGATCCCGCGGCGTACGCGAAATCATCTCCAATGTAAAACGCTTCGAAGGCTTGGTCTAACCGTCCAAGAGGGGACCGTAGGTCCCTTCTTATAACGTCAGAACGCGAAGTAGAAGGTGGCTCCTTCGCCGACCGCGCCCTCGGCCCAGGCTCGGCCGCCGTGGCGGTTGACGATCCGTCGCACGGTGGCGAGTCCGATGCCGCCTCCAGGGAACTCGCTCTGGCTGTGCAGTCGCTGGAACGCGCCGAAGAGCTTGTGCGCGTAGATCATGTCGAAGCCCACCCCGTTGTCGCGCACGAACATGCGAGTGCCGCCGTCCACCATCTCGGTCCCGATCTCGATTCTCGCGGCCGGCGATTTGCCCGTGAACTTCCACGCGTTGCTGATCAGGTTCGTGAGCAGGATTCGAGCCAGGCGCGGGTCCGCCGAGGCGCTCATGCCCTCGCCGATCTCCACTTCCACCTTGCGTTCGGGATCGGCCGCGCGCATCTCCTCGACGATTTCGGAGGCCATGGCGCTGACGTCGCACTGCTCGCGATGAATCTCACCGCTGGTCAACCGGAACAGTGTCTGGAGCCCGTCGAACACCGAGGCCATTCGCTCGCTGGCCAGCCTCATGCGTTGGAGGTAGTCCTTGGCACGCGGGTCGAGCGCATCGCCGTAGTCCGCCAGCAACGACTGGTTGAGCGCGTTGAACGAAAGCAGCGGCGCGCGCAGGTCGTGTGAAACCGAGTAGCTGAATGCCTCGAGCTCGCGGTTGATGGCGGTCAGCGCCGTCGTCCGCTCCTGAACGAGCCTCTCGAGCTGAGTGCGATAGCGCCGCAATTCCTGCTGCGCCTTATAAAGCTCGACGAACACGCTCACCTTGGCCCGCATGATGGCCGGGACCACTGGGGCGAAGACGAAGTCGACCGCTCCGAGATCGTAACCCCGGCCCATGTCTATCTCCGCGCGGTCGAACGCGGTCACGAAGATGATCGGCGTGACCTCCGATCGTGGTCTCTGACGGATGAGTCCCGCGGTCTCGAAGCCGTCCATCTCGGGCATCCGGACGTCGAGCAGAATGACCGCGAAGTCCTGCCTCAAGAGCTGCCGCAAAGCGTCCGGACCCGAGGCCGCTTCGACCACATTCTGGCCCAGGGAGGCGAGGGTCGCCTTCAGGGCAAAGCGCTTGGTGGGATCGTCATCCACGAGCAGGATGTCCACCTTCGTGTCGGTCGGGGCGGTGCTCGTGGCCATTGTTCGCTGTGCGGTCATTGGACCCTCCTGAACACGCTGACGCCATCGCCAACCGGCTGGTATCTGCTGCTTTCGGGAGCGAAGACCAACGACTCGCGCTGGCCGAGGGCAAGAAAGCCCGACCTCACGAGGCTTTCGTAGAACAGGTCGTGGGCGCGCTGCTGCAGGGCGGGCCGGAAGTAGATGAGGACGTTTCTGCAAACGATCAGATGGAAGTCGTTGAACGAAGCGTCCGTGACCAGGTTGTGCTGGGCCCACGTCACGTTGCGCAGCAGCTCCCGCTTCAGCCTTCCGATGCGGCCGCTGGATGTGAAGAACGTCGTGAGGCTCGAATGCCCGCCCGCGAGAAGGTAATCGTGCTCGTAGGTCCTGAGCCGCTCGACAGTGCAAGTACCAACTCTCGCGATCGCCAGCGCATCCTCGTTCATGTCGGTGGCGTAGATGCTCGACCTCTGGTATAGACCTTCCTCCTCGAGCGCGATCGCGAGCGAGTACACCTCTTCACCGGTCGCGCAGCCCACGCTCCAGATGCGGACGGAAGGGTACGTGCGCAGCACCGGGAAGACCTCTTGCCGCATGCATCGCCAGGTGTCCGCTTCGCGAAACATGCTCGTGACGCTCACGCCGACGGTGGTCAGGAGCCTCTGCATGCAGGTCGCGTCGCGCAGGACCCGTTCCTGGTACGCCGAAATGGTCGCCACCCCTTCCCCGGACATGGCCGTCGAGATGCTCCGTCGCAGGGCTCCCAACTCATACTCGCGGAAGTCGTAGCCGTATCGAAGAGAGATCGCCTCGAGCAGAAGCTTGATCTCGATCTCTTCGATGCTCTGGGTGTCAGATCGGGTTGCGAAAGCCTTCAATCAGAGCTCCTGGGCGCCGGCTCGGCGCTCACCGAATGGCTGAGCCACGAGCGCAGCATGCCGACAAGATGTGAGTTGTCGACCGGCTTGGCGATGTAATCCGATGCACCGGCTTGAATGCACTTCTCCCGGTCTCCTTTCATCGCCTTGGCGGTGAGAGCGATGATCGGCCGCTCCGCAAAAGTCGGCAGGTTGCGCATGTTCGCCATCGTGGTATAGCCATCCATCTCCGGCATCATCACGTCGACCAGCGCGATGTCGATGTCGTCGGTCTCGCGCAACGTTTCGAGCGCGTCGCCGCCGCTGTCCACCGCAATGACGTTCATGCCCTGCCGCTCCAGCAGCGCCGTGAGCGCAAAGATGTTCCGGATATCGTCGTCGACGACCAGAACCTTCTTGCCGGCCAGCGAGACCTCGATGGAAACGCTTTCCGCGCCGACCGCATCGTCGTCGGCGTCCTTGCTCAGGATGGCGCCGATCTCGTCCCGCAGGCGCTCAGGAGAACGCACCTCCTTCACGACGATTGTCTTGGTCGCGCGACCGAGCTTGAGCACCTCCTTCCGGGTGAGCTCCTTGGCCGTGTAGACAAGCACGGGAGTCGACCTCAGGTTCGGTTGGCTGCGCACGTAATCGATCACCTGCCAGCCGCTCATCCCCGGCAGGCCCAGGTCGACCACGACACAGTCGAACTTCTGGCTCCCGAGGGCAGCCACGGCCTCTTCGCCGGTCGCGACCGCGGTCGCAGTGGCGGAGAGCGGTTCCACGAGCTTGACGATGTGCTGCCTCTGTGCCGGCTCGTCTTCGACGACAAGCACGTGTTTGAGCACGGGTTCGGCCTGCGGGCGGTCGAGCACCGCGAGCGCCGGCTGCGCCCTTCGCACTGAGCCGGTCGCGCTCATCTTCGATCCAGTAGTTCCGTTGCTGGACCCCGCCGAGCCGTTGGAAGCGGCATCGTTGGGCACGCCCGACCACGCCACCACAGGGCTCGCGATGGGCAGGTAAAGAGTGAAGGTGCTGCCCACTCCTGGGTCGCTCTCGAGCGTGATCTCGCCGGCGAGCAGCCGCGTCAGCTCGCGGCAGATGGAAAGGCCAAGACCGGTGCCACCGTACTTGCGGCTCGTGGTCCCGTCCCCCTGCGCGAAGGCCTCGAAGATCGTCTGCTGCTGTTCCCGCGGAATGCCGATGCCCGTGTCGGTGACCCTCATTGCGATCACCGCCTCGGCCCGGTTGAGGGCGTCGTGGTTGGGACTCCAGCCCGAGGTCGCGAGCTCGGCCACGAACTCGACCCTGCCTTTCTCGGTGAACTTGAACGCATTGCTCAGCAGGTTGTTCAGCACCTGCTGGAGACGCTGAGGGTCGGTCGGGATCGTCCTCGGCAAGCCAGGCCGGAGGTCGATCGTGAAGCCCAGCTTGGTGGCCTCGGCCACGTGCCTGAAGGTCCGTTCCAGCAGCGGCTGCAGCTCCGACAACGGCCAATCAGTGATCTCCAGCGCGACGGTGCCGGATTCGATCTTGGTCAGATCGAGGATGTCGTTGATGAGGGTCAGCAGGTCGGTTCCGGACGAGCGGATGATCGTCGCGTATTCGGTCTGCTTCGGCAGCAGGTTGCCGTCGGGGTTGTCAGCCAGCTCCTGCGCCAGAATCAGGAGGCTGTTGAGCGGCGTCCGCAGCTCGTGTGACATGTTGGCCAGGAACTCGGACTTGTAGCGCGAAGTGATTTCGAGCTGCTCGGCCTTTTCTTCGACCAGGCTCTTGGCCACTTCGACCTCGTTGCGCTTCTGCTCGATCTCCGCGTTCTGCTGCGCGAGCTGGCGCGCCTTTTCCGCGAGCTCTTCGTTGGTGCGCTGCAGCTGATCCTGCTGGCTCTGCAGCTCGTTGGCGAGTGACTGGGATTGCTTGAGGAGCTCTTCAGTTCGGCTGTTCGCATCCATGTTGTTGAGGACGATCCCGATGCTCTCCACGAGCTGGTCGAGAAAGTCCTGATGCGTGGGGCTGAACTTCTGGAAGGACGCGAGCTCGATGACCGCGCGCACCTCGCCTTCGAACAGCACCGGCAGCACGATGATGTTGAGGGGCTTGGCCTCGCCCAGGCCTGAGGAGATCCGGACATACTCCGCCGGAACGTCGCTGACCAGGATGCGCTTCTTCTCGAGGGCGCACTGTCCGACCAGCCCCTCGCCAAGCCTGAACTGCGTAGGCAGGTTCTTCCGACCCTTGTACGCGTATCCGGCCTGGTAGGCGAGATGAGCCTCGCGGCCGTTGGGCCCGACCATCCCGTAGAAGACGCCATGCTCTGCGTTGACCAGCGGGGCGAGCTCGGACAGGATCATCTTGGAAACCGTCATCGGGTCGCGTTGGCCCTGCAGCATGCGGGCGAATCGCGCGAGGTTCGTCTTGAGCCAGTCCTGCTCGGTGTTCTTTTCGGTCGTCTCGCGCAGGTTGCGGATCATCTCGTTGATGTTGTCCTTGAGGGACGCGACCTCTCCACTGGCCTCGACCCCGATCGATCGGGTGAGGTCGCCCTTGGTCACAGCGGTGGCGACGTCGGCGATTGCACGCACCTGCGTGGTCAGAGTCGCCGACAGCTGGTTCACATTGTCGGTGAGGTCTCGCCACGTGCCCGCCGCGCCGGGAACACGAGCCTGGCCTCCGAGCCGGCCGTCAACACCGACCTCGCGCGCCACGCTCGTGACCTGGTCCGCAAAGATGGCGAGCGTCGCGGTCATGCTGTTGATGGTCTCGGCCAGCTCCGCAATCTCGCCCTTGGCTTCAAGCGTCAGCTTGCCCCTCAGGTCACCGTTGGCCACGGCGGTCACGACTCGAGCGATGCCTCGCACCTGGTCGGTGAGATTGCTGGCCATCGTGTTGACGTTGTCGGTCAGGTCCTTCCAGACTCCGCCGACGCCCTTGACATCGGCCTGGCCGCCGAGCTTGCCCTCAGTGCCCACCTCGCGAGCGACGCGGGTGACCTCATTGGCGAACGCGTTGAGCTGGTCGACCATCGTGTTGATCGTGTTGGCCTGGACGAGGAACTCGCCGCGGACGTCGACGGTGATCTTTTTCGAGAGATCTCCCATGGCCACGGCGGTGGTGACCTCGGCGATGTTGCGGGTACGGTCGGTGAGGTTGGAGGTCATGGTGTTGACGTTGTCGGTGAGGTCTTTCCAGATGCCGCCGACCCCCCTGACCTCGGCCTGGCCGCCAAGCTTGCCCTCGGTCCCCACCTCATAGGCAACGCGGGTGACCTCGCCGGCCAGAGCGTTCAGCTGGTCGACCATCACGTTGACGGTGTTCTTTAGCTCCAGGATCTCTCCGCGGACATCGACCGTGACCTTCTTCGACAGATCGCCGTTGGCGACGGCGGTGGTGACCTCGGCGATGTTGCGGACCTGGCTGGTGAGGTTGCCGGCCATCGAGTTGACGTTGTCGGTGAGGTTCTTCCACGTGCCGCCCACGCCTTTGACCTGGGCCTGCCCGCCGAGCTTGCCCTGGGTGCCGACCTCGTGGGCGACGCGGGTGACCTCGGAGGCGAAGGCGTTCAGCTGGTCGACCATCGTGTTGATGGTGTTCTTGAGCTCCAGGATCTCGCCCTGGACGTCGACGGTGATCTTCTTCGAGAGATCGCCGTTGGCGACCGCCGTCGTGACCTCGGCGATGTTGCGGACCTGGCTGGTGAGGTTGCCGGCCATGAAGTTCACGTTGTCCGTGAGGTCCTTCCATGTACCGCCGACGCCCTTGACCTGGGCCTGGCCGCCGAGCTTGCCCTCGGTACCCACTTCGCGCGCGACGCGGGTCACCTCGGAGGCGAAGGCGTTGAGCTGGTCGACCATGGTGTTGATGGTGTTCTTGAGCTCGAGGATCTCGCCCTGGACGTCGACCGTGATCTTCTTGGAGAGGTCGCCGTTGGCCACGGCCGTGGTCACGTCGGCGATGTTGCGGATCTGGTTGGTCAGCTGGCCGGCCATCAGGTTGACGTTGTCGGTGAGGTCTTTCCACGTGCCGGCGACGCCCTTGACATCGGCCTGGCCGCCGAGCTTGCCCTCGGTGCCCACCTCGCGTGCGACGCGGGTCACCTCGGAGGCGAAAGCGTTGAGCTGGTCGACCATCGTATTGACAGTGTTCTTGAGCTCGAGGATCTCGCCCTGGCCTTCAACAGTGATCTTCCGCGAAAGGTCTCCATTGGCCACCGCCGTGGTGACCTCGGCGATGTTGCGGACCTGAGCGGTCAGGTTGCCGGCCATGAAGTTGACGTTGTCGGTGAGGTCCTTCCACACGCCGGCGCCGCCCGGCACGTGGGCCTGGCCGCCGAGCTTGCCTTCGGTGCCCACCTCGCGCGCCACGCGGGTTACCTCAGAGCTGAAGGCCAGGAGCTGGTTGACCATCGTATTGACGATCCGCGCGGTCTCCAGGAACTGCCCCTGCAAGCGCCGGCCGTCGATGTCGATCGGCATTGTTTGCGAGAGATCGCCCTTGGCCACCGCGCTGATGACTCGGGCCATCTCCGTATTAGGCCGAACCACGTCCTCGATCAGGTCGTTGATCGCATCCAATGTGGCGGCCCACGCGCCGCCGGCGTCGCCAATCGATGCGTGCTTGACCTGGCCTTCCTTGCCGACCCGCCTGCTCAGACGGCGCAGCTCGCGCTCGAGGCGCTGGTTGGACTCGATGATGTCGTTGATCGCGGTCGCGACCTTGCCGGCCTGTCCTGTCGACGTGACCGGCATGCGCACGGTGAAATCACCGCGTTTGACCGCGGTGAGAACCCGCAGCATCACCCTGGGATCGGTGTCTTCGGTGGTTAGGGCTTTGCCGGCCATTGTGTCTTCGTCATCTCCTTTTGCTTTCCTTCCTCTGGATGTCTGCCTTGTCTCAGGCGCTGGGTACCCAGAATTCGACCTTGGTTCCCGCTCCCGGCTCGCTGACGATGCGGCACCAGCCGCCCGCGAGCTGGGCGCGTTCTCGCATCGCGAGAAGCCCCAGATGGCCGGGGATGTAAAGGCTCTCGTTGACCACGAAGCCGGTGCCGTCATCGGTCACCTCGACTACGAGCCCGCCGTCGAGCGCCGAGGCCGCCACCCGAACGCGCGCCGCATGGGAGTGTTTTTCCACATTGGTCAGGGCCTCGGCCACGTTCTTGAAGACGATCGAGTCCAGCTCATCAGGTAGGTCATCCGGAAGGCTGAGATCGATGTCGGGTTCGATCCCGGTGTAGACGCGCATGCCATCGACGCGGTCGCGGATGGCCTCCTTGAGACCGACTCTGAGGTCCAGGGCGGCCGGGCTCACCGTGGTGAGCAGCCGGCGAAGGGAGTCCTCGACCTTCTTGATCGTCCCCGCGAGCTGGTCGAGTTGCGCCGTCTGGCGGCCTTCGGCAGCCTCGTTGCGGATGCGCTCCAACTGCAGCTCGGCGGCGGTCAGCAGCTGCAGCGAATCGTCGTGGAGGGCGCCGGCGAACCGGCGCCGAGCCTCATCTCCCCCTGAGGCGACGTTGGCAAGAAGCTGCCGGCGCGCCCCCGTCGCCTTCTCCAAGCGCTCGACGGCGACATCGAGCTCTTCTTCGGTCTCGCGGTACTGCCATGCGAGGCCGGTGGCCCTGGCCACGACGCGAAGCACCCAGGCGTCGTCGGTGGTGAATCCACGCCTGGAGTCGTACGCCGCGAGGGCTCCGATCCGCCGGCCGCCGGCCGGCCACGAGACGGCGATCGAGTTCCGCAAACCTTGCACGCCTTTGCTTCGCCAGACCTCGTCGAGCGCCGCAGACGTGCCGTCGTGGATATCGAGCTCGTCGTGGAAGACGATGCGCTCGACGATCCCTTCGCCATCAGGCGCGAGCTCGATCCGAAGATTCCGGATCGGCGATTGCGCCGGGAAGCCGAACGGTTCTCGCTGTAGGTGCAACAGCCCGTTCGGCGCAAGACTCCAGAAAGCAACGCGACGCGCGCCTACCAGCCCGGCGACGGTTTCGGCGAGGTGGCCGTAGAACGCCGGCAGCTCCACCTCGGCTTCGAGGTAGGACGAGACCGCTTCCAGCGCGATGGATGCGGCCGCCTGCGCCTTCTCCAATCGTTCTTCCGCGCTGGCGCGCGGCCGCGGCCTGATCCGGCCGCCGGCTCGCAGCCCTCCTGGCTCACGCGAACCCGACGCACCCGGCCGCCGGTGGCCGTCCGGCAGGGTGGCTACAACCTCCACGGCGCCCCTCCTGAGAGTCTCTCCGGCCTAAATCAAACCGCTTGAGGCAGGGTCGCGTCGCCGTACAAGTGAGGTAGCCGGGAATGGGGGTCCTGGGGCCTCGTTGCCGGGCCCCAGGACGAAATCAGGCTGTTACGAAGCCCGAGCGCGGCCGCGCCCGAACATCCTGAGGACGAAGAGCAGGATCAAGGCCCCGAGAAACGCGACGATGATCGTGCCGACCAGGCCCACGCTGCCGTGGATGAAGAAGCCGGCCACAAAGCCGCCGATGAGGGCGCCGATGAGGCCGACGACCAGGTCACCGATGAGGCCATATCCATGACCTCGACTGACTACGGATGCCGCCCAACCCGCGATGAGTCCGACGATGATCCACGCGATGATGCCACCAGGCGATAGGTCCATAGAGCACCTCCCTCAAATGTTGGTGTGACCACCTCTGGCGAGGCGGTCACATCTAAGAAACGTCCAACCCATCACGCTTACTCTTGCTTTAGGTGAGGGCGCGCCGCGGTGGCGCGCCCTCTCGATTTGCCGAGCTACTGCTTGCGCCCGATCCGAAGGCCGATCGCTCCGAGCCCGGCCATGGCCGCACCCAGAAGACCGCCGATGATCGGGAAACCTGTGGCGGCAAGCACTGCGCCGGTGCCGCCCGCCGTTGCGGTGGCGCCGGAGACGCCGCCCGTCCCGCCCGTGGGTGTGCCGCCCGTGCCTGTGCCGCCCGTCCCGCCCGCTGTGGCGGTGCTGCCGGCGGTGGTGCCGGTGCTGGTGCCGGTGCTCTCCGAAACCTGGCCGGTCGCCGTGCTGCCGGCGGTGGTGCCGGTGCTGGTGCCGGTGCTCTCCGAGACCTGGCCGGTCGCCGTGCTGCCGGCGGTGTTGCCGGTGCTGGTGCCGGTGCTCACCGAGACCTGGCCGGTCGGCGCGCTGCCGGCCGTGTTGCCGGTGCTGTTGCCGGTGCTCTCCGAGACCTGACCGGACGCCGCGCTGCCGGCGGTGTTGCCGGTGCTGGCGCCGGTGCTGCCGGAGACGCCACCCGTGGCTGCGCTGCCGGCCGTGTTGCCGGTGCTGTTGCCGGTGCTGCCGGAGACGCCGCCCGTGGCCGCGCTGCCGGCCGTGGTGCCGGTGCTGTTGCCCGTGCTGCCGGAGACGCCGCCCGTGGCCGCGCTGCCCGCGGTGTTGCCGGTGCTGTTGCCGGTGCTGCCGGAGACGCCGCCCGTGGCCGCGCTGCCGGAAGTGTTGCCGGTGCTGTTGCCCGTGCTTCCCGAGACGCCACCCGTCGCGGCGCTGCCCGCAGTCGTGCCGGTGCTGTTGCCCGTGCTTGCTGAGACTCCAGGGGAACCCGTGGACTGAGCGCTCCCGGCAGTGGTGCCGGTGCTCACGCCCGAGCTCGTTGCGGATGCCGAGTCCACGTCGGCCTCGCCGCTCGCCTTGACCTTGGTCTTGTCGTCGCCATTGCCACTCTTGCCACCGGCAACGTCGCCCTTGAGGTCGGAATTCTTCTCACCGGTTTCCTTGTGCTGACCGGTACCCAGGCTGGCGCTACCACTGTTGCTGCCTTTGGCGCCGGCGTCGACCTTCGCCTTGACATCGGCGTTGCCGTTGCCGTTGCTCTTGGCGCCGCCGTCGACCTTCGCCTTGACGTCGGCGTTGCCGTTGCTGCTGCTCTTGGCGCCGCCGTCGACCTTCGCCTTGACATCGGCGTTGCCGTTGCTGTTGCTCTTGGCGCCGCTGTCGACCTTCGCTTTGACATCGGCGTTGCCGTTGCTGCTGGCCCCAGCGTTGACGCCTCCCTTGACGCCAGCGTCCGTCTTGACGCCGGCCTTGACGTTTTCGGTGGCTTTGACGCTGTCGTCGGTGTTGACTGGGGCGCCGGCCTTGCTACTCGCGCCGGCCGATACATTCCCGCTTGCGCCGCCCGCCGCAGGAGCGACACTGGTCGCGACGCCGGCATTGGCGTTGGCGCCGGCGGTACTCGTCGTCGTGGCGCCGCCGTTGCCCTTGTTTTGATTCTTGTCCTTTCCGTCGCCATCACCGCCCGCGCCACCACCGATCTGGTGGTCTGTTACAACCGGGTTGTAATCGCTTCGCTGCACGACCACCGAAGCGCTGGTTTTGTCAGTCGCTTTGCCGTGGTTGTGGGAATCTGCAGCCAACGCGGGCGACGTTCGCGCCAACATGAGAACTACACCGGCTCCGAGTACCACAGAGTACGCGGCGCCCCGCTTCAGTAATGACGGCCGACAGGTTATGAAGTCGCCGAACGTGTCCAAGAACGCTCACCTCCACTAATTGGATATGAGCAGTTGCCGTGCCGTCATCCTGGACACGGGCCTCGGGTGGCTTTTTTTGCGCCGCACGAGGATATGTCGCAGAACGCCCCGCTCGGCGTTCTATTGGCAATGCTTAAGACTGAAACGCCGGGAGTCTCGCTTGTAACCATGCTGGAGGCCACCGACGCGCCCTCGGTGGGCACGTTTGTAGCCGATGTTCTGGACGGCTCGGGCTGGCAAATCGAGTCGCTGCGCAAGCGCTCGTCCAGGCTCTTCCCGCCCGACGGCTACTGGGCGATGTACGAGGTTTCGATACGAAAGGATGAGGAGGAACGCTCGCTCAGGCTTGTCGCGAGAGGCGCGTTCAACGGCGCCGCGTGGGAACAGCTGTGCGGGACGCTGGCCCGATACGAAGGAGAGCCGTGCGATCCCATCAACGGGACCGGTTTCCCGCGGTTGTTCCACGATTCGCAGCACGCATTCTGGTTCTACCCGTTCGATCCGACCATGCCCGGCCTGCCTGGCGCGTCGGATCCGGCCACGGTGACCAGGCTATTACTCGGGCTCGGCGACCTCGCCCCACTTTCGGCATCTGATGCGCACCCGGGCCTGGAGATCGAGCGCGTGCGCTACACGCCGGAGATCGGGGCCATCCTCCGGTACACGCTCGACAGCTCGGCCGGACCGGTGACGATTTACGGCAAGGTGCAACCAGGAGATCGCGGGCTGCGCGCGCTCCGGATCGTTCAAGGCCTCTGGAGCGCGTCCGCAAATCAGCCGCCCGGCTTGCTCCGCCTGCCACGACCGTTGGGCTGGATCGAAAAGTATGGCCTTCTCCTCGAGGAGGAGATACCAGGCGAGCCGGTCGGCAGCGATCGCATGAGCACTGAGTTCCAGAACGCAAGCGTGGCGGCGGCCGAGGCGCTCGCGGTCGTGCACGAGTCAGGCGTGGAGACAGACATCGAGATCTGGCTCGAAAGGGAGCTGGAACGTCTCGAACGCGTGGCCGAGCAGTTCGCCTATGTCCACCCTGAAGGACACTTTCTCCTAAACGATCTCACCACGCACATGCGCAATCGATTGCGCATCGCCGTCGATGAGGAGTGGCTGCCCACGCACGGAGACCTCAAATACGACCAGTTCGTCTACAACGACGGGACGTTCACGCTGCTCGACTTCGACTACGTCGCGTTCGCCGAGACGAGCTACGACCTCGGCAAGTACTGCGGCTACATCGTCCCGTCCGCGCCCGCGAGCTGGGAGGACTCGATCGCTGCTGAAGAAACGCGGGCTCGCTTCCTTAGCAGGTACCTCGAGCTGAGGCCGCACGCGACGCTCGAACGATTCCCGATCTACGAGGCGCTCACCCTGGGGCTGCGCGCGATGACGTTCATGTGGGCGCAGCGATCCGGCTGGCAGCGCACCGCCGAGACCTTTCTCGTGATGGGTCACGAGCGCCTCTACAGCCGGCTCCCCGACACGATCTGATCTCGTTTGTGAAGAACGCAAAAGGGCCTGATTCGGGGCTGGGCGATTACTTTTACAACGTTTTACTGCCGAGCCACCGGTATGCCTTGAGGGCGCCGTCAGACTCAGCGGCTGTTCATGAGGGTTCTTTCCTGGTTCGTGGGGGTTGTACTCGTCGCCGTCATCAGCACGGCCACCGCTGCGACGCTGCGCGCTCACAACGACACCGCGAACGGACTCACTGCGTCGAACGCACCGATTGGCACCGCGTATGTTGGCTCGTCCTCACCCGACCCCCGCCCGGTTCGCCACCAGCAGCAATCCGCCGCTCCGCCGACTGCTGCGCCCGCTCCTCCGGGACACCGCGCATCGGCACCGCCGGCCCAGGCTGTGGCGCCACCTCCGCCGCCTCCGCCCGCGATCGTCATCGGCTCCACACAGCAGGCCCTCATCAATCGGGACCGTGCCTCGGCAGGCCTCGGCGCGCTGACCTGGAACGCGTGCCTCTACAACGTGGCCGCCAGCAACGCTAATCGGATGGCGGCGCAGGGTTACATCTCCCACACGAATGGTCCGAACCTGGACCTGGGTTGCGGCCTTGGCCACCAGGCCGGTGAGAACGTGGGGTACTGGAGCGCAGGGATCAACGATTCCCAGCTCAACACGATGTTCATGAACAGCCCCGACCACCGCGCCAACATCATGGGTCCATACAACTACGTCGCCACCGCGTGGGTGGTCGCGTCCAATGGGTACGCATATATAGCGGTCGAGTTCGGATAGCGTCCCGCTCCGGCCGCTGAAGGGCACCGAGTAGCCCGCCCGGACCCTGCGTTGTCCTGTCGTAAAGCTCGCCATTGCCGAGCGGCGGCCGCCGCGGCCCCACACATTTGGCGGCGCCACGAGGAGGAACGCGAAGGGTGGTTGAGACGCCAACCGGCCGCGATCCGCAGCCCACCGCACTCCACCGCCGATTCTTCGGCTGGATGTGGGCGCAGCGGGTCTGGATCGCTGGCGCCATCGGGATCGTTTTCGTCCTGTCCACGCTTTACGTGCTGTGGGCGGTCAAGGATCTTCCTGATCCGAGCCAGGATGTGCTCGCCGCGGGCGACGTCGTCGTGCTCGATCGCAACGGAAAACTGATCGAGGACTGGAGCCCGGCGGGGCACTATCACGTGAGCCTGCATCTCAATGAGATGGGGCCATACGCACCGGCGGCGACGCTCGCCGCCGAAGACCGCAACTTCTATCACCACGGCGCGATCGACGCTGGTTCGACCGCCCGCGCCCTCTGGGTCGACGTCACCCATCGCGGCTTGAACGAGGGCGGCAGCACCATCACCCAGCAGCTGGTGAAGATCCAGCTGCTGACCCCGACGAAATCGGTCACTCGCAAAGTGCACGAGATGGTCCTGGCGATCGCGCTCGAAGAGCGCTTTTCGAAGGACGACATCCTGACCATGTACTTGAATCGCGTCTACTACGGCCACGGGGCCTACGGAATCGGCGCCGCGGCGCGCACCTACTTCACAAAGGACGCCAAGGACCTCACGCCCGCGCAGGCCGCTTTCCTTGCCGGGCTCATTCAGGCGCCGGCAGCCTACGACCCGCAGGTCCACTACGACCTGGCCCGCGAGCGCCAGCAGTACGTGCTCGACGGCATGGTCGCGACCGGCGCCCTCAAGCAACAGGAAGCGGATCAGGCAGCCAAGGAGGACATCAAGGCCGAGCTCAGGATTCAGGCCACAGCGCGCCAGAGCAAGGCGCCGCATTTCGTCGACTACGTGCTCTCGTCGCTCGAATCGACGTTTGGCTCGGCTGCGGTGCAGCAGGGCGGCATCGTCGTCCACACCACCCTGGACCTCGACCTTCAGCAGCTGGCGGACGCAGCGGTGAAGAACGGCGTCGTGGACCTCGCGTGGGCGAACATCAACAACTCGGCGCTCCTGGCCGCGAACCCCAAGACCGGCGAGGTGCTGGCCTGGGTCGGCTCGGCCGACTACGGGAACGACGCCATCGCCGGCCAGTACGACGTCGTGCTGGCGTCGCGGCAGCCGGGTTCTTCGTTCAAGCCATACGTATACGAGGCAGCCCTGCGCGACCACAAGATCACGCTCGCCACGACGCTCGACGACCGCACCCAGAACTTCAACGGGTACGTGCCTCACGACTTCGACAACGGCGGCATGGGTTCGATCAGCGCGCGGACCGCTCTCGTCTACTCGCGCAACATCCCGGCGGTCGAGACCGGCCAGATCGAAGGCATGGGCAACGTGATCAACCTGGCCCACGCAATGGGAATTCAGAGTCACCTCGACCCGGGGCTGTCGACGGCCATCGGCGGGAGCGACGTGACCTTGAAGGAGCACGTGCAGGGCTACCAGGTTTTCGCCAACCAGGGCCAGAAGGTCGAGCTCAACGTCATCAAGTCGATCGACGACGGCAACGGCAAGACGGTCTACACCCACGACCTGACCGGCGGGCAAACGGTCCTGACGCCTGCCGAGTCCTACCTGATCACAGACGTGCTGAAGCAGTACCAGTACCAGTGGGGCTTCGGCTGGAATCGCCAGATGGCGAGCAAAACCGGAACGAGCGACAACGGGCACGGCCAGATCCCCGACTCGTGGATCATGGCCTACAACTCCGACATCGTGGCGGGGGTCTGGGTGGGCAACACGGCTCCCAACGGCGGCGGCGGCATGATCCGCGCTTTCGGCGAGAGCGTCGGCCAGACCATCATGGCGCGCTTCGTCAACGGTCTCCCGAGCAAGATGCGCGACTGGTACAGCATGCCGTCAGGGATCGCGCGTGGATGCGGGGCGCAGTCCGGTGAGATCTTCCTCAGCGGCACCCAGGGCCCCTGCTCGGCTTCGCCGACCGCGACGCCGACCGCGACGCCGAGCGCTTCGCCGAGCGCTTCTCCCTCGGCCAGCCCGTCAGCGTCGCCCAGCGGGTCGCCCCAACCCTCCCCATCGCCATCGCCATCGCCGTCGCCTTCGCCCCTGCCGACTCCGACACCGCCGCCGGCCACCCCCTCACCGAAGCCGAGTCCTTCGTAGATGTTCGAGATGGCCGCGGACAGCCCGTTCATGAACAGCGTCGAGCGGCGCCGGCCCGGCGGGTCGATGCGCGCCTACGTCACGCGAACGCTGCCAGAGCTCTCGTCGATCGTGGTCAGCAACCGCGCGCCCCACGAGCCGCGACCGGATGGCGGCTTCGCGCGTGGCGCGGGCGGTGTGGTGACCGCGCTCCTGACGCTGGCCGAGGTGACCGCGGCGGACTGGGTGTGCAACGCGCGCAACGACGCCGAGCGAAGGCTGGTCGAGGAGCGCGGGGATACATGGACCGCTCCGCTGATACGATCCGAAACCCGTCTCCATTACGTGACGCCGAGTCGCGAGCAGTACGAGCAGTACTACTCGGTGATCGCGAACCCGGTGCTGTGGTTCATCCAGCACTACCTCTGGGACCTTGCCCAACAACCGGTCATCAACGGACGGATTCACCGTGCGTGGAAGAATGGGTATGTCGAGGTCAACCGCAAGGTCGCCGAGAAGGTGGTCGACGTCGCCCGCCACCTTCCCCATCGGCCGCTCGTCCTCGTCCACGACTACCAGCTCTACCTGGTCGCGAAGCTGGTCCGCGAGCAGCTGCCCGGAGCGATCATCCAGCACTTCATCCACATACCCTGGCCGACGCCCCAGTACTGGAAGGTGCTCCCCAAGGAGATGCGGTCCGCGATCCTCGAGGGCTTGCTCGGCTGCGACATCGTCGGCTTCCAGTCCAGCCTGGACGTCCGCAACTTTCTCATGACATGCGAGGAGAACGCCGGGCTGCAGGTCGACGAGAGGGAGCGCGCCGTCCTCGTCGACGGCAGGATCGTCTATGCACGGGCTTATCCGATCTCGATCGACGTCGCCATGACCACCAGGCTTGCGTTCTCGCACGGGGTCATGGTGGAGGAGCGCAAGCTGCGAGACTGGCGACCCAAGAGGCTCATCGTCCGCATCGATCGGACCGATCCTTCCAAGAACATCGTCCGGGGCTTCCTCGCTTACGAGAAGCTGTTGATCCACCACCCCGAGCTTGTCGGCGAGGTCCAGTTCTGGGCCTTCCTGCAGCCCTCGCGGCAGGATGTCGCCGCGTACAGGACGTACCTTCGCCGCGTGCGGCAGGTGGCGGCACGCATCAACGCCCAGTACGGCCATTGCGGCTGGATGCCGATCCGGCTCGAGTTTGGAGAGAGCGTGCGCAAGGCGATGGCGGCCCTGCGCAACTTCGACGTCCTCCTCGTCAACCCCGTGTACGACGGCCTGAACCTGGTGGTCAAAGAAGGCGCCCTCGTCAACAGGGCCGAAGGCATGATCGTGCTCTCAGAGAACGCGGGCGCGCACGAAGAGCTCCAGCCCCACGTGCTCTCGATCAACCCTTTCGACATCGAAGCGACCGCGGACGCGATCTACGAGGGGATGATGATGGCCGGCGAGGAGCGCCGGAAGCGGAACGACGCCGCGCGCGACGTGGTGCGCACGAACGACATCGCGCGCTGGATCACCCGCCAGGTCCAGGACATCCGCGACCTCGTCGCGACGCCGGGATTGCGAGCTGGCTAGGGCCGGGTACTCTCCCGCAGCCCCGCGTTTTACATGTCTAGACCTGAGTTCTTTCTCGACTGAGGAGGTGCAATGGAGCGCAAGGAGACGAACTTCGTTCGCGACGAGTCGTCAGGGAGCGTCCGCGAGGAATCGACCGTGGTCAACGACTCCGGGGCGGCGCCGGTACGGGAAGCGTCCGTTGTCAAGAGCTCGACTCCGGCGCGCCGGGCGATGGAGGTCATCTACCTGGTCTTCGGGATCATCGACGCCGTCCTCCTGGTCCGGCTGGTGCTCAAGCTCCTGGGGGCAAATCCGCAAGCCGGCTTCGCGAGCTTCACGTATGGCCTGACCGACTTCCTGCTCGCACCGTTCCATGGCCTGTTGCCGACCTTCGTCAGCGGCAAGTCGGTTTTCGAGCTGTCTTTGGTCTTCGCGATTCTCATCTACTCGCTGGTTGCGCTCGGCCTCGCGCGCCTGGTGGCGGTCACGCTGTCACGCAGCGTCATGGTCTCGCAGCACAGCCGCTCGGAAGGGTTCAAGCCGCACTCGGACTGAATCGAGACGGAGGGACGGAAAGGAGGGAGCCCCGTGGTTCCCTCTTTTTCTCAGGGGAACCAGAGCGGCAGCCTGGACAGCGCCTCGTCGTGGTCGACGTCCGGGTTCGCGCCCGAGCTCAGCTCGTACTGCCACGCCACCACGTCGCCGGCGCACCCGACCTGGTGGGGCTGGTAGTCAGGCGCGGTGATCTTGTTGTACGAACCGAGAAGGGATGGCTCGAACGACCACAGATAGGATCCCGTAGCGGTCTGCGCACGATCGGAGACCGCGCCGCACCACGCGGTTTCAAACGTGCTTCCCCCCGTCATGTCGCCGTAGTAGCCGGGGGCATAGTTGGCGGCCGACACGCCGTCGTACCAGCCCTCCACGAAGGCCGCGTCGATGCCGCCCGAGCACCAAGGCCCCGGGGGTTCGATGTCGATCACGACGACGGTGCCTCGAGGGATGCCCAGGCCGGCCGCGGCCGACGTCGCCTCGGCCGCGTAGCTGCGGCCGGTGTCGTAGCCGGCCACCGCGGAGCAGTCGTAGGCGTTGTAGATCGGCAGGAAGCCCACGTGGTGGGCGGCCGCGGCCGCCACCTCGGCCGAGCTGATGCCTGGGCAGTTGGGCGTCGTGGTGAGGTAGCGCCCCCAGAAGTCGGCCTGGCCGAGCATCGAGGCGACTTGCGGGTAGAGGCCGCTCGTGCCGGCGGGATCGCCGGTCATGGGTTTGCACGAGTCCACGCCCCACAAGAGTCTCGACGGCTGCACCGCGGCCGATCGCGCCTGGACGTTGGTCAGGGCGCCGCGATCGACGACCTTCTGCAGCAGCTGGCCGGCCAGGGTTGATGGATCCAGCGGGGCCGGCGCGGTGCCGACGACAGCGTAGAAAAAGGGAATCGGGCCGGCGGCCAGCGTCACGCGGGCACTGCAGGTCGAACCCGACTTGCAGGGTTTGTCGACCAGCCTCCCGCTCTGGTCGACTATGGCCAGGCTCCACGGTGTGTTGGTGAGATCGGCGTTCGTGGTGGCGGTGATGCTTGCGATCCCACCCGCGCGCGGGTAGGTCGTATTCCCCGCCAGCTCCACCGAGAGCCACGTCGGTGAAACCGCGGCCGATGCGGCCTCGACACCGGCGGCGGGCGTGGCCGAAGCGGCGCTTGCGACGTACGCGACGATGTCGTGCTTGCCCGCGTCCGGTTCGCTCAGCATGGTGCTGCAGGTGGTGCCGCTGCTGCAGAAGGTCAGCCTCGTGCCGGCCGTCTTGTCCCAGAACATGAGCACGTATCCGAGGGCACCCACGTCGACTGATGTAGATGCGGTCAGCGTGACGGGCTTGCCTGGGCCCACGACCGAAGGCAACGCTGCCGCAAGGCGGACCGCGAGCCAGCTCACCTGAACCGCGTTGGAGGCGATCGCCGCGCCCGACGGCGCCGTGAGGGCGGGCGGGGTGATGAACGCCGTGAACGAGTGGACGCCGGCGCCCGCGCTGTAGCCGACCCGGCACCGGCTCGACTGCATGCATGCGCCGGCCAGCGTGCCGGTGGTCCGGTCGAAGATCTCGATCGCGGACGCGGTCCCGGTGACCGTGGCGCTCGCGGTGGCGACTAGGGTCACGTTCTCTCCGGCCCGGGCTGCCGGGCGATCAGCGGAAAGGTTGATCACCCCTCGCGCTGCGCCGGCGGCGCCCAGTGACGACTGCGGGACGCTGGGCATCACCGGTGACTGGCTGCGAGAGTTCGATGTCGGGCTCGGCGAAACAGAATCGGGGAGCGTGGTGTCGTCGCATGCCGAAGGTGAGCTGAGGCCCGACTTTGCCGGGTCGGGCGGGCAGGAGCTGAGCCCGTCGGGCAAGGACGACCGACCTGGCGACACGGTGGTGTCGGCGGAGGCGTCGCAGGCTGCGCCCGGTCCGGATGCCGGGCATTGCTTGCCGCCCGGCGGCAGCTCCAGAACCGGTTGTTGATCCGGCCCGTTCCGGAGATTCGATGGTGCGTGCAGCGAAGGCATCAGAGCCAATCCGCTCGCCGGCGCAGCCGCGAGGGCGAGGACGCTCAGGTGCAAGAACGCGGCGACGAGGACGAAAGGCGCGTACCCGCGCCGGCAGAAAAGAAGGCGACCAAAGCGACGTAGTGAGTCCAGCTACCCCTCCCCCGGTCAGGACCCCTTTTCGGCGGCATGCGCCTACATCGCGATGGGGGTGACCGGCGGAGGAACCTTATCGATACGTCCGCAACGACTCTCCGGCGTTGCGGTTAATTCGGCTCAAGTCTTGTCAAATGGGCCGAAACGGCCCGGAAACGGCCCATTTTGCAGCCTTATTCCGGCTACATGAACGTTTTCGTGCGGCGACTATGGGCTGGCGCTGACACCCAGGACGTTGCCGTACACCAGGCCAAGCGAAAACAGGCCGGCGAGGCACAGGAGCACGAGCAATGACGTGCGCGCATACACGTCGACGACACCGGTGACGTCGCTCGTCTCCGACCCCGCCAGGCTCGCGCGGCGGTTGACGGAGGCGGCTCGCACGGCGAGCCCAAGCGTGATGAGCATGATGACGAAAAGAGTTCCCATCAGGTTTTTCCCACGCGCAAATCTGCGATCTGGCGAGACCCCCGTCTGAACTTGGCGGCGCGGACGCTGAGCGGGTCAGCAACCGCGCCACTGATACAACGCGTGGACCGACCCAATCACCTTGACTCCAGACGCTTTGGGTGAGAGAGGGGACTCGGCTCCGCAACCGCGTTTCCCTTTCGATGGTGACCTCGATGGACCTGCCCGTCTCCGTGGCATTGTGCACCGCCACAGCCGCGGCCATGCTGGTGGCGCCGGTCCGGCGCTCGGTGCCCCGGTGGATCGAGGCCTTGATCTGGATTGCCCTGGTGGCCACCTGTTGGCTGGCCGTCACGAACCTCAAGGACGCCAACGTCCGCTTCTTCACGGAGTCGGTGGCTTGGGGCATCGACCAGGTCGCGAGGACCTCGTTCGGGCTTCTGCTCTCAGGCCTCCTCGCCTGGATGTCAGACCACAGATACGGGATCGCGAACGCGGTCGTCATGCTGGCGGGAGCGGACATCTTGCTGCTGGCCTTGCTGCGAACGCAGCGCCAGGGCGAAGCGATGCAGCCGCGCATCCTGCTGGGCGAATGGATCGAGTACCCGCTGCGCCTCGAGCCGGCTCGCGTCGAGGTGCCCTACGCGTTGGATGAGTGGAACCGACGAGCTGAGCTCGCGGCCGCGATGCTCGGGGTCGCGCTCCTCTCCTGGCTTGTGAGTGTGATGATCTGGACTCGCGACGGGGTCATTTCGCTGGCCCGAGCTCGCACAACGCAGGTGTTGGCAGCGTGCCGGGTTGCATTTGGCGGGCCGGGCCACGCGCTGACAGATGACCAGGTGATCAACATCCAGGCGCTCCTCGCTGCGCAATCGATCGGGTGGTATGGCCCGATCGTGGCCGTCGCTTCCGGCGCGGATTCGAGTGGTGAGCAGGGACAGGAAGATGAATCGGATCGACTGGCCTCGTAGGCTCAACGGCCGGCGGCGGCGGGCCAGCACATCTCGCGTCCTGAAGAGGGCGCGGTGGCGTCGCCCCGCAGGTTGGATGCTGCGCCTGCTGGTGCTGGTTCTCGTCGCGGGCCCGACTCTGCTCATCACCTCGCCCGGCTATGTCGCATATGCGGACCGGGTGCCTGAGGTGCAGAAGCTCACGCAGTTGATGCCCGCCGACACGATCCTTTATGCGTCCGACGGCAAGACGGTTCTGGCCGACCTTCATGGTCCTGGATACCAGCACTACGAGCAGCCCCTCGATCAGATGGGCACGCTGCTGCCAAGCGCCATCATCGCCATCGAGGACCGCAACTTCTACTCGGAGCCGGGCGTGGACCCAGGCGGCGTCACGCGAGCGGCGATGATCGACTGGCGTGCGCACGGGAACGTCGAAGGCGCGTCGACGATCACGCAGCAGCTGGTGAAGCTGCGGTTGGTCGGCTCGCAACCGACGCTTGACCGCAAGCTCAAAGAGGCATTGCTGTCATTCGAGGTCGAGCGCACATACACGAAGGCTCAGATCCTCGAGAAGTACCTCAACAGCGCGTTCTTCGGCAACAGCGCATGGGGCGGCGCGGCCGCGGCCAAGATCTACTTTCACAAGGAGACCAAGGACCTGGACCTTGCCCAGGCGGCCATGCTTGCCGGCCTCGTTCGAGGGCCGTCCCTATACGACCCGCTCCGCAACTGGAAGGCGGCTAAGGCCAGGCAGAAAGAGGTGCTCAGCGCGATGGTGAAGATGGGCACCATCGACGAATACCAGGCGGCGCAGGCCTACGAAGAGGACATCTCACCTCCCGCGCACATGTTCATGCCCACAAACCAGATCCTCGCCGCCGGCTTCGTCCGCTACGTGGTCGATCAGCTGGTCAGCCAGTTTGGTCATGACATCACCTATGGGGGCGGACTGAGCGTGTTGACCACCCTCAACTGGAGCCTCCAGAGCATCGGACAGAACGTGATCAGCGACGGCGTTGCGAAGCTGTCGTCTCGAAACGTGAGCCAGGGGGCGCTGGTGGCCATCGACCCGACGACGGGGGCGATCGTGGCGATGGTCGCGTCCGCGAATCAGAATGCCGATGGCGGCCAGTACAACCTGGCGGTGTGGCCGCCTCGCAACCCGGGCTCCTCGATGAAGATCTTCACCTATACCTCGGCCATAGCGAGCGGGCGCTACACCATGGTCACCCCTATACCGGATACGCCGTACACCTACCGCGATCCGGTTTCGGGCGAGGCGTATACGCCCCACAACTATGACGGGCGCTACCACGGCACCCTGCAGCTGCAGCAGTGCATGGGCAATTCGCTGAACATCCCGGCGGTCAAGGTCGAGCTCGGAGTCGGTGTCTCGTCGGTGGTGATCACGGCACGCAACATGGGCGCTCCGCCGTACCAGCAGCATTACGACGCGTCGGGGAATCCGGTCTACACCAATGACGACCCCCTCAACACATACGGTGCCTCGCTGACGCTGGGCGGCTATGGCGAGACGCCGCTGCAGATGGCGACCGGGGCTTCTGTTCTCGCGACGCAGGGACTGCTTCGGCAGCCCTATGCGATCGAGAGCGTCTCGAAGAACGGCGCCCTCTTCTTCGAGCACAAGAAGGATCCGGGCGTGCAGGCGCTCGATCCGAGGGTGGCGTTCATCATGGAACAGATCATGTCGAACGACAACAACCGGTCAATGATCTTCGGGCGCAACTCGCTCTTGACATTGGGCTTTCGACACGTCGCTGTGAAGACAGGGACGTCAGACTCGTTTGCCGACGCGTGGACGGTCGGGTACACCCCCCACCTGGTCGCGGCGGTATGGACTGGCAACGCGGATTGGCGGTCGAAGATGACGAAGGACTCCGACAGCTATGTCGTCGCCGCGCCGTCGTGGCACGACTTCATGTGGGCAGCGCTTGATTCGCTGGGGATCGGTGACGAGTGGTACTCAGAGCCGCCGGGGCTGACGCACAAGACGGTCAACGGCCAGCAGGCCTGGTTCCTTCCCGGAACCTAGAGTCCTCCTTGATAGCTCCCTAAGGTTGGCGCCTTCCTGAAGCCTCATTCATGCGGCGAGTCAGCTCTTCGCGGACCGGATTACCCACGATTGGGATCGGGCTCCCTTGCGATCAACGCACTCCAGCCAAGGAGTCCGGTCACTCCCAAGAGCTTCGACTTCACCTCGAAACCACGATCGTTGATGTCAAAAGTCCACAGCCCCTTTTCGTGGTCGCTGTTTCGCATCTTGAGAACGGCGACGGCGCGGCCCACTTCCGACTCCTGCTCGATGTGACGCAGCAGCACGACGTTGTGGTACAGAAAAAGGAGACCGTCAACCGATTCTGTCGTCGGACCGAGGCTGCGCGTCTCGCTGGTTGTGAGCACGGACACCTCTGCTGCCCGCAACGACCCCAGAAGAGTGCGGGCAAAGGCAGGAAACCGTTCCGACTCTCTGGCTGCCACCACCATTTCGGCGAGGCTGTCAATCACCATGCGATGCAACGGCGCTCTCGCAAGTTCTTCGCGAACGACAGAGGCAACAACGTCTAGATCGAGCGAATCTTCGGCCACGTGGTAGATCCTCAGCCGGCCTGATGCAATGTGTGAGCCGAGGTCCCAACCAAAACCGGCCGCCTGGCGGACCAGCTGATTGGCATTTTCCTGAAAAGACACGTAGAGGCAGCGCTCGCCATCCTCCAGGCCTTTTGCGACGAAACGCAACGCCAGAGCGGTCTTGCCGCAACCCGATGGCCCCAAGACAAGGGTCGAGCTTCCAATCGGCAAGCCTCCATGAGTGATCTCATCCAGGCCGGCCACCCCGATTGACATTCTGCCCGTGGGCTCAGGATCTAATTGGACTGTGCCATCGATGGATTCGGCGCGGACGAACAAAGAGACGCCAGCGTCACTGATGTAAAGCGGATGATGTCCCGAGAGGTGCTTGGAGCTCCGCAGTTTCCTCACCCGAAGCCAGCGCCGATCCATCGGCTCGTGCGACTCATACACCAATTCCACGATCCCGTCCGCCAGTGAGCACTCTGGAGCGGTCTCGATCTCGTCCGAGCCGTACTCGCCGACAAAGATCAGGGTCGTGTCCGTATGAGCGATTTGGGCGGCGAGCTGGTAGATGGAACTCCGCAGCTCGCGTTCGCTGCCGCTGAAGTCCCGAAGCGCCTTCGCGCTGTCCACCACAACGAGCACCGGGTGCTCCTCAACGCATTTGCGAACAATCTCGTTCACGACCGCTACAAGCCCGCCCTCCTTATCGTCCTGCAGCATCTCGCCGAGGTTGATGAATTCGACCTTGTCCACCAAGGCCCCTCGGTCAAAGAAATCAAAGACCTCGAGATGGCTTATGAACTTCTCGGGCGGCTCCGTGATCGTCGAGTAGTAGATCGCCTTGTGTTCCGCAGTGGCGCTTCCAAAGGAGATCTGTTGAGCCAGGATCGTCTTGCCGCTGCCAGGCGCGCCGGCTATGACGGTAAGCGATCCCACCGGCAATCCGCCGCCGAGGACCATGTCGAGTCGCGGAACTCCAGTCTCCAGGCGCCGCACAATCAGAGTCCCCTCATCAGTTCATTTCTCGCCCGCGCCGAACCCATGGGCGATGTGTCCGGCACTGACGCTTTGCTCTGCAAGGAGGGAGCTCACGGTCGCGAGCAGCGCGGAGTTATGGAACGGCTTGCCGAGAACAGCGTCTGCGCCCCGAGCAGCGTCTCTGGCGGCAGGGTTGGCGGTCACCGCCAGGATTCGGAGACCCACGGTCCCTGGGTCGTTTCTCAGACTGCGTGATCAGCTCGCCTCCGTCCATGACCGGCATCATCATGTCGGTTACAACCAGATCTGGGAGTGCGTTCTTGATGCGGATCAACGCGGCCACCCCGTGCTGAGCCTCGGTCACCTCGTAACCGGCGCTCTCGAAGATCAGCCTGAACAGGAATCTCACGCTCGGATCGTCATCAACGACCAGAATCTTCTTCCCCGACATCCCGGCTCCTTGATCCACCTTCCTTCCCCACCCGCACATCTAGGAGAAGCAGTCAGGCTCGGGTCCACGAGCAACGGCAGCCAACGCCACGATCCCGGAATAGGTGTAACAAAATCCGTAACCGGCCCCGACCCGGCCGCCTCATCACCCTTCCGTCTCGCTTGAGATCGCCCTGGCCGACCGCTAGGCCGCCGCGGGTCTCTTCGTCAGGCCCAGGTTGCGGACGATCCGCGCCAGCCGGCGCCGCACCGGGCTCCAGGCGGTGCTGCGCTCCGAGCGCCGGCGCTCATAGCGCGCGGCGCCCAGCTCGGCGCAGAGCTCGCATCCGCACCCGTGACCGGAGTCCGGGAGCCGCCGACCCTGCTTGTC
>DASWBB010000085.1:0-64873 GCA_036390875.1 Candidatus Dormiibacterota bacterium
AGGTCGGACGCCTGGATCCGGGTGCGGGCGGAGATCGCGTTTTTGGCGACCACCACTTTCGTGCCGGTGGCCGTGGATGAGAAGAAATAGGGCAGGCTGGCGACACCCGCGGCGGTCGCAAAGGCGAGGACGGCGAGGACCGTCCCGATGATGATGTAGGTCCGGCCGCGTCGCGACCGCCTGATCTCAGAGGACATGCGACATGCTCATTGGGGCGTTAAGTGGGTGTTTGACGTGCCGATTCACGGTGCACATGATGCGCGCAGTGCACCCGGTTTTCATTCGATCAAGATCGCTTCGACGGTGGCGGTGCTGATCCCGTAGTCGCTCCCCACCCCGATCCCGGCTCCCGCCCCGGCCGAGATCGTAAGGGCGCCACAGGCCAGCGAACCGTCGATCACGCTGGTCCCATTGATGGCATAGGTACAGGCGCCAGGCCAGTCGATGGAGCCCAGCAGCCAGGCACGGACGGAAGGGCCGGTAATCGAAATCTGCCCCGTATTGGTTGCCGGCGCATAGATGAGCAGATTCGAGCAGGCTCGATCGCCTGCCGGGCACCAGGACCCGGAGCAGCTGGTGTCCTGGGTTCCGACCGCGGGCGGCGCCTGCGAGCATGGGGCTGCGAACCAGGTGTTGCCGCCCAGCGGGGCGAGCGGGTCAGTGAGAGCGTTGGGCGGGCAGACCGAGATCGAGCATGGCGTCGATCCGAACTGGCATGGCGCGCTGCAGCCGGAACTCGACCCAGCCGGCAAGATCGGGGAAGAAGAGGAGATCTCGCCGGGGTGGTTGGAATCGTTGTAGAAGAAGTCTTCGCTGCCGGCGGCGGTGTTCCCCTTCACCTCGAGGCAGAGATATGCTCCGCCAGGGATCGTGACGGCCCCGGCCGACGCGGGAGACGTCACCGCGTTGCCCCCGATTCCGAAGAAGTCGGGCAGCGATACGGCCCACGAGATCAGGTTGGTGGCGCCGCTTGGCGCCGCGCAGGGAGTGACGGCGCTGTAATAGACCGTGACCGTCGCGGCGATGGCACGACCGCCGCTGCTCGAGTACGTGAGGGTGTACGTGGTGCCGGCCGGAACCGTCTGAGCGCCGGCGTTGGAGATCGTCTCCGACCAGATGTTCGAGTCGACCGCCGGCGTGTACTTGACACTTTGCGACGCCGTGCCGGGATCCGTCGCCTGCAGGTGGCATCCGGTCCCCTTGCAGTCCTTGGTCCCCTCCAGCCAGAAGGTGGAAGGGCCGCTCCCGCCGGGCGTGCAAGTTCCGGAAGAGAACCCGGCCGCGTTGACGAATTCCAGCGTGACGTCGCGCGCAAGCAGGGTCGAGCCGTTGAGGCAGATGCCACCACCCCCGGCGAAGCCAGAACCGTTGAAGTAATAGAAGCCAGGGTCGAGGGCTGCCAGCTTGCTATCCAGGAGGGAGGGGTTCAGGAAGCCATAACAGCTCGGCCTGAAGTGGTAGTACCCGTTGGGATCCTTGGCGGAAGGGGCTGCGAGGCCGGTGCCGACCGTGAGCCCCGCCACCACGATGGGGGGGTAGGCGGCGCCGGCTGAACAGGGCGCGCCGCCGTTGCCCACCAGCTTCCCGATCGCGGCTGCGTCTGTGTTGGGGTCGGGGGGGAGCCCTGTTGCCGGTGCGAAGACGGGCTGCGGCGCCACCCCCGCCGCGCATGGATTCGGGTTGATCGCCGCGCCGCCTGCCGACAGGAGCTGGCTTGTCCCGGTCGTGCCACAGATGGGAGCGACGTGGCCGGACACTTCGGAGCCATCTGCGCAGATAGCGGTCCTGGAGCCTGAGTTCGCACCGGCGGAACAGATACCGCCGCCGCCGACCCAGCTCTGTCCGTCGGCGTACACCCGGACGTTGCCCAGGCTGGAGTAAGTCCCCGATGCCGCGTCGAAGCGCGTATGGGCGTACAGCGCGCACGTGCCGGTGAGCGTTATCGCGTCATGCGCGACCACGTCGCCGCCGACATTGACCTGCCCGCCTCCACACGTGAGCGAGTTGGCCGACACGGCCGGCACCGAACCCGGCAGCGCCTGCGCGACCGCCCGGCGCGTGACGGTGGTGTTGGTGGTCCCCAGCTCGCCCCCAAACGAGATCGGAAGCGACAGCGTCAGGATCACTTCCACCTGCTGCTGGTGCGCCCGGTATGGGTAGTTGTACGTCGCGCTCAGCCCCCCGGTGAAGACATCGGTGCCTTTGTAGGGCGTGGCGCACGTGCCGGCGGTCACGGCGTAGGGTCCCACCTTGGTTCGCCGCGTGGCCAGGAAGTCGTCCGCCTCCTTGAGCACCACGTTGGCCTTGGCCGAGTCGCAGCCGATGCCGATCGTCAAGGCGGAGTCCAACGCGGTCGAGTCGGCAAGCTCCTGGAGCTGGTTCTTCTGCCACTCGACCGAGCCGGCCAGGAGGATCAACGCCGCCGAGCCGATCAGCGCCAGGAGGGCGACGGCGACGAGGACCATCACCTGCCCTGACTCCCTCTCGCTCCGGGTCCGCATCAGAATTCCATCCGCTCCACCGATTGCGAGTCGAACGTGATGGCGGCCGGGAGCCCCAGCAGATGCGCCAGCACCGGCTGCCAGCTGAGCTTCAGGTCGACCACGACGCGCTGATGTCCGGGCGTGCGGACGTAAGCGCCGGCGGCGGCGGCGCAGGTCGGGCAGCTCCATCGAGGATTCGGGTTGCCTGGCGTCGAGTCGATCTCATAGATGAAGACGTACACGGTGTTGTTGGTGAACCCGCCGTTGAGCGCGATGGTGCCCGGCTGCGTCGGGTCGGCGTTCGCGGTGTAGGTCCCGTACGACGGCGCCGTGCCGATGGCGGTCGAATCCAGGTACATCACCTGCACCCCCAACGGGTCGAGCAGGTGGGCGCTCTTGACCAGCGAAGTCAACGAGCAGGGGGTGGCCAATGCCGTGCAGGCCGGCGGCAGCGTGTTGGATCCTTTGTAGTCGACGAGAGCTGCCTGGCGGGCGGTGTCTCGCGACGCTCCCTCGAGCAACGAGTAGAGAAGAAGGCCGCGGCCGAGGTCGACTGTGGCTCCGATGATGAGCAGCAGCACCGGCGCGATCAGCGCGAACTCGACTAAGGCCTGGCCTATGTGTCGCCTCACCAGGACGTGGTCGTCTTGCTCGAACCGACCAGCGTGACCAGGCCGCCCAGGATGTTCAGGTCGTTGAACCCGTAGTAGATGTAGACGTCGACCTCCGAGTGGACCTGGAGGTTGGCGCTGCCCGAGCAGTCGACGCTCGCGCCGCAGTAAACGGCGACCACCGCCTGGCCGCCGGCGGGGATGGTGTAATCGATTCCAGGCCTGGGCGGCACGACCGGGGATTGCGTCGCGCAGCTGACGTTCGTCGTCACGGCGGCGAGATCGGCTTTGATCAGGTTGCACATCGCTGCGATCCCGGGACCGTTGGTGGTGGCCGTCTTGCCTGCGACATATCGGGCCCCGTCTCGCGCTGCGTCAGACACGGCGATCGCATACGAGTAGCCGCGGCCGAGCTCGAGGACTCCGGCCACCAGCAGAATCAGGATCGGCAGCGCAATCGCGAACTCGACCAGAGCCTGAGCGTGCCCGTCCCGTCTATCCATCGAGCTTCAACTTCCCAACGATCAAGCGCGCGAGCTCGTTCGCGCCTCGCGAGACCTGGGAAGAGGGATCGCGCTGCAGCACCAGGCTGCCGGCCAGCGTCGCGTCCTCCGGGCGCGAGTCGTCGAAGTTGACCGTCAGCGACATCTTGTGGTTGAGGATCGACTCGATGGCGCCGCGGTCCAGCGGCGCTCCGGGCACGCGCTGGTTGAGGACGAGCTCGAGGCGGCTGTCGGGGACGTTCATGATGTCGCGAAAGACCGCCAGCGACCGCCTGGCGTCGGTCATCGCCGCGATCTCCGGCGGTATCACCACGATCAGCCGCTCGGCCCGCTCGATCACGACGAGGGCCGCCTCGCCAAGCGAGGTGCCGAGGTCGGCCAGCACCAAACGGTGCCAGGTCGCCGCCACGTCGAGGGCGCGGGTGGTGAGCTCCGCGGTCATCAGGTCGACCTGCTCGGGGCGGAGGGTCCCCGGAAGCACGCCGAGCCCGGTCTTGTGGTAGACAACCGCACTTCGGAGGTTCTTCTCGAAGTCTCCCGACTTGGAGGCGCCGGCGATGGAGCCGGTCGCGACGAGGTCGGCGAACAGGGCGGCGTGGCCGAAAGGGGCCGAGAGATCGACGAGCAGGACCTGCCGGGGGAAGCGGTTCGCCAGCGCCGCCGCCGTGTTCACGGCCAGGGTGCTGACCCCCGAACCGCCCTTGGCGGAGAAGAACCCCACGATCGGCGCCGAGGTTCGCGTGGCAGCCTGGGCCTGGGTGGCCGCAGCGGCCGCGACCTGCTGCTCCCAGAGCTTGTCGAGGGCGATGGCGACCCTGTCGACGTCTTCACCGAGGCCGTCCAGGAGCCCGTCCCGGTCGAGCGTGAGCAGGATCGAATCAGCGATTCCCTTGATGCTGGTGACATAGCGATCGGCCGTGCGCGGGGCGGGAAGGATGAGGAGGTCGCCTGGAGCCGGGCGAGTCGACAGCAGGAGCTTGCCGGCGGAGTCGGTGATCGACTGCTCGGCGGCTCCCGAGGCCAGGAAGATCACCACATCGCCGCCCTTGCCCCCCACTCGCAAGGTGTCGGTGGGCGCCAGGTGGATCGTCTGCATCCGGCGGGCGAGCGCGCGAAGGACGCCGTCGGAGAGCTCGGCGAATACCGACGACATTTCGAGGACACGTACGCGCAGCTGCAGGACGGACGGAAGGTCCGCCCCGAGCCCGCCGCCCGCGGCCACCTGTGCTCCTTCCTCGCCCGCCCCGGGGCCCTCTCGAACCTCGGGGGCGTTCAAAACGTCGATAATGTACCAACGTCCCCCGAGATCGACTCTCGGTTGCCGGTACAGCTTGAGCAGCAAACCTCCGCCTGAACTCGATTTACGACGCACCACCCGGCGGTCGCTCCGACCGGAAGCTCCCCGAACGCGCCTTGCATCCAAGATCGAACGCGTGCTGGCCACCGCGCTCGGCGGCGACCCACGGGTGGTCCTCAACGTCAGGTCATCGGAGGTGCTGGCCGAGCCGGGTCCGGTGTCGGACGTGATCTCGGCGGCGCTGGAGACCGCGGGGAACGGCCTTGTGGCCCAGCTGGCGGTCACGAAGACCTTTCGCCGAAGCGGCCTGGAGCCTGACCTTCTCAACTCGCTCGCGAGCCCCGATCCGGCGGTCCGGATGGCCGGCGCCCGCCTGTGCGGGGCGCTGCGGCTCACGGACGCGGTGCCGTGGCTGGCCGACATGCTCGACGACCCGAGCCCCGCCGTGCGGGATGTGGCGATCCGCTCCCTCGCCAACGCCGGCGGCCGGCGGGCGGTGAACGCCCTCCTGGCGCGCGCCGACCGCCTCCCTTCGTACCGGCTGGCGAAGGCGCTGGCTCAAGCGGCGTCTGACATCGATCTTGAATCGCTTGTGAGAGACGCGATCCCGGCCCCGACCAAGGTGACGGTCCTGATGGCATGTGGATTGCGCAGAGATGCGCTGCTGGTGCCCCTTCTCGTCAGAATGGCCCTAGACCGTCAATGCGAAACACAGATTCGAGTGGCAGCGTGCCGGGCGCTGGCTATGACCGGTGAGCCTTTTGGCGCCGACGGCATGCGCTTGCTGGCCACCGACCCGGACGAGGCGGTCCGCAAAGCCTCCGTGCGCGCGCGGATGCGCATCAGCGCCGCGATCAGGAAGAGGATCGAATGAAGCTTTCTGAACGCTTCGACCGCCGCTACCAGCAGGCGCCTGTAGGGACCACGGTGCCGCCCGCCACGGTCACAGCCACGCAGCCGGTCGTCGCCCCACCTCCAGCTGCCGCGCCCACGTCCCCCCCGAGTCAGGCGGCCGCCACGAGCGAGTACTCGAACGTCGCGCCCGAGCTCTCCGATCAGGTCATCAACCTCAGCCCGGCGCTGGCCGCGGCGAAGGCCGAGATCCATGCCCAGCTGCTTTCGCACCACACCGCCCAGATCGACATCAACAACCGAGCCGGCATCCGCCGCCTTCTCCTTCAGCTGACCGAGGAGCACTTCCGCTCGAAGCCTCCCGCCGCCGTCGTGACCGCGACCGACAAGGAGCGTCTCGTCGAGATCCTGTTCGACGAGGTCATCGGCCTGGGGCCGCTCGAGGCGCTGCTTCGTGACCCCGAGGTCAGCGAGATCATGGTCAACCGGCCGGAGCAGATCTTCGTCGAACGCCGCGGCAAGATCGAGCTGACGACGCTTTCGTTCGAGGACGAACGCAGCCTTCGGCGCGTCATCGACCGCATCGTCCAGACGATCGGCCGGCGTGTGGACGAGTCGGAGCCGATGTGCGACGCGCGACTCAAGGATGGATCGCGGGTCAACGTGGTCATTCCTCCGGTGGCCATCTACGGCCCATGCCTCACGATTCGAAAGTTCGGACGCGAGACCCTCAGCCCGGAACAGATCATCAGCTCGGGCGGGGCCACGGCCGCGATCATCGGCTACCTCGATGCCGCCGTCAGGACGCGGCTCAACGTCATCGTTTCGGGCGGCACCGGCTCGGGCAAGACCACTCTCCTCAACGTGCTGTCGGGCTTCATCCCGGCCAACGAGCGCATCGTCACCTGCGAAGACGCGGCCGAGCTGCGGCTGAGGCAGGTCCATGTGATCAGCCTCGAATCGAAGCCGCAGAACGTGGAGGGAAGGGGCGCCATCTCCATCCGCGACCTGGTGCGCAACTGCCTGCGCATGCGGCCGGACCGGATCGTCGTCGGCGAATGCCGCGGCCCCGAGGCGCTCGACATGCTGCAGGCGATGAACACCGGCCATGACGGATCGATGAGCACGCTGCATGCGAACAACCCGCGAGATGCGGTGAACCGCCTGGAGACCCTCGTGCTGCTCGCAGGCACCGAGCTTCCCTCGCGAGCGATTCGGACGCAGATCGCTTCGGCCGTCAACGTCATCGTGCAAACGGAACGGCTGCGCGGCGGCGCGCGGAAGGTCGTCAGCGTCGCTGAGGTGATAGGCCTGAAAGACGGCGAGATCGCCCTCCAGGAGCTGTTCGCGTTTCGGCAGGTCGGCGTTTCCCCTGACGGGCGTGCGGTCGGTTATCACACGGCGACCGGAGCCCGCTCCGCCTACCTGCAGCACTTCCGCTCCAACGGGGTGGAGCTGGCCGAGGAGATGTTCGTGCCGGTGGCCCAGCCTCCGGACGACCAGCTGTACTGAAAGCCATGGATGCGACCAATGCGACCGATGAGACGAATCAGAAGGACGCGAGAAGCACGATCCCGCCCGCGCCGACAGTATTGCTGCCAAACGCAGAACCGCCTCTCTCAGCGGTGGGGCGGGAAGACATCCTGGCGGACTTCGGCCATCAGCTGCGCAACGAGCTCAACGCGATCGCCATGGCCGCCAACATGCTGTCCGCGACCGCAACCACGAGCGAGCAGCGCGAGCTCTCAGCCATCGTCGAGACGGGCGCCAATCGGGTCGCGAGGCTTCTTGATGCCGTCCTGGACGCCGCCTTCATCCAGAGCGGAGACTTCGAGCTGGCGCTGCATCCCTTCGACGTCCGTGCAAGCGTGGAGTCCTGCCTGGGGATGATCGTCGAAGAGGCGGGAGGCAAGAGCCTGGATCTTTCGTTTCGCGCCGAGCCTGATGTTCCGAGCATCGTCGTCGGAGACTCGCGTCGTATCGAGCAGGTCTTGCTGGCCCTGCTTCATGGAGGTGTTGAGCGCACAGAAAAGGGCGGGATCGGCGTCGAGCTGAGCTCCCAGCCGCGCGGGGACCTCTTCGAGCTCCACTTCCGCGTGCGTGACACCGGTCGGGGCGTGCCGGCCAGGATCCTCCGCGGCGGGCTGGGCGACGAACCGGTGGTCCAAGCGCAGCAGGTCGAGCCCGGTGATGCGATGGCAATCGTCAGCCTGTCGATCTGCCGGCGGCTGGTCGAGATGATGGACGGCCAGCTGCGAGTCGAGCAAGGCGGCGTCGAGGCGGGACCCGACGCTGGGACGACGTTCGACTTCACGATCCTGACCCAGGTCATGCATGCTCCGGTCGCGGTCGCGCCGCGGACGCTGGAGGGGATGCGCGTGCTGGTCATCGCGGCCGACGCCACCGAACGACGCGTGCTCGCGCTGCAGACGGAGCTGTGGGGCGCGCCATCCAGTGCCGCCAACGTCGCCGACGCGCTCGCGCTGGTCCAGACCGGACAGCCGTTCGACATCGCCATCGTCGAGCACCGGCGCCCGGCCATCGACGGCCTGGCGGTCTCGATCGCGCTGAGGTCCCTGCGCCCACCGGCCGAGCTCCCGATCGTGCTCATCGCCGCCGCGCCGCCCGGCCCGGAGGAGGCCGGCGCCGCCGACAGCGGGGTCGTCCAGGCGACGCTGACCAAGCCGGTGCCGCCGCACAAGCTCCACGACGTGATGGCGCAGCTGGGCGCTCATCAGGATGTCGCTCCGGCGCCTCAGCCCGCGGCCGCCCCCGGGGTCTTGAAAGTCCTCGTCGCGGAGGACAATCCGTTGAACCAGAACACGATCCGGCGGATGGTGACCAGGCTCGGACACCACGTCGACGTGGTCGGCAATGGTCGGGAGGCCGTGGCCGCGGTCGCCAAGGAGGCCTACGACGCGGTCCTGATGGACGTGCTGATGCCCGAGATGGACGGCCTGCAGGCGGCGGAGGCGATCTGCCGGCGCTGGCCGCGTGGCACACGACCGCGCCTGGTCGCGCTCACGGCGATGGCCGCGCCGGGTGACCAGGAACGATGCCTTCGGGCCGGCTTCGACGACTACATGAGCAAGCCGATCCACCTGGATGAGCTGTCGGACGCCCTCACCGCCGCAGCCGGCTGGCGCGCCACCCCCAAGGTGCTCTAGCTAGCGACTGCCGAGGCGTTCGTCGAGACGCGCCGACTGATCGTCGAGCGCGGCGCGGCGTGAGGCCCGAGCCTCGAGCAAAACCACGATGATGACGATCATTCCGCCCAGCACCATCAGGCCGCCAAGCGCCTCGCCCTCCACGCCGCGGGGCTGGACGATGATCTGGACCATCGCCGAGCCGAACACCAGGATGTAGCTGACTCCCAGGAGCCGGACGCGGGGCGCCACTGCTTCAGGCTCCTGGTTGCGCCATGGGCGTCTGCCGATGATCAGAAGGTAGGCGCCCATGACGAGCGCCAGCAGCGCGAGGATCAAAGAGACGAGCTGCACCATGGCGGTGACTTGTGGGGACATTGCGCCGCCAGATACTAAATGGCCGCGCCCGCCTCTGCGGTCGGTTTGGCATCACTACCTAGAATTCGTCGCGTGCCCCGCATCGAGCCGATCAAGGCCGTCCGCGGCGTTCGCGACATCCTTCCCCGCGATCGTCCGCTCTGGCGCGCCGCCGAGCGGGCCGCGGCGGACGTCGCGACGAGGTTCGGCTACCAGGAGATCGTGACCCCGATCATCGAACACGAAGAGCTCATCGAGCGCGTGGGTGAGGACACCGACGCCGTCGCCAAAGAGCTGTATCGGTTCGAGGACCGCGGAGGCCGAAAGCTGGCCCTGCGGCCTGAAGCGACCGCAGGCATCGTGCGTGCATATTTCGAAGGCGGCCTCAACCAGGGGCCACAGCCTGCCCGCCTGTTTCTCTTCGGTCCGATGTTCCGCTACGACCGTCCGCAGAAGGGCCGGTATCGCCAGTTCTTCCAGTTCGACATCGAGGCCATCGGCTCGGCCAGCCCGGCGCTTGACGCCGAGGTGATCGAGATCGCCGCGGACTGGTTGCACGAAGCAGGAATCAGAGCGCTCGCTCTGGAGCTGAACTCCATCGGTGACCACGTCTGCCGGCCGGCTTACCTCGAGCGTTTGCGCGAGTACTACCGCCCCTTGAAAGCACAGTTGCACGGCGATTGCCAGCGCAGGCTCGAGACCAACCCGCTCCGGCTCCTGGACTGCAAAGTTCCCCAGGACCAGCCTTTCAAGGCGGGGGCGCCGCGCATCACCGACCACCTGTGCGACCCGTGCGCGCAGGCCTGGACCCAGGTGCGGCGGCTGCTCGACGCGGCCGGCATCGAGTACCGCCACAACCCATACCTCGTGCGCGGTCTCGACTACTACACCCGGACTGTCTTCGAGTTCTATCCGGCCGGCTCGACGGGCCAGCAGGACGCGCTCGCGTCAGGTGGCCGCTATGACGGGCTCGCCGAGGCCGAGGGCCGGCCGTCGACGCCGGGGGTGGGTTTCGCCGGCGGCCTCGACAGGGTCGTCGAGGTGATGGCCGCGAGTGGGGTGGAGGTCGTCGCCGCGCCGGCCGCCGAGGTCGTGGTGCTCGCGGAGGCCGGCCTGGAGATCGCCGCCGCCGAGGTCGCGCGGGTGTGCCGGCAAGTGAGGTCCGTGGCCATCGACTATGAGGCCAAGAGCCTGACGGCAAAGATGCGGTCCGCGAACAAGCTGGGCGCCCGCTGGGTGGTGCTGCTGAGCGTGGATGAGGCGCCGAAGCGCGTCGCCCGGCTGCGCGACATGGCGACCGGCGAGCAAGCCGAGGTCGCGTGGGACCAGCTTTCCGAGCGACTCGGATGAGCGGATTCACCGCACCGCACTGCGGCTCCCTGCGCTCGGCCGACGTAGGGAGGGAGGTCGAGCTCTATGGATGGGTCGCTCGCCGGCGCGACCACGGCGGCTTGATCTTCATCGACCTGCGCGACCGCTGGGGCGCGGTCCAGGTCGTGTTCAAATCAGCCGAAGCACGGACTCTGGCCGCCAACCTGCGCCTGGAGTTCGTCGTGAAAGTCAGAGGTGTGGTGGCGGCGCGTCCGGCCGGTTCGGAGAATCCTGCGATGCCGACCGGCGAAGTCGAGGTCGAAGCGTCGGACCTGGTGATCATCACGCGCGCCAAGACCCCGCCGTTTCCAATCGAAGATGAGGCAAGCGCTGACGAATTCATTCGACTCAAATACCGCTACCTCGACCTGCGGCGGCCGCGAATGCAGCGCATCCTCGAGCTGCGCCACCGCGTGAACAAGATCATCCACGCCTATATGGACGAGCACGAGTTCATCGAGGTCGAAACGCCGCTGCTCGTGAAAGGAACACCTGAAGGCGCGCGCGACTTCATCGTCCCGTCGCGGCTGCATCCGGGCGAATTCTTCGCCTTGCCCCAGTCGCCACAACAGCTGAAGCAGCTCTTGATGGTCAGCGGCCTTGGGCGGTACTACCAGATCGCTCGCTGCCTGCGCGATGAAGACTTGCGCGCCGATCGAGCCCTCGAGTTCACGCAGCTCGACCTCGAGATGTCCTTCTGCGACGAGGAAGACGTGTTCACACTCATCGAGGGGTTATGGGCTCGCATCTGGAAACAGATCCTCGACGTCGACCTGGTCACCCCTTTCCCGCGACTCGATATGAAGGACACGCTGCTCCGGTACGGCACCGACAAGCCCGACCTGCGATACGACCTCGTGATCGCGGATCTTGGTGACGTCCTGGCCCGCACACAGGCTCAGGTCTTCAAGACAGCGCTCGCGGACGGCGGAGTCGTCCGCGGCTTTGCCGTTCCGGGCGGCAAGGACATGACCCGGCGCGAGCTGGACGATCTCTCGACGGTCGCCAAGGGCGCCGGGGCGAAAGGCCTCGCGTGGCTGCCGGGCCCGCTCGACAAGTTCCTGTCCGAATCAGAGCTCGGCGGCATCAAGCGCGCCACCGGGGCGGGCCCCGACGACCTCGTGCTGATCGTTGCGGACAAGCGACGCCGGGCCGAGAAGGTGCTTGGCCTGATCAGGCAGCAGGTGGCGAAGAACCGCAAGTTGATCCGAGAAGACGAGTGGCGCTTCCTGTGGGTCTATCCCATGTATCTCTTCGAGGAAGATGACGAAGGCAAGCTGACCTACGGCCACCACCCGTTCACCTCACCTATGGAGGAGGACCTCGCTTTTATCGACGAGCGGCCGTACGACGTTCGGGCCCATGCCTACGACATCGTGTGCAACGGCTATGAGCTGGGCGGGGGAAGCATTCGCATTCACGATCGCGCGCTGCAGGAGAAGGTGTTCGAGATCCTCGGCCATTCGCGGGATTCGATTCGCGAGCGGTTCGGTCACCTGCTCGATGCGTTCGAGTACGGGGTGCCGCCTCACGGCGGCATCGCCCCAGGCATCGATCGCATCGTGATGATGCTTGCCGGGACCGACAACATCCGCGACGTCATCGCATTTCCCAAGACCCAGAGCCACCAGGACCTGATGCTGGGCGCGCCGAGCCCAGTCGACCGGGGGCAGCTCGAGGAGCTCCATATCCAGGTCGTACCTCCGAAGAAATCGGACCGGTAACATGGACTTGCTCCCAAAGGGGCGCGCGTACGTGCGCGTTGCCCAACAGACGATCGTTAGGGACCCCGGAGTCCGGATAGCCGACCAAATGCCCGCTGGAAAACTCCAGAGACGGGACTTGGAAAGCCAAGGCAGGGGACCCACCTGAGCTCGCTCAGGACAACCCACCGCCGCGTCCCGGAGGGAGCCTTTTGGACCAGCTGCTGAAGCTGGTGCCTCCCGGCCTCGTGGTCGCGGTGCTGGCGGTGCTGATCCTCTCGCAGCTGTTCTACGCGTTCCTGAGGTATCGGCGCCGGGCTTATGTCCCCATCCTGGCGATGACTGCCCTGGGCTTCGGTTTGGGCCAGCTCTGGGACTACCTCGGCCTCCCATCGCTGCGCGCGGGCCAGGTCGCCTTTTTGCCTGCCGTCGTCTTCGCGCTGCTGCTCCAGCCCCTGGCCCGTTTTCTGCCCCGGTTTGAGCGCGAGCCCAAGGAACCTGCGGCGCCGGCTGCTCGCAGGGAGCCGCCCACTTAAGATTGGCTTGTTTGCCGGCCTCGTCCAGGGGGTATTCAGCACTTGCAGAACTTCATGTGGTTGGCGTTCGGGATCGCCGCTCTCGTGGTGGCGCTGGCCCTGGCCGCATTGCTGTTGCGGCTGCGCCGAACGCTGGGTGCTGTCGAAGAACTGCTGGAGACCACCAACGAGGAGATGAAAGAGACGTTGCCTGAAGTTCGACAGACCATCGGTAACGTCAACGACATCACGGCCGGCGTGAACATCGGGCTCCGGACCGCCGGCGGCGGCGCGGCCGCGGTGGGTCGCGGCATCAAGGCCGCGGTGCACGGTGTCAGGGTGGCGGGCGGAAGCTTATTTCGACAGGTATTAGGAGGTTAGCTGTGGCCGATGAAGGTAATGGCGGCGGCGGCGGTTTCGGCTGGTTCATCCTGGGCGGGCTGATCGGCCTGGTGGCGGGCGCGTACATCGCATCGGGCCCGGGCCGAGGCCAGGTCGACAGCTTGAGGAGCAAGACGATCGAGCTTTCGGGCAGCGAGCCGGTGCAGAGAGCCAGGGAGGCGGCGCAGAGGGCGCGTGAGATGGTCACCGACCCCGACCACCCGGTGGGCAAGGCGATCCAGGATGGCGTCGCGGCGGCAAAGCGCAAGCGTGATGAGCTCGAGTCGGCGGCCGCGCGCAAGATGCGGCAGACCAACGGCGAGGAAGGCGACTCGTAAGCACATGAAGCGCGATCTCGCGGAGCTGAAGATCCCGGCGTCGGCGGCCTACATCCCCGTTGCCAAGCGGGTGGCCTCGACGCTGGGCGGTCAGCTGGGGCTCAGCCTCGTCGACCTCGACGAGCTTTCGATCGCGCTCACGCAAGCGTGCGACAGCGCGATCGCGGCCGCGGCCAACCTCGACGCCCCGGCCGACCTCAAGCTGAACTACTTCGCGACCAATCGCGCTCTCGTGGTGGATGTCGATCTCATCTCTCACGAGGGTCACTTGAAGGCCGCCGTGGCGGGGCCGGATCCTGAAGCCGAAGCCGAGCTGCAGCGGCTCGCCTACGAGATGATCCGCTGCTTCGTGGACGACTTCCGGCCGGAGGTCGAACCGCGTACGGGCCACGTCCGCTTCCGGATGGTCAAGTACCTGGCTTCCTGAGCGGCCCAAACTAGACGCTGTGGCTGCCAGGCCGCGGCCGTCCCGCGAGGAGCTGCGGGCGCTCCACCGTCGCTACAAAGAGACCACGGACCCCGCAGAGCGCGATCGCATTCGCGCGCAGCTCGTTGACGCGTATCGCGACTTCGTCTACTTCCTCGCGCGGAAGTTTCAAAACCGAGGTGAACCTCTGGACGACATCGTGCAGGTCGGCTACCTCGGGCTGATCAAGGCGATCGAGCGCTTCGACCCCGACCTGGGTTACGAGTTCACGACCTTCGCCACCCTGACTGTGGCAGGCGAGATCAAGCGGCACTTCCGGGACAAGGGCACGGCCATTCGCTTTCCACGCCGCCTGCAGGAGCTCCACACGTCGGTCGTCCGGGTCAACGAGCAGATGAAGAACGAGCTCGGCCGCGAGCCCACCGTCGCGGAGCTGGCGGAGCGGCTGGGGGTGACGCCCGACGATGTCACCGAGGCGATCGAGATGGGGCCGGCCTACGTGCCGCTTTCGCTCGACCAGCCGGTCGGCTCGAGCGACGGCCAGGATGCGCGCTCCATCGCCGACCAGATCGGCAGCGCCGACCCCGAGCTCGACCGCGTCGAGATGCGCGACGTCTTGAACCGCGCCATGGAGCACCTGACGCCCCGTGAGCGCGCGATCATGGCCATGCGGTTCTACGAGCAGATGTCGCAGTCGGAGATCGCACGCCGGCTGGGCATAAGCCAGATGCACGTTTCGCGCTTGCAGCGGGCCGCCCTCGAGCAGCTGCGCAAGTACGTGCCGCAGGAAAGGGCCTAGATGGCGCTCGTCGAGTCGCGGGCGCCGGACGACCCGCTGGTGCTGTTCGGAGGCTGGTTTCGCGAGGCACAGCGAAAAGGGGCGCCACAACCGGATGCGATCACGCTCGCGACGGCGGACGCGCGCGGCGCGCCGTCCGCCCGCATGGTGCTTTTCAAGGGCCTTGAGACCGACCGGTTCCTCTTCTACTCCAACTATGAGAGCCGCAAAGGCCGCGACCTCGCCGCCAACAATCGCGCTGCGCTGGTCTTCTACTGGTCTGTCACCCGCCACCAGGTGAGGGTGTCGGGCAAGGTCGTCCGTGTGCCGCGCGCGGCCTCGGCCGCCTACTTTCATTCGCGCCCGCGCGGCGCACAGCTCTCCGCCCTCGCCTCGCGGCAGAGCCGCGTGGTCGCTTCACGCGCCGTCCTCGAAAGGGCGGTGGCCGAGCTCGAACGGCGGCATCCCAAGACCGTGCCGCTGCCCCCGGATTGGGGCGGCTACGCGCTGCGGCCTGACTGGATCGAGTTCTGGGAAAACCGCGACGATCGCCTCCACGACCGCCTCCGGTACGTCCGGAAGCGAGGAGGCGGTTGGCGATTGGAGCGCCTCGCACCGTAAGCTAGGTGCGCCCCGTGACCGGGAACGAGATCCGCACACGTTTTCTAGAGCATTTCGCGAGTCGGGAGCATCTGGTCCTCCCCAGCGCGCCGCTGGTGCCGCGAGGAGACCCGAGCACGCTCTTCATCTCGGCCGGAATGCAGCCGCTCAAGCCCTACTACCTGGGCGTGAGTCAACCGCCCGCGCCCAGGCTCGCCACGTGCCAGAAGTGCCTGCGCACCGGCGACATCGACGAGGTGGGGAAGACCGACCGCCACCACACCTTCTTCGAGATGCTCGGCAACTTCGCGCCGACCGGCGACTACTTCAAGGAAACGGCGATCCCGCTCGCCTGGGAGCTGGTCACGATGAGCTTCCACATGCCGGTCGACCGGCTGCGGGTCACCATCCACCCGACCGACGACCAGGCTCACGACATCTGGGCGAAGCAGCCCGGGATGACGGCCGCGCACATCACGCGCCTCGAGGACAACTGGTGGGGGCTCGGCGAGGGGCCCTGCGGCCCCGACTCGGAGATCTGGTGGGACCGCGGCCGCGAACTTGGCTGCGGTCAGGAGGACTGCGTCCCCGAACACTGCGATCGGTTCACCGAGTTCTGGAATCTGGTCTTCCCGCAATACGACCAGCGCGGCCCGATCGTGGGCACGTCGGGTGAGGCGGTCCGCCAAGGCGTGGCAGACGGCAGCCTCGTGCCCCTGAAGCGGCCGGCGATCGACACCGGGATGGGACTGGAACGGATCACGTACATCCTCGAGGGCAAGAGCAACGTCTTCGAGACCGACCTGTTCGAGCCGGTCCTCAGCCGGATTCGCAGCCTGTCCGAGAAGCAGTCGACGTTTTCAGAGCGGATCGTGGCCGATCACATTCGCGCGGCTTGCTTCGTACTGCTGGACGGCGTCGTGCCGAGCAACGAAGGCCGCGGGTACGTGCTGCGCCGGCTCATTCGCCGAGCCACCCTTCATGCCGAGCGGTTGGCGATGCGGTCGCAGGTCGGCCAGCTAGCCGACGACGTCGCCCTGGTGATGAGCGCGCCATATCCCGAGCTGAAGCAGCATGCCGACATGATTCGCGCGGGGATCAATCAAGAGGCGGCTCGGTTCCAACGCACACTCAAGGATGGAATGGAGAGATTCGAGCGGATCGTCGCCAAGCACCCGAAGGCGATTTCGGGAGCCGATGCCTTCCTCCTCCACGACACCTACGGCTTTCCGATCGATCTCACCCTGGAACTCGCGGCAGAGCGTGGCCTCTCCGTGGACGTGTTCGATTTCAACTCGGCGATGGCCGAGCAGAGGCAGCGGTCGCGCAAGGAGCTGCCCAATCGTTGGGAGCTCGCGGCAGAGCTGCCCAAATCGGAGTTCATCGGGTCCGAGGAGCTCGCGACGCGGACTTCGGTTGTCGGGCTCCGAAAGGGTGGCAAGCCGGTCGAACGAGCATCGGAGGGCGACGACGTCGAGGTGTTCCTGCGGCGCACACCCTTCTATGCGGAGTCGGGTGGCCAGATCGGCGACACGGGCACGATCACAACCCCGGGCGGCGTCGTACGCGTCGAAGACACGCAGAAGCCCGCCGACGGCGTGATCGCCCATCTCGGGGCGGTCACTACAGGCGAGGTGAAGGTGGGGGAGGAGGCGACGGCGGGTGTGGACGCATGGCGACGTCGCCAGATAGCGCGGCATCACTCCGCGACCCACCTGCTGCACAAGGCGCTGCGAGAGGAGCTTGGTGAACAGGTCGTCCAGCGAGGCTCGTGGGTGGGCCCAGACCACACGACGTTCGACATCCCCTTCAGCCGCGCCATCAAGGAGGACGAGCTCGAGCGCATCAATCGGCGCGTGATGGAAAAGGTTCGCGAAGCCCTGCCGTTCCACGAGAGTCGCAAGCCATACAAGGAGGCGGTGGCACAGGGCGCCATGCACCTGTTCGACGAGAAGTACGGTGACGTCGTCCGGGTCGTGTGCTTCGGCGACTGGACCTGCGAGCTGTGCGGAGGGACGCACGTCGTCAACACCGCCGATATCGGACCGGCGGTGATCGTGTCCGAGTCGAGCATCGGCTCCGGGCTCCGCCGCATCGACATGGTGGTCGGTGAGGCGGCGGACGAGCTCATCTGGCGCGAGCGGAGGCTGCTGTCAGACCTGGCGCGCTCATTCAACACGGGCTCCGAGCAGCTGCCCGAACGGGTGGAGTCGCTGCGCACCCAGCTCAAGGAAGCGGAGCGCAGGCTCAAGACGCTTTCCGATCAGCTGCGCTCGGCCAAGGTCAAAGGCGGCAACGGCCTTGCCGTCAAGAAGGGCAAAGTACCGTTCGTGACCGAGACCGTCGAGGCCTCCACGCCCGAGGAGCTGGCCGCATATGCCGACCGTTACCTCGAGCTGGTGGAATCCGGCGTCGTAACCGTTGTGGCCGGCGATCAGTTTGTGATCAAGGTGTCCAAGGACCTGACGCCTGAATACAATGCTGCCCGCCTCGCGTCTCTGGTGGGCAAAGGCGGCGGCCAGCCGCACCTCGCACGCGGCAAGCTGGACGTCCCGGCGGCCGAGGCGTTCGAACGCCTCGAACGGGAGCTGAGTTGACCAAATTCAAGTTCCTCCGCAAGCGCAGCGATTACTACAGGCACTTCACCGTGCTCGACATCGGCACCGACCTCATCAAGGTGCTGGTGGTACGGCGTGACGGTCTGGACGGCGAGGTTCTCGGAATCGGACGCGAGCCGCAGGCGCCCGCGGCCATGTCGGGCGGGGCGATCGCAGACCTCGAGTCGGTGATCCAGTCGTGCAACCGAGCGCTCGAGGCGGCCGAGGACATGGCGAAGACCGTCCCGGGCCAGGTCGTGGTGGGGATCGCGGGCGAGCTCATCAAGGGCTTCTCGTCGACAATCGCCTACCCGCGCGAGGACTCCAAGGGACGCGTGCGGTCGGGCGAGGTGTCGGCGATGCTCCAGATGGTCCAGCGCCGCGCGCTGCGCGAGGCCCAGCACTTGCTCGAGCTCGAGCGGAGCTACGGCCAGCTCGAAGCCCGCCTCGTCCACTCCGCGATCACCAACATCCGGGTCGACGGCTACCCGGTCACGAACCCGGTCGGCTTCACGGGCAAGAACCTCGAGATCACCGTCTTCAACACCTTTGCGCCGATGACCCACATCGACGCCATCAACTCCGTGGTGCGCGAACTCGACCTCGAGTTGGCGGCCGCGGTCGCGCAGCCCTATGCGCTTGCGCGGGCGTGCGCCAGCGAGGAGACCTGGGCCGAGGGCGGCATCTTCGTCGACATCGGCGGCGGCACCACGGATGTGGCGCTGGTCCGCGACGGCGGCGTCGAGGGCACGCGCATGTTCAACCTCGGTGGCCGCGCCTTCACGCGACGGCTCGCGCTGGCGTTCGGCCTCAGCTACGAGGAGGCGGAAGCGCGCAAGCTCCGGCATTCGGAGGGGCTGCTCTCGGCCGAGCAGCACCGGCAGGTCTCCGAGCTTCTCGGCGCCGACGCCGAGGTCCTGCTGCAGGGGCTGGCGCTCAGCGTGAAAGAGCTCTCGCGAGGCGAGAGGCTGCCGACCAACATCTACCTGTGCGGCGGCGGCAGCTTGCTGCCCGAGCTCACGCTCGAGATGGTCAAGAACCACTGGGCCACCGGTCTTCCGTTTCCCAGGGAGCCGCACATCCGCCACCTGGTCCCGCCAGACGTTCGCAACATCACCGACTCGACCGGCCAGCTTTCGAGCCCTCAGGACATCGCCCCGATGGGGCTGGCCAACCACGCTTTGCGGACCGAAGCAGAGGATCGCGCCCGGATGAACACGGTCATGCGCCGGGTCCTAAGCGGTATAAAGGTATGAATTCCGCCTCGCCAGGAGACCTGTAAACGCCATGGCAACCAACCCCATTTACGTCGAGACCGAGGAGGAGATCCCCGAGCTCGTAGAGCGCCTTCGCCGTTATCGCGGCGACGACACGATGCTCGTGCTGCCGATGCGTTCGCGGATCGGCCAGAGCAGGTTCAACTTCCAGCTGCTGCGCAACTACGCCGCGCGTATGGGCAAGCGGGTCACCGTCGTCTGCGACGACCCGGCCGTGCAGAAGATGGCGTCCGAGAGCGGGTTCCCCGTCTTCGGAGCCGTCGGGCCGCTCGGCGAGGGCATCGCCTCCGAGCCGGAGGCGGAACCGCCGCCGCGCAAGTGGTGGCAGCGGAGGATCGTGGCCCCGGTCACGCACGTCGGGGTGGCGCCTCCGACCAAGCTCCTCACCAAGAGCGCCACGGAGGTCAAGCCCGGGCGCGTGCTGCTCTACCTGGTCGCGGCGGTCTTGCTGCTCGTCGGCCTGGTGGGCGCGGCGATCTTCGTCCCGTCCGCGTCGGTGACCCTGGTCGCCCAGGCAACGCCGTTCTCGGAGCGCGACGTCGAGATCCAGGCCCAGCCCGGCAAGCCGTCTACCCCGACCAACACTCCGATCCGGGTGCGAGTGAGCGTCGTCTCGCGCTCGGACTCGCAGGGCTTCAAGACCACCGGAGTCAGGCAGGTGCAGCTGGCGCCGGCGATCGGCCAGGTCGTGTACACCAACGGCTGCACGCACAACAGCCCGACCTTTTACTTCAAGACCGGCCAGCGTCTGTACGATCCCAGCAACCAGCTCGCGTTTGCCCAAACCTCCTCGACCGTGGCGGTCGATGCGGGCAAGAGCGTGACCGTCAACATCCAGGCCGTCGTGCCGGGAACTTCCGGGAACGTCGGCAGCCACGTGATCACTCAGATAGTGCCGAACGCCTACTCATGCCTCACGGTCGACAACCCGCAGGCGACAGGTGGCGGCGCTGATGCTTCGTCGACGCCACAGATGACCGAGACGGACTTCGACGCCGCTCGCGCGCAGCTCGAGGCCCAGCTCCACCAGGCGATCGCCCAGGAGCTTGCGGCGGGCGTGCAGACCGGCGAGAAGCTGAGCGAGAACATCGTCTACAACGCGCCCCAGTTCAACACCGACCACCAGCCCAATGACACCGCCCCCAGCTTCAGCGGAACGATGACGGTCGTAGGCGAAGGCGACTACTACTTCGACGCCGACGTCACCAAGGCCTTTCAGACCTACCTCACTCAGCGGATCCCCAACGACCAACAGCTGCTCACCGAGAGCGGGATCCAGACCACATATCGACTCCTCAGCGCCAGCAAAGGCGGCAACCTGACCTTCGTCGGCAGCGCGACCGCCTACATCGCGGCCAAGCTCGACGAGGCCAAGGTCCGCGCCCAGATCGTGGGAAGGCCGGTCACGAGCGCGAAGATCTATCTCCAGACGCTCGGCGTCAAATCCGTGATCATCAAAGAGCTGCCGATGACCCTGCCGCTGATGCCCGTGCTCTCCAAGCGCATCGCGATCCACTACGTGGTGGAGCAGGGCGTGGCGCCACCGTCGACAGCGACCCCGTCGCCCTCACCGACGCCGAAGCCATCTCCATAGCGCAGGTAGTGCGGCCAGTGAGGATCCTTGCGGTCGATCCCGGGTCGAAGCGGGTTGGCCTTGCTCTGAGCGACCCGACCGAAACCATCGCCCAGGCGCTCGGCACGGTGCCGGCCGAGCCTGAGGCAAGCCTGGCCAGGCGGCTGGCCGACATCGCGCGCAGCCACGAGGCGGTCAGGATCATCGTCGGCCTGCCGCTGCGACTCGACGCCACCCACGGTCCAGAGGCTGCGGCCGCCCGGCGGCTCGCCTCGGCGATTCGGCATGAGTCCGGCCTCCCTGTCGAGCTGGTGGACGAGCGCTTGACGACTCGGGCAGCGGAACGCGCCCTCATCGAGGGCGGGGTTGGGCGCGCGCAGCGGCGGCAAGACATCGACCGCGTGGCCGCTACGATGTTGCTCCAAGGCCACCTCGACCACCGCCGGAGACAGAAGTCTGGCTGAAGACCTCGAACACCCACACCACGTAACCCTGATCGACGAGGCCGGCCGCGAGCGGCAGTTTCAGCTTCACGACGCGTTCGACCACGAGGGCGGCGTGTACTACCTCGTCGAGAATGTCGACGACCCCTCCGAGGTCCTGCTGCTGCGTGAGGCTGCCGGCGGGCTGGAGACGGTCGAGGGCGAGGAGTTCCAGCGGGTCATCGCCGCGATGGAAGAGGACGAAGTCGAGTGAAGCGGCTGGTGACCGTCATCGTCGTTATCGCCGTGCTCGGTTTCGGGACGTCGCGCGGGCTCGACTGGTGGAACTACAACCTGAACACGCCCCCGTCTACGACCAGCCAACAGGTCATCTTTCACGTCGATCGGGGCGAGCTGGCCAGCCAGATCGGCGACGACCTCTACACCCAGCGCCTGATCCGCGACCGCAACGCCTTCGACCTCTACGTCCGGATCACGAACGCCGCCGCCAAGTTCGAGGCTGGGACCTTCTTGCTCAACCGCAACATGAGCCTGACGCAGATCGTCGACAAGCTCCAACACGGCACCGCGGACCAGGTCCTGGTCACCATCCGTGAGGGCTTTCCGCTCAAGTTCCAGGCTCAGGACGTGGAGAAATCCGGTCTGGGCTCCGCAGCTGACTACCTCAGCGCGGCCAAGGACCCCGCCGTGGCCGCGTCCTACCCCTTCCTGGCGTCGCGTCCTTCGAGCGCCGACCCGCCGCTCGAGGGATACCTGTTTCCGGATACCTACGAGATCGATCGGACGGGCGGCATGACGCAGCTCGTCAAGAAGCAGCTCGACCAGTTCGGAACCGTCTTCTCGCCCGCCCTCCGCGATCAGATCACGCAGGCGACGGCGGCCCGGCCGGCGGAGAGCGTGGAGGCGATCGTGATCCTCGCCTCGATGGTCGAACGAGAGGCCAACAAGGACGCCGACCGCGGCAATGTCTGCAGCGTTTACTACAACCGATTGAAGGCAGGCATGCCGCTCGGAGTCGACGCCACCTTGTTATATGCCCTGGGCAGGCTCACGCCCGAGCCGACATATCCTGAGCTGCAGCTCAACACCCCGTTCAACACTCGCACGCACGCTGGACTCCCGCCGGGACCCATCGGCAATCCGGGCAAGGCGGCGCTGCTTGCCTGCATCAACCCCCCGTCGACGAGCTATCTCTACTACTTCACGGACCCGGACGGCGTCACGCATTTCGAAACCAACCAGAACGACTTCTGCCGCGAACTGCAGCAGCACGGCATGAGCTGCTGAAGGTTTTTCTTCTCGGCCACGGTATCTCCTACTCGGCGAGCCCCGCCATGCACAACGCGGCGTTCCGGGCGCTCGAGCTGGACTGGACCTACGAGCTGCTCGACATCCCTCCGGTCGACCTGGCCAACGCGATGCGCAGGCTGCGAACTGCTGAGGCGGCCGGAGCCAACGTCACGATTCCTTACAAACGCGCGGTGATGGACCATCTGGACACCATCGACCCGGAAGCCCTGCGCGCCGGCGCTGTCAACACGATCGCGAAGGAAGGGGTTCGGCTCGTCGGGTCCAACACCGACGTGGCGGGGATCCGATCTGCGATCGCGGAGGTGGGGCTCGAGCCGCGCCGAGCGAACGTCGTGATTCTCGGGGCGGGCGGCTCAGCGCGCGCGGCGGCCATCGCCCTCGAGGGCGCGCACCTGACCTTTGTGACCAGGCGGCCGGACGAGGTTGACGTGCCGGGCCGCGTGGTCGCATGGAGCGATCCGTCATGGCAACGGTCGGCGAGGTCCGCCGACCTGCTGGTCAACGCGACCCCGTTGGGCCGGCGAGAGGAGATGCCGCTCCGGCCCAACGCACTCCCGCGCGGCGGCGCCGTCATCGACCTCGTTTACGTCCGGGGCGGGTCGCCCCTGGTGCGCAAGGCGCGCTCGCTGGGGCTGCGCACCGCCGACGGGTGGGGAATCCTCCTGGCGCAGGGCGCGCGTTCCTTTGAGATCTGGACGGGAAGGCCCGCCCCGCTCGAGGCGATGCGCCAAACTCTCCCGAAATGAACCTGGTCTTTGACATGAACCACGTGCTCGTCGCGGTCGCAGCCGCAATCGTCGGGGCGGCGTGCGGCTGGCTGGCGCGCTGGGGCTCGGTCCGGCTCGCGAAGCTGGAGGGCCTCGAGCCGGCGGCGGAGCCCTGGCAGGTCTGGGGGCCTCCGATAGCGGCCGCGCTCGTCTTCGGTGCGTTCGGCTTCGAGCTCGGCGCGACCTGGCTGCTGCTTCTGCATTGCGTCTTCGGCCTGGTCCTGGTGCAGGTGATCTTCTTCGACCTCGAGCACAGGCTCATCCTCGACCGGGTGATGTTCCCGGCGATGGGGCTCGCCCTGGCGGTGAGCATCTTCAACCACCCGTGGTGGGCCGGACTCGCGACCGGCGTCGGCGCCGGTCTCCTCTTTGCGCTGATCGCGCTGATCGGCGCGCTGATCTTCAAGGCCGAGGCGATGGGTTTCGGGGACGTCAAGCTCGCGGTGTTCATCGGCCTGCTGCTGGGGTGGCCGTACACCGTCACGGCCCTCTTCTACGGCGTAGTGCTGGCCGGGCTGGTCGCGATCGGATACGCGATCTTGAAGCGATCATTGAAGGGGACGATCGCCTACGGTCCGTATCTGGCCGTCGGCACGCTGATCCTCCTCTTCCAAATGCGATAGGGTAGGCGCCTCATGCCGCCCGACCTGCTTCCCGGCGAGAACCTGGTCCTCAAAGCCCACCAGCACTGGATCGTGATCGTGAAGGCGCTGGTGGTACCGGTCGTCCTGCTCGCCGTCGTCGCCATCCTGGATTTCACATATCTCAACGCCAACTACGTCCCGCATCTCCGGACGGTCCTCAGCCTGGCCGCCATCGCGATCGCGGGACTGTGGCTGATCGTCGTGTGGATCCGCTGGCAGGCGACCGCCTACACGCTCACCGACCAGCGCATCAAGATCGATGCAGGCGTGTTCGGCCGATCCTCGAAAACCATCCCCATCGACCGGATCCAGGACGCCACCACCAAGCAGACGCTCTTCGGGCGCATGCTCGGCTATGGACGGGTCGAGGTCGATGCCGCCGGCGCCCAGGGGGCCGAGGTGCTCGACCACCTGCCCAGCCCGGGCGCGTTCCGCGACCAGGTCTTCATGCAGTCCGAGCGGCGTCGTGGCGGCGGGCCCGGCGCACCGGCGCCGGCCAACCCGAGCGGCGTCTGAGCTAGCCAATCCGGAAGGCACTCGCGCTCATCGGCTTCATGGGTTCGGGCAAGACGGTCGTCGGCGCCCTGGTCGCTCAGCGTTCCGGAACCGCATTCCAGGATCTCGACATGCTGGTCGAAGACGAGGCGGGCATGGCGGTTTCCGACATCTTCGCGATTCACAGCGAAGCGGTTTTTCGCGCCCTCGAATCGCGCCTGCTGCCCAAGGCCCTCCAGCCCGAAACCGTGGTCGCGCTCGGCGGCGGCGCTACCGTCGACGACTCCAACTGGAAGCTCATCCAGGAGCGGGCGACCACCGTGTACCTGGAAGCATCGTTCGAGACGATCTGGGCGCGGATCGGCCACCAGGCCAATCGACCGCTCTTTTTCGGTCATCCTCGCGATGAGATAGAGGCGCTCCTGAACCGGCGCCGCCCTCGCTATGAAGAGGCGTCTCATCGAGTGAACGCCGACAGGCCGCTGGACGAGGTGGCGACCGAGGTCATGAAACTATGGTCCGCCTGATCGTCGACGCCGCGCGGGGGAGCTATCCCGTCGTCATCGGCACCGAGGTCCACCGAGAGCTGCGCAACCTGGTCCGCCGGTTGGACCCCTCGTCGGCCGTCATCGTCACCGACTCCAACGTGCGGCCGTGGGCCCGCAAAGTCGCCAAGGCCGTCAGGCCCTCCGGCGTCAAGCCGTCGATCTACGTGGTGCCGGCGGGCGAGCGCTCGAAGTCGATCACTGCGCTGCACGACGTGCTCGCATTCTTCGAAAGGCAGAAGGTCGACCGGGCCGGCCTGGTGATCGCGGTGGGCGGCGGCACAGTCGGCGACCTGGCTGGATTCGCCGCCTCGGTCTGGCTGCGCGGGGTTCGCTTGCTCGCGGTGCCGACCACCTTGCTGGCCATGGTCGATTCGAGCGTCGGGGGCAAGACGGGCGTGAATGGAGTCCGGTCCAAGAACGCGATCGGAACCTTCTGGCCGCCATCGGCGGTCGTGGCCGACATGGCTGCCCTGGAGACGCTGCCGCCGGCGCACTATCGGGACGCGTTCGCCGAGGTTGTAAAGTACGGCGTCGCGATGGATCGCGGCATCTTCGAGCTCCTGCAAAAAGAACGTGAGCGCCTGCTCGCCGGCGACCGCCGTGCCCTGGAGCGGGTGGTCTTCCGCAGCGTGACCGCCAAGGCCCTGGTCGTGGCCAGGGACGAACGCGAGCGCGGACCGCGCGCGATCCTCAACTACGGTCACACAGCCGGTCACGCTCTCGAGGCCGCCAGCCGGTTTCGCGTTTCCCACGGCCGGGCCGTCGCGTTCGGCATGCGGGTGGCGGCGAAGATCGCGCTGTCCCTGGAGCTGTGCGGACCGCGCCTGGTCGAGGCGCAGGATGAGCTGCTCACCCAATACGGATTGCCCGACCGGTCGCCGGCGGTCGATCCCGACCGCGTGATCGCGGCGATCGAGCACGACAAAAAGGCGCGCCGCGGCCGGGTGGCCTGGGTCATGCCACGACGCCTCGGCCACGCGGAGCCTGGGCATGTGGTGCCGGCCGGGGTGGTGCGCAGGTTCGTGCGCAAGGCGCTGGCATGAAGCGACTCCTCGTCGTCAACGGCCCCAACTTGAACCTGCTCGGTACGCGCGAGCCCCACATCTATGGGACTAAGTCGCTGGCCGACCTGATGGACACGATTCGCGACAAAGCGACTGAACTCGATGTCCAGGTCGACTTCTTCCAGGCCAACGACGAAGGCGAGATCATCGATTTCCTGCAGAAGGAGGCTCCCGCATCGGCGGGGATCATCATCAACCCGGCCGCGCTCGCACATTATTCGCTGGCGCTGTTCGACTGCCTGCAGGCGCTCGCCGTTCCAGCGGTGGAGGTTCACATCTCCAACATCCACGCGCGCGAGGAGTTTCGATCGAAGAGCGTGACGGCCCGCGCGGCTCGCGGGGTCATCACCGGCCTTGGCTTCACCGGCTACCTGCTCGCGATGGAATACCTGGCCGAGCAATGATCTCGACCAGCGATTTTCGCAACGGCACGATGTTCGAGATGGACGGCCAGCTGCTGGAGGTCGTCAGCGTCGAGCACATCAAGCTGGCTCGTGCGGGCGCCGTCATCAAAGCCAAGCTCCGCAACCTGCTGACCGGGTCGATCTTCGAGCAGAGCTTCCGCAGCGCCGACAAGTACCCAACCGTCCGCATCGACAAGAACGAGGCCACATACCTTTATTCCGACGGCACCCACCACCATTTCATGGACACGCGCACCTACGACCAGGTGCCTGTCGACGAGGACATGCTGGAGTCCGTGCTGCCGCTGCTCAAAGAAGGCAGCGTGGCCTACCTGCTGAGGTATCAGGGCAGGCTCATCGGGGTCGAGCTTCCGATCAACGTGGAGCTGCGAGTCGTTAAGACAGACCCTGGGTTTCGGGGCGACACGGTGTCAGGAGGTACGAAGCCGGCCACGCTCGAGACGGGGGCAGTGATCCAGGTGCCGCTGTTCATCCAGACCGGGGATTTGATCCGGGTCGACACTCGCTCGCAGACGTACATGGAACGGGCGTAGGGGCGGCGCGAGCGCGTAGCATGCGAAAGATGGGTGGCAACGGAAGCCTGGGCGCGGTACGAGTGGCCAACGAGGTCATCGCCAGCATCGCGGCGCTCGCCGCCTGCGAGATGGAAGGCGTCTCGGGCATGGACGAGCATTCGGCGCGCCACTTCGGAGACTGGGTCCGACGGCAGACCGCCCATCGCGGCGTGCGCGTGATGGTCGAATCCGATCGGTCCATCCACCTCGACGTGTTCATCACCGTCGACTCCGATGCCAAGCTGGCCGACGTGGCGAGCGCCGTCCAGGGCAACGTGGTCGAGGCGACCGAGCGAATGCTCGGGCTCGAGGTGGGCGAGGTCAACGTCTTCGTCTCCAGCATCGCCTTCGCCAGCTAGGAGGCTGCTTGGGCAAGCGGCACCAGGCCAGGGAGCTGGCGCTCAAGGTCCTCTTCCAGCTCGAGGCCTCGGACGACGATCCCGAAGAGGTCCTGCTGTATCACGCCGGTGAAGGTGCGGCGACCGCGGACGTCACCGCTTTTGCCGGCCAGCTCGTACGCGGCGTCATCGCCAATCGAGAGAAGCTGGACGCCATCCTCAGCGAAGCCTCCGACAACTGGAAGCTCGACCAGATGGCCAAGGTCGACCGCATCGTGCTGCGGATCGCCGTGTACGAGATCACGATCGACCGCCGCGTCCCGCCCAAAGCCGCCATCAACGAATCGATCGAGCTGGCCAAGACCTTCTCGGGCGAGGACGCCGGGCGCTTCGTCAACGGCATCCTGGGCCGGGTCGCCGCGACGGTGACTTGAGCTCTCAGCCTCAGCCCAGCTTCGAAGAGCTGCTGTCGAGCCTCGAGCAAACCATCGGCCGGCTCGCCGAAGGCACGGCCCCGCTCGACGAGCTCGTCGCCGCTCACGAGCGCGCCGCGCGGCTTCTGGCCGAGGCAGAAGCTCGCCTGGAGTCCCTGAAAGCCAGGGCGGATGCGCTCTCCGCACAATTGCGGGGTTGAAATACTTACTGGCCCCGATCCTGGCCTGGACGATCTGCCAGGTCGCCAAGGTGACGCTGACCTCGATCCGGCAGCACCGGCTGAACCTGCGCGTGCTCGCCGAGACCGGGGGGATGCCGAGCAGCCACAGCGCGATCGTCGCGGGCCTGGCGACCTCGGTCGGTAAATATGCGCACGTCGATTCCCCTGAGTTTGCGATCGCCCTTATCTTCTCGTTCGTGGTCATGTACGACGCCGCCGGCCTACGCCGCGCCGCCGGGCGCCAGGCCGCGGTCTTGAACCGCCTGGTCGAGGATCTCGTGCACATGCGCGGCGTCCAGGAGCCGGTGCTGCGAGAGCTCCTCGGCCACACTCCGTTCGAGGTGCTGGTGGGCGCCGCCATCGGCATCGGCGTCGGGCTCATCCTCTAAATGCGACTCGATGCGCTGGTGGCGAAGAGCGGCCTGGCCGAGTCACGCGAGCGGGCCCAGGCCTTGATCCTCGCGGGCAAGGTGCGAGTCGCCGGTGAAACGATCCGGAGGCCCGACCGCTCGGTGCGCGAGGATGCCGCGATCTCCGTCGAATCGGCGCCCGACTATGCGAGCCGCGGCGCGCTCAAGCTCGGGCCCGCGCTCGAGCGCTTCGGGGTCGATCCGTCCGGCCGGGTGTGCGCCGACATCGGAGCCTCTACCGGCGGTTTCACCGATGTGCTGCTCCGGCGCGGCGCCGCCCGTGTGTATGCAATCGACGTCGGCCGGGGGCTGCTGCATTGGCGGCTGCGGTCGGACCCCCGCGTGGTGGTGATCGAACGCGTCAACGCCCGCGAGCTGGAAACTTTCCCGGAGCCGGTGACGCTAGTCGTCGTCGACGTCTCCTTCATCGGGCTCGTGAAGGTGCTGCCCGCTCTTCGCCGGGCCGCGCCCCAGGCCGAGGTCGTGGCGCTGTTCAAGCCTCAGTTCGAGGTCGGGCGGGCGGAGGTGGGGAAGGGGGGAATCGTTCGTGACCTAATGGCGGTCGAGGCGGCCCTGCGCCGCTTACGCGAGTGGTGCGCCGGCAACGGGTACGAAGTGCGAGCCGAAGCCCTGTCCGAGCTCGCCGGCGCCGACGGCAACCAGGAGATCTTCCTGCACCTGATACCGGCATGAAGGTCTGCATCCTGCGGGCGGCCCACACAGAGAGGTCGGTGATCGCGCACGCGATCAGGGTGATCAAGGCGCACGACTGGGAGGCCTGGGAGGCCGATCGCGACGGCCCCGAGAGCGCGATCGCCGGACGCCTCAAAGACACGACCCTCGTCATCACGCTCGGCGGTGACGGTACTTTCCTTGCCGGCGCGCGCCTCGCTGCGCCCCGAGGAATCCACCTCCTCGGCGTCAACCTCGGCCGTCTGGGATTCCTGACGGAGCTCGACGCGGCCGAGCTCGAGGCGGGCCTGAAGCGGTTCTTCAAGGGCGACTACCGAATCGAAGAGCGCAACGTGCTGCAGGCGACCCTGACTCGAAACAAGAAGAACATCGCTCGCGCGATCGGGCTCAACGAAGCGGTCATCAACCGCGCACACGAGGCGCGAATGCTGAGGGTGGAGATCGACGTCAGCGGCCAGGCGGTCGGCGTCATCGACGCCGACGGGGTGATGGTGGCGACCGCCACCGGGTCCACCGCCTATGCGCTGGCGAGCGGCGGCCCGATCCTCGAACCGACTCTGGGCGACCTCGTCCTGGTGCCGATGAACCCGTTCGCGCTCACCGTCCGGCCGATCGTGTTCCCGCCCGGCCAGGACATCACCCTGGCCGTGGTCCGCGGGCCCGCGGAGCTGCGCATCGACGGTGGTCGCCGGGGCCGCGCCGTCCAGGCCGGGGACAGGCTGCGCTGCGGCTCCCACCCGCGACACCTCAAGGTCGTGCGGTTCAGCCCACCCGAAAGCTTCTACCGGCGTCTTGGTGAAAAGTTGGGTTGGGGCCGGCCGCTCGTCCCGATGAAATAGGTTGCTCAAAGAACTGAAGGTTCGCGACCTGGCGCTGGTGGCCTCCTCAAGCGTCCGCTTTGGACCTGGGCTCAACCTGCTGACCGGGGAGACCGGGAGCGGCAAATCGCTCATCGTCGATGCGCTGGGTCTCACCCTGGGCGCGCGGGGCGGCACCGACCAGGTCAGGCATGGAGCGCAGCGGGCATCGGTCGAGGGCGTGTTCGAGTCAGGAGGTTCAGCCCTGGTCCTGGAACGCGAGCTGGGGAAGCGCGGCACCGCCAGGATTGACGGGCGGACCGCCAGCCCGTCGCAGCTGCGCGAGCTTGGGCGCAACCTGGTGGCGGTCCACGGCCAGCACGAACACCACGCGCTGCTCGACACGGACACGCAAACCGACCTTCTGGACGGATATGCCGGCTGTCGAGAGATGGCCGCGGCGGTCGGGGCCGCGCATGCGGCGTGGGCTGCCGCGATGAGCGCGCTGTCGGAGCTCGAAGCCGTTCGCTCGCGGGGCCAGCGAGAGCAGGAATACCTTCGCTGGCAGCTCGAGGAGCTCAAGAACGCCAACTTGCGTCCGGGCGAGGACGCTGAGCTGGCCGCCGAGCGAGCCGCGGTCCGCCACGCCGCGAAGCTGGCGGAGCTCGGACACGCGTCGCTCAGCGCCCTTCACGAGGACGGAATCGCGCGTGCGGCGGTGGCGATGCGGGCGGCCGCGGACCTCGATCCGCGATTGACCGTGCAGGCGGCCCGGCTGGCCGCCATAGAGGAAGAGGCCGCAGATGTGGCGGCGGAGCTCCGCCGCTACTCCGAGGCCCTCGACTCCGACCCCGGACGGCTCGAGGCGATCGAGAGCCGGCTGGCGGTGCTCGACGCCATCAAGCGCAAACACGGCGGCAGCCTGGACGCCGCGATTGCAGAGGAGGAGCGGCTGCAGCGGCAGGTCGGCGCCACTGAAGACCTGGACGGCGCGGTTGCTGCCGCCGGGCGGGAGCGAGACCTGGCCCGGGCCCATCTCGAAGCCGCGACGAGTCGTCTGACCAAGGCCCGCGCCGAAGGCGCACGCCGCATGCAGAAGGCGGTCGCCGCCGAGCTCCAGGGCCTGAGCCTGGAAGGCGCGCGCTTCGGGGTCGAGCTACGGCCGCGCCCCGAGATCGGTCCGGAAGGCGCCGAGTTCGCCGAGATGCTGTTCTCGGCCAACCCGGGGGAGCCGCCGGCGCCCCTGGCTCGCGTGGCGTCGGGCGGCGAGCTCGCGCGGTTGATGCTCGCCATCAAGACGGTCGGCGCCGACGCCGATCGAATGCCCACTCTGGTCTTCGACGAGGTCGACGCCGGCATCGGGGGCGAGGCCGCGACGCAGGTCGGCCTGCGCCTGAGAGCTCTTGGCGCCAAGCGCCAGGTGCTCGTGGTCACGCACCTCGCTCAGATCGCCTCGTTTGCCGACCATCATCTGCTCGTGGAGAAATCCCCGGGCGCGGACGGACGCAACGTCGTCTCCGTGCGCGAGCTGCGCTCCGACGACGAACGCGCCGCCGAGCTCGCTCGGATGATGAGTGGCGGAGTCACGCCCAAGGCGCTCGCACGCGCACGCGAGCTGCTGGATGAGGCCCGCACGAGGAAGTAGTGGCGCCGAGAAAGCTCTTCACCGGACCCGACGACCGGCGGATCAAACGCGCGCTCTGCGTGGTGGCTCACCCCGATGACATCGAGTTCTACTGCGGCGGCACGGTCTTGAAGATGACGGCTCGAGGCGTGATCGTCGACTTCGTCCTCGCCACCTCCGGTGACAAAGGCGCGCGAGATGTCTCGAGCTCGCGCGCGAAGGTGGCGCGACTGCGCGAGCGTGAGCAGGAGGCCGCCGCATACGTGATGGGAGTCAAACGAGTCGCGTTCCTGCGCCATCCGGACGCCGAGCTGGTCGAGGACCTGCAGCTGCGTGAGGAATTCGTGCGCGAGATCCGCGCCACCAGGCCCGACGTCCTGCTCACGTTCGACCCCAACGTCGGGTATCGCTACCACCCCGACCATCGCGTTGTGGGCCGGGTCGCGCTCGACGCCGCCTGGCCCTGCGCGCGCGACCCGCTGACGTACCCGAAGGCCGGCGAGCCGCACGAGACCAGGGAGGCCTGGTGCTTCGCCGGCCAGCAGCCGACCCTGGAGGTCGACGTCGGCGACGTGCTCGAAGAGAAGATCGAGGCGCGTCTTGCGCATGTGAGCCAGACTCCGAGCCCGTCGGGCCTGCGCCGCCGCTGGCACTACAGCGCAAGGGTGGAAAGGTTCCACCAGGTCGACCTGAGATAGCCTTACGCCTCGTGGAACCGCCGGTCGCCGGCCCGCGTCTTGACGTGAAGACCCCAGTTTTCGAAGGGCCGTTAGAGCTCCTCCTTGCTCTCGCGGAGCGTGAAGAGGTCGACATCTTCAAAGTCTCGCTGGCGCGCGTCACAGATGCATACATGGTCGAGATCGCTGCGCGCGAGGTTGCGGATCCACAAGAAATGGCCGAGTTCCTGTGGATGGCGGCGCGATTGCTGCTGCTGAAATCGATCCGGCTTCTGCCCGGCGAACCGCCGACCGAAGACGAAACCGACCTGCTCGGTTGGGAGGAAGAGGTCCGCAAACGGCTCGAGGAATACCGCATCTACAAGCAGATGGCCGAAGGCATGATGGAGCGGGCTGAGCAGGAGTCGTTCTCGTTTCCGCCACCCGCGCGGCCGATCGAGCCGGGGGGCCAGGAGCAACCGCTCGAGATCGGACTCCTCGTCGTGGCCTTCAACAGCGTCCTCGCGCGCATCCCGCCCCGGACGGTCGTGGTCACCGGGCGTACGTGGACCTTGAACGAGAAGCTCGATGTCATCACGCAGCGGCTTCGCGAAGGGCCGATCGAGCTGCTCGAGCTGATCCTCGAGTCCGAGGACCGGCTGGAGGCGGTGGTCACGTTCGTCGCGGTGCTCGAGCTGCTGCGCAGGTCGCTGATCAGCGTGCGCCAGAAGGAGCGCTTCGGGCCGATTCACATCGAGCCCAGGCATTCGAACAGGCCAAATTGAGCAGCCTGGCGGCGGCGATCGAAGCCATCCTCTTCAGCTCGAACCGGCCCCTCACCGTGCGTGAGCTGCAGCAGGCGACCGACAGCGACAAGCTGGCGGTGGAGAACGCCCTGGGTGAGCTGCGCGAGGCGCTCGACGGGCGCGGTGTGATGCTGATGCGCCACCACGACGAGCTTCACCTCGCCACACGCCCGGCCTTTGCAGCGGCCGTGCGTCGCGCGCTGCGTCCCGAGGTTTCGGGCAAGCTTTCGGCGGCTGCCTACGAAACGCTCGCCATCGTCGCGTATCAGCAGCCGGTTCCGCGTTCGCGCATCGAAGAGGTTCGCGGCGTCAACTGCGAAAGCGTCCTGACCAACCTCGAGCTGCGTGAGCTCATCACCGAGGTCGGCCGCGGCAGCGGTCCGGGACAGCCGAAGCTCTACGGCACGACGATGCGATTCCTGCATGTGATGGGCCTGGAGTCGCTCGACCATCTGCCGAAACCGACACTCACCGCTCCGTGAGCCTTTGGACGCGGCGTGATTGGAAAGGCTGAACCGCTTCCTGGCGCGGTCCGGCGTCGCCAGCAGGCGAGGCGCGGATGAGCTGATCTCCTCCGGCTCGGTACGTGTGAACGGCGAGGTCCCACCGCCTTCGGGTGTGCTCGTCGATCCAGACAAAGACACAGTCACCGTCGACGGCCGGGTCGTCAAGCCACGGACGAAACACCGCTATCTCATGCTCAACAAGCCGGTGGGTGTGATCACGACCGCGAAAGACGAAGCGTCCCGCCCGACCGTGCTGGACGCGATCGGCGAAGAGGGACTGTCAGGGCACCGGCTGTTCCCCGTCGGCCGCCTCGATGCTGACACCAGCGGCCTTCTCGTGCTGACCGATGACGGCGAGCTCGCGTTTCGCCTTACCCACCCGCGCTACAAGGTCGCCAAGGAATACGTCGCGGTGGTCGCCGGAAGTCCGAGTGCTGACGACCTCGAACTGCTGCGCAAGGGCGTCGACCTCGATGACGGAAAGACCGCGCCGGCGGAAGTAGAGGTGGCCGGCTTCGATCCGGCGCTGGGCGCCGGCCACACCGAGCTGCGCGTGGTCATCCGCGAAGGTCGCCACCGGCAGGTGCGCCGGATGCTGCACGCGGTGGGCCACAAGGTCCAGTCCTTGCGCCGCACCGGTTTCGGCCCCCTGAAGGTCGGCCGCTTGAAGACCGGCGACTGGCGCGTCCTGGGCGAAGCGGAGGTCGAAGCCCTGCGGCGGGCAGTTCGGATCGAGCCGTCATGATCGTCGCCATCGACGGCGGCGTCGCGACCGGAAAGTCGGCGGTCGGCAAGCGCGTCGCCGAGCGGCTCGGCCTGCCCTTCATCGACAGCGGCCTCATGTACCGCGCGATCACCAGGCTCGCGGCTGAGCGCGGCATCGACCCAGGCGACACTGAAGCGGTGGCCAAACTTGCCCACTCGGCGAAGGTCACGGTGGACGGCGAACGGGTGTGGGCGGACGGGGTCGAGCTGACCGACGGCATCTACGACGCCGATTTCGCCGACGCCCTGCCTCGCGTATCCGCCAATCCGGGCGCGCGCGAAGCGCTCGTTGCGCAACAGAGGAGCCTTGCGCGCAGCGGCGTCGTGATGGCGGGCCGCGACATCGGCACCGTGGTGTTTCCCCACGCCGACTACAAGTTCTTCCTGACCGCAAGCCTGGACGAGAAGGTGCGCCGCCGGGAGGCTCAATTCGAGCGTCGCGGGGAGCGCGTGGATCCGGAGGTGATGCGGAAAGAGGTGGAGACCCGCGATCGCGTCGATACCGAGCGTGCGGTGGCGCCATTGCGGCCGGCGCCGGACGCGGTTGTGATCGATACCGACAATCTGACCGTCGACCAGGTGGTGGACCGGATCGTGGAGCACGTCAAAGAGGGAAGGGCCGCCCGGTGATCTACGCCTTCATGCGCTGGCTCATGCGCGCGCTGACGCGCTCGTTCCTATTCGGTCTCTTTGACGTGGTTGGCGCCGAGAACGTGCCGCGCCACGGACCGCTCATCGTCTGCCCGAATCACTCGGCGACCCTCGACCCACCGATGGTGCCGGCGTTCCTGCCTCGCAGCGATTCCTGGAGCATGGCGAAGTCGGAGTATTTCAAGGGCGGTTTCGTGACCTGGCTGTTCCGCCGGTACCACGCGTTCCCTGTGGTGCGGCACTCGGCCGATCGCACGGCGTTGCGCACGGCGTTCGAGATCCTGAAGTCCGGACGGGCTCTGATCATCTACCCGGAAGGCACACGCGTCGAGTCGGGCATGCTCGCCCAGCCGGAACCTGGAGCGGGCTTCATCGCCCAGAGGGCGGCTGGTCCGATCGTCCCGGTCGGGCTCACCGGTACCCGTGAGTGCCTGCCCAAGGGAGCCCGGTGGCCGCGCCGCACGCGTGTGAGCATCACTTTCGGCAAGCCGTTCATCGTGCTCTCGAAACGCCCCGACGGGACCAGGGTCACCCGCGAGGAGGCGGCCGAGGCGATCATGCTCGAGATCGCGGAGCTGCTGCCCGAGCGCCAGCGGGGAGCATTCGGCGACCTGGACGCGTGGCGAAAAAAGTTGCGCGGGGTGACGGCCCCTGCCGAAGTTACGTAATCGCGGGGCGGGCCCAGTCCTCTTCGGTCAGGCTGCCGAGAGCGGGGTTGAAGCAGGCGTCGAAGGCCTCCTTCAGCGTCTGCGGCGTGAGTCGCGGCGGCTCCTGCCGGTAGTTGGCGAGGTCGACCAGCCGCGCGATCAGCGCACGTGGGTGAGAGCCGCGCAGCGGCTTCTTGCCATAGAGGTTGTTCAGCAGGTAACCGATCGCCTTCTCATCAAACGCGACGCCCTGGCGATCGCACTCGTAGCGCAGGATGCGGCCGAACGCCTCAGGCGACGGATTGCTGACGCCGATCTTGTACGCCATGCGGCGGAGAAAGGCTTCGTCCACAAGCTCGGTGGGTGAGAGGTTGGTGGAAAACACGATCTGGCAAAGGAAGGGCAGCTCGATCTTCCGGCCGGATGCCGAGAGGTCGAGGTAGTCGACCTTCTTCTCCATCGGCACGATGAATCGGTTGAGAAGGCGCATCGGCGGAACTTCCTGGCGTCCGAAGTCGTCGATGACGAACACGCCGGCGTTCGCCTTCCACTGGAGCGGGGCTTCGTAGTAGCGGTTGGATGAGTCATAGGTGAGGTCCAGCTGCACGAGCTTGAGCTCGCCACCGGCGACGACCACAGGACGCTCGACCTTGACCAACCGCCGGTCGATCGGCTGAGGCCCGTCGGCGATCTTGTGGTAGACCGGGTCGATGACACGGATGATCTCGTCGCCGACCGCGACCGCATGCGGGATCTCGACCGGGGCGCCCATCAGCAGGGCCATGCGCTCCGTGATGGTGCTCTTGCCGTTGCCAGGCGCACCGAAGATGAAGAGTGAGGCGCGTGACACCATGGCGCCCCCGATCTGGTCGATGACGTGCTGCTCGAGCTCCAGGGTGCCGAGCGCCTTCTTCAGTGAGGCGTCGGTGACGTTGGCCTTGCCTGTGGACTGCGAGCGGATGAGGGTGAGGTAGTCGTCGAAGTTGATCGGGCACGGCCCGAGGTAGCGCGTCTGCACGGCCGACATCTCCGCCGCGCGCTGCCGGCCCGCGCTCGACACCGTATAGCTCATGCGCACCGGGATCGGACGGCCTTCCAGCCCCGGCTCGTTGGAGAAGCCCATCGTGTCCATCAACTGGCTCTTCTGGAACTCCTCGATCAGCGGCTGGAGGGTCTCGAACGGAAGCCCGAGCCTGGTCTCGATCGCGGCTCCGCTCAGCTGGTCGGCGAAGGCCAATGTCCGCAAGAGGAGGCTGGCGACCAGGTCCCTCCGGACGTGCAGGTCCTCTAGTTTCTTGGGGGCCTCGATCGCGCCGGTCTGCATCGCCGCGCAAATATACCAATCGCCGCACTCAAGAACGCCCCTGATAAGGAGGGGACGCCGCTCGTAAAATCCAAAGCTCCGGTGCCGGAATACGCAGCCCTTGACCTCGAGACGACCGGTCTCGACCCGGCCCGAGACCGAGTTATCGAGGTCGGCGCGGTCGCCTTCACGCCCGAGGGCGTCACCTCGTCGATGGAGAAGCTCGTCGATCCCGGGCGATCTGTGCCCGAGCCGGTGCTTCGACTCACAGGCATCAAGCCTGAGGATCTACGCGGAGCCGCCACCGAAGAAGCCGCGCTCGCGGAGCTGGGTGAATTCCTGCGCGGCCGCCAGCCGGTCGGCCACGGGGCGCGCCTCGACGTCGACTTCCTGACCGCCGCGGGCCACTGGGACCAAACGGCCGAGATCCTCGACACGCTCGACCTCGCTCGCATTCTCATGCCGGGCGCCCCCAGTCACAGCCTGCCGCTGCTCGCGACCGAGCTCGGCTTCTCGCAGCCAAGACCGCATCGCGCGTTGGACGATGCCGACGCCACGCGCCAGCTCCTGCTCCGCTTACGCGACGAGGCGGTCGCCCTCGACGAGAACCTCAAAGAATCGATGCTCGCGCTCGTGGCGCCATACGGCTGGCCGATCGCCCGTTTTTTCGCGGACGCTCTGACGGCGCCGAATCCGGATTCGACGCCCGCGCCGGCTGCCCGCGCTCACGCTCATGTCGAGGCCAAGTCCGGCCGCCCGCCCGACGACCCTGACCTGGTGGCGGCACTGCTCGGTCCCGAAGGCCCATTGGCAGGCGTTCTCCCCGGCTATGAACACCGCGAGCCTCAGCTCCAGATGCTGCTCGCCGTCGCGCAGATCCAGGCCCGCGGGGGAAGCCTGCTGGTCGAGGCCGGCACGGGCACGGGCAAGAGCCTTGCCTACCTCGTGCCGTCAATCGCCCGAGCCGTGCGTCACGGGGAGCGCGTGGTGGTGTCGACCGACACCCACACGCTGCAGGAGCAGCTCATGGGCAAGGACCTGCCCAGCCTGCGCGAGTGGCTGCCGTGGGACTTCAAAGCCTGCCTGCTCAAGGGCCGTTCCAACTATGTGTCCCTGCGGCGATGGCGCCGCTACCTCGGCGAGCCTTGCCAGGACTCAGATGACCTGCGCTTCAAGCTCAAAGTCCTCGTCTGGCTCCACAGCACTGAAAGCGGCGACCGCTCCGAGCTGCGCTTGCACGGCCGCGAGGAGGTGTTCTGGGCCCGCATCGCATCCGACCCGATGGATTGCGTCGGCATCCACTGCACCAAAGAGGACTGTTATGTGCACCGGGCCCGCGCGGAGGCCGAGGCCGCAGACCTCGTGGTCGTCAACCACGCGTTGTTGCTGGCCGACGCCGAGGTCGGAGGTGGCCTGCTTCCGGAGTTCGACCATCTCGTCATCGACGAGGCCCACCATCTCGAAGACGCGGCGACGCGCGGCCTGCGCCAGGAGGTCGACGGGCCCGGGCTGCAGGCACTGCTCGAGCGGTTGGGAGGCGGAGCGCAATCCAGCCTGTTGGCTGAGCTCCGACGGCAACCGCACCTCGGCGCGTCTGGCGAGGCCTTTGCCGAAGCGGCGCCGCTCACGCTCGCCGCGGGCGAGCGGGTGCGCGAGCTCTTCTCGTCGGCGGTCGGCTGGGTCGCGAGCCGCCTCAACGACTCGGAACGGCGCGAGGAGTCGTTGCGTCTGACCCCGGACCTTCGCGATGACGAAGGCTGGGCGAACGTGAGGCTCGCCGGAGAGAACGCGACCACCTCGCTGGCGGCGCTCGATGGCGTGCTGCGGCGCGCGGTGGGCGGCGCGCGGGAATGGCTCGGGGGTACGGAACCCGACCAGAGCGTGCGAGAGCTGGAGATCATCCGAGGTCGGCTTCAGGGCGCCGCGACCCTGCTCGGTGAGGCATTGCTCGAGCCCGACCCAAACCGCGTCTACTGGTTCACCCTCGCAGCGCGAAGCGAGAACCTCGTCCTCCGCGCGGCACCCATCAACGTGGGCACCTTGCTGCGCGAGCGTGTGTACTCGGAACGCCGGTCGACGGTGTTCACGTCGGCGACGCTGGCGGTGGGCGGGAGCTTCGACTATTTCCGCTCCCGCATCGGCCTCGGGCCGCAGGCGGAAGAGCTCATCCTGCCCTCGCCCTTCGACTTCCTCCACCAGGCTCTGGTCTGCCTTCCGACCGACCTGCCGGCGCCCGAGCACGAGGACTTCGACCGCGGCGTGGAGGAGATCGTGGCCGCGCTCGCCCGCCGGGTGGGCGGCAGGACGCTCGTGCTGTTCACGTCGCACCGCCAGCTCCGCGACGTTCACGCGGCGCTGAAGCAGCGGGTGGACCTCGACGATGTGCTCATCCTGGCCCAGGGCATCGACGGCCAGCGGCGGCCGTTGCTGAAAGCCTTCGAAGAAGCCGAGCGGCCGCTCCTCCTGGGCACGTCAAGCTTCTGGGAGGGCATCGACGTTCCAGGCGAGCGCCTCAGCTGCGTGGTCATGGTCCGTCTGCCGTTCCCGGTGCCGACCGATCCCGTCTATGCGGCTCGTGCCGAGCAGGTCCGCGACGGATTCACGCAGCTGGCGCTCCCGCAGGCGGCGCTGCGGCTGAAGCAGGGCTTCGGCCGGCTCATCCGCCGCTCCAGCGACCGCGGGGCGGTCGTCATCCTCGACAACCGGATCCTCGGACGCGATTACGGGAAGGCCTTCCTCGACGTCCTGCCGCCGGCTTCGAGATTCGTGGGCCAGTCGGCGGAAATCGCTGACGAGGTCGGGCGGTGGCTGGAAGCGGATTGAGCCGGTTGTACGTGGTCGCGACGCCGATCGGCAATCTCGAAGACGTGACAGCGAGGGCGGTTCGCATCCTGGGCGAGGTCCACGCCATCGCCGCCGAGGACACGAGGGTCACGTCTCGCCTGCTCGCGCGTCACGGCATCCGCAAACCGCTGATCAGCTATCGGGCGCCCGTCGAAAGGCGCGGACTGCCCCGGGTGATGTCGGCGCTCGACGACGGTGATGTCGCCCTGGTGAGCGACGCCGGATCACCTACTCTCTCCGACCCTGGCCAGGCGCTGGTGGAAGCCGCCTGGGCCGCGGGGCATACCGTGGTGCCGGTCCCGGGGGCGAGCGCGATCACGGCAGCGCTTTCGGTGGCGGGGTATGGGGGGCCAGGCTTCACCTTCCTCGGTTACCTGCCGCGCAAGCCCGGCGAGATGCGCCGGCTGCTGGCCACCCTCGCGGACGACCCGCGGCCCGCGGTCGCGTTCGAGTCGCCGTATCGCGTGCGCAAATCGCTCGCACTGGTCGCCGAGGTTTTGCCCGATCGTCACCTGACTGTCGGCCGTGAGCTCACCAAGCTCCACGAGCAGGTCCTGCGTGGAACCGCGCCGGAGGTGCTGGCCGAGCTTGGCGACCCGCCGCGCGGCGAGTTTACCCTTGTCATCTCCGGTGCCCGAAACAAAGCCTGAACGACGAACAGTCCTGGTGGCGCCGGCATGGCCCTACGCAAACGGTCCACGCCACATCGGCCACGTGGCCGGCTTTGCCGTGCCCGCGGATGTGCTCGCGCGCTTCGAGCGGCTGCGTGGTTCCCGCGTGCTGATGGCGAGCGGCACAGACGAGCACGGCACTCCAATCACGTACGAAGCCGACAAGCAGGGAGTGCCGCCGCGTGAGTTCGTCGACCGCAACAACGCGTTGATCGTCGAGGACCTTCGCCGCCTGGGGATGACCTACGACATCTTCACGCGCACCACGACGGCGAACCACTATCGCGTCACGCAGAACCTGTTCCTCAAGCTGTACGAGAAGGGATACCTGGTCAAGAAGACTCAGATGGGCGCGTTCGACCCCCTGAGCGGGCGCACCCTGCCGGACCGATATATAGAAGGGACCTGTCCCATCTGCGGCTACAAAGAAGCGCGCGGCGACCAGTGCGACAACTGCGGGAACCAGCTCGATCCCATCGACCTGATCGAGCCGCACCAACGAGGGAGCGACGCGCCGGTCGAGTTCAAAGAGACAGAGCACTTCTTCTTCGACCTGCCCGCCCTCGGCGAGCAGTTGAAGGAATGGATCGAGCGCCACGACAACTGGCGGCCCAATGTACGCAAGTATTCGCTCGAGTTCGTGCGCAACCTGAAGCCACGAGCCATCACGCGCGACCTGGACTGGGGAGTCCCCGTGCCGCTTCCAGGTTGGGAGGACAACCCGCACAAGAAGATCTATGTCTGGTTCGACGCGGTCATCGGCTACCTGTCCGCTTCGATCGAATGGGCGGCGGCGCGTGGCGAGCCGGACGCGTGGAAAGACTGGTGGCAGAACGACGACGCCTGGCATTACTACGTGATGGGCAAGGACAACATCACATTTCACACCGTCCTGTGGCCGGCCATCCTGATGGGCGCCGGCGAATGGAAGCTGCCGGACGAGATCGTCGCCAGCGAGTACATGAACATGAGCGGCAAGAAGTTCTCGACCAGCCGCGGGCAGGTCATCTACGTGCGCGACGTGCTCGAGCGCTACGACGCGGATGCGCTCCGCTACTACCTGATGATCGCGGGCCCCGAGAACCAGGACACCGACTTCACGTGGTCGGAGTTCGTGCGCCGCAACAACGACGAGCTGGTGGCCACCTGGGGCAACCTGGTCCACCGCACGCTCGTGAACGCCCATCGCAACTTTGGCGCGGTGCCCGAACCGCAACAGCTCACCGCCGCAGACGAGGCGCTCATCACGGAAGTGGAGGACGCGCTGGACCAGGTCGCGCTCCAGCTAAGCCAGGCGAGATTTCAGCTGGCCCTCAAGTACGCGCTGACCATGGCGGCCAAGGTCAATGTGTACCTTGGGACCGAACAGCCCTGGCACACGATCAAGACGGATCGCGGGAGGGCCGGCACCGTGCTTTACGTAGCGCTTCGGTGCGTCGACAACCTCAAGACGATGTTCACGCCGTTCCTGCCGTTCTCGTCCCAGCGGCTCCATCGCATGCTGGGCTATGAGGATGTGATCGCTCCGCAGCCGCACGTTCGCGAGGTCGCCGAGGGCGACGATTCGCATCTCGTGCTCACCGGCGATTACGAAAGTGTCGATCGGTGGCGGCCTTCGGAGCTAGCCGCGGGCACCGCGCTGCCCCCGCCCGAGGCCCTCTTCAAGCGGCTGGACGACGTCGTCGAAGAGAACGAGCCATCTTCGTAGACACGCACCTCCATCTCGAGGAGCTGGGCGATCCGGGCGAGGTGGTAGAGGCGGCGGTCGGCGCGGGCGTCACGCGGATGATCGCGATGGGCGTCGACCTCTCGCGCAGCCGGCATGCCCTTGTGCTGGCCCAGGCATATCCCTCCGTGTTCGCGGGAATCGGGCATCATCCGACCGAGGCCCTGGCGCCGGACATCGCCGCCATGCGCTTGTTGTGCCACGATCCGCGCGCCGTGGCCGTCGGGGAGATCGGCCTCGACTTCGAGGAAGCCGGCCCACCTCGTGACCAGCAGATGGCGCGACTGGACGAGCTGTTCGCGCTCGCTGTCGATGTGAATCTTCCGGTGTCGATCCACAACCGAGGCGCGGCTTCCGAGCTGGCCGGCGCCATCCGTGCCCACCGCGGCCTGCGCGGGGTGATGCACTACTTCGCCCTCGAATGGGAGTGGGCCGAGCGCTTTCTCGAGCTGGGCTTCTATCTCTCGTTCGCTGGCCTGGTCACGCGGCCCAGCCGCAGCGCCCTGCGCGAGGTGGTCCGGCAGTGCCCCGCCGACCGGCTGCTTCTGGAGACGGACTCGCCCTACGGCAACGCTCACAAGCGCATGGGCGTGCCGAATCGGCCCGCCTTTCTGCTCGACACGGCGACCCTCGTCGCCGAGCTCCGTGGGATCGGCCTCGATGAGCTGGCGGAAATCGAGTGCGCCAATGCGCTCGCCCTGTTTCAGAAGATGACGTGATCGACCCAGCCGACTCGCACCAGCTCGACGGCCTGCTGCGCCGGCATCGCATCGAGCTGAAGCATGGCCTTGGGCAAAATTTCCTGACCGATCCAACCGTGCGCGACGCCGTTGCCGAAGCGGCGGGCATTGCGCCCGACGACGAGGTGCTCGAGGTCGGTGCAGGCGTTGGAACGCTTACCGTCGCGCTAGCTCCCAGATCGCGCCGCCTGGTGGCGGTCGAGCTCGACGGCCGGCTGATACCCGCGCTCCGAGAGTCGCTCGCGGGTCACGACAACGTCGAGATCGTGCGCACGGACATCCTCCGGTTCAACATCCGCTCCGCGTTTCCCGATGGCAACGAGATCGTCGTCGGCAACATTCCGTACAACCTGACCGGAGCCCTGATCCGCAAGCTTCTCGACGAGCCGCCGCGACCGCGCCGACTATCGCTGGTGGTGCAGAAAGAGGTCGCCGAGCGCTGGACTGCAGAGAGCGGCGCCAGCCTGTCGACCGTCGCGGTGCAGGTTTTCGCCGCAGCGCGGATGCAGTTCACCATTCCCGCCGGCGCCTTCACGCCGGCGCCAAGCGTCGACTCGGCGCTGGTGCGGCTCGACGTGCGCGCGCGGCCCGCGGTTGAGGTCGATGACCTCGAGTCCTTCTTCCGATTCGTCGAGGCGGTTTTCCAGGGTCGCCGGAAGCAGTTGGGCGGAACGTTGGGCCGGATCGGTGGCATCGGCAGCACAGAAGCCAGGACGCGACTTCGCGCTGTCGGGATCGATCCGGAGCGCCGCCCGCAAACCCTCAGCCTCGGCGAATGGGAAACCGTCTACAGGCTCTTCAATCCCGAACCGCCTCGCTAAGCTCTGACGGCGGTGGAACAGCCGATCCGGTTTCCGGTCGAGGCGCCAGGTGGCTTTCGGACCGTCCTGAAGTTCACCGCATTCCGCAACATCTGGTTCGCGCAGCTCGCAGCGCAGCTCGCGGACAAGTTCCTTCTGTTCTCGCTGATCATTCTCGCCTTCAAGATCTCAGGCGGCAGCACGCCGGTCGCAATCACCCTGTTGACGTACACCGTGCCCGCGGTCCTGCTGGCGCCGCCGGCCGGCGTCATCGCGGATCGGATGAACCGCAAGCAGATCATGATGTGGTCCAACTTCGGTCGTGCCGCCGCGGTCGCGCTGATCCCGCTGGCCGCGCTCGTGCCCGGACTGAAGGACGACTTCCTTCACCTGCTCCTGATCACCCTCATCTTCTCGTCGGTCGGGCAGCTGTTCGCGCCGGCGGAAGCGGCGGTGATCCCGACCATCCTTCCTCGCTCCGCGCTGATCACCGCCAACTCCATGGCGCTCTTGACCATGGTGCTCACCCTGGTCGTCGGCGGCGCCCTGGCGCCGATCCTGTCGCGCATCGACCTCTATACGCCCTACTGGATGGCCGCCGTCTTGCTCACCGTCGCAGGCGCGCTGATTTTCGCCTCAGATATCCCACCCTTGCCGCCCACCACGGAGCCACCTGTGGCGGAGAGCCGCAGCCGCTTCCGCCGGATGCTGGCCGACATCAAAGAGGGCCTCGATGCGCTGCGCGCCTCCCGCGGCCTCCTGCTTGCGTTCGCTCAGGTGAGCATCGCCGTCCTGGTCCTCTTCATGCTCTTCGCCCTTGCGCCCGCATACGTCAGCCGCGTCATCGGGATCGCCCCGCAGGACTCGTACGTGATCCTCGGGCCGGCCACGGGGGGAGCCATCCTGAGCGCGGTGGCGCTCGGGCAGTTCCTGCGCAATATCGAGCGTTCCCGCGTCCTGATCGGATCGTTGCTGGCCAACGGCCTCACACTGCTGGCGCTGGCCGCGGTGCCGCAAGCGATGGAGCAGGTGCCAAGCCTCCACGTCCACGCCCGGATCACCGGAGCGGTGTTCAGCCTCCTGCTCGGCATCGAGTTCGGCGCGATCATGATCCCGGCGATCACTTACCTGATGGAGAGCACGAGCGACGAGATCCGAGGCCGGATCTTCGCACTCCTCTACATGGTGATCAACGGGGTCACGGCCATCCCGGTGCTCGCGGCGGCCGCGCTTTCGGACCTCATCGGCACGGCTCACGTGATCGGGGGATTGGGCGTCCTCCTGGTCCTCGGGGGCGTGGCGATCGCTACGGTCGGGCGGCGCTCCTTCGAGCCAGGACGGCGATGACGACGATCCCCAACACGATGACGAGGCCCCCGATCCCGACGTCGCGGATCACGCTGGTGATAAGGGTGAGGTTGCTGCCGAGGAGGTAGCCCGCCACGCCGACGGCGGTCGCCCAGGCCAGGCCGCCGAGCGCGCTCAACACCTGGAACCGCCAGAACGGCATGTGCGCCATCCCGGCGAGCATGGATCCCCAGGTTCTCAGCCCTAGGATGAATCGCGCCGCCAGGATCGCCTTGTCGCCGTGGCGCGCGAAGAACAGCTCCGCCCGGGCGATGTGCTCCGGCCGGATCCGAAATATGTGCCCGAAGCGTTCGACGAACGGCCTTCCGCCTCGATGCCCGAGGTAGTAGCCGATGTCGGCGCCCGCCACGGAGCCGAGGAAACCGAACAGGATCACGAGCACGATGCTGTGCTGTCGCGCCGCCGCCCATGCAGCCGCGGCGAGCAGCAAAGCCTCGCCGGGGAAGGGCACGCCCGCACTTTCGATGAGGATGCCGAGTCCCGCCGCGGGGTAGCCGAGCACGTCGACGATGGCGGTTGGATTCACGGGGCTTCATATACTGACGGCCTCATGGCCGGCTATGGCGATCACGAGTCGAGCGAAGACCCGCTCCACATCATGCGGCACTCGACCGCGCACCTGCTTGCCGCGGCTGTGACGGAGCTGTATCCCGACGCGAAATACGGAATCGGACCCCCGGTGCAGGACGGCTTCTACTACGACTTCGCCTTCAGCAAGCCGATCTCGGAGTCGGACCTCGGCGCCATCGAGTCACGCATGCGCCGGATCGCGCAGGAGGACCGGCCTTTCATCAGGGAGACGGTGTCACGGCGGCAGGCCGTGGACGAGTTCCGAAAGCGCGGCCAGGACTACAAGCTCGAGCTCATCAACGACAAGGTCGAAGGCGATGAGGTCAGCCTGTACCGAACGGGCGACTTCGTCGACCTTTGCCGGGGGCCGCACGTGCGCTCGACCAAGGATCTCAAGTTCTTCAAGCTGCTGCGAGTCGCGGGCGCTTACTGGCGCGGCGACGAGAAGAAGCCCCAGCTGACACGCATCTACGGCACCGCGTGGCCGTCGGCGAAAGAGCTCGAAGAGCACATGAAGTTTCTCGAGGAAGCCGAGAAGCGCGATCACAAGAAGCTGGGCAAGGATCTGAAGCTCTTCATGGTCGACGAGCGCGTCGGTCCCGGGCTACCCATCTGGTTGCCGGCCGGAGCGACCGTGCGCCGCGAGCTGGAACGTTTCATCGTGGACGAGGAGCTGGCTCGCGGTTACCTGCACGTGAGGACTCCGGATGTCGCGAGGCTCGACCTGTACCGGCAGAGCGGCCATGCCGAGCTCTATGCCGAGAACATGTATCCGCCGATGCGTTTCGAGGATGGCGAGGAGCTCGAGCTCCGTCCCGTCAACTGCCCGCATCACATCGTCGTCTATCAATCTGAGCTGCGCTCCTATCGCGACCTGCCGATGCGCATTGCCGAGATCGGCAACAACTGGCGCTACGAGCGGTCGGGCACCCTGATCGGACTCAATCGGGTGCGGGCATTCGCGCTCAACGACGCGCACATCTTCTGCACGCCCGACCAGCTCATTGATGAGGTGAAGGGTTCGATCGAGCTCGCGTTGTATTTCTCGAAGGTGCTCGGCATCGACGAGTTTTCGTACAGGCTCTCGGCTCGCGACGACGTCAAGGACAAATGGCTCGGCACCGAGGAGCAGTGGCAGCGCGCCCAGGCGGCGCTGAGCGAAGCGCTCGAATCGATGGGCCAGCAATATGAGATCGGCGTCGGAGAGGCGGCGTTCTACGGGCCCAAGATCGACTTCCAGGTCAAAGACGCCCATCGCCGGGAGTTCACGAATTCGACCGTGCAGGTTGATTTCCAGATGCCCGAGCGTTTTGAGCTCGAGTACATAGCAGAGGATGGTTCACGCCAGCGCCCGGTGATGGTGCATCGAGGCGCCGCCGGCTCGATGGAGAGGCTGTTCAGCTATCTGATCGAGCGGTACATGGGCGCGTTTCCCACGTGGCTCCATCCGGTCCAGGTGATCGTCATCCCGATCACAGACGCCGAGGGCGAATCTGCGCGCCGGGCGGCCGCCCGCCTGCGCGAGGCGAAGCTTCGGGTCGAGGTCGACGACCGGTCGGAGCGCATGCAGCGCAAAATCCGCGACGCGCAGGCGCGCAAGGTCCCATACATGGCGATCGTCGGCGGCCGGGAGGCTGCATCGAGCCGCGTCAACGTGCGCGACCGTTCCGGCAATCAAACCGACGAATCGCTGGAAGAGTTCGCGCAGCGGGTCGAGCAGGAGGTCGCCGAGCGCCGCCGCTGAGAGGGACCGGGCACGGTTCCCTCCCATATCGCTCAGGAGTCCAGCTGGATCCTGATTTCGGTCTGCTGCCCTTTGCCGAACAGCTGCACGAGCCCGACGGTTGCGGGTCGCGACACGCGGTGGAACTGGATCTGTCCAGCCGAACTTATGAAAGCGGTGACCTGCCAGTCGCCCGTGTTGAGGTTGTCGTTGTAGAAGGCAGTTACGGTGGCCACGTCGTCGGCCGACTCCAGAATCATTCGGCATGACTTTGAATCCCCGGGCGCGACCGCCGTTCCCACATAGTTGGTCTCGCCGGCGACCCTGGTCCCCGGGTAGCTCGGAAAGTCGGAGGGCAGGCAGGCGAAGCCTCCGTGCGAGAACGAATTGACGAGGGAATAGACGCCGAATCCTGCTCCAATCAGCCCGATCACCAGGATTAGCGCACACCCGCCGGCCACCCACCATATCCACGTCCTGGGTCGCGGCCGTGCGATCGGCTGCCCCATGAGCGGCACCCACCGCACGCCATCCCAGCGCCACATCCCGTCCGGTGAGATCTGCCCGGGCTGGACCGGGGGCTCGACGGCCACGGCCCCATTGTGAACCTGAGCTAGAGTCCGCCCGGCAACCGGCCGGCGCACGTCCCCTGGACGGCCACCGGAACCACCGCGCCGGTCGAAACATTGCCGATGCGAGGCTGCTGCTGCACGTCACCACCGGAGATCACATGGGTCGAGTCGATCCAGCCGCACGCCTGAAGGCTTAGGGTGGTGTTGGTGCGATAGATTGCAGTGGTGGAACCCGATACGACGGCCACGTGCTGCCCATCTGGGGATAAGTAGGCAGACGTCGGGGCGCCGATCGGAAAGCCGCCGGTTTGCACGGCCGTCCAGTTGTAGATGGTCGCCACCGTAAACGTATTGTTTTCGCAAACGGCCCCAGCGGGTGAGGGCGGGCCTGCGAGCACGCAATCGGGCCCTCCGAGCGTGAAGCGCCGGACAGCCGTAGCGGGATCGACCACATGCAGCTCCAGGGGTCCGCAGCAGAACTGTCCGCCACCCTGCGAACACGACGGCACCTTGGCCACGACGAGGTTGTCGGTTCCGTGCCAGCCGATCGGCCAGAGCCCGTATGCACCATTGGAGGTGTAGATCTCCACGTGGTTGGTGGCGCCGTTGAGGTCCTCGACGTAGAGCCTGATCGATACCCCTGACGCCGTGAAGTCGCTCACGACGACAGCAATCCGCTGGTCGTCAGGACTCACCGCAAACATGCTTCGGCGTCCGCCGCCGACCGGCACGGTGGTGGCTCGACCCGTCTCGCCCTGCACAGTCATGAATCGCACCACGCCCTGGGCGTCCATGTAGTAGGCGCGGTCGTCGCTCGTGCTGATGGGGAGGGGGACCACTGCGGCCGCGGCATCGCCGCACGTGACCGCCGTCGGGCTGCTCGGTTGCGCGGACCCGACCACCTTGCCGTTGGCCGCGACGATGCTCACGGTGTACGAGTCGCCCGACGGCAGTGTCGACAACACGGCGAAAGCGCCGGTCAGAGGAACGGGTGAGGCTGCCGGCGAGGTGGTGGGCGAGGCTCCGGGCGAAGACGCCGGCGATGCCGCGGCGGTCGCGGACGGTGAGCTGGCAGGCGAGCCGCGGGCGTTCGCCGACGGTGTGGCCGCCGCATGTGGGCTCGGGCCGCCACAGCCCGCGACGAGCATGGCGACCGCCAGCAACGATGTAGACAGCTTCACTTGGCGGACACCATATTCCAACGTCGACATGCGCACGGCGTTACGTTTCCGGTACCATCCTGCATCTAAAGCAGGGCCCGACCCTCACCCCCAGAGCAGCGCTCGAAGGGGTACGCACGGACGGCTCTGGCTGTCCGTTTTGTTTTATACAGGTGGAGGAATACCAAGAACACTGAATTTGGCCGAGGTAACGTCTCATCTCGTTTAAGGAGCTAAGGATCAACGATCAGATCCGCAGCTCCGAAGTGCGGCTGATCGACGACCAGAATAATCAGCTCGGGGTGGTGTCCCTCGACGCCGCTCTCCGCATCGCGAGCGAGAAGGGGCTCGACCTCGTCGAGGTGGCGCCACAAGCGAGCCCGCCGGTCGCCCGGCTCATGGACTACGGACGTTTCAAGTTCGAGACCATCAAGCGCGAAAAGGACCAGCGGCGCAAGCAAAACGTCATCAAGCTCAAGGAGATGAAGCTGCGGCCGAAGGTGGCCGAGCACGATTTCCAGACGAAGTTCAAGGGTTTGAAGCAGTTCTTGGAAGCAGGCGAAAAGGTGAAAGTGACGATCATGTTTCGGGGCCGCGAGATGGTCCACCAGGACATCGGGAGGAGAATCCTCGACCGGGTGGCGGACGACGCACGCCCCTTTGCGGTCGTCGAGCGCCAGCCGCTCCTCGAGGGCAAGAACCTTTTCATGATCCTCGCGCCAAGCCGTCAGGCGGGCGCCGCCGGCGCCGCCAAGGAGACCGCCACCAGTGCCTAAGATGAAAACCCGCAAGGGGTTCGCCAAGAGGATCCGCGTCACCAAGACGGGCAAGCTCATGCGGGCGAGCGCCTGGAAGAGCCACTTGCTCGAGCACAAGTCCAAGAAGCGCAAACGCAACTATGCGAAGAAGCAATCGGTTGCGCAGGCCGACCGCAAAGAAGTGCGCCGGGCACTGGGCATCTAGGCCATGGCACGCATCAAGCGCGGCGTCCCAGCTCACCGCAGGCACAAGGCGATCCTCGATCGGGCCAAGGGTTTCCGGCTCTCGAAGAAGCTGTTGTTCCGGCCCGCGAACGAGGCGGTGCTGCACGCTCTCGCCTACGCATACCGCGACCGGCGCCGCCGCAAGCGCGAGATGCGGCAGCTCTGGATCGCTCGTATCAACGCCGCCTCGAGGCAGTCGGGGCTTCCCTACAACAAGCTGATGCACGGCCTTCGCCAGGCCGGAGTGGAGATCGACCGCAAGATGCTGGCTGACCTGGCCGTGCGCGACAGCGGTTCCTTTGCTCGGCTGGTGGAGGTTGCGAAAAACTCCCTCTGACCAGCAGCTAATCACCAGCCCGGACAACGAGGTCGTTCGCCGCTTGCGGCGTCTCGCCGTCCGGCGCGAGCCAGGCTTCGTCCTCCTGGAAGGTCCGCGTGTGCTCGCGGAAGCCCAGGCGGCGGGCCTGGAGCTCGAGCTGGTCGCGGTGCGCGAGGGAGAGGAGTTCAACGCCCCAGCCGACCAGCGAGTCGCCGTGTCGCGGGGCGTTTTCCGCGCCGTGACCCAGACCGTCACACCCCAGGGGGTGATCGCGATCGCCAGGATCCACGAACCCGGCGCGGGAGAGGCCGTCGAAGCGGCGCGCCGGCGGCGCTGGCCGCTGGTGGTGCTGGACGGCGTGCAGGACCCTGGCAACGTGGGCGCCATCTGCCGCACCGCCGCGGCCGCGGGGGCGCCCGCGCTGGTGGTGCTCGAAGGCACCGCGGACCCTTACGGCGCGAAGGCGATCCGAGCCTCGGCCGGGAACGTGTTCAGGCTGACCGTCGCCCGCGGCGCGTGGAGCGATCTCGCCGGCCTCGACGGCTATGGCGCCGCCGCCTCGGGTGGCGAACCGCTGGCCGAGGCGCCGATAGAGAATGCCGGCATGATCGTGCTCGGCAGCGAGGCTCACGGCCTTTCTCGGTCCGACCTCAAGCTTGTCACCGTGCAGCTCAGCGAAGGCGTCGAGTCGCTGAACGTCGCGGCGGCGGCAGCGCTGATCCTCTTCCAGATCAGGCGGAGGCTCGCGGCATGAGCAATCCGGAGGAGCTCACAAAAGAGGCACTGGCGGCAATCGCCCGCGCGCAGACCGAAAGCGAGGTCGCGGCGATCGAGGTCGACTACCTTCGCCGCAAGAACGGGCGCGTCAGCAGCCTGCTGTCGGAGATCGGCAAGCTGCCGGCGGAGGAGCGTGCAGCTCTCGGCCAGGCGGCCAATGAGGCCAAGCGCGCAATCGAAGCAGCGCTGGCGGCCAAGCGACGCGAGCTCGAAGAGGCGCGGCTCGCCGACATCGCCGAGACGGAGGCGATCGACATCACGTTTCCGGGTCCACCCCTGGGTCGCGGCCACATCCACGTGCTCACCCAGGTGCAGCGCCAGATCGAAACCGTGCTCGAGTCGCTGGGCTACCAGGTCGAGCTCGGCCCCGAGGTCGAGACGGAGTGGTACAACTTCGAGGCCCTCAACATCCCGCCCGGCCATCCGGCGCGCGAGAACTGGGACTCCTTCTACTTCACCCCCGACCTGCTGCTCAGGGCGCACACCTCGCCGGTGCAGATCCGGGCCATGCAGCGCATCAAGGAGCCGCCGATCTACATCATCACGCCCGGCCGCTGCTACCGGCGCGATGCGCCCGAAGCGACCCGGCTGCCGTACTTCAGCCAGGTCGAGGGGCTCGCCGTGGACAAAGCCCTGACCGTCGGCGACATGAAGGGCACGCTCCTGTACATGATCCAGTCGCTTTACGGCGAGGAGCGCAAGGTGCGAGTGCGTCCGAGCTACTTCCCGTTCACCGAGCCGAGCTTCGAGTTCGACGTGACCTGCGGCATCTGCGCCGGCGCGGGCTGCAAGAGCTGCCGGCACAAGGGATGGCTCGAGGTCGGTGGCTGCGGCATGGTCCATCCGCAGGTCCTGCGCAACGGCGGCATCGATCCGGCGAAGTGGAACGGCTACGCATGGGGCTTCGGGATCGAAAGGATGGCGATGCTGAAGCACGACGTCGACGACATCCGCCTCTTCTACGAATCGGACCTCCGATTCCTCGAGCAACTCTGATGAAGATCTCGTATGACTGGTTGGGCGACTTCGTCGACCTCGACGGGGTGACGCCGAAAGACGCTGCCGAGGTGCTCACCCGTTTGGGCATCGAAGTCGAGTCCCTCACCACGATCGACCTGTCGAACATCGTCATCGGAAGGATCCTGGAGCAGGCTCCTCACCCCAAGTCCCGCAATCCGCTCTGGATCCACCAGGTGGACCTGGGCAACGATCGCAAGGCGCAGATCATCGCGGGCGCCCCCAACGCGATCCCCGGCTCGCTGGTGCCGGTCGCGCTCCCTGGGACGACGGTGCCCAACGGCAAGCTGGTCAAGGACCTGAACATCGCGGGCTTCAGCGCCAAGGGGATGCTGTGCTCCGCCGAGGAGCTGCTGTTGGGCGACGATCACTCCGGCATCCTCATCCTCGATTCCGGCAAGCCCGGCGACCCGCTGACCTCTGTCATCCCGAGCCAGGCGACATTTGACGTGGAGGTGACGTCCAACCGGCCCGACTGCATGGGCCACCTGGGCGTAGCCCGCGAGCTCGCCGCGGGCCTGGACAAGCCTATGAAGGTCGACTTCATGCCGGCCTTCACCGGCAAGGCCGAGCCGGCCGGCCGCGAGCTGGTCAAGGTCTCGATCGATGACGCGGACCTGTGCAGCCGCTACATCGGCGGAGTCATAACCGGGGTCGAGGTCGGCAAGAGCCCGGATTGGATCCAGCGGCGTCTGCGCGCTTGCGGCGTCCGGCCGATCAACAACATCGTCGACATCACGAACTACGTGCTCCTCGAGTATGCGCAGCCGCTGCATGCGTTTGATCGGACCAGGCTGAGTGGCGGCGAGGTGCACGTGAGGCGTGCGCGCGCCGGCGAGAAGCTGCTCTGCCTCGACGGAGTGGAGCGGGAGCTGACCCCCGAGATGCTGGTCATCGCCGATGCGGACAAACCAGTCGCGATCGCCGGCGTCATCGGGGGTGAGGAGACAGCTGTCACCGACGCCACCACCGACGTGCTCCTCGAGGCGGCGACGTTCAACGGTCCCAACGTGCGCCAGACGGCCCGCGCCTTCGGGCTGCGGACAGAAGCCTCGTCACGCTTCGAGAAAGGCCTGCCGGCCGAGCTCGCCCTTGCGGGAGCGCGGAGGGCCGCAGCCCTGATCGCCGAGCTCGCGGGCGGTGCCGTACACCGCGAATGGGCTGACGTCTATCCGAGACCGCAGGAGCCGGTGCGGATCAGGCTCAAACCCTGGCTGATCGATGAGGTGCTCGGAATCCACGTGCCGCTCGAGGACTCGGAGTCAATCCTCGTCCGCCTCGGCTTCCACGTCCGTGTCCTGGGCGATGGGGAGTGGGACGTGCTTCCCCCCGTCTTCCGGCTGGACGTCAGCATCCCCGAAGACCTGGTCGAAGAGGTCGGCCGGGTCTGGGGGTACGACCGGGTTCCGCCGACGCTGCCGGGACGTCGCCGCGACCGGTGGACGCCGTCGATCCCGAGCATGGGCCGGCGGCTCGACGCCGCCCGCCAGGCGCTCGCGGGCGCCGGGTTCACGGAGACGTGGAATCCGGCGCTCGTATCGGGGCGAATGCTGGAACAGCTTCGCGTCGCGGCGCGAGCGCTGCGGGTCTCGAATGCGTTGAGCGATGACATGGACACGCTGCGAACGTCGCTGCTGCCCTCGCTCGTCAACGTCGTGGCGCTCAATCGCGACCGAGGCCGCACCGACGTCAGGGTGTACGAAATCGCGGCCGTGTTCCTCGCGCGCGTGGGTGACAAGACGACGCAGCAGCCTGAGGAGCCGCAGCGGCTCGGCGCGGTGGCCGACGCCGGAACTACCGCGGAATCTGGTCGTGTCGCCTTCTACGCGATGAAGTCGGTGCTCGACGCTTGCATGCGCGAGCTCGGCGCGCCACCCAGCACGTTTCAGCGCGCGTCAGCGGAGATGTTCCATCCAGGCCGCTGCGCGGCGGTCTTCCTGGATTCGCGCCAGCTGGGCTACCTCGGGGAGATCCATCCCAGCGTGGTCGCGGGGGCCAACCTGGAAGGCCGCCTGGTGGCCATGGAGATCGACCTCGAGCCCGTGCTGGCCGCGGCCGGCGCCGTCCGCGCGCAGTCGTTGCCGCGCTTCCCGGCGATCGAGCGTGACCTCGCGGTCGTGGTCGAGGAGCACGTCGCCGCCGGCGCCTTGCTCGTGGCGATCAAGGAGTCCGGCACAGACATTCTCGAGAGCAGCCGCCCGTTCGACGAATACCGAGGCGCCCAGGTTCCCGAGGGACACAAGAGCGTCGCCTTCGCCTTGACTTTCCGGAGCCCCGAGCGCACCCTGACGGACGCCGAAGTGGACAGCGTGATGAACGAGATCAAGGGCGCGTTGGAGAAAAAGCACAGCGCGAGGTTCAGGGAGTGAGAACCACCAATTGACCTGGGTAGACGCCATCCCGATCGTGCTCGTCCTGGTCTACGCCCTGCTGGGCTACTTCACGGGTGTGATGCGGCGCCTGATCGGATTGGTCTCCCTGTATCTCGCGTGCTTCGCCGCCAACGCCATGGGGCTGCAGGCGGGCTCGATCCTGCAGCAGTCATCCAGCTACGGCACCGCCGATGCGCGCATCTACGGTTTCTTCGGCATTCTTTTCGCTGTCATCATCGTCATCGACGGCGCGGCGCAGCTCGCGAACAGCCAGATCCAGCTCCAGGCGATCGTTTTCAACCGGTTGTCAGGGGTCATCATCGGAGTGTTGACCGGGCTGATCCTTTCCATCCTGGTGACGTACGAGCTTCAGGCCGCGGGCAATCCTTTCGGGGGCACGCAGCTCGACTCGGTCCAGCAGGGCGTCCGCGACGGCGTCAACGGCTCGCACATCGCTGTTCCGCTGGTGAGGGCTCTCGGAAGACCGATCGTTTCGATCTTCCAGCCGGTGCTGCCGTCCGACCCACAGATCTATTTCGGCCCGGGCCCCGTCAACCCGTAACAGCCAGTTGAGCCGGAAACTTTTCGAACGCCTGCGTGAGCGGGCGGTCGAGATTCACGTCGAAGAGCACCTGCGGTCGCGCCTTGAGCGCGGCGACTCGATGCGTGTGAAGCTCGGCCTCGACCCGACCGCGCCCGACCTGCATGTCGGGCACCTCGTGGTGCTCGACGTGCTGCGGGCCTTCCAGGACGACGGGCACACGGTCGTCCTCATCGTCGGGGACTTCACGGCCATGATCGGCGACCCCAGCGGACGGTCCGAAACCCGGCCGATACTCACGCGCGAGCAGGTCGATGCGGCTGCGAGCACGTATCTCGAACAGATTCATCTGGTGCTGGATCGGGAGAGTCTCGAGGTTCGTCGCAACTCCGAATGGCTTGGCGAGATGAAGGGCGCCGACGTGCTGCGCCTGCTCGGCAAGGCCACGCTTCAGCAGGTCCTGCAGCGCGAAGATTTTGCCGATCGTCTCAAGGCGGGCACGCCGATCGGCGCCCACGAGATCCTCTACCCGTTCAACCAGGCCTACGACTCGGTCGCCATCCGCGCGGACGTCGAGATCGGGGGCACCGACCAGCTGTTCAACCTGCTGTTCGGTCGCGAGATCCAGAAGGCCTACGCGCAGGAGCCGCAGGACATCGCCGTGTTTCCCCTGCTCGAAGGCACCGACGGCTCGGTGAAGATGGGGAAGTCGCTGGGCAACTTCATCGGCCTTACAGAGCCGCCTGAAGAGATCTACGGCAAGACGATGTCGATCCCCGACAAGCTGACCGAAAAGTACCTGCGCCTCGTATCAGGCCTCGAAGGCAAAGAGCTCGAGGCGGTGCTCGCGATGAAGCCGCGCGATGCCAAGGCAGCGCTCGCACGCCGGCTGGTCACGCGACTGCATGGGGACCAGGCGGCTGCGCACGCCGAAGCACATTTTGTGAGCCAGTTCGTGCGCAAGGAGATCCCGGATCAGAAAGAGGAATACAAGATCGACGGACCGACTGACGTCGTCAGCCTGCTCGTCGCCACAGGCATCGCCAGCAGCCGGGGTGACGCGAGGCGGTTGGCGGAACAGGGCGGAGTTCGCAAGAATGGCGAGAAAGTCGGGCCTACCGCCGACGCTACGACCGGCGATGTCATCTCGGCCCGGCGGCGGCATGTGCTCCTGAAGTGAACTAAAATCATCGAAAGCATGTTCGGAGGTCATCGCTAACGTGTCAGGCCATTCGAAGTGGGCCGGCATCAAGCACAAGAAGGCCATCGTCGACCACAAGCGCGGGCAGGCTTTCACGCGCGCCAGTCGTGAGATCACGATCGCGGCCAAAGAGGGTGGAGGCAATCCTGAAGGCAACTTCCGGCTGCGCCTGGCGATGCAGAAGGCCCGCGAGATCAACATGCCGACCGACCGCATCCAGAACGCCATCAAGCGAGGCACCGGCGAGCTGGCGGGTGAGAAGCTCGAGGAGATCCGTTACGAGGGCTATGGCCCGGCCGGCGTGGCCGTCATGGTCGACGCCTTCACCGACAACCGCAACCGCACCTCGGCGTCCATCAGGCACCGCTTTTCGAAGTTCGGCGGCAACCTCGGTGAGACGAACTCGGTCGGCTGGATGTTCGAGCGCAAAGGCGTCATCACAGCGAACGCAGGCAGCAGCGATCCCGAGGACGTCGGCCTGGCCGCCATCGAGGCCGGCGCCGACGACGTGCAGGTCGACGGCAAGTCGGTCGAGGTCACGACGCCTCCCGCGGCCTTCGAAAAGGTGAAGAAGGCCCTCGAGGCTCAGGGCGTCACCGTGGAAAACGCCGAGATCACGATGCAGCCGAAGCAGACGGTTCCCGTCGGCGAAGACAAAGCCGTCGGGGTGCTCCGATTGATGGAGTCTTTGGAAGAGGACGACGACGTCCAGCAGGTCTACGCCAACTTCGACATCCCCACCAACGTCTTAGAAAGAGTTTCAGCACAGGTATGAATGAAAGAAATTAATGGGTGGCATCTAGGCCGGATTTACTCCGGCCGTCCCCAAGCGTCAACCTCATCACACCCAATCGTTGCCAGGAGTTCCCCGCGTTGAGGACCTTGGTCCTCAACGCGTTTTTCGACATCCCCACCAACGTCCTTGAACGCGTCTCAGCACAGGTGTAGAACCTGATGGATACATGTCAGGCAGCGCGAACGGACTGATCCTCGGGATCGACCCCGGGCTGGCCGGAACCGGGTTTGCCTTGCTTTCCGGACCGGGCGTGATCCTCTCGTCCAGCACCGTCGTCACCAACCCCGGACCGGACGGCGCCCGCCTGCTCAAGATCACGCGCCACCTGCGCGCGCTTCTGGCGGAGAACCCGCCCGGCGAGGCGTCGCTGGAGGAATTGTTCATGGGCCGGAACGCCACGAGCGCCATCGGCGTCGCTCAGGCCCGCGGCGCGATCCTGGCGGTGCTCGAGGAGTGCGGCATACCCGTGTTCGAGTACAAGCCTGCGCAGGTGAAGATCGTAATCACCGGATATGGCAAGGCCGACAAGAGTCAGATCGCCCGCATGCTGGGCGCGCAGCTTGCGCTGCCGGAGGGCAAGCTCGACGACCACGCGCTCGATGCCATCGCGATCGCGGTCTGCCACGCCCGCAGCCGCCAGTTCTCACGAGCCTCTGTACGTTGATAGCCCACCTCAGCGGGAGGGTGCAAAGGGCGGGACCCGATTTCGTCGTCGTCGACGTCGGGGGCGTCGGGTACATGGTGAGCGTCAGCACCGTCACTCGTCAGAAGGTGCCGGCCCCGGGCGGCCAGGTCGACCTCGACATCCACACCCACGTCCGCGAGGACCAGCTCAATCTCTACGGATTCGCATCGGTGGAGGAGCTCGACCTTTTCGAGATGCTGATCCAGGTCGACGGGGTCGGGCCCAAGGTCGGCCTCAACATCCTCAGCGCGGCAAGCCTCGAGGTGCTCAAGCGCGCGATAGTGAGCGAGGATGCAGCGCCGATCCGTCGAGCGAGCGGGGTCGGGCCGCGCACGGCCGCCAAGGTGATCATCGAGCTGAAGCCGAAGCTGGACGCGGCCGGTGAGATGGAAGCCATCCCCCGCGCCGCGGCTCTGGCCGGCGACGGCGCCGTTCCCAAGGCGGTCGAGTCCGCCCTGCGTAACCTCGGCTTCTCGTCTCCGGAGGCCCGGGTCGGGCTCGAGGCCGTGGACTGGAAGCAATCGCCGTCGACGCAGGAGGCGCTCGCAACCGCCCTCAAGGCCTTAGGACGAAAGTGACCGAGAAGGACGCCCTGCTCGACGCCCGCACCGACGATGAGCAGTTCGACCTCACGCTGCGGCCCCGAATGCTGTCCGAGTACGTGGGCCAGCAGCAGGTGCGCGAAAACCTCGGCATCCTTCTCGAAGCGGCGCGCAGGCGCGGCGAGCCGGTCGAGCATGTGCTGCTCTGCGGCCCGCCGGGTCTCGGCAAGACCACGCTCGCTCACATCATCGCCAACGAGCTCGGGGTCGCCATCAAGGTCTCCTCAGGACCGGCCATCGATCACCAGGGAGCGCTCGGCTCGATACTCCTCAACCTCACGACCCGCGACGTCTTCTTCATCGACGAGATCCACCGTCTCAACAGCGTGGTCGAGGAGTCCCTGTATCCCGCGCTCGAGGACTTTCGGTTCGATGCCGTGCTGGGGAAGGGAGTGGGGGCGAGCGCGGCGACCCTACCGCTGCCGCACTTCACCTGCGTCGGGGCGACGACCCGGCAGGGGCTGCTCAGCGGCCCATTGCGCGATCGCTTCGGGGCCGTCTACAGGCTGGACTTCTACAGCAAAGCCGAGCTGGAGAGCATCATCACGCGCTCGGCACGCATCCTCGACATCGAGATCCATGAGGACGCGGTGGCCGAGATCGCCCGGCGCGCCCGTGGGACTCCACGGATCGCCAACCGCCTGCTGCGCAGGGTCCGCGACTACGCACAGGTGCGCGGCGACGGCCGCGCCACGGCGGACACGACCAAGCTCGCGCTCGCGATGCTGGACATCGACGACATCGGGCTCGAGCCCCTCGATCGCCAGCTGCTCGAAACCCTCATCACCAAGTTCAAGGGAGGTCCGGTCGGACTCGATACCATCGCCACCTCGCTGTCGGAGGAGCCCGAGACCATCGAAGACGTGCATGAGCCGTACCTGATCCAGATCGGCTTCCTGGCCCGAACGGCGCGCGGAAGGGTCGCCACGGAGCTTGCGTACCAGCACCTCGGCATCGCCCTGCCCGACCCAGGCCCGCACCAGCCGCGCCTTTTATAGAGGCGCAGCGTGGTCTGCAAGCTTCCGTTTCGACAGCGATAACCCAGGCTTCTCTAGACTGTTTCGGCTGTGCAGCTAGTCCTCAGCTGGCCGATTCGCCTGCTCATCGTGATCGTCCTTGCGTTTTCGCTCTTCGTCGACGGAGCCGGCTACGTCTACCGGATCGTGAATCACTATCCGCTCACAGGCAACGTCCCGGGCCTGCCCCCGAACTTCGGCGGCTGGCAGCTCTACTTCCACAAAGGACTCGACCTGGCGGGCGGGACGCATATCGACTACCAGCTCACGAACTTCCCCGTGGGTCAGGCTCGGTCGGATGTGCTGCAGAAGACCATCACCGTCATCTCCAAGCGCGTGAACTCACTCGGCGTAAGCGAACCCGAGATCCGGGGCGCTGGCACGAACAACGACCGCATCACCGTCGACCTCGCAGGAGTCACAGCCGACCAGGCGCAGAAGGTCATCGGCGCGGTCAACCGGCTCGTCTATACGAAGTGGGTCCCGGACGCAAAGGTGACCGGCGGGCCTGAGCCGGGCTACAAGCCAGAGTTCACAGGACTCACAGGCGACGACATCGCGAGCGCATCCGCCGCGATCGACCAGAACGGGATCGGCTGGGTCGTCAACATCAGCTTCAGCTCACACGGGTCTGATCTGTTCGGGACCCTGACCACGGCGAACGTCGCCGCCTGCCCCGGTGATCCCAACACCAGCCTCGCCGCCAACTGCGCGGGGCGGCACCTCACCACCTGGTTGGACATCACCCAGCACGACATCGACAACTGGGAAGACCCTGCCTACGCGAACAAGGTCTCCCAGAACTACGACACCGGCTGTCTCGCGACCGCCACGCCGACCACGATCTGCCCCAAGCTCCTGGTCGACGCGGTGACCCTGCAGGCCATCCTCGGCGGCAACGCGGTGATCAGCTGGGGCGGGAACGGATTCACGCAGTCGGCCGCCAACGACCTCGCCACCGGCATCAACGCGGGTTCGCTGCCGGTCGACCTGCAGGTGCTGAGCGTCCAGCAGGTGGGCTCCACGTTGGGCGCCGAGTCCGTGAAACTCAGCATCGCGGCCGGCCTCCTAGGGCTCTCGATCGTGGTCCTGTTCATGATCATCTATTACCGCGTGCCAGGCTTCCTCGCGAGCCTTGCCTTGCTCTTTTATGCGGGCGCGGTGTTCGCCACCTTCAAGCTGGTGCCGGTCACGCTCACGCTGGCCGGTATCACCGGCTTCATCCTGTCGGTCGGTATGGCGGTCGACGCCAACGTCCTGATCTTCGAGCGCTTCAAAGAAGAGGTGCGAGCGGGGAGGACCATCCCGGCGGCGGTCGACGCCGCCGTGCGCAGGGCCTGGCCCGCGATCTGGAACTCCAACGTCTCGACGATCTTCACCTGCATCATCCTCGGATTCCTCGGCCCCGGGCCCGTGAAGGGCTTCGCGGTCACGCTGGGCATCGGCGTCGTCGCCAGCCTCATCTCGTCGATCATCGTCACGCACAACCTGCTGGCGATCGTGATGTCCGGCAGTCGCTTCCGGCGCCCGGGCCTGATGGGGGTCGATCGTGTCCGAGCCGCCTGAAGATATGAAGGCCGGGAGGCTCGGGACCGAGGTCCCTGAGTCCGAGGACGGAGAGGCCGAGGAAGAACCGGAAGAGCCGGAACAGCCCGACGAGGAACAGCCGGGGGCGACCGCCCATGAAGAGCTCGTGGCGGCGGCCAAGGTGGAAACGCCGCCCGCGCCTCCGCGTGTGCGCAAGATCGACTTCGTCAGCCACCGCAACTGGTACTTCCTCTTCTCGCTGCTGATCATCATCCCGGGCATCTACTTCATGGTCCACAGCGGATTTGCACTCGGTATCGACTTCGCCGGCGGCACCGAGTTCACTGTCAACTTCGCCAGCAAACCCAGCCAGGCCCAGGTCGAGAACGCGGTGGCCGCACTGAGCGCGGGCGGTTCGGTCATCTCCACGGGGAACGGCGGTTACATAATCCGCACCCCTCCGCTTTCGCCGGCGAAGCAAACCGCCTTCGAGAATCAGCTTCGTTCGAGCCTCGGGACATATGACCTGCAGCAGGTCCTCGAGGTCGGAGGCACTATCGCCGGCGAGACGATTCGGAGCGCCCTCATCTCGGTGCTTGCCGCCGCGATTGTCATCCTCGCGCTGCTCACTTTCTGGTTCCGCAACGTGCCCGGAGGAATTCGGGCAGGTTTTCAGTTCGGTGGCTCAGCGCTCGCCGCACTCCTTCACGACGTCTTCCTGCTCACCGGCGTGTTTGCCATCCTGGGTTCGGGACTCCATTTGAGGATCGGCGAGATCAACAGCCTGTTCGTGACCGCGGTGCTGACGGTGGTGGGCTTCTCGGTCCACGACACCATCGTGGTTTTCGACCGTATCCGAGAGAACCTTCGCGTCAGCCAGAGGCTGTCGTTCGACCAGGTCGTGAACCTCAGCATCATGCAGACGGCGGTCCGGTCGATCATCACCAGCTTCACCGTCGTCCTCGTCCTCGTGTCGATCCTGGTCGCCGGCGGCGATACGTTGAAGGGCTTTGCGCTCGCCCTGCTGATCGGCATCGTGTCGGGCACGTACAGCTCGATCTTCAACGCCGCTCCCCTACTGGTGGTCTGGCGGAAACTCCAACCTCTGCGGTAATGTGATCCCAGACCCCGAACATGCCGACATGGCCAATAACGTCGATCAGAGAGCTGCTCGAGCCCACGCTCAACCACATGGGCTATGAGCTGTACGCGCTCGAGCAGTCGGGGCAGTCGGGGCGGACGCTGCGTGTCTCGATCGACCATGCCGAGCCGATCACCATCGAGGACTGCGAGCGAGTGAGTCGCGTCGCCGGTCCGCTGCTCGATCACTCGCAACTCATCGACGGGCCTTATGACCTCGAGGTCTCCTCGCCGGGCGCCGAACGGCCGCTGCGCGGCCACGGCGACTACGAGAGGTTCAACGGCAAGCGAGTCAACATCCGCTATCGGAGCGGACCTTCCGAAACCGTGATCGAGGGGCAGTTGGTCGCGGTGGACGCGGCGGGCATCGCGGTTTCCGGCCTCGGCGCGCGGGGCAGGGCGCCGGTGATAGTTCACATTGCGTGGGATGACGTTGTCGCGGGCAGGCTCGCGGTCGCAATCTGAGCCGTCTACCGAAAGCCTCGCAGACGCCCTGACGGCGCTCTGCGCGGAGGTCGGCATCCCCTTCGAGGAGATGCTCCACACCGTCGAGGCGGCGCTTGCGACCGCCTACATCCGCGCCTTCAATGCGCCGGGCGACGTGCGCGTGACGCTCGACACCAAGACCGGAGCGCTCGAGGTCACCAGTCGTGTGGTCCGGGCCGACGGCAGCGAGATGGTCCGAACCCTCCCATCCGAGGACTTCAAACGCATGGCCGCGCAGACCGCCAAGCACGCCGTGCTCCGCCACATCCACGACCTCGAGCGCGACAAGGTGCTGCGCGATGTCGCCGAGCATCGTGGTGAGCTCGCCACCGGGATCGTGGATCGATCTGAGGCAGGCACGGTTTACGTGGACCTCGGTCGTGCCGAAGGCGTCATGCCCCCGGAGGAACAGATCCCCGGCGAGCTCTTGCAGCCCGGCCGGCCGGTGCTCGTGCTGATCCTCGACGCCCAGCACAACCCGCGCCAGGCGCAGGTCCGCGTCTCCCGCGCTTCCCGGATGTTCGTGCATCGCCTGCTCGAGGCGGAGGTGCCGGAGATCAAAGCCGGCACCGTGCAGGTGCGCGCGATCGCGCGTGAGCCGGGCCTGCGCACGAAGATCGCCGTCTCGGCCAGCGAGCGCGGCATCGATCCGGTGGGCGCCTGCGTGGGGCCCAAAGGCGTGCGTCACCGCGCCATCCTGAGCGAGCTGGCGAGCGAGCACGTCGACATCGTTCCGTGGTCCGACGACCCCCAAGCATTCGTCGCCGCCGCGCTTGGGCCCGCGAAGGCCGAGTCGGTCACGATCGACCGAGGCACCCGTACGGCCACCGTTATGGTGCCTCGATCGCAACTCTCGCTGGCCATCGGGCGGGACGGCCAGAATGCCCGTCTCGCGGCCAAGCTCACGGGCTTTCGCATCGACATCAAGGCCGGCGAGGGCGACGGGCAGAGCGATGCCGAAATCCCGACATGATGACCTCCCCCCTCGTGGGGAGGGTGGCCCGGACGCGAAGCGTCCCGGACGGGTGGGGACACGCACCTGCGTGGCGTGCCGCCAAGAGGCGGGCAAAGCAAGCCTGGCGCGGGTCGTACGCAGCGCTGACGGAACCGCCGCGGTAGACGCCACCGGGAGAGCGCAAGGCCGCGGCGCCTACCTCCATCGCGACCCTTCATGCCTCGAAATCGCGCGTAAAAAGAAGGCTCTCGACAGGGCTCTCAAGGCTACGGTCGGCGCCGAAGTGTGGGCTGAGCTGAGTTCGTAGGCGGGCCGGCCTCAGGTTTCGACTTCGCCCCTGGCGGCATAATCATAAGTTCGGGCATGAAGGCACACGAACTCGCACGCGAACTCGGGATCAGCCAAAAGGAGCTGGTGAACTTCCTCCAGCAAAGGCGGCTGACGCGCAACGCCTCGGCGCCGCTGGCGCCGGGCGCGATCGAGGCTGCCCGCTCGGCCTTCAAGCCCACGTCGGTCGCGGTCAAGATCGAGGCCAACGGCGAGCGCAAAGCGGTGCTGCCGCCGTCTCTATCGGTGAAGGACCTCGCCGAGAAGCTGGGAGTGAGCCCGGTCGAGGTCATCAAGAAGCTGATGGCGTCCAAGATCCTGGCCACGATCAACCAGGTCATCGACTTCTCCACCGCCGAGATCGTGGCGGACGAGTTCGGCTTCACCGTGGAGCCGGTGTCGAGCGAGGACGTGGTCGCCGTCGAGGCCAAGGAAGGCGAGGGCGACGTCGTGACGACCTCGCGAGAGGAACTTTTCTCGCTCGCCAACGAAGACCCGACCAAGCTCGTCCAGCGACCGCCCATCGTCACCGTGCTCGGCCACGTCGACCATGGCAAGACGTCGATCCTCGATGCGATCCGCAAGACTCGCGTCGCCGCGGGTGAGGCCGGCGGCATCACGCAGCGCATCGGCGCTTACAAGATCGAGACGGCGGACGGGCACGACGTCGTCTTCATCGACACCCCGGGCCACGAGGCGTTCACCGCGATGCGTGCGCGCGGCGCGCAGGTCACGGACCTCGTGGTGCTGGTGGTGGCGGCCGACGACGGCGTGATGCCGCAGACCATCGAGGCCATCCATCACGCCCGCGCGGCCAAAGTCCCCATCATCGTTGCGATCAACAAGATCGACAAGGACAACGCCAACCCGGAGCGAGTCCACCAGGAGCTCGCGGCCCAGGGGCTGGTCACACGGCACTACGGTGGCGAGCTGGAGTGCGTGCATCTCAGCGCCAAGACGGGTCAGGGCATCGACGACCTGCTGACGACCATCGTCCTTTCCTCGGACATCCTCGAGCTGAAAGCCAACCCGGACCGAAACGCC
>DASWBB010000086.1:0-15549 GCA_036390875.1 Candidatus Dormiibacterota bacterium
GTCTTCCACTTCTACTCGGGCGCGGTCGAGAAGCACTACGGCGAGACGATCCCGGTCGCGGGCGGCGTGGACATGACGTTCCGCGAGCCGCTGGGCGTCGTCGGCCTGATCGTGCCGTGGAACTTCCCGCTCATGCTCGCGGCCTGGAAGCTCGGGCCGGCGCTCGCCTGCGGCAACACCGTGGTCCTCAAGCCGGCCGAGCTGACGCCGCTGACCGCGCTGCGCTTCGCCGAGCTCGCAGTCGATGCCGGCCTGCCCGAGGGCGTCGTGAACGTGGTCGTCGGCCCGGGATCGGTCGTAGGTGAGCGGTTGATCGCGCATCCCGACATCGCCAAGATCGGCTTCACCGGCTCGACCGAGGTGGGCAGCAGGGTCATGCAAGGCGCGGCTGCGACGGTGAAGCGGGTCACGCTCGAGCTGGGCGGCAAGTCGGCCAACGTGATCTTCGCGGACGCGGACCTGGAGAAGGCGGCCGCGTCCGCCCCGTCGGCGGTGTTCGGCAACGCCGGCCAGGACTGCTGCGCGCGATCGCGAATCTTCGTCGAGAGGTCGGTGTACGACCGCTTCCTCAAGCTGCTGGTCGACGCGACAGCGCGATTTCGGGTCGGCAACCCAGAGGATGCGAACACCGAGATGGGCCCGCTGATCTCGGCCGATCACCGAGCCAAGGTCTCGGCGTTCGTCGAGGGCACGCCCCTCTTTCGTGGCGCCGCTCCCTCTGGCGCCGGCTTCTGGTTCCCGCCCACACTCGTCGAAGCGTCGAACGGCGACCGCGTGGCGCGCGAAGAGGTGTTCGGGCCGGTGGCGGCGGTGATCCCGTTCGCGGACGAGGCGGAGGCGGTGGGACTCGCGAACGACACGCCTTACGGCCTCTCGGGATCGGTGTGGACGCGCGACTCGGCACGGGCCCTGCGCATGGCGCGCGCGATCGACACCGGGGTGCTATCGGTGAACTCCAACAGCTCGGTGCGCGTCACGACGCCTTTTGGCGGCGTCAAGCAGTCGGGGTTCGGCCGCGAGCTCGGCATGCACGCGATGGACGGCTACTCGGAGGTGAAGAACGTGTTCATCTCGACGGAGGTTTAGGTGACGCCCCCAGCACTGTCGACGGATCTTCGGCGCCCGGGCGGCCGATTCGTGCGTCAGGGGGCCCGGCCGCTCGTCGTCACGCATCAGAAGATGCGCTCCTCCTCGGGCCACCCCTTCCTTCGACTCGGCTCGCCAGGACCCCGAATCTCTCGCCGACAGGCAGGAGTCGTCACCTAGATGGGGAGGCTGGACGGCAAGGTCGCGGTGATCACCGGCGCGGCCGGAGGCATCGGCCGCGAGGCGGCGATCCTGTTCTCGGGCGAGGGAGCTCGCGTGTGCGTCGCCGACATGGGCGTCGAGGCGGGAGAGAAGGCCGCAGCCGAATGCAGAGAAGCCTTCTTCTTCAAAGCCGACGTCAGCGATCCCAAGAGCGTCCAGGCCATGTACGCAGAGACCGAGAAGCGCTACGGCCGCATCGACGTGCTCTACAACAACGCCGGCATCATGCCCCCTGACGACGACTCGATCCTCATCACCGAGCCGGACGCCTGGGACCGCGTCCAGGCGGTCAACGCGAAGGGCGTGTACCTGTGCTGCAAGTACGGCATCCCCCACCTGCTGAAGGCTGGCGGCGGTTCGGTGATCAACGTCGCCTCTTTTGTGGCCATAGTGGGCGCCGCGACCTCGCAGATCTCGTACACGGCCTCCAAAGGCGCCGTCCTCTCTATGAGTCGTGAGCTCGCCGTTCAGTTCGCGCGGCAGGGGATCCGCGTCAACGCGCTATGCCCCGGTCCGGTGGAGACGCCGCTGTTGATGCGGTTGTTCTCGGAGACGCCCGGCGCGTACGAGCGCCGGCGGGTGCATCTGCCGATGGGACGATTGGCCAAAGCGCGCGAGATCGCCAACGCCGCGCTGTTCCTGGCCAGCGACGAGTCGAGCTACGTCAACGGGGCGACGTTCCTGGTCGACGGCGGGCTCAGCGCCGCTTACGTGACGCCCGAATAGCAAGCCTCCGTAACCCGACTCTGTATTGGCATGCATGAAATCACTGTTGATTGCCGCCGCCTTACTGTTCGCCGCGTGCGGCAGTTCGACCTCTTCGACTGCAAGCGCGAGCCCATCCACGAGCCCAGCGGCCAGCCCCGCCGCCACCGGCGCCACGATCGCGGTGGCGACCAACTCCAAGCTCGGACAGATCCTGGTCGACGGGAAGGGAATGACCCTGTATCTGTTCGTGGCCGACACTGGCACCTCTTCGACCTGCTACACGAGCTGCGCGCAGATCTGGCCCCCGGTTTTGACCAGCGGGCCTCCGCAGGCCGGCGCCGGCGCCACCGCCTCGCTGCTCGGTACGACGACGCGCACGGATGGAACTACCGAGGTGACCTACGCGGGCCATCCTCTCTACTACTTCGTCCAGGACAAGCAGCCGGGTGACGCCACCGGGCAGGGCGTCAACGGTTTCGGCGGCTTGTGGTGGGTCCTCACTCCGTCCGGCGCGGCCATGCACTAGCCACGCCCGGTCTGCCGCTTGAGCCAGGCCCGTAGGGGCATAGTTCGGGACGCGCTCGGCATCGGGATCGCGAGCGGCGCCTACGCATTGTCGTTCGGGGCGATCTCGACCACCGCCGGCCTGTCGCTGTTCCAGACCTGCGCGCTGTCGCTGCTGATGTTCACCGGCGCATCGCAGTTCGCGATGGTCGGCGTGATCGGTGCGGGCGGCAGCGTGTGGGCGGGAGCCGCCACGGCCGCGCTCCTGGGCGCCCGCAATGCACTCTACGGAGTGAGGCTGTCGACGCTGCTCGGCGTGCAAGGGCTGCGCCGCGCGGGTGCTGCCCAATTCGTGATCGACGAGACGACCGCGATGGCGATCGCCCGCGATGCGCCCGCCGAGAGCAGGTTTGCGTTCTGGGCCACCGGAGCGGCGCTGTTCATGCTGTGGAACGTGGGCACGCTGATCGGCGCGCTCGCCACGCATGCCCTGGCCAACCCAAAGGTCCTTGGCCTGGACGCCGCCCCGCCCGCGGCTTTCCTGGCCCTGCTGGCGCCGCGCCTTCGGGCGCGCGAGCCGTTTGCGATCGCGATCGCCGCCGCCGTGGTGGCGCTGATATGCCTTCCGTTCGTGCCTGCGGGGCTCCCGCTGCTGATCGTCGCTGTCTTGGTCGCGCTTTATGGCGTTTTTCGCCTCCCCGCTTCGCCGGGCGCGGAGTCGCACTAGCCAGATGCTCTGGGCAGGCTTGCTAACCGCCTCGGCCGCCTGCTACCTGCTCAAGCTCGCGGGGCTTTCGCTGCCCGCGCGCCTGCTGCAGGACGCTCGCGTGCAGCGGACGATTCCTCTCGTCCCGATTGCGCTGCTCGCCGCGCTGGTGGCAACGCAGACCTTCTCGACCGGGCATCACCTGGTGCTGGACGTGCGCGCAGCGGCGTTGGGAGTCGCTGCGATAGCCGTGCTGTTGAGGGCGCCATTCCTCGTCGTGGTGGCGTCCGCCGCGGCGACCGCAGCGCTTCTGCGCCTGCTCTAACGGAACAGTTGACAGGCAATCTGCCCACTGGGAAGATAGTGCGACAAATCCTGACAGGAGGATCCAATGGCCCACGAGACCTCGACCACCAGATCCGGAGCGACGCGAGCTCAGGAGATGATCGACGCCAACGCCGACTTCGTCGCCTTCATCGCGACCTGCACCGACGAGGAGTGGGGTCGCGTTTGCGGCGCCGAGGGTTGGCCGGTGGGTGTGGTGGCGCATCACATCGCATGGGGTCACGAAGTCGCGGCCGGTTGGATTCGGACCATTCGCAGCGGCAAAGACGTTCCCGGCAGCCCCCAGACGCACGACGCGGGCAACCAGGCCAAGGCCGCGGAGATGGCCGGCGTGAGCCGCGACGAGGTGATCCGGATCGCGAATCGAAACCTGGACGAGCTGACAGCGCTGCTGCGGTCACTGACCGAGGAGGACCTTTCGAAAAGCGCGACGTTCGGGCCCGCCGGCGGCGTGAAGATGTCGGTTGACAACCTGGCGGGCGCGCGCGGTCACCTGGACCGCCACCTCGGCAGCATCCGGGCCGCTGTTGGACGCTGAGGAACTGCCCGAAGCGGGCCCGCCAGACGAGTTCGACGAATACGCGCTGGTCTTTCTCTATCGCGGCCTCAACCCTCCCGAACTCGACGAGGAGGAGAGCGACCGGCTGCAGCGGCAGCACCTGGGCCACCTGCAGTTGATGCAGCAACGCGGCGCCCTCCTGCTTTCCGGGCCCTTCAGCGATCAGCCGGACGAATCGTTGCGCGGTCTGTGCATCTATCGAGTCGGGCTCGAAGACGCCCGGCGGATGGCCGAGAGCGATCCCGCCGTCCGCCGCGGGCGGTTGCGGGTAGTCGCTTTCAAGTGGTACACGCGCAAAGGAGCATTGCACGCCGAAGCGCAATAGCTCGACATACCACCATGGCAACCTGCGGGCCGCGACGCTCCACGCGGTCGGGGCCACCATTCGTGAAGTCGGCGTGGGCCGGTTGTCATTTCGGGAGGTCGCCCGCAGGGTCGGCGTTTCGAACCGCGCTCCAGCCCATCACTTCAAGGACAAAGCGGGCCTCCTGACGGAATTCGCCACCGAGGGCTACGAGCTGCTGGCGCAGTCCGTCATCGAATCCATCGCCGGCTCCGGAGCCACCAGCGGCCCCGAGACGCTGGATGCCATAGGGCGTGGCTACGTTCGCTTCGCCGTCAGGCATCGCGAACACTTCGAGGTCATGTTCCGGCTCGACATCCTCCATCCCGACGACGAACGTTTCGTGGCCGCCAGCGAGGCGGCTTACGGGCTGCTGACCTCCACCATCGAGCAGTGCCGGCGCGAGGACCGACTCGGCGGCCGGGAACCGGAGCTGGTCGCGGTTTCAGCCTGGTCGCTCGTGCACGGACTCTCGGCCCTGTGGTTGAGCGGCCGGCTGTCGGAGCGCATCCATGAGTCGGATGTGGAGCGCCTGGCAGCCCGCGTGTCTCACCTGTTCGTCGAGACCGTTTTAACCCCGGCGCCTAAGCCGTAATGCTTGACTCCACGAAGGCGGCGAGGACGGCGGGCCATCCGTTTGCGTACTCGTTTCGCCTCGCGAGCCCGTCGTCCCCGCCTGCGTGCTCCACCTGAACTCGAGTCACCAATGGCTGGTGCGGTGTCAAGTTCACGGTGACCTCCGTCGGCACGACACAACCAAACGTGCCCTAAAGGCGCCATCGACGATCCGGGACACGACCAAATGTGCCCGAATGGCGGAATCTAGGGTTCCAGCTTCAGGGTCAGGATTTTGAAAGGCGTGAGCTCCAGGTCGATCACGCCGTCGCGCACAGCGATCTCCTCGCGATTTCGCTCCAGCAGGTCGCACAGGAATGCCCGGGAGGCTGGGAGCGTCGTCTGCATCGTCGCTTGACACGGCCGGCCCCACGCTTCGCACAGCCGGACGATCGTGGCGTCAGAGTCCTCGGCGCGCTTGATCGCCTCGACGATCACCTGCCGGGTGTCGATCCCGACGAGCGACCGGGAGGAGCCGGCCGGAAGGCTGCCGTGAGCAGGCAGCAGAGGAGCGTTCAGATCCTCCGCGGCCTCGATGACCCCTGCCTTTCGGAAATCTCCGGGGTGTGGCATCAACGCATACGTGAACTGGTGGCCGCCGAGGTCGGCGGTCGGGTCCGGATGCGTGGGTCCGCGCAGCAGCGAGAGTCGCATCACCGATCCGTGGATGTCGTAGCCATGCTTGCAGTCGTTGAGCAGCGCGACGCCGTAATCGTCGTCACCCAGGTTCGCCCAGCGCTGCGCGCAGACCTCGAACATCGCTTTCGCCTGGCTCGTGTCCTCGTGCGTCGGCCGCCGAAGGTGGCCGAACTGAATCTCGTACGTCGCTTCGCGTGACTTGACGGTCACGGGGAATGCGGCCTTCAGCATCTTGTGTCGCTCCCGCCACTCGACGAATGTCTCGAAACGCAGGATTCGCGAGCCGGCGTCAAGGCTCATCGTCTGGAACAGCCACGACTCGCCGAATCTGCGTCCGAAAGCGAGCAGCCCGCGCAGTCCGCCGAGCCACTGAACCTTCTCAACCCCGGTCACTTCCGTGAACGAGTCGCGGTGTTCGGCGTCGAGGTCCCACGCGTCCCAACGTGTCGGGTTGTCCTCGTGCAGCTGCAGCAGGTTGCCCGGCCCGCTCAGCACCTCGCGATTCGCTTCCTTGTCCCAGATCGAGGTCAGGACGGCGCGGTCGTCCCATTCGACACGGAGCAGCTCGTTCTCCATGCTGTGGTCGCTGACCGCGACCTCCGGTTCATTTGCATGCGGGACGACCAAGGCCCATCCACAGGGCGGAGCCTCGATGCGCGCGTACTCGGCGCCCAGGCTCACCACCTCGGCGCGCGGATGAGAGGTCGAGTTGAAGACCACCAACCCTTCGCCCTCGCCCACGATGGCGGACATCGCCGCCTCAGCGATGTCAGTCGCCCGGTCCGAGACCTCCTCGAGGTCGCGCTCGGCCTCCTCGTACACCCAGTCGATGCTCGAGCCGGGCAGGATGTCGTGGAACTGGTTCAGGAGCAGCTTCTGCCACAGGATGTTCAGCTCGCTCGAGGGATACACGCCACCCGCCGCCACCGACCACATCTCCGCCTCTCGGAGCGCTTGCTGGGCCCGGCGATTCAGCCGCTTCGTCCGTGACTGGCTCGTATACGTGCCGCGGTGCAGCTCGAAGTAGAGCTCGCCCGCCACGGTGGTCAGGTCCTTGGCCTCGGACGAGGCGGCCTCGAAGAAATCGGCGGCGCGACCCATCTCGACGCCCAGCCGGTGCGCCGACTCGATCATCTCCGGCTGTGGACCGCCACCACCGTCACCCCAACCAAACAGGTATAGCGACCGGTTGGAGCTCTGGGCGTCCTTGAAGTTGCGGACGCTCTGAGCAACTTCCTCAGGTCTGAAGCTGCCGTTGTAGGTGTCTGCCGGCGGGAAGTGGGTGAAGATGCGGGTCCCGTCGATCCCCTCCCATATAAAGGTGTGGTGCTCGGGCTTGTTGGTGTCGTTCCAGGACAGCTTCTGGGTCAGGAAGAACTCGCAGCCGGCTTCAGATATGAGCTGCGGTAGGTTGCCGGGGTAGCCAAACACGTCCGGGAGCCAGAGGATCTTCGTCTCATAACCGAACTCCTTCACGAAGAAGCGCTTGCCCATCAGCAGCTGGCGCACCAGCGCCTCGCCCGAGGGCAGGTTGCAGTCGGCCTCGACCCACATCGCGCCCACCGGCTCCCACCGGCCGGTCGCGACCTTCGCTTTGATGCGGTGATAGATGTCGGGGTACGACTCCTTCATCCACGCGTACTGCGCCGGCTGGGAGGCGGCGAAGACGTAATCGGGGTGCTCGTCCATCAGCGCAAGCTGCGTCGACCAGCTCCGCGCCACCTTCCGCTTGGCCTCCCGGATCGGCCACTCCCACGCGGTGTCGATGTGTGCGTGGCCGACGGCGGTGATGCGGTGCGAGGCGTCGAGGCGTACATCGCCGGCTCCTTCTACGATCGAATCGTGAAGGGCGAGCTCGGCCTGCCGCAAGACGAAGGCCGGCTCGGGCGATTGGCGCAGCGCCAGCATCGACGGCGCGGGCTCAGGCCCCGCCTCGGTGGCGCGCGGGTTGGCCGCGGCTTCGAGGTAGAAATCGACCTCATTGCCGTCGATCGGCAGCCAGCGGTGGTTGGGATCGACCCCGCGCCACGGTTGGCCGTCCTTCCAGGCCAAAGCCTCGCAGGTGAAGCCCGTCGGCCCGTCGAAGCCGAGGTCGAAAACGGCCACCACCTTCTGCCCGACCCATTGCGGTGGCACCCTTCCCTCCACGCGAAACCATGTCGTGCTCCATGGCGGTCCCCACGGGTCGCCGACCTTGATCGGCGCGAACGGTCCCCGAACGGCGTCGGCGTAGCTGATGGGCTCGCCGCGCACGCAGAAGGCGGTCAGCTCGAGAGGCGTGATCGTCTCGTCAGTCTAGTTAGCCTTCTCTGCGGTGACTGTTCGCATCGAGGCCGCAACCGAGGCCACCCCCGAGCTGCGAGACGCGCTGGCGGCGCTGCTGCCCCAGCTCAATCCTTCACTGCCGGTTCCAGATCTCGAGCACCTGGCCGGCGTGGTTGCCGATCCGGCCGTCACACTCCTGCTCGCGAGCGAGGGGCCGCTGATCGTAGGCATCGCCACGGTGGTCGCCTATGTGACCCCGATCTGGCGCAAGGCGCGAATCGAGGATGTGGTCGTGGACTCAGCCGCGCGCGGGCGTGGCGTGGGCGAAGCCCTGGTCAAAGAATGCGTAGAGCTGGCTCGCAAGCGCGGAGCGGGCATCGTCGAGCTCCAGTCCGCCCGGTCGCGCGAGGCCGCCAACCGCCTTTATCCACGCCTGGGATTCGCTCTCCGCGACAGCAACGTCTACCGCCTGACCCTGCGCTAGGCGAGCAGCTTCTCCAGCCGGGTCACGGTGTCGGCCAGCGCGGCGAATGCGGCGTCGACCGGCTCTGTCGTTGACATGTCCACGCCGGCGAGCCTCAACCCGTCCAGGGGAAACATCGAGCCTCCGCTCTTGAGGAACGCGATGTAGGCCTGGGCGGCGCCGTGCTCCCCGGCCGCAACCCTGTTGGCCAGGTGGTGTGCGCCGGCGATCCCGGTGGCGTACTGGTAGACGTAGAAGTTGCTGTACAGGTGCGTGTGGAACTGGGCCCAGGTCGAGCCGGCCCGGTCGCGGTCGGGCCCGCTGATGTCGACCTCGTCGCCATATACCTCCCCCATGAGGTTCGCGGTGAGGTCGTTCAAGTAGGCCGCCGTGATCGGGCCTCCGCGCTCGACCCGCTCGTGCAGCTCGAGCTCGAGCCTCGCGAGCGTGGGCATTATGAAGAAATAGCGATAGAAGTTCGCCATCGCCTCTTCCAGCACCGCGATCTGGAACTGAGGGTCACGTTGGGTGTCGAGCAGGTATCGCCGCGTGAGCGCTTGGTGCATGTTCGATGCCACCTCGGCCTGGAACAGGCCGTAGTTCGAGTACACGAACGGCTGCGTCCCACGGGCGTAGTGCGAGTGCATCGAATGGCCGAGCTCATGCGCGAGCGTGCTCATCGCGAAGATGTCGTCGTTGTAGCTCATGAAGATGAACGGGAACGTGTCCGGCACTCCGGTGGAGAAGGCGCCCATCCGCTTGCCCTTGTTCGGATAGACGTCGACCCAACGTTGCTCCAGGGCTCCCTTGCGAAGCACGCGCACGTACTCGTCGCCAAGCGGTGCGACTCCGGCCGCCACCCACTCGACCGCCTGCTCGTACGGGACCTGGAGCCTGAAGTCTTGAAGAGGAGCGCGAGTGTCATGAGCTTTGAGCACATCGAGGCCCAGCACCCGGCGCCGGAGGCGCCAGTAGCGGTGCCACGTGCCGACATTGGCCCGGAACGCCTGGATGACGTTGTGGAAGACCTCGAGTGGGATGAAGGCCGGCTCGAGCGCCGCATGCAGAGATGACGCGTACCCGCGTGCGCGGGCATAGAAAACATCGCGCTTGATGCCGGCGGCCAGGCTCGTGGCCATGGTGTTCTGCAAGGCCAGGTGGGCGTCGGCGTAGCTGTCGTATGCGCTGCGCCTGATCGACGGGTCGGGGCTGGACAGCAGGGCGCCGATGGTGCCCTGCGCGACCTCCTCCGCACCCTCAACCCCGACCGCGGGCTCGAACTTCATGTCCGCGTTGGCGAGCACGCTGTGCGCGGAGACGGCGCTGGCGAGCGGGTCCGACGCGCGTATGAGGACCTCCTCAACCTCAGGTGAACGCACATGGCTCTCCAGCTTCTCCAGGCGGTCGAAGTAATGCCCGAGGTGGGCGAGCCGGGGCGAGGTGGCGGTCCATTCGCGCAGCTTCGGGAGCCCGATGGCGTACATCTCGGGGAGCGCGAAGGACATGGCCGCCCACAGCTGCGCGCCGACGGTTCGGGTGCGGTCGGTGCGCCCCACCGCAGCCTGGTCGGTGACGTCCACCGAGTACGACATCGTGCTGTAGACGGTCAGCTTGCCGAAAACGCGCTGGAGGCTCTCGGTCGCGTCGAACCAGTCGGCGAGCATGTCGGGCGAGTCGCCGAGGTGGCCTTTGAACTCCGCCAGGTCGGGCAGCCGGGTCAGCACCATCTCGAGGGCGGAATCCCAGGCCGCCTCGTCGGGAAATACGCTGGCCGCGTCCCAGGTGAAGCGCGGGTCCACCTCAGCCCGGGTGGGCAGCGTCTTGGCCACGGGCGCTAAGGGTAGCGACTTCCCGAGTTCGGCTTCTCATACCATTGGCTCGATGCCACGAGCGCGAGCCAATGAGATCGATATCGAGTACGAGGAATTCGGCGATCCGAAAGCCGCGCCCCTGCTCCTCGTGACGGGCCTGGGCGTGCAGTTGATCAGCTGGGACGAAGCCTTCTGCGAGCAGCTTGCAGCCGGCGGGTTCCACGTCATCCGCTTCGACAACCGGGACTCGGGCCTGTCCACGCGGATGGAAGCGGCGGGTCCGCCGGACATGGCGGCCGCGCTCAGAGGCGAGCTCCATCCGGCGTACACGCTCGATGACATGGCCGCCGATGCCGCCGGCCTGCTCGACGCTTTGGGCATCGAAGCCGCGCACATCGTCGGGGCGTCGATGGGAGGCTTCATCTCGCAGCTGATCGCGATCAACCATCCGGACCGCGTCCTGTCGCTCACATCGATCATGTCCGGCCCCAGCCGGCTCGAAGGAGTTCCTCCAACACTAGAGGGCACCGCCCTCTTGTTCGCCAGGCCACCATCGAGCCGCGAGGAGGGCATCGAGATGGCCCTGGTGGGTCGTCGAGTCCTGGTCGGATCGGGGGATCCTTTCGACGAAGCGTTCGAGCGCGCGAAGGCGACCCGTGCGGTTTCTCGCGCCTGGTACCCGGTCGGTACCGGCCGCCAACTGCTGGCGATCCTTTCCGCCCACCCCCGAATCGAAAGCCTGCACGGCGTTCGCGTGCCCACGCTGGTCATCCACGGCCAGGACGACATCCTGGTACCGATCGAGAACGGTCGCATGATCGCGGCCGCAGTGCCCGGCGCGCGCATGCTCGAGATCGAAGGGATGGGCCACGACATCCCCAAGCGCGTTTGGCCTCAGGTCATCGACGCCATCGTCGAAACGGCTCGCAAGGCGAGCGTCCCGCAGCCGCACGCGTAATGGTTTTGCTCGCCGGCAGCCTGGACGGCATCAGTCCGGCGCTGGCGGTCCTGGCCGGCCTCGTCTCGTTCGTGTCGCCGTGCGTGCTCCCATTGGTGCCCGCATACCTGGCCTATCTCGGCGCGCGCGCGGGTCAGCCCGTGGCCGTAGCCGCCGGCGCGAGCGGTAGTCCGGCCATGCCGGAGGCATCTCCTCCGTCGCTGCCGGTGGCGACCGCCGGCCTCGGCTTCGTGGCCGGACTGTCGCTCATCTTCATCGTCTTCTTCTATTTGTTCTCGTTCGCCGTCCAGCCCTTCCGCGCCTACGTGCCGGTGATCGCAGGCGTGTTCGTCATCGCGGTCGCGCTCCACGTGGCGGGCCTGATCCGCCTCCCGTTCCTGGACCGCGAGTACCGGGTGATGGATCGAGCGCCGTCGAGAGGCGGGGTCGCCGGCGGGTTCGTCCTGGGCATGGGTTTCGCGAGCGGTTGGACGCCATGCATCGGCGTCACCCTGGGTGCGGTGCTGAGCTCGGCGGTCACGACCGGGACGACCAGCCAGGGCCTGGTCTTGATGGTCGCCTACTGCCTTGGGCTGGGGCTCCCGTTCATCGTCCTGGCGTTCGCGCTCGAGCGCGCCCGGCCCCTGGTTCGCGTCATCAACAGCCATCGCCGGGCGATCGACCTGGCCTCGGCCGCGGTCCTGCTGGTGATGGGCCTGCTGCTGTTGACGAACAAGCTGACGATCCTGTCGGCGGGGATCACCCAGTTGGTGCCGTCGTGGCCCTCGGGGAGCCTCTGACCTAAAGGCCGAAGTAGCCCCGGCGGCTGAAGACCATCGGCGAGACACCTTCGCGGTGGGAGCCCTCGACGACATTTCCGATCAGGATCCAGTGATCGCCCGCCTCGATCGTCTCGCGAAGCGCGCACACGGCGTACGCGGCGCAATCGTCTTCGAGGATCGGGCCGCCATGGGTCGAGTCAGGCCGGCGCCAGGCGATCCCGTCGAACTTGTCTGACAGCTTGGTGGCCATCCGGCGGGCCAGCTGGTCGCGCCCGGCGGCGAGGATGTTGGCGGTGAAGCCGCCTGCGTGCTGGACGGCCGGCAGCGTGTTCGACGTCTTGTCGATGCAGGCCAGCGCGAGGGGCGGGTCGAGGGAAACGGCGCAGAAGGCGCTGACTGTCAGGCCGCGCGGCAGCGAGTCTCGGCCGAAGGCCGTGAGGACTACGACGCCGCTTGGAAAGCTCGCCATCACTTCGCGAAATCGCGCGGGCTCGATCATCCGCGCCGATCATCTCCGATCCGGTTGACGAACGCTTGTTTGTAGAGCCGGAAGCGATCAAACTGGTTGGCGTGGGGGACGTTCTCGATCTCTTCGCGCCGGCGACCAGGGATTGGTTTCGCGGCGCCTTCGCGGAGCCGACCCAGGTCCAGGAGCGCGGCTGGCGCGAGGTCGCGGCGGGCCGGCACGTCCTCATGGCCGCCCCCACCGGCAGCGGCAAGACCCTGGCCGCCTTCCTCTGGTGCCTCGATCGGCTGGCCTCGGAGCCGACCCCGGCCGAGGCCGAGCGCTGTCGCGTCCTTTATGTATCGCCCTTGAAAGCGCTCGCTCACGACGTCGACCGCAACCTGCGTTCGCCGCTGGTGGGGATCCGGCATCAGACCGAGACGGGCGGGGCCGTCGCGCCAGACATCACGGTCGCCATCCGTACCGGCGACACGCCGACCGAGGTTCGGCGCTCGATGGAACGCCACCCGCCCGACATCCTCATCACGACCCCCGAGTCGCTCTTCCTGATCCTCACCAGCGCCGCGCGGCGGATCCTCGGTTCGGTGCGCTGGCTCATCGTCGACGAGATCCATTCCGTGGCCGCCACCAAGCGCGGCTCGCACCTGGCGCTGAGCCTCGAGCGGCTGTCGGCGCTGACGAAAGTCGAGCCGCAACGGATCGGACTATCCGCCACGCAGCGCCCGCTCGAAGAAGTGGCGAAGTTCCTCGGCGGAACCAGCCGCGAGGTGGCGATCGTCGACGCCGGCCGGCTGAAGACGATGGAGGTCAAGGTCGAGGTCCCGGTCGAGGACATGGCCCAGCTGAAGTCCTACGACGATTCCGGTCAGTCATCGAACAGCATCTGGCCGGCGATCTACCCGCGGCTGTTGCAGCTCATCCGCGACCACCGCTCGACCATTGTGTTCGTCAACTCGCGGCGCCTGGCCGAGCGGATCGCCGCGCGCATCAATGAGCTGGCCGAGGAGGACCTCGTGCGCGCTCATCACGGCTCCATCGCGCGCGAGCAGCGACTCCTCATCGAGGACCAGCTGAAAGCCGGCACCCTGCGCGGGCTCGTGGCCACGTCCACCCTCGAGCTGGGCATCGACATGGGCGCTGTCGACCTGGTGCTGCAAGTCGAATCGCCTCCCAGCGTCGCGGCGGGCATTCAGCGGGTCGGTCGCGCCGGGCACTCGGTGGGCGAGATCTCGCGCGGCGTCTTCATCCCGAAGTTCCGGGGCGATCTGGTGGAGACCGCCGCGGTGGTGGAGGGAATGCTCGACGGCCGCATCGAAACGACGACCGTGCCGCGCATGCCCCTCGACGTCCTCGCCCAGCAGGTGGTCGCGATGTGCGCCATGGACGAATGGCGCGTCGACGATCTGGGCGCCGCTGTTCGCCGCGCGTATCCGTACAGCGATCTCGGCCCGCGGTCGTTCGAATCGGTCCTCGACATGCTGAGCGGCCGCTACCCATCGGACGAGTTCGCCGAGCTGCGGCCGCGCATCGTATGGGACCGGGTGGCGGGCACGGTCCGCGGAAGGGCCGGCGCGCAGCACCTGGCCGTCACCAACGCGGGCACCATCCCCGACCGCGGCCTCTACACGGTCAACTTGCTCGAGGACGGCCGGCGCGTCGGAGAGCTCGACGAGGAGATGGTCTACGAGAGCCGCGTGGGTGAGACGTTCGTGCTCGGCGCCTCCACGTGGAGGATCGCCGAGATCACGCCGTCGCAGGTGCTGGTGACGCCCGCCCCAGGCGAACCCGGCAAGATCGCCTTCTGGAAGGCCGACGCTCCAAGCCGTCCGGCAGAGCTCGGCCTGGCGCTGGGAAAGATGGTCCGGGAGCTTCGGGCACTTCCGCCGGCGGACGCCGAGCGGCGCTTGCGCGAGCGCGCGGGATTCGACGACCGGGCGATCAAGAACCTGTTGACATACCTGGAGGACCAGGCCGCCGCCACCGGCGCCGTTCCGGACGACCGGACTGTGGTCGTGGAGCGATTTCGCGACGAGATCGGGGACTGGCGAGTATGCCTTCTCACTCCACTCGGCGGCCGCGTGCATGCTCCGCTGGCGCTCGCGCTCGAAGCTCGTCTCCATGAGCGCCTGGGCGTCGACGTGCGCGCGCTCTGGACCGACGACGGCATCGCCCTCCACCTCCCGGACGTCGAGTCGCCCCCAGGCCTCGACGAGCTCGTGCTCGATCCCGAAGAGGTGGAGGCGCTGGTCGCCTCCCAGCTGCCCGCCTCGGCACTGTTCGCTGCACGCTTCCGCGAGAACGCAGCTCGCTCGCTGCTCCTGCCGCGGCGCCGGCCCGGCCAGAGGACACCACTCTGGCAGCAGCGCATGCGCAGCGCGGGACTGCTGCAGGTGGCCGGCCAGTATCCCGATTTTCCGATCCTCGCCGAGACCTGGCGCGAGGTCATGAGCGATCACTTCGACATGGCAGCCCTGGCCACGCTGCTGCGCTCGATCCGTTCCCGAGACGTGCGGGTGGTTGCCGTCGATACCGAGCGCGCTTCGCCGTTTGCGTCGTCCCTCCTCTTCTCGTACGTGGCCGAGTTCATGTACGAGGGCGACTCGCCGCTGGCCGAGCGCCGCGCGCAGGCGCTGACGCTCGACCGCGAGCTGCTCGCGGAGCTGCTGGGCAGCGAGGACCTGCGCGAGCTCCTGGACCCTGATTCGATCGCGGCGGTCGAGCTGGAATTGCAGGGCCTCCTTCCGGAGCGCTTTCCACGCGATCCTGATGAGACCCACGACCTGCTGGTCCGGCTGGGCGACCTCAATGACGTCGAGGCGACCGCCCGCGGAATCGCGATCGATTGGCTCCGCGCTCTCGAGCGTGAGCGGCGGGCGGTCATCGTGCGTATCGCAGGCGAGGCTCGCTGGATCGCGGGCGAAGACGCGGGTCGGTACCGCGAAGCATTGGGGATCACCATCCCGGTGGGGCTGCCGGACGCTTACCTGGATCCGGGCACGGAGCCTCTCGTATCGCTGATTCGCCGATGGGCGCGCACGCATGTGCCGTTCGTGGCCGGCGACATCATGGAGCGCTGGAGCCTCGCCGGTTCGGCCGTC
>DASWBB010000087.1:0-18368 GCA_036390875.1 Candidatus Dormiibacterota bacterium
GCGCACGTTCCGGTTTCGCGCAACATCTCGAGGTCGAAGTTGGTGCGCTGGCGCAATCGCTGGGCCTCGAGCAGGCGCCCATGCTCCTCGAACCACTTGCACCTCTCTTCCAGCTCCGCTTCGATGTCGACCATCGCGAGGCGGAGCTTGTCCGCCGGCGTGACGTAGTGCGAGGCGGGGAACACCGTGAACGCGTCGCGCGGGCCGAGGATCTCGCCGGTGGTCGCGTCGAGCTCCTGGATCCGTTCGACCTCGTCACCGAAGAACTCGACGCGAAACACTTTCTCCTCGTTGGCCGGCACGAGGTCGACGACGTCGCCGCGGACGCGAAAGCGCAGGCGGGCGAGGTCGTAGTCGTTGCGCTCATACAGCATCTCAGTGAGCTTGCGCAGGAACACCTCGCGGCGGATGTGCTGGCCCTTCTCGACTTTCAGCGATTCGCCCATGTAGTCCTCGACCGAGCCGACGCCGTAGATGCAGCTGATGCTGGCGACGACGAGTACGTCACGGCGGGTGATCAGCGACTGCGTGGTCGAGTGGCGCATGCGATCGATCTCGTCGTTGCGGCTGGAGTCCTTCTCGATGTAGGTGTCGGTGCGCGCGATGTAAGCCTCGGGCTGGTAGTAGTCGTAGTAGCTGACGAAGTACTCGACGGCGTTGTCCGGCAGGAGCCGCCGGAACTCGGCGCAGAGCTGAGCGGCCAGCGTCTTGTTCGGGCTCAGGACCAGGACCGGTCGCTGCAGCTGCTCCACCGCCCAGGCCATGACATTGGTCTTGCCGCTCCCGGTCACTCCGAGCAGGACCTGCTGGGTGAGACCGGACTGCACGCCGTCGACCAGCTGCTCGATGGCCTCCGGCTGGTCCCCGGCGGGCTTGAAGGGTGCGTCGACACGAAAGCGGGAGGTCACGGGACATTTAATTCTAAGGCGAACGGACGTTCGAGAGGGGGGGTACTGATTTCAAAAAGCGCGAAAACAAGGTGTGCTCACAGCATCCCTTGCCAGCGCCGGAGAACCTCCTGGGCGACTTCCTCCGGCGTTCGATCGTCGGTTCCGATCGCCATGTCCTCCAGCCCCGCTCGATCCATGGCGTGGGTCATGTGCTCGCTCTCCCTCAAGTGCTCTTCCAGCTCGCGACCCGAGTCGCGCTGTCTCAGCCGGCGCTCGATCGTGCTCGGCGACGCGGTCAGGCGTACGACGACAATCTCAGCCTCTGGGACCGCGACCCGCAGGTCGCTCAGGCTGTCACGGCTGAGCATCGCTCGAGCCAACACGGCGTAGGACATGCCTGCCTTGCGCAAGTTGGGCCAGATCGCACCGAGGTTGCGGGCGATGAGCTGGTCTGCGGTGACCGTCGAGGAGCCCAGCCATCCCAACCAGTCAAGGTCGATCACGGCCGCAGACTTGCCCTGCTGCTCGAGGATGTGGCCGATCTCGATCGCGACCACGGTCTTGCCGGTACCGACCGTTCCGGTCAAGAGCAGAGTTGGTATCGCCGCCGCGTTCACATCCGGACCCTACGGCAGCGCCAGGATCATCGCCTCCACGATCGTGCCCGCCTTCACCTCGTCGCCGGGCGCGATCCGCACCAGCGCGTGAGCCCCGGCAAGCGACAGGAGGCGCGAGGAAGACTGCGAGCCGGTAGTGTCGGCCACCAGCTCGGCGCCTTCGCGCCTGAGCGTCACGCGCTGGTACTCGGTGCGATCAGCCGTCGCGCGGGCGTCGTATCCAAGCCGCACGGGCAGGGTCGGCCGCTGGAGCCGGGCGAAGCCCTGCAGCTTGCGCAGCGCCGGCCGCACGAAGACCTCGAATGTCACGAGCGACGAAACGGGAAAGCCAGGGAGCCCGAATGCCAGTTTGCCGGCCGGCAGGGTGGCGAAAGTGAACGGTTTGCCAGGCTTCAACTTGACGCGCCCGACATGCACGGTCCCCAGCGACTCGAGTAGCGGCTTGACCAGGTCGTGCGTCCCCACCGACACGCCGCCTGAAGTGACCAGCACGTCGGCGGCTTCCAGGGCATCGACCACCAGCTTTCGTAACGCAGTCGGTTCGTCTGGCCCGATCCCGAGGATTTGCACCTCGACACCGGCTTCGCGAAGCGCGGCGAGCAGCGCCCATCGGTTGGAGTCGGTGATCTGGCCGGGGCCGGGCTGCTTCCCAACCTCGACCAGCTCGTCGCCCGTGGACATCAGCGCCACGCGCGGGCGCCGGTGCACATCCACCTGGGCGAGTCCGAGCGCCGCCGCGAGCCCCAGCTCGGCCGCGCCCAGCTGCGCTCCCGCCCGAAGCACCAGCTCGCCCGCCTTCACGTCAGCGCCGGGGCGGTGGAAGTTGTTGCCCGCGCGCAGTTCGTTCGGAACTGTCACCGCCTCGCCCGCGAGGCTCACGTCTTCGACCATGACGACCGTGTCGGCGCCGTCAGGCAGGACCCCGCCGGTCAAGATGCGCGCGGCGGTCCCTGGACTGACGCCCCCAGAGAAGGGCCGGCCGGCCGCGGACTCGCCGACCACACGCAACGTAGAGCCCGCATCGGCCGCGCGCACCGCGAATCCGTCGACCGCGCTGGTCGCAAACGGGGGCAGCTCGGCGGGCGCGATCAAATCCTGGGCCAGGACACGGCCGGCCGCCTCGCCGATCGCGACCCGCTCTTTCGGGAGCACAGGGGTGCGGTCAAGGACCAGCGCCGCCGCCTCGTCGGCGTCGACCAGCGGATACGTGGACGCCCTCACTGTGACCTGAGGTTAGCTACTCGTAGCGAAGCGCGCGGCTGGGATCCTGGCGAGCGGCGCGCATCGACGGCAGCAGGCCGCTCACCGTGCTGAGGACGACCGCCAGCGCAAGGGCCGCGACGGCTATCCCGAAGTCGGTCCTGAAGACGTCGATGCCGGTGCCCGCAACGCTCTGCACCAGCCGGTCGACCACTGCGTTGCCCAGCCGGGCCAGGCCGACCGCGCCCAGGGTTCCGATGATCCCGCCGGCGAGGCCGATCAAGGCCGCCTCGGCCACGAACAGCAGCAGCACGTCGTGCGATCGCGCACCCAACGCCTTGAGCACACCGATCTCTTTGGTCCGCTCGAGGACCGCGCTGTACATCGTGTTGGCGATCCCGAGGCAGGCCAGCAGCAGGGCCACCAGCGCGAGCGCCAGCAGGGCGATGCGGAGCCGGCTGAGCAGATCCTCGAAGCCGCGGAACACGTCACCGAACGTCTGAGGCTGGAAGCCGAGAGTCTCGAGGCGCTTACGCACTGTGTCGACGGCGCCACCCGAGTCGGCGAGCAGCGTGATGTTCGCGAACTCGCCAGTCTTCCAGCCGTTGAACCCAGCCATCTTGGCCCAGTACTCCTTGGCGACCGAATAGGGGACCAGCGCGCCAGACGCACCGGCCGGCATGTACTGGCTCGACACCACGCCGACGACCGGGAGCGAGATGAACAGCGAACTGGTAACCGGGTCGACTGGCGGTCCCGAGACCACCAGCGTGCCCGAAGTGGAGTTGAAATCGACGGTGGAGCCCAACGCGGCCGCTGCATTCTTGAAGCCAAGAGCAATCACGGTCCGGTCTGTCAGCAGAACCTCGACCGCGGAATCCGATCTCGGCAGCCTGCCCGCAATGAGCGTCATGTCCGGCGAGGAGCTTCGCGGCGGCAGCGAGACCAGCGCACCCGATGGCTTCACCGCCGGTTGAGAGGTGGCCCCTTCCACCGTATAAGTGCCGGTCATTGCGACCTGGCCCCACGCCGCTTGAACGTGCGGCTGCTGGCTGAGGGTCGCAAGTGTGCCCGCGCTGAAGCCGTTGGCGTCACCCGTCGGGTACAAGGCGACCTGGTGGAGCTGGCTGCGCGCCAACGCGGGCGAGGCGAGGGCGCCCTGGAGGCCGCCCGCCAGAGCCGCTATGAGCGTCATCGCCGCGATGCCGATCGCCACGCCGGCCGTCGTCAATGACGTCCGGAGCGGTCTCCGGACTGTCGCCCGCATCCCCACGTTGAGCGTGTCGCGCCAATGGAGCCGGGTGGGTGGGGTCACCGGGTCCTGGATGCGGACCGTCTCCTTGCCCTGCTCGACCTCGAGAGCCCGCCCGTCGATCATCCGGATCACCCGCGTCGCGTGGCGGGCCACCTCAGGGTCGTGAGTGACGAGAACGACCGTGGCCCCGCGCCGGTTGAGGTCCCCGAGCAGCCCGAGGATGACCTCGCCGGCCGCCGAGTCCAGGCTGCCGGTGGGCTCGTCGGCGAGGATGAGCCCAGGCCGGTTCGCCAGTGCCCTGGCCACCGCCACCTTCTGCTGCTCGCCGCCGGACAGGCGGTTCACCCGCGTGCGGGCGCGATTGGCGAGGCCCACGAGCTCGAGCAGGTGCCGAGCCCGCTTGGTCCTCTCCTCGAGTTCGATGCCGGCCAGGGTGAGCGGAAGCGCGACGTTCTCCTCGGCCGACATCGATGGGATGAGGTTGAAGGTCTGGAAGATCGTGCTCACGCGCTGCAGGCGGTAGTCGGCGAGGTCGGCGTCCGACAATTGATCGACGGGAAGCCCGGCCGCATAGACGTGACCCGAAGTTGGTTTGTCGAGGCCCCCCATGAGAGAGAGCAGGGTGGTCTTGCCGCATCCAGACGGACCGACGATGGAAACGAACTCGCACGGGCCGATCTGCATGGAGATGTTCTTCAGCGCGCTCACATGCATCTCGTCGCCGCGGCCGTACTCTCGCGACACCGAGTCGAGCCGGAGCCCGACGGCCTGGCCGAGGAGGTCGGGGAACTCCTCTGCGGGCGGCGCCTCGGTGTCGGGTAGGAGGACCGCCGGCTCGAGAGCCGGGCTGTGGCCGTTCCCGTCCAGGATCGGAGGGGCGGCCGTCTCGGGAACGGCCGTCGGGGGAGCGGCCATCACGGCCACGGCTGTGGCGAGAGCCTGGAGGTCGTCGATCCCGGCGAGCGGGGACGGTTCTACCGGCGGGCTCTGGGGCTCCGCCGAGTCAGCCGCGCGGCGCCCCTTGGGCTCGGCGGCACGCTTGCGCTGGCGGCGCTTGCCACCCGAACGGCGCCCCCCACGATCATCGACTGCCGTCGCCACCCGCCCATGAGTCTAAATGTTCAATTAAGGGCTACGCTCCCTCAAATACCTCTTCAGCGGGGGCGGTCGGCGACCTGATCGGCAAGCCACTGCAGGTAGCGGGGCATGCCGTCGTCGATGGCGACCTGAAGGATCTCGGGCAGCTCATAAGCGTGGTTCTTGCGCACGTATTCCTCGACCGCCTTGGCTCGGGACGCAACGGTCTTGACGAGAAGAAGCGACTCGTGCTCGCGCTTGAGCTGGCCGTCCCAGAAATAGAAGGAGTGGACCATCGGGATCACGGTGCAGCAGCCCGCGAGATGTTCCACGACCAGGCCCTCGCCCAGGCGCTCGGCGTCATTGCGGCCGCCGGTGGTGACCATGATCATCACGGGGCTGTCTGCGGTCATGGGTTAATTCTCGCCGCCTAGAGGCCTGTCCAGCCAGATCGTGCCCGCCAGCAGGCCGATTGCGCCGAGCAGAACCCCGCCAACGACATCCGACTCCCAATGTACGTTCAAGTACACGCGGTCGAAGGCGAGCAGCACGATGAGCGCGGTCGCAATCGGGAGCGCAAGCGCGCGCGCGAGCGGCCAGGGCGCCAGGCGCTGGACCACGAATGCGATCAATCCATAAGCGATCACGGCCCTCACCATGTGCCCGCTGGGAAAGCTGTTCGCCAGGGGGCCGGTTCCCGCGATGAGGTCCGTGATGCTGGGCCCGTCGGCGTGCGCCACCGTGCGCGGAGGACCGGGGTGATGAAGATTCGCCTTGTATAGCACCTCGAACACCTGGGCCGCGATGAAAGCGAGGACGACCCACGCGTCGGCGCCGAATCCGCGACGGAGAAGAAAGATCGCGAGCGCGATCATGAGGAGCGTCGTCAGCTCCAGCCCGCCAAGCTCGGCGATGGCCTGGAACACGGGATGCAGCGGTTCGCTCCACAGGCTCGACATCCCCTGCTGCACCTGCTTGTCCAGGGCGTCGAACATGCCGGCCGCGATCGCCATCGTCAGCGCGACGTAAGCGACCGCGAGCGCGGCGGCGGCGACGAGCCGCGGCCTTATAAGAGGCACGGACGGAGACCTCGGCGAGAGATTCGGTGACCAGGGGTCCCTCCCGTGACTGCGTCACGGGGACCCCAGAGGACGCGGCCCTTGCGAGGAGCGGCTACCTTTGGGGCCCCCATGCCGAAGGCATGGGAGGCAGTGGGCCGCATGGGCGCCGAAGATCCGTTGAGGGCCTCCGGCCGGGCCTCTAACGCTGGCAACGGGTGCAGAAGACTGTGGTGCGTCCCGCGAGCCGAACCACTGCCAGCGGGCGTCCGCAGGTGAAGCACGGCTCGCCCGCGCGGCCGTAGACGAGGAGCGATTCCTGCTGGCTGCCGACCTGACCCCAGGCGTCGCGATATGTGTCGACGGACGAGCCGCGGTTGCGAATCGCGACCTCGAGCGAATCACGCAGCGACGCGTGCAGCCTGCGCACCGACTTGCGGCTCAGGCTGCCAGCGGCACGGTCCGGTCGCAGCCTGGCTTTGTGCAGCGACTCGTCGGCGTAGATGTTGCCCACGCCGGCCACGGTCGCCTGGTCGAGCAGCACCGCTTTCAGTGGCGCTCGCCGGCGCCGAAACCTTTTGAACAGCTCTTCGGCGTCGAAGGTGGGATCGATCGGCTCCGGTCCGAGCTTGGGAAACGTGCCCGAAAGGAGCAGCTCGTCCTCGGTGCCGAGCAGCAATCGCCCGAACCTGCGCGGGTCTCGATAGCGAAGCTGCATGCCGTCGTCGAGATCCAGGATGGCGTGCGTGTGGCCGGCGATCTCGGTGGCTGGGTCGACCAGGCGCAGCTGGCCGCTCATCCCCAGATGTATGACCAGCAGGCGACCGGCTCCGAGCGCGATCAGGATGAATTTTCCACGCCGCCCCACCGCCTCGATGCGCAGGCCGGTGATGGAGTCGATGAACGTCTCCGGCTCGGGATGCCGGACGATCGATGGAAAGCGCAGCTCGCAGCGCACGATCGTGCGGCCGACGAGGTGCGGCCGCAGGTCGGCGACGATCGTCTCGACCTCAGGTAATTCGGGCATTCAGACGCGGACCACCGCGAGCTTTCTCATGTCCGCCCAGTTCGGCCCGACCTTGGCCTCCACCTCGATCCCGGTCTCGAGCTCGTACGCGCCGGTCATGATGCGCGGCACCGTCTCGGCAAACCGGTCCACCTCGCCTTCAGGCACCTCGAAGAGCAGCTCGTCATGCACCTGCAACAGCATGCGGCCCTCGATGTGGTCCGCCTCGATCTCGCGCTGCAAGCGCACCATCGCGATCTTGATGATGTCGGCTGCCAGTGACTGCATCGGGAAGTTGATGGCCATGCGCTCGGCCGCACTGCGCAGCTGGAAGTTGGGCGATCGCAGGTCGGGAATCGCGCGACGCCGGCCGGTGGCGCTGACGACGAACCCCTCTTCGCGCGCCTGGCGCCGCACCTTGTCGAGGTACTCGCGCAAGACCGAGTAGGTCGACCAGTACTGGGCGAGGAACTCGCGCGCCACGTCGCCCGTGATGCCGAGCTGCTGCGATAGACCGTACTCGCCCTGGCCGTAGATGGAACCGAAGTTCGCCACTTTCGCCAGGCGCCGCTGGTTCGGGTCGACCGACTCGATGGGGATCTTGAACACCGCGGCCGCCGTCGCGGTGTGGATGTCCTGTCCAGCTTTGAACGCGCCCAGCAGCTCGGGGTCGCCGCTGAGATGCGCGGCGATGCGCAGCTCGATCTGCGAGTAGTCGGCCGAAACCATGACATGGCCCGGACGGCTCGCCCTGAACGCGCGCCTGATGCGCTGGCCCAGCTCGGTACGGATGGGGATGTTCATGAGGTTGGGGTTGGACGATGAGAGGCGGCCGGTCGCCGTGCTCGCCTGGCCGAAGGACGTGTGCACTCGCCCGCTGAGCGGATCGACCAGCTGCGGCAGCGCGTCGACGTATGTGGACTTGAGCTTGGACAGCTGGCGGTGTTCGAGGATCAGGCCGACGATCGGATGCTTCTCACGCAGAGCCTCGAGCGTGTCGGCATCGGTGGAGTAGCCCGTCTTGGTCCGCTTGCCCACCGGCAGCCTGAGGTCCTCGAAGAGGACCTTCGCGAGCTGCTGCGGCGCAGCCAGGTTGAACTTCTGACCGGCGACCTGCTCGACCTCCGACTCGATGGCCGCCAGCTGCGCGCCCAGCTCTTCTTGCATCTCCTTGAGGTAGGGCACGTCGATGGCGACGCCCTCCGACTCCATGTCCGCGAGGACCCCTGCCAGCGGCAGCTCGATCTCGTGGAACAGGTAGTCGACGCCGAGGTTGCGCATTTCGGCCTCCAGCCGCGGCCGCAGGTTGAGGATGGCTTCGGCTCGTCGCGCGGCGAACTCGGCCGCCTCTTCGACGGGGACTTCCGCCGGCTTGCGAGCGCTCCGTCCGGTGCCCAGGAGCTGTTCGGCGCTGATCAGCGTCATGTCGAGGAACTCTCGCGCGAGGTCCTCCAGCCGCGGATCCCGCGCGCCGGCACCGAGAAGATAGGACGCGAGAAACGTGCTGAACGCCCACCTGCGCGTGCCGCCACCGAGCGCGCGCAGCGCGAGCTCAGTCTCCTTCGTGTCGTGACCGCTGATCGGCTTGCCTTCGGTGAGCGCGGTCGCGACCGCGTCCATCGCGTCGGGACGCGCGACGTAAAAGGTTTCGCGGCCGGTGGCCACGCCCACACCGCACGTCCGCGCTCCGCGGCCGGCGGTCTCCGTGAAAGTGAACACGCCCACGTCGCCCGCGCCGGCGACCAGGCTCGCGGCCTCGGCCGCGTCGTCGACGATCCTCAATCCGTCGGTCCGCGGCGCAGGCTCAAACGTGAGCGTCGGCTGCACGGGGACCTGGTCCGGCGGCGGGAACCGGCTCAGCAGCTGGCGGAACTCGAACCGGTCGAAAACCGTGCGCACCCTGTCGTAGTCGTATCGAGTCCACCGGCAGCGCTCGAGGTCGAGCTCGACCGGGACGTCGCGGACGATCGTGACCATTCGCTTGCCGAGTCGAACTTTGTCGGCGTGCTCCTTGAGGTTGTTTTTGAGCCGGCCCGCGGGCAGCTCCTCGACCCGCTCCAGGATGGCCTCGACCGAGCCGAAATCCTGCACGAGCTTGGCCGCGGTCTTGTCACCGACCCCCGGCACGCCGGGGATGTTGTCGGAGGTGTCTCCGCGCAGCGCCTTGAAGTCGATCAGCTGCGCGGGCTCGAAACCGTAGCGCTGGCGGACCTGGTCGGGTCCGTACATGAAGGTGTCCGTGATCCCGCGACGAGGCACCAGGGCCTCGACCGATTCGGTGACGAGCTGCAGGCAGTCGAGGTCGCCCGACACGATCGTCACCGCGTGCCCACGTTCCTCGGCGATGCGCGCAAGCGTCCCGATCACATCGTCGGCCTCGAAGCCCTCGAGGCTGTAGATGGGGATCGAGAACGCATCCAGCACCTCGCGCACTTTCTCGATCTGCGGGCGGAGGTCGTCCGGCATGGCGCGCCGCCCGGCCTTGTACTCCTCGAACTCCTTGGAGCGGAAAGTGGGCGCGGCCAGGTCGAAAGCCGCCGCCGCAAACTCCGGGCGTGAGGCCAGGACGATCGCCAGCATGGACGTGAAGCCGTAGACGGCATTGGTCACCTGCCCGTCCGAGGTGCTCATCGGCGGCAGGGCGAAGAACGCCCGGTAGATGAGGCTGTGGGCGTCGATCAAAACCAGGCGCCCGCGCTTCCCCTTCGCCACCCCTGAAGTCTACGTAGGCCCAGGCGGGCATTCGAGTTCAAACCGGGGGGTAGGTCGAAGCCCCAGAGGTAGAATGGGGCCGAGGATGAAAAACCTCATCGAGGTCGCGGTCGACAGCATCCGGATCCACATGCCGACCGCCCAGCACCTGGTGATCCTGAAGGAGAAGGAGGCGGACCGGTACCTCCCGATCTGGATCGGATCCTTCGAGGCCCAGGCGATCGCCACCAAGATCTCAGGCAACCCGCTGGGGCGCCCCCTCACCCACGACCTGATGGCGACGGCATTCGGCGACCTCGGCGTCAGCGTGAAGCGCATCGTCGTGACACGCCTTGCCGACCAGGTGTTCTATGCGCGCCTGTACGTGAAGCAGGACGGACGCGACCTCGATTTCGACGCCCGCCCTTCCGATGCCATCGCGCTGGCCGTCCGCGTGGAATGCCCGATCTTCGTCGCCACCGAGGTCATGGAAGCCGCCGGCATCATCCCCGAGGCAGACGAAACCGGGGACGACAAGGACAAGACGACCAGCACGCCCATCGACGACGAGCGCCTGGCCGTGTTCCGCGACTTCGTCAACAGCCTTGACCTGCCCGAGCTCCCTGACGAGCCCAAGGCCAAGGACGAACCCGGCGGGCGCCCGGGCCGAGGTTAACGCCGCTGCCTCTCAGCGGCGATCCGGATTTCGCCCTTCGCGTCGTCGTCACCCTGATCCTCGCCATCGCGATCGGGGCTGAGCGCGAGTACCACGGCCACCCTGCAGGAATCCGCACGATGGCCCTGGTCGGCGTCGGCGCATGTCTGTTCACCGCCATGGGCCTCGAGCCGCTCTTCGCCGGCCGCACAGACCCGACGCGCATAGCCGCGCAGATCGTCACCGGCGTCGGATTCCTCGGCGCGGGCGCCATCCTCCGCCACGGCACCGACGTCCGGGGCCTCACGACCGCCGCCACCATCTGGGTGGTCGCAGCCATGGGCATGGTGATCGGCTTCGGTTTTTTCACGATCGGGATCTTCACCACGGTGCTGGTGCTCGTAACCCTCGTCGCGATCCGGCCGCTCGAGAAGCGCCTGTTCCATCGCGCCGAGGGCAGGCACGTCGAGGAGGACCACTTCAGTTGAGCGAGAGGCGCGTCGCCATCGTGACCGACTCCACCGCCGACCTTCCGCCTGTGCTGGCGGCCGCCCGCTCGATATCCGTGGTTCCGCTGACTCTTCATTTCGACGGCAAGTCGCTGCTCGACGGCGTCGACATCACGCCGGAGGAGTTCTACCGCAAGCTCCCGTCAGCGACGACGCACCCAACCACATCACAGCCCTCGCCCGGCCATTTCGCCCAGACATACTCGGCGCTGCTCGAAAACCACGATGCGGTGGTTTCGGTCCACATCTCCGAGAAGCTGAGCGGCACGTACGCGTCGGCGCGCCAGGCCGCGGACATGACCGACCCCAAACGGGTGCACGTGATCGACTCGGAAGTGGTTTCGATGTCGCTGGGCCTGGTCGCCCTGGTCGCGTCGGCCCTGGCCGCGCAGAACCTGGATGCGGGGACGATCGAAGGCCGCGTGCTCGCGATGAGGCCGCACGTCCAAACGTACTTCTCGGTCGCGACGCTCGAGTTCCTGCGGCGCGGCGGCCGCATCGGTCGTGCGAGCGCGCTGCTGGGTTCGGTGCTGCAGGTCAAGCCGGTCCTGTGCATCCGCGACGGGCTCGTGACCCCGCTCGAGCGCGTGCGCACTTTTGACCGGGCGCTGAACCGCGTCGTCGAGCTGACTCGAGAGGTCAACACCGGCAAGGGTGTGTGTCTCATCGTCGGCCACGCGGATGCACAGGTGGACGCAGAGCGGGTGGCAAAAGACCTCGAGCCGATCGCCGACACGTTGATGATCCAGCCGCTGGGACCCGTCGTCGGGGCGCATGCCGGACCCGGTGTGGTCGGCGTCGGGTGCTATCCCGCCGAGCTCTTCCCGCTCGGGATCAAGCCTTCGCTGGTGGCATCCGCCATCGCACCGCCGCGGGGCTGACCAGCTTCTCCAGGCGGCGTTCGACTGCAAGCGCTTGCAGATGCGCGAGTCCTTCCTGAAGCGCAAGCCGCTTTTCGTAGAGGTTGTCCCTCGGCCCCCACAGCTCCAGCGCCACCTCCCACGCGGTTTTCTCGCCGCCCGAGACGATCTCGAGGATTTGATCGAGTCTCCTGGCGTGGTGAGCCGCCAGCACAGCGACGCGCCCCGCTGCATCCTTGAACGGACGACCGTGGGCGGGCAGGATGAGGAGCGGTTCGTAGGCCGCCATTCTATTCAGCCCGTCGAGGTATTCGTGCAGGGGGTCGGGCGTGCTCTGAGGGTGCAGGCCGATGTTCGGCGACAGCTCCGGCAGCACGTGGTCGCCGGCGAACAGCAGACGTTCGCTCGCGTCGTAGAGGCAGATGTGCCCGGGCGAATGCCCGGGTGTCCATTCCACACGCAGACGCCTGCGGCCCATTTCCAGAAGTTCCGCCCCGTCGAGCTGGACGGCCGCCTCGGCCGGCTTGACCACCTGGCTCAGCGCACGCTGGGAGTTGCTCAGCACCTCGGCCTCGGCGGCGGGCACGCCGTTGACGAGCAGGTAGGTGTGCACCTCTTTGATCAGGTGCTCGAGCTCCACGTATCGCGGGTTGACGAGCGAAACCTCGAGGCGATGCAGATAGAGGTCGGCGCGCCCATCGCCGGCCAGCGTGCCGGCGGCGCCGTAGTGGTCCGGATGGATGTGTGTGACGACCAGCCGGCGGATCCTCTTCGCGCCGACGTGCGACACCGCCGCCCGGACCGCGTGCACCGACTGGTCGGAGTTCATGCCGCAGTCGAGCAGGTCGACCTCGTCGCCGTCCGCGAACAGGAACACGTTGACCAGGCCGTCCTCGAAAGGGATCGGCAGGCGGAGCTCGAACACCCCGGTCGCAACTTCGCTCAAGTCCGTCTGCAGCATTCCCGGCATTGTCGCCGACGCGGGTAAACTGGGAGCATCGGCCGCTGCTATTGCTCAGGAGGAGCGCATGTCTGAAGTCCAGCTGTCACCCGACGATCTGTTTCAGGCCATTCCCACTCGCCTCATCCCGGAGAAGGCGGGCAGCACCAACGCCACCATCGCGTTCGACCTGAGCGGCGATCAGGCCGGCAAGTGGTGGGTCAAGGTCCACGACGGCACGGCCGAATCCGGCAAGGGCGAGCCGCCGGAGGCGGCGAAGCTGACGATCCTGGCGGACGCCGGCGACCTGGTCAAGATCATGCTGGGTCAGATGGACGGGACTTCGGCCTTCATGCAGGGCAAGCTGAAGATCAAGGGCGACATGGGTCTGGCGATCAAGATGCTGACCATGTTCAAGCGCGCCTAGTACACGAACCTCCACGTGCCCAGGCGGGCGGACATCGGCGTCTCCAGATCGAGCAGGTCAAGCCCGGAGCGCAGCTCCAGGATGACCACGTGGTGGGGCGTGAGGGCGATGCGCTTGCCATCTGCCATCACGGCCGCCTCGGTCGCGTTCCCCCACTGGATCGGCACCAGGGTTGGCGGCGGGGTTGGCGACGCGCTGGCCGACGGCGTCGCAGGCGCGGATGACGACGGGGTCGACGAGGGAGTTGGCTGAGGGTTCAGATTGGTCTGGATCCAGGACGCCAGGTTCGGCGAATCCCCACGCTCGTAGGTCGAGATGATCATGAAAGCGAACTGCCCCACTTCGGGCGGCGGCGCGACGCCGGGCGCCGGCATTGAGCACGGGAGCTGAGCGTCGCTGGAAGCGCAAACGGTGATGTTCAGAGTCAGGTCCAGGCCGGGCGGGTTGGCGCTCGCCTGTGCGCGTTCGTTGTACCTCCAGAACTGGGGGTAGCAGAAGCCCCAGCCGGCCTGGCTGTCCGAGAAGCCGTGGTCGCCGCCCGTGCAATGGAGATCGGATCCGATCTGGGCTACGCTTGGCACAGGGTGAGTGTTCGGGCCGGCCTGGCATCCGGCCAGGGCCAGGGCCAGTAGAGCGACCGTAAAACGTTGCCTGGTCGTCATCACAGGCGACTAATTGTGCGCGACCGGGTAGGCATCTCCATCCATGCGTTGTGTCAGCGAATCCGAACGTAACGGGCTGCGGTAATACAGAGGAAGGGGAATTCTGATGGCAATACGCAAAAGACCCGAAAACGCGGCGGAGGAGATGCTCGAGGCGAGCCGCAGGCAGCTGGAACAGCTGGCGAACGCCCGCGGCGAGGAAGCCGGACTGCACAAGCCTTTGGCGGATGTCGTCGGCGGCGTGACCACGGGGATCCCCGAGGACATCGACCTGGCCCAGGCCCTTTCCGATCGCCAGACCACCGACATCCTCGTCCACCTGCTCGACGAGAACCGGGAGCAGGTCGAGCGGGCCCTGGAGCGGGTGCGCGAGGGCGCCTACGGCATCTGCGAAGCCTGCGGCCATCGCATCCCGGCCGACAGGCTCAAGTACCAGCCCGCGGCCACGCGCTGCGTCGAGTGCCAGTCGCACTGGGACCGCCTGAACGGGCGAACGGCCTAACTCGCCTCCCCACTTGTGGGGAGGTCGGCGCGCGAAGCGCGCCGGGTGGGGAGGTTCGCTAAACCCGCGTCGTTCGGCGCAGAAAAGTAAACGCGAGGAGCGCCAGGCCGGCGACGACCATCGCGCCGCCGATCCAGAACCAGTGGATGTCTCCGGTCATGAAGCTGCCGGGGATGTAGCCGAGCCCCTGGCCCGCGAACACCGCGCCCACCAGCACGACCAGCACGCCCACGACCGCGGCTCCAGTCTTCACGGTTTCCAGTACCGCACGCGGTTACTGACTGTTCAGACGCCCCCGTACACGACCGACTTCTCCTCCGTGTACTGCAGGAACGCCTCGACGCCGTGCTCTTTGCCGAAGCCCGACTGCTTGGTGCCGCCAAAGGGGAGCTCGTCGTGGGCGATCACCAGGGCGTTCACCCAGGTGTAGCCGGCCTCGAGCTCGTCGACGGCGCGCCGCGCAGCCGCCATGCTCGAGGTCCAGATCGATGAGCCCAGACCGAATGGGGTGTCGTTGGCAAGCTTGAGCGCCTCGTCCAGGTCCGCAACCCGCCGGACCGGCAGTGCGGGGCCGAAAACCTCCTCTGTCCACATGCGCGCGCCATCGGGAACGTTCTCGAGGATCGTCGGCTCGATGAACCAGCCCTTCTCGTACTCGGCGCCCTTGGGCCTCCCGCCGCCGTAGACCACCTTGGCGCCGCGGTCGATCGCGTCCTTGACCTGCGCCTCGACCTCCGCTCGCTGCGTCTCCGTGTGCATGGGTCCCATGCGCGTGTCCTTGTCTAGCCCGTTGCCAGGCTTGAGCTTCGACGCTCGCGCGACCAGCTTCTCCATCAAGGCGTCGTACACGCCTTCCTGCACGTAGAGCCTCTTGGTGGACAGACATTGCTGGCCGCAGTTGAAGAACCGCCCGACCCCGATCGCCCGCGCGGCGCCTTCAAGGTCGGCGTCGTCGAGAACGATGCACGGATCGCTGCCGCCCAGCTCGAGGGTGACCTTCTTGAGGTGCTCGGCAGCCTTCGCCATGACTCGCTTGCCGGTGGGCGTCGAACCGGTCAGCGCGATCTTCCGGATCAGCGGGTGCTCGACGATGGCTTCGCCCGTCGCCTGGCCGACGACGACATTGATCACGCCTTCCGGCAGGCCGCCCTCGATCAGGGCTTCAATGCAGGCAAGCGTCGAAAGTGGTGTTGTGCTCGCGGGCTTGAGCACGACCGTGTTGCCTGCCGCGATCGCCGGGGCGACCTTGTTGGCGGCCAGAGTCAGCGGAAAGTTCCAGGGCACGATGGCGCCGCAAACGCCGATCGGCTTGCGGACCACCAGTCCGTAGGTCGTGAGGTCGGGCAGCCTGACGTGCTGACCGTGGATCTTGTCAGCGAGGTCCGCGAACCAGCCGATGTTCTCGCCGAAGCGCTTGGCTTCGAGCCGCGACTCGAGAAGCGTCTTGCCCTGTTCCTTGGTCAGGATCACCGCGATCTCCTCGACCTTGCCGAGCATGTGCTGGGCCGCCTTGTGCAGGATCTCGCGCCGCTGGTTGGCCGGAAGCCTGGACCACGTCGTGAACGCCTTGGCCGCCGCCTGGGCGGCCTTGTCGACGTCGGCCGCACCGCCGGCGGGCACCTCGTCGATGAGCTCGCCGGTCGCCGGATTGCGAACCTCGTACGTCTTGCCGGACGCAGCCCGCGTCCTCTCGCCTTCAATGATCATCGTCGCCATTCGGGCACCCCTCTTCGTGTGTTCTGGTTGTCTCGATAATTATCGGCGTCGTCGGCCGCGCGCCGTTGGGAGGGCTTGGGATGTCTGTGAGGCTCGAGAAGGAAGGCGGCGTCGGAATCATCGTTCTCGACCGCCCGCCGGCGAACACATATGACTACGCGTTCCTGCGCCAGTTCGCGGGCGCGATCGACGATGCGCGACTCGATGGGGATATCCGCAACGTAGTCGTGGCCAGCGCCTCCGAGAAGTTTTTTTCGGCGGGCGCCGACGTGAGTGTGTTCGCGGCAGGCACGCCACGCTCGCGCTTCATGACGGCGCTCATGGCACATGAAGCGTTCCGGAAGATGGAGAACAGCCCCCTGATTTTCATAGCCGCGATTGCGGGCCACTGCCTGGGCGGAGGGCTTGAGCTCGCGCTTGCATGCGACCTTCGATTTGCCGCCGAAGGTTCGTATCAGATCGGGCTGCCGGAGGTAAACCTTGGGCTCTTCCCAGGGTCGGGCGGCACGCAGCGTCTGCCGCGACTCGTGGGGCGGTCGAAGGGGCTGGACCTGATCGTCAACGCCACCACACTCAAGCCCGCGGAAGCGAAGGAACTCGGCATCGTCGACCAGCTGTTTCCCGACGCGGCCTCATGCCGAGCCGGCGCGATCGAGTATGCGGCGAAGCTGGCCGCCGGGCCGAGCGTCGCGATCGGACACGCGAAGCTGGCGATTGCGCTGGGCCTCGGCGGGCCGCTGGACCTCGGCCTGGCGATGGAGCGCGAGGCCATCGGCCGTGTCTTCGTGTCCGAGGATGCCAACGAAGGCATCGCTGCGTTCAAGGAGAAGCGCAAGCCCGAGTTCAAAGGCCGGTAGTTCTGTGCAGCTCAAGCCGCTCTACACGGTTCGCTTTCGCTACCCGGAAGCATGGGATGCCGAACTGACGGGGCCGGGAGGCACGGAGGAATTCAACTTCCTGTTTGCGGAAGGCCATTGCACTGGCAGGCTTTCAGGACGGTTTCGCGGCGCCAACCACCCGCGGCGGCGCACTGACCATACATACGCGATGGATCTCCAGGGTGTCATCGAAACCGAGGACGGAGCAACGGTGATGCTCGACTTCCAGGGCTATGGCCGCGCATATCCGAAAGGTCGGCGGCAGGTGGTCGGAGCCGCATGGCATGTCTGCGACGACAACAGATACCGATGGCTGAACGACTCCATCAGCCTCATCTCCGGAGAGGTTCGCACCCCGTCCAAGCCGCCGGAGCAGATCGTGCAGGGCGACATCGAGCTCGTGTTCGACGTGAGCGAGCTGGTGTGGGAAGCGCCGAAGGACTGACGAAAAAAGAGGGCCCTCGCCGGAGGACCCTCTTTGGGGAAGGGAACTGTGGCTATTTGGTGGGTGCGGTTGTGCTCGCCTTGCGGTGGTGGATGCCGTCCCAGAACGGGATGTGTCCCTTCGAGATCCGGTCCAGGACCTTGTCCGCCTGCGCCTGCGTGATCTCCTTCTTATCGACGAGCGCCTCCAGGCGTGGCTTGACGCCGGCGGCGAGCTTGGCGGCGAACTGGTCCTTGGTCATGCCGCGATCCTTGGCGAGGTCGCTGACCTTCTGGCCCTGCCGCAGGTCCTCGCGAAGCTGCGCCGGCGTGATGTGCAGGACGTCGGCCTCCGACTCGAAGACCGCCAGCGCGATCGCGCGGCGATCCTTGCGCGGGTCGGGCTTGGTCGGATTGGTCGGATTGGTCGGGTTGGTCACGGCCGCAGGGGTCGGTTTGGGGGTCGGCGGCGCGGCCTGTGCCAGGACGCCGGCGACGCCGAGGCTGAGTAGGGCGGCGGCCGTGCCGGCGCCGATCGTCTTGACTGCGAGTGCTGCAAACGGGTTCATGGCGGTCTCCTCGTGTTGTTCTTGTTATCGACCCCTGCGGGTCGATGCTCACGATGAGGAGTCGCTGTCAGAAGGGAGTCGCGGCGCGATCAGGCTTTTGTAATTCACGGCAAGGACTGGGAAGAAGGAGACGGGGCGAGGATTGGGTGGTTTTTCAAGCACGTTTTAGGTGTTAACGTATTGACGCCCAAACAAATGTTTGGTAGACTCTCTTTATGGCGGGGAACGGGGAAGTCTGCCTTGAGGATGTAGGGGCATCGGTCCGCGCTTTTCTGGCCCGAGGGCAGCGCGGAGGCGTCGATTTGAAGGCCTACCGGGCTGTCATCGACGCTCTCGAGGGCGATTTCGCTTCGGAAGCGCGCCACGTTGAGAAGAGCGGCGAGCACCTGGTCGACGGGAACATCACCGCCGCTTCCTGGATCAGCCGGACCTG
>DASWBB010000088.1:0-32505 GCA_036390875.1 Candidatus Dormiibacterota bacterium
CCGTTCGCGCCGCCGCCGTTGTCGAGAAAGTTCGGCACCGACGGCGAACAGGGCTGGCCGTTGTAGTTGGTCTGTGACGAAGGCACGCCGGTTGAGTGCGGCCCGTTGTTGGCGCCGAAGCTGCCATGTGCGTAGACAGGACCGGTCACCGTCTGGAAGGCCGCGCCACCACCGTTGATCAGCGCGTCACCGCTCACAGCGGCGACCGCGTAGTTGGCGCCGTCGAACTGCGGCCCAGGCGTCGATGCGCGAGCCGAGGCGGCGGTCTTGAGCAGCGAGAACCCGACCATGCGCGCGAAGATGCTCGGCTGCTGGTGCTGCAGCAGCACGTCGAGCACACTCGGGTAGTTGTAGATCCCGTTGACGCGGAACGTGTCGATCAGCTGGACGTTGAAGCCGGCCACGGAGTAGGTGCCCGCCGGGCAGCTCGCGGGACTCCCGCAAGCACCGGTCGGAAGTGTGAAGCCGAGCGTCGGCGCGAGGTACTGAAGCGCCACCCAGTGAGCGCGGTCGGGGCCGGCGGGCCCGTATGAGCGTGCGCCAGCGAGCGCGGCCGCATCCGCATAGGCCTGCAAATTGCGCCGGTCGGACATCGACAGACCGACGTCGAACACCATGGTGCCGAGGATTGTCAGGGCGACGATCATCCCCGCGACGATCACGATCGCCTGGCCGCTCTGGGACTTGCGTCTCCGTTCGTTCGTTGCTTTCATGTGCGCCTCAGTACTCCGCAACCATCGAGGTTGAAGACGCGATCCTCAGGAAGTTGGGCGCGGCGCTGCCGAGGAACGGGGCGAGCGTGTCATAGCGATAGATCACAGTCACGACAACCTGAAAACAGCCCTTGTATTGCGGACTGGCGTACTCGGGCGCGCGCGCTCCAAGCTCGCCCGGCACGGGATCGCGGCCGAGGGCGCTGCGCGCGGCGGCGCAGCTCACGTAGGTCCCGGCGCTGCCCTGTTCATTGGGATAGACGCAGATCGAGGCGTGTCCGACCGCAGGGTTCGGGCAGTTGGCCGGCGACGCTTCCAAGAAGTTGGCGCCGGAGCTGAACCCGCCCAGCACCCCGGCCACGGTCTGGTACACACGCGCGCTCGTGAGGCAGCCGGTGCCGTTCGCACTGTTCACCTGAGTGGTGCCCGAGCATGTGCCGCCCGGGGCGCCAAACGGGTTGTCAGAGGGGTCGGCGTTGGGGACCGCCTGACGCGCACCCTGGCGCGCCGCCTCGGCCACGGTCGTGGTGGCCCAGTCGACCCTGAACAGGTCGACCGTCAGGGCCAGCATGAAAAACAGGATGGGGAACACCAGCGCGAACTCGACCAGCGCCTGGCCCTTCTTGCTGTTCATCAGTACTCGCTCCGTTGGAAGGAGCTCACCGTGATTGGGATCTGTGAGCCCACGATCGGCCACAGCAGCGGCGTGATGATGTTCATCGTGTTGGTCAGGCGAGCCGTCACGGAATCAGATCCGGGGTCCATAGGTCCGTTGCCGTTGGCCGTGGCGTTGGTGACCGCCGTGCCGTTGAGGCAGTGGAACGTGATCCAGAGCGTCGAGCCCGCGAGTATCGATCCCGCCGGGGTGCCGTTGTTCGAGCTCTCCAGGGCGGCCTGGTTGGCGATCGTGACGATGGGGCCGCCGGAGGGCGGTATGGGGGAGCTGACCGTGACGGCCAGCGGACCGCTGCCGGTGGCGGCGCAGACGTTGTCTGCAGTCGCGTGCTGGTCCGGCGACACCGCCACCCGCAGCGCTTGCCGCACCGAGTTGCCCACGGCTTCGCGGTAATAGAAAGCCCGCCCGATGTCGGTGACGCCCAGGGCGAGCAGCAGTATCACGGGCAGTGTGATCGCTGTCTCGACCAGCGATTGCCCGCGCATGTGTCTCCGCGCCGTCCGCGCGCCTGATTGCATCGACTCTCCCTCTCGTGGTGTCGAGCGCCTCCCGCCGGGAGCTCGTTCACCTATCACTTAAAACGAAAGCAGCCTATGTGTCTTGCAAAAGGGCGGCTTTTTAACCACCTGCGGGTTCAGCTCTTAAGGAAGGTGGCGGGTCGATCGCAAGATCAGCGCGAACTTGGAGTTATGTCGCCAGCCTTACTCTTGTCTTGTGGCGATCATCGTCTGCCCTCAGCCGGTGGCGGCCGAGATCGGGCTAGAGGTCATGCGGCGCGGGGGCAACGCCGTCGACGCGGCCGTGACATGCGCCTTCGTCCAGGGCGTGGTCGACCCCCAGATGTGCGGCATCGGGGGCTGCGGCGTGATGCTGGTGCACAGCCCTCGAAGCGGCGATGCGCTGCTCGAGTTCTACGCCACCGCCGGCGGGCGCTCCCGAGAGGACCAGTGGGAGGACCGGTTTTTGCGCCAGGCTGCGGATCGCTACGGCTACGTGCTCGAGGGGTGGGTGAACGACGTCGGCCACCAGTCGGTCGGCGTTCCGGGCACAGTGGCCGGCCTGCATGAAGCTCTGACGAGATTCGGAACCATCACGTGGGCGCAGGCGATCGAGCCGGCCATCCCGCTCGCCCGCGACGGCTTCCCGGTGACCGGGTACATGCACGGGTACTGGACGACCGATTACGGGCCCGACGTCGTGCCCAACCGCGAGCGCATCCAGGCCACGCCGGCGGCGAAGGCGATTTACACCCGGGACGGTGAATTGTTCGAGATTGGCGAACTATTCGTGCAAGGCGAACTTTCTCGGACGCTGGAGAGGCTCGCGAACGAAGGTCCGGACGTCTTCTACAAAGGTGAGATCGCGGATCGGATCGTCTCGGACTTCGAGGCGCATGGCGGGTTCATCACCAGGGAAGACCTGGCGACCTATCGGGTCAACGTGACCGAGCCGCTGCGGGGCACCTACCGAGGTCTCTCCGTCGTGGCCGCGGGACCGCCCGCCGCCGGCATCACCCTTCTGCAGATGCTCAACTTCCTCGAGGGGTACGACGTGGGCGCGCACGGATGGCCGAGCACCGAGGCGGCGCGGCTGCTCATCGAGGCGATGGCATGGGCGGTGGCCGACCGCGAGCTTCACGTCGCCGACCCGCGCTTCGTCGACGTGCCCACGGGGGCGCTCGCCGACAAGGGCTACGCGGCCAAGGCCCGCGAGGTGGCGGCGGTCGAGGCGGGCGCAGTAGGGGCGGTGGCAGTGCACGACCGGCCCGACACCACGCAAGTCTGCGTGGTCGACGACTCGGGAAACGCAGTCTCCCTGACGCACACGCTCGGCTCTGCCAGCGGCGTCGTCACCCCGGGCCTGGGCTTCGGCTACAACGACTACATGAACTGCTTCGACCCGCGTCCGGGCAACCCCAACTCCATCCGTCCAGGCAAGACGCGGGCAACGAGCATGACCCCCACTCTCGTCTTCGACGGCGATCGCCTGCGCGCGTGCATAGGGGCGCCTGGCGGCACCAAGATCGTGACCGCCATCCTGCAGGTCCTGGTCAATATCCTTGACCACAAGATGACGCCAGTCGAGGCGGTGAGCGCTCCGCGAATCGACTTCCAGGGAGACTTGGTGCAGGTCGAGGGCCGCATTCCCGCGGCCGTGAGCCGGGGCCTCGAACAGCGTGGATACGCGGTCAACCGGCGGACGCTCAGCTACGACTCGTACTTCGCCAGGCCGCAGGTGATCGCCCGCGAGAAAGACGGATTCCTCCACGGCGCTTCCGATCCACGCAAGGACGGGGGCACCGCCCTCGACACGGAGACCGAATGAGGTTCAAGGATCGGGTCGCGCTTGTCACCGGCGGCGGGCGTGGGATCGGCGCCGCCACGGCGCGGATGCTCGCAGCCGAGGGCGCCAGGGTGGCGGTGTCGGATCTCGACGAGGCGCCGGCTCGCGAGGTGGCGAGCGCGATCGGCGGTCTTGGCGTCGCCTGCGACGTGAGCGACCGCGCGTCGGTCGAGGCGATGGTCGGGCGAACCGTCGCCGAGCTCGGCCGGCTCGACATCCTGGTCACCTGCGCGGGCATCATCCGCGACAACCTGATCTTCAAGATGACCGACGAGGATTGGGATGCGGTCATCGACACGCACCTGAAGGGCACGTTCCTGTGCGCTCGGGCGGCGCAAAAGCAGATGGTCGACCAGAAGTACGGAAAGATGGTCTTCCTGTCCTCGACCTCTGCCCTCGGCAACCGGGGACAGGCTAACTACTCGGCAGCCAAGGCCGGCCTGCAGGGCATGGCGCGCACGCTGGCCATCGAGCTGGGGCCGTTCAACGTCAACGTCAACTCGGTGGCTCCAGGGTTCGTTGAGACGCGCATGACGCGAGCGACGGCGGAGCGCATGGGCATGGAGTACGAGACGTTCAAGCTCGGCGCCGCCTCGCAGATCCCGCTCCGCCGCGTCGGCCAGCCCGAGGACATTGCGAGCGTGATCGCCTTCTTGTGCAGCGACGAGTCCAGCTTCGTCTCGGGGCAGACGATCTACGTCCGGGGAGGGCCTTAAAAGCCCGGGTTCGGCGCGTTCGCGGGGCCAGCAAGCTTGTGCGCCCCTCGAGCGTTGTACCGCCCGTGAAGCTGCGTCTCGGCTTGATCGCGAAGCGGAGAGGGTCCGTTCTGGCCCTGCGAACTACCGTTCGTCTGGGCGCCAAAAAGCGCCCGGTCTCCACGGCGGAGCCGAGATCAAAGGCGGGTCGCGAACTTTCGTTCGCTCGACCGATGGTGACGGGTCTGCGGGTTGACGTCCTTGCCGGGGGTCTGGTACGGTGGCCCCCGTTCACTGGGGTCCGGCCCTCCGGCTGGTTCACTGACGGTCCGCAACGTTCAGGGGTAGGCATTTGCGAATCCATCGATATCTGACCCATGCTGTCGTGCTTGCGATAGCGGTTGGAATTTCGTCGTATGCGTCGATGGATCGGCACGTCCCCGCGTATTTGACCTCCAGACTCGGCACGGTGAACGCGGAGGCGGTGGTGGAGAGTGAGGGCGGGACCGCCGGAGACATCTCCCTCGGCCGCTACAGCACGATCATCAAGCCCGTCTCGATCCCGAGCTCGGCGCCGATGAGCCACCAGCCGTTCACCTACACCGTCCAGGCCGGCGAGACCCTGGACTCGATTGCGACCAGGTTCAATGTGACCGTCTCGCAGATCCGCTGGTCGAACTCGAACCTTTTCTCGAACGACACCGTTTCCACGGGCGACCAGATCCTGATCCCGCCGGTGCCGGGCGTCGTCGTCACCGTCAAGGCGGGCGACACGATCGACAGCATTGCCAGCACGTATGGGGTCGACGCCCAGTCCATCTACGACTTCAACCGGCTGCGCAGCACGCAGGTGGCGGCCGGAACCCTGCTCGTCGTCCCCAACGGCGTGGGTGGCGCGTTCCCGCCGCCGCCGGCGCTGTGGCAGCTGCTGATGCGCACCGGCACGCACGGTGCGTACAACGTCAAGGTCGTGAACTGCTGCCTCGGCCCTTACACCGGACCGCCGCAGAACAACTTCCCGGGTGGCTGGTGCACCTACTACGTGGCCACCAAGCGCCTCATCACCTGGAGCGGCGACGCCGGTTACTGGTACCAGAACGCCGCCGCCAAGGGCTACGCGGTCGGCCCGACCCCGAAGGTCGGTTCGATCATGGTCACGTGGGAGAGCTGGGCCGGCCACGTGTCGTACGTCGAGGCGGTGTATCCAGACGGGTCCTGGATGGTGTCGGAGATGAACTGGGTCTCTTTCTACGTGATCGACCAGCGGACGATCAAGCCAGGCCAGCTCGGCTCGGCCCTGGTGGGGTTCATCTACTAAGAGCGGTCACCGGCTCCTCGGGCCTGGCAGCCCACTCCGATTCCATCGTCTCGGTGTCGTGCTTGACTGCCCGCAGGCCTGTCGCCGCGATGATCGCAGCGACTACCAGCAGCGTCGGCGAAGTGATGAGCAGAGCCAGCTGAAGGCTCTGTAGGTGGTCCGAAATCCAGCCCACGTCAAACGTCGAATGGGAGTCGCCGAAAACGTGTGAGACGAACAGCAGCATGGTCACGCAGCTTGCGCGTAGCGCGGGCGAGACAACGTTCTGCGACACAGCGGTGAAGGGTCCGGCGTGGAGGTAAATGGCGATGACCGTGACCAGGAACGCAGGCACGAAGACCGGGATCGGCCCGATGTTGAGCGGCGCGAGGAGCGCGACGGTTATGAAGACCGCGGCGATGAGGAATCCGGCGATGCCGACCTCTAAGTGCGCAGCTGCGCTCGTCCTGGCACGGCGGTCCGCAATCCAGCCGCCCGCCAAGGTGCCGATGAGCCCGCCGATTACCAGGACGACGCCGGCGAGCAGGCCCGCGCTGCTGAGCGACAGGTCGAAACGCCGGTGCAGCAGTGTCGGCAGCCAGAACGCGTTCGAGGCCAGGACGAAATAAAGCACGGTCTGCGAGAGGATCGCGGCGCGCAGCGTACGGATTCGCATGAGGTTGATAAAGGTGCTGAAGGTGGCGTCGGTTGTACGCCTCAGGGTCGGTCCAAGCTTTTCCATGCTCCCGCGCAAGGGCTCGCGCAAGCTGAAAGCGAGGAACGCGAACAGGAGGCCGGGTACGGCGGCGAAGTAGAACGCGCTGCGCCAGCCGAAGTGGTCGGCTACGATCCCACCGCCTGCGAACCCGACCGCTATGCCGACCGCGCTGCCGGCTCCCCAGATCGACATGACGCGTCCGCGCTCTGCCTTTGGAAAGTAGTCAGAGACGAGCGATGTTCCCGCCGGGTAGTAGCTCGCTTCACCGATGCCGACTGCGGCGCGGCTGAGAAACAGTTGGACGTAGTTGGCGGCCAGCCCGGAAAAGAGCGTCGCGATGCTCCAGATGGTGACCCCGACGCCGATCACCGTCCGGCGCACTCCGCGGTCGCCCCAGTAACCAAAAGGAAGGGCGGCGACGGCATAAACGAGCAGGAATGCCGTACCGATAAGCCCGACCTGGGCGTCGTCGATGTGGAACTCTTTCTGGATCAGCGGCGCCGCCGCTGAGGCGACCCAGCGATCCAGGTAATTCAGGAAGTTGATGCCGACCATGACCGCGAGGACGTAGCGGGCGTAGCCTCGCGTCACGGCGCCATTATGCAGAGCGAGGCCCCAAACCCCCGGAATGAGATTGCGTACGATTACTGCTCCCGAGTGGGTCGGCTGGGCATTGGCGAGCTCAAGTGGCTGTAAACCACCCGCGAAAGCTGTGGGGGTTCAAATCCCTCCCGGCCCACCAAATTCGAGTAACCAGAGTGCGTTGCCACCGTTAGATTGGCCAAAGGCAGTGCGTACCCCCAAGCGATTGGTGGCCATCCTCTTTCTCATCCTCGCATCCGGGTGCACTCAGTCGGGCGCACCGGTAGCCAACGTCAGCCCCGCATCGAACCAGCCGTCGAGCTCTCCCACCGGCCCCATCTCCACACCCTCTCCAGCGCCGGCACCCGCATCCCCATCGCCGACAGACACGACTTCACCGTCGGCCCGCAGCAACGCCACCTGGGTCTTCGACGCGGCCATCGGGAAGTTCCTCCTGTTCGGCGGGAATACGACGAGCGGGAACTACAACGAGTTCCCTCAGCCACTTTCGGACACCTGGACGTGGGACGGCAGCACCTGGAGCCAGCTCCCGGCGGGCAATGCCCCAAAGGAACGATTGGCGGCTGGGGCGGCTTACGACCCGATCCACAAGGTGGTCGTGATGTATGGCGGATCTACATGCTGCTCGGCCTACAACGACACGTGGTTGTGGGACGGCGCACGCTGGTTGCTGCAGGGGCCGCCGCAGTCGCCGAAGACGTTTGGCGGCGAGCACCCGATGACCTGGGATGCAAAACTCAACCTCGTCCTGCTGTACGACTGGACGGGCTCGTTTCTCGCACCGGCGTTAGACCAGACATGGAGTTGGGACGGAACCACCTGGACGCAACTTCCGACAACATCCGCGCCGGCAGGATCCCAGGGCACTGGACTGCTGGTCTACGACCCGGGCCGAAAGCTGACCGTGTTTTGCGGCCAGAGCTCCAACGGGCCAGTCACGTGGACGTTTGACGGAACGAGCTGGACGCAGAAACTTGGAGTCTCAGGCACGGCTTCGACCTCCTTCGTGGCAGCGGAGGATGACGCCCAATCCGACATCGTCCTGTATGGCGAAAACGGCGATACCTGGACGTGGGACGGCACCAGATGGACACCCGCCAATCCCGTGCATTCACCTGGTCCGCGAAAGGGCGCGGCCATGACGTATGACTCGGCGCATCATCTGGTGGTTCTGTTCGGGGGCTCGAGCGGGGACGCCGCCGACCTGAAGCACCACAACGACGTTTGGACCTGGGACGGTCAGGACTGGACCAAAGTCAGCGGCAGCTGACGGTCTTAGACTGTCGCGGTGCAGGCCAGCCGGCTGATCGCGAGTCAACTGAACTCGGTGAACTTCCGCCTCCATGAGGTGGCAGGCTGGATGGAGCCCGATGACTGGCTCCGCCGCGCCATCCCCGGCACCAGCCTCCCCGCCTTTACTTTCTGGCACGTCGCCCGTGTCATCGACTCCACAGTCCACCTCGGCATCCGCGGCGTGCCCGAGCTGATCGAATCGCAGCCCTGGGCCTCCAAACCGTGGGCCCGACCGGACGTGGGCACCGGCTATTCAGCGGAAGAGGCCGACGAGCTGGCGAGACAGGTGGTGCCATCGGAGGTCCTCGAGTACGCGGATGCGGTCAGGTCGCAGGTCAGCCAATGGCTTCGGGCGGTCACCGATGCGGAGCTCGAGGCGCCCAACATGATGATGGATCGCCTGGCCGACCACCCCGCTTACAACCGCCCGGCCGCCCTGCAGGCGCTCGAACCCCTTGCCGGCCAGCCTGTATGGCTGCTCCTGAGCATCACCTGCTATGCGCACAGCTGGGCTCACATTGAAGAGATCAAGCTCCTGACCACCGCCGGTCGCGCCGCCCACAACTAGTCGGCTCTCATTTCAGGGCGCGCGTTTTTGCTCATACAGCCTCGCGATCGCGGACATGTCGAGCTCACCCGCCTTCGTGGCGGCCTCCTCGAACAGCTCCCGAGTCGCCTTTGTGAGCGGCATTCTCACGCCGGTCCTTTTATAGAGCCTTGACCGCGTCGCGGAGCGCGAAGTCGCGCCACGATGCGCTCCTGGCTGTACAGGATCGCGACGAACGTTTGGCGCTTAGCTTCATGGACAATCGGGTAGACTGATATTCACGGTCGGCTCTCTGCCGGCCCGCTCGCTCGGGTCCTCTCTCCCGTCCACGGTGACGGTGTCCTGATCGTCGCGCCAAATACGACCATAGAGGGGATCAGGAGAATACGTTGCAGTCATTCGTAGAAGCGGGCGTGCGCCCGCACACTCTGGCGGCCCTGGCCGTGCTCGGCATCACCGAACCGGTACCGGTTCAAGCACAGGCGATCCCGCTCATCATGCAGGGGCGGGATGTCGTCATCGAGGCCCCGACCGGCTCGGGCAAAACCTTCGCTTACCTCATCCCGATGGTCGAGCGCCTGCCTCGTCGCGGCGCCGGACCAAGAGCCCTCATCGTCACCCCGACGCGAGAGCTCGCCCTGCAGGTGGAGAAGGTCCTTCGCTCGCTCGCGACCGACCTGCGCTCCGCCGTGCTCTACGGCGGAGTTGGTTACGCCACCCAGCGCCTCGCGCTGAAGAGCGGTGTCGACGTGGTGGTCGGTACCCCAGGCCGCATCATGGACCTCGTCACGCAGGGCCGCGTCTCGCTATCGCGGGTCGAGTACCTGGTGCTCGACGAGGCGGACGAGATGCTGGACGCGGGCTTTGCGCCCGCCGTCGAGAAGATGCTCGGCCTCACGTATGAGCCGCAGACGATCCTCGCCTCGGCGACCATGCCCGCCTGGGTCACCCGCATGATCGAGAAGCACACTCACGAGGCGGCCGAGGTCCGGGTCGACGCAGAAAAAGAGGCGGACCTCGAGCACGGCCTCCTGCGCGTGGCGCGCGAGCACAAGCTCCAGACCCTCAGCCGGGTCCTGCACCGCCACGGCGGCTCGGCGATCGTGTTCGGCCGCACCAAGCACGGGGTGTCGAAGCTCAACGGCCATCTGCGCCAGCTCGGCCACAACTCGGTCGAGCTCCAGGGCAACCTCTCGCAGGCCATCCGCGACCGCGCCATGGCCTCATTCCGGGACGGTCGGAGCCAGGTCCTCGTCGCCACCAACGTGGCGGCGCGTGGAATCGACGTCGCCGACGTCGGTCTCGTGGTCAACTTCGAGCTGCCCGACTCGGCGCAGTGGCTCACCCACAGGGTCGGCCGCACCGCGCGCATGGGCGTCGCCGGACGGGCTCTGACGTTCGTGACCCCGGAGGATGAGTTCGCCTGGGTCAAGCTCAGCCGCCAGGGGGCTCCGGACATTCGCGAGCTGAACGCCAAGCTGTTCCTGGATGAGGGCAGCTGGCAGTACCAGGAGCACCGACCGGCGGCTTCACCTCGGGCCGTCGCGCCTCAGGCCAGGAACATGCGGCGGAGCCGCGGCCCACGCTGGCCGGCGAGCAACCGGTCGGGCAGGAGCAGCACGAGACCGGTTCGCTAGGCCGAGGGCTTTTTGCGCCGCGCGCTGGGGCGGCCGGTCCGTTTCGGCCCCCCGGGCATTTGCAGCCGCTTGCGCAGCAGCGGGTCGGTCCCGGCGCTGGTGCGCTCGCCCGCGATGTGCACGGCCGAAGCTCGGTCCGGCCCGCTCAGTTCGAGCTTCCGAGGCCGGCCGGGCGGCCGCCGCGTGCGGCTGAAAGCTTCGAGGTCGTCGGGGTAGATGGCCCACACGGAGCCGATCTTGGTTCCGTACAGGCGCTCCCTGAGCAGCAAGCGGCGCACGTATGCCTCCGATGCTTTGAGCTCGGCGGCAGCCTCGGCTACTGAATACAGGCGGGGACGTCGGATCGCAAAATATTAGCACGCGTGCGCAACCATTTTCTGCTATAGTGACGACAGTTCCTGGACTGAGCTAGAGCCCGAACGGCTCCCGCGGTTGCCTCGGCAGCCGCCTTCTTGGCCCTCCGCTTCGCGGTTACTCCTTAGGAGGAGACCACATGACTGAAGTCAAAGACACAGCTGCTCATTTCGTCGCCGCTTTCAACTCGCGTGACGAGAGGGCGCTGCTCGCGCTGCACGCCGACAACATCAAGTTCGAGGCACCCGGCGGCTTCAAGGCGCACACCGCCAAGGACGCAACCGAGTACGCCATGAACTGGCTGAAGGCCTACCCGAACGGCAAGATGACCGTCCGCAACGAGATCGTGAGCGCCCCCTGGATCGTCCAGGAAGTCGTCATGGAGGGCACCAACACCGGGCCGTTCGAGGGTCCGACAGGTACCATCCAGCCGACCCACAAGAGGGTCGTCGGCAAGGGCATCCAGGTCTTGAAGATCGAGAACAACAAGATCACCGAGACTCGGATCTACTTCGACATGCTCGACACGATGAGCCAGCTCGGCCTCATCCCGACCCCCGCAACGGTCTAACAACTTACGTCTGAGGCCCGGCCCACCGAGGGCCGGGCTTTTGCTTTAGGTCCATACTGCTTGCAGACCCGACGCGACAGGCTGGCGTTTCCTCCCGTGAACCTGCCGATCCCTTGGCCAAGAAGGAGATACGAGGTTCACCCATGGACACCCTCAATCGCACCGCCTTGCTCGTCGACGACGAGACGACTTCCCGCCTGGCCCATTCCGCGCGTCTCGAGGGTGAGGGCTACACGGTGTTCGTGGCCCAGAACCAGGCTGATGCGCTCACCCGAGCCAAACAGGTCGCGCCCAGGATCATCTTTGCCCACCTCGGCCGGTCCGGTCCCGGCAACCTGGCCCTGATCCAGGCCCTTCGCTCCGACGACACCTGCAGGCATATTCCCGTGGTCGTCGTGAGGGACCAGCCGGCGGTCGCCGCCAGGCCGGCCAAGCTGCGCCCCGTGCCCCACGACAGCTGGTAGCCATTCGATCAGCGGCGGTGGAGCGTCGACACGGTCCTGTTCTCCGCCACCAGCCGGCCGGCAAACCAGACCTTCTCCGGCGCCGGCTGGAGCCTCAAGGCTTCCTCCCACGATGGCACGGGCAGCAGCAGCAGATCGGCTCGCGCATCTGTCTTGAGCCCATAGTCGGACCACCCCGCCGCGCGCGCGGGCGCTTCGGTCACGGCGTGCAGCGCGAACGCGAGGTCGGACCGGCTCGTCAGGTGGGCGGCGTGGGCCGAGATCAGGGCGACCTCGAGCATCGAGCCCCGCCCGAACGGATAGAACCCGTCTTTGACACAGTCCTGGCCGAACAGGACGTTCACGCCTGCCGCACGCAGCTCCGCGACGCGCGTCAGGCCCCGGCGGACCAATCCGCGGTCGCCACGACCCTGTAGGACCAGGTTCGTGACAGGGTTGGCCGCAATGGACATGCCGGCCCGCGCGCACTTGTCGATGACCCGCTCGGCGTAGTCGTGCGGCGCCGCCGCCAGCGAGCAGACATGGCCGGCGCACACCCGGCCCAAATATCCGCGCCGCAAGGCCTCGTCGGCCACCATCTCGAGCGTCCGAATGCCGCCGTCGTCCGTCTCGTCGACATGCATGTCGAGATCGCGATCGAAGCGCTGGGCGAGGTCGAAGCACAGGCTGACGTGCTCACGCTGTCCGGCCTGGTCGAGCTCCCAGTGGGGCATGCCGCCGACCACGTCGGCGCCCGCTTCCATGGCCGCCTCCATCAGCGCGTAGGCGCCAGGGTCGCGAAGGAGGCCCTCCTGCGGAAATGCGATCGTCCGGACCTCCGCGATGTCCGCGCAGTCGGCGGCCGCGGCCATCACCCCCTCGAGCGGCGTCAGCCCGCCGATCGTGTCCACGTCCACGTGCGATCGCAGCCGGGTCGTCCCGAAGCGCACCGAGGCCTCGATCACCGACCGAGCCCGCCCTCTCACGTCCTCGACGGTGTAGCGCCGCTTGCGCTCGTGGATGGCCTCGATGGCACCCGTGAGCGTTCCATCGTGCTCGCGCAGCTCGTCCCGGATGAGGGCTTTGTCGAGGTGGACGTGGCCGTCGATGAACGCAGGCAAAAGAAGCTTGCCCGAGCAGTCCTCGGCCGCCGTGCTGCCGGCTCCGGCGCCGGGGCCGATGGCCGCTATTCGCTCGCCGTCCACGACGACGTCGGCGACCTCGCCGCCCGGCAGAAAGACGTCCCGCAAAGTCCACACGGGCGGCTACCATAGCGCGGGGACCCCGGTTGGGGGACCGGGGCGCAACGCAAGGGGGTGCGTCATGGCGGTGGCATCTGCTGCGCGCGAGCGCGACATCGTCTATCCGGAAGAGCGGCTCCCGTGGCCGCAGACGATCATGCTCGGGGTCCAGCACGTGATGGCGATGTTCGGCGCCACGGTGCTGGTCCCTCTGATCCTGGGCTTCAACCCCAACACGGTCATTTTCTTCAGTGGCATCGGCACGCTCATCTTCCTCATCGTGACCGGCCGGAAGGTACCGAGCTACCTCGGCTCCTCGTTCTCGTTCATAGGCGCGGTGCTGGCGATCCAGGGCGGACCAGGCCAGCACCAGGGCCTTGCCTTCGCGGGCATCCTGGTCGCCGGCGTCATCTACTTCTTGATCGGGGTCGCGGTCCATTTTGCGGGCATCAACGTCATCCGCTTCCTCATGCCGCCGGTGGTCACGGGCACGGTCGTGGCCGTCATCGGGATCGCCCTGGCCAGCGTGGCCGTCGCCAATTTCCAGAAAGAGCTGGTCACCGGCACGATCACTTTCCTCGCCGCCGCAATCGCCTCGGTGTACCTGCGGGGCTTTCCCCGACTGCTTCCCGTCCTCATCGGGGTGGTCGTCGGCTACGTCGTCGCCGGACTCGATCAGGCCGCCGGCGGCGCCTGCGCCTCAGTGGCTTCAGGCTGCCACGTCAACACCGCGGGAATCGGCAGCGCGGACTGGCTCGGGTATCCGAAGCTCACCTTCCCCGACTTCAGCGATCCGGTCCGAGCCTTCAGCCTGTTCTGGTTCATCCCGATCGTCCTCGTGGCCGAAAACACCGGCCATGTCTTCGCGATCGGCGGGATCATGAAGCGCGACCTGTCCGGGTATCTGGGCCGCACCTTCATGGGTGACGGCCTCGCCACGATCGTGAGCGCGATATTCGGCGGCACGGGCGAAACGACCTACGCCGAGAACATCGGAGTCATGGGCATCACGCGAGTCTTCTCGATCATGGTCTTCATCGTGGCCGCGATCACCGCCATCCTGCTCGGATTCATCCCCAAATTCGGAGCCCTGGTGCTCAGCATCCCGATCAGCGTCCTCGGCGGCATCGAGCTCTACCTGTTCGGATTGATCGCGGTGATCGGCGCCAAGATCTGGGTCGACGCCCGCGTCGACTTCTCCAAACGTGCCAACCTCGCCGTCGCGGCGATCCCGCTCATCCTTGCCGCGGGCGGAGCTGACCTCAAGATCGGCTCGTTCGAGATCAACAACCTGGGCTTGGGGGCGCTGGGCGCGATCGTGCTGTATCAGATTCTGCGCCCGGGTCACATTCGCGACGAGGAGCAGGAGCCCGCGGAGGTGGTTGCGCCTACCTGACATTCGCGCGAACAGATGCCGACCAAAAAGCACAAGCACGCGACGCTCGGCAAGAAGGAGTACGAGAAGGAGCTCAGGCGCCTTCAGGTCGAGTTGGTACAGCTGGAGGAATGGATCCGGCATCGCAGTCTGCGCGTCGTCGTCCTGTTCGAGGGCCGCGACACGGCGGGCAAGGGAGGTGTCATCAAGCGGATCACGGCGCTCCTCAATCCTCGGTATTGCCGGGTGGTGGCGCTGCCCGCGCCGACCGAGAAAGAGAGGACGCAGTGGTACTTCCAGCGCTATGTCGCACACCTGCCTTCGGCCGGCGAAATGGTGCTGTTCGACCGCAGCTGGTACAACCGCGCGGGCGTTGAGCGCGTCATGGGCTTTTGCTCCGACGCCGAATACGACGAGTTCATGCTGACGTGCCCACAGTTCGAGAGGATGCTGGTCCGCTCTGGCATCCTCCTGATCAAGTACTGGCTGTCGGTCAGCGACGAGGAGCAGGAGCGCCGATTCCTGGGGCGGATCAACGATCCCAGCAAGCGCTGGAAGCTGAGCCCAATGGACCTTCAGGCCAGGGCAAGATGGGTCGACTACTCAGAGGCGAAGGACCAGATGTTTGCTTTCTGTGACATCAAGGAGGCGCCGTGGTACGTCGTCGAGACGGACAACAAGCGCGCCGCTCATCTCAATCTGATCACGCACTTTCTCTCTCTCATTCCGTACCAGGACGTGCCGCACGAAAACATCAAGCTGCCCCCGCGACAGAAGCGAAGCTACAATCGGCCGCCGAAGAGCTCGCAGAGAATGGTGCCGATCAGGTACGAAGTCGCATGAAGGTCCGAGATGTACCGCCTGGACCCCTGGTCTCCGTCGATCCGGAGACCAGCCTCGCGCAGGTGGCCAAGAAGATGCGCGTCGGCGACGCCGACTCCGTCGCAGTGATGTCCGAAGGCCTGCTGCTCGGGATCATCACGGAGCGCGACCTGGTGCGTGCGATCGCCGACGGCATCGACCCGCTGGAGACGAAGGCAAGCGTCGTCATGACCGCCGACCCTGCGACCGTAACCGACGACGAGGAGGTGGCGGTGGTGGCGGTCAAGATGATGAGGCTGGGCGTCAGACACCTGCCGGTGGTGGATTCGGAGGGTTCGCCCGTAGGACTGATCTCGGCCCGCGACCTGGTCGCGGTGCTGGAGCGAGGCAAGGGTTAGGCCCCTGCGGCGTTAAACCCTTTACTGTGCTTACAAACGGTATGCCGCGCCTCAACACGCTCCTCCTGGTGGTCGTGGCCGTGATCGGTCTCGGCATCGTGGCGGACGGGGTGGTCATCGTCACCCACCTCCAGGCGGCGAGGCAGTCTCAGTCACCTTCCGCGACCACCGACGAGACGGGCGGCGCCAAGAACGGCGCCCATCCGTGCAACCACGGCTTCTACGTCTCGCAGGCCGCCCATGCGAAGAAGGGCGGCGGCTATGTCAAGCAGGTCGCCCAGGGCGACCTGGGTAAGAACGGCAACTGCTCGGCCCCGCTGCCCGCTCCCGCGCCGAACACCAAGCCCGCCACGGGTGAGGCGGACGACTAGGCGCGTTCAGTCCGGGTCCGCGAGACGGCTGCCTGGATGTCGTGGTGGGCGCTCACCCGACCCGCCGCACCAACTCGCCCAACGGCTTCCGCCGAGCGCCCCGCACGGCCCCCTCCGCCGGGTAACCCAGCGAGATCGCGGTCCTTACAGTTCGCCCTGCGGGCACCTCGAGCAACTTCGCCGCCCCAGCCCGCCCATCGCCCACGAACCACCCGATGCTCGACCCGATGCCGTGCGCGTGGGCGGCGAGCATGATCCGCTCGGCGATCCTCCCCTCGTCGAACGCGTTGAGCTCGTCGCCCGCCATCCAGGTCACGATCACGGCCCCGGCGGCCGCACCAGCCAGGTGCTTCACGAATCCGGTCATCTCCGCCAGCCGCCGCAGAGCCGAAGGGTCCTCGATCCACAGGACCTCGAACTCCTGGCGGTTGCTCGCGTTGCCGGACCAGCGGATCACCTCGTGGATGTCGCGAACGGCCTCGGGCGGCAGGGGCCTGTCGACAAACTGCCGGACCGCCCTCAGGCTCTTCAGCAAGGACACGAACTCGTCGGCGGCAACACTCTGGTCTGTCATAGGTCTAGCTTGCAGGCTGCGGCGCGCATGTGCATTGTTTGCGCATGACCGGATTGGCCGCCACGTGAAGTTCATCGACCTCACCCAGGACTTCTCGCTCCACACGCCCGCGTTCGCCGGGTACGCCGGCCCCGCCATCCGCTGGATCAAGCGGCTGGCGTTCGACAAGGCCGGCGGCCAGGAGATCACGATGACCCTGCACGTCAGCACCCACCTGGATGCCCCCGCGCATTTCTACTCGGGCGGCAAGTTCATCGGCGACCTCCCCCTCGACTTCCTGATCGGCCCCGCCTGCGTCGTCGACCTCGAGCGCATGGGCCTTGGCGACTACGACCTCTACGGGCCCGAGCATTTCGAGCAATGGGAGAAGGACACCGGCCACCGCATCGAGCGCGGCGACATCCTTGTCATCCACACCGGCTACCACCGCCACTATCCCGAGAACTGGACCGACCGCTCACATGTCGACGAGACCAAATATTTCATTCGTCACCCGGGGCCGACACGCGCCTTCGCGGAATGGGTGCTGAAGCGCGGCGTGCGCTGGATCGCGGTCGACGCCGGCAGCGCCGACCATCCCATGAACACCGTGATCCGGCGGATCCGCGCCGACGAGGCCGAGGAGGCCGAGAAGAAGCTAGGACGAAGCCTCGACGACATCTTCCCGAAGGCCGACTACCAGATCATGCACACGCTGCTGTTTCCACACGACGTCATTCACATCGAGAATCTCGGTGGGCACATCGACCAGGTGCTCGATCAGAAGGTCCTGTTCGGATGCTTTCCGTGGCGCTTCCAGGGAGGCGAGGCGTCGCCCTGCCGCGCGGTCGCGATGCTGGAGTGAGTTGAAGCCGCCGCCTTTCGAGTACCACTCGCCGGCATCAGTCGACGACGCGTGCGCTCTTCTCGGCTCCCTGGAGGACGCGAAGGTCCTGGCGGGCGGCCAGTCCCTGGTCCCGCTGCTGAACTTCCGCCTTGCACGGCCCGCGCACATCGTCGACATCAACCGCATCCCGAACCTCGATCGGATCTACGAGCGGGATGGCGGCGTCGCGGTGCAGGCGCTCGTTCGCGACGCGGACGTCGAGGACTCCGAGCTGGTCGCCAAGGTGTGTCCGCTGCTGTCCGCGGCCGTGCGACTGGTGGCGCATCGAGTGATCCGCAACCGCGGCACCGTCTGCGGGAGCCTGGCTCATGCCGACCCCGCCTCTGAGCTGCCGGCGGTTCTGCTCGCGCTGGGAGGACACGTGGTCGCTCGTTCCACGCGAGGCGACCGTACCATCCCCGCCGCCGATCTCTTCACGAGTCTCATGCAGACCGCGCTCGAGCAGGACGAGCTGCTGGTCGAGGCCTGGTTCCCGACGTCACCGAAAGAATTCGCGATCGCCGAGGAGTCCCGGCGCCACGGCGACTTCGCATTGGCCGGCGCAGTTCGTGCGGGAGACCGCCTGGCCCTGTTCGGCGTGGCCCCGACGCCGGTGCTCGCGGATCCGAAAGATCCCACTCACGGCTTGCAGCCCAGTGGCGATCTCGAGGCCACGCCGGAATTTCGCCTCCACCTGGTGCAGATCCTCACCGAGAAGGTCTTCGCCGCGTGAAAGTGAACGGCGTAACACATCGGGCTCCGGCCGATCCGCGCCGCCTGCTGTCCGATCATCTGCGCCACGACCTCGGCCTCACGGGCACCCACGTCGGGTGCGAGCACGGCGTGTGCGGCTGCTGCACGGTGCTGCTCGATGGCGCGCCCATCCGATCGTGCTTGATGCTCGCGGTCCAGGCAGAGGGTCATGAAGTCACGACCATCGAAGGCCTTGCGGCTCCGGACGCGCCGCTTCATCCCGTGCAGCAGGCCTTCCACGAGTGCCACGGGCTGCAGTGCGGTTTCTGTACGCCGGGATTCGTGCTGTCGGTGGTCGGCCTGCTGGCCGAGCACCCCAACCCGTCGCCCCAGCAGATCGACGAGGGCATCAGCGGCAACCTGTGCCGATGCACCGGCTATGCGTCGATCCGCCGCGCGGTCAAACGCGCCGCGGAGCTGTCGAAGCAGTGACCACGCGCTGGTTCGGGGCGCGGGTGCAGCGGGTCGAAGACGACCGGCTGCTGCGCGGCCAGGGCCACTTCACCGACGACATCGCTGAAGGCGCCCTCGAGTCATATCTGGTGCGCTCGCCTTTCGCGCACGCGCGCATCAAATCGATCGACGTGAGCGCGGCGCGCGCGCTGCCCGGGGTGGTGGCCGTGTACGTCGCAGACGACCTCCCCTTCGGGTCAGCTGACCTGCCCATCCTCATCCCGCATCCGAACCTCACCCACGGCCGCACGCAGCGGTGCCTCGCGTCGGAGGTGGTTCGCTACGTGGGCGAGGCCGTGGCCTTCGTGGTCGCCGAGAACCGCTACATCGCCGAGGATGCGGCCGACCTCGTCGAGGTCGACTACGAACCGCTCCCGGTGGTGATTACGCCGGAGGTGTCAGCCGCGGCGCAGCACCTCGTGCACGACGACGTACCCGGCAACGTCGCGGCCGAGATGCTGCAGGAGGTGGGGGACGTGAAGGCGGCGCTGGCCAAGGCGCCTCACCGAAAGCGATTGCGCCTCCGCTTCGAGCGCGGCGCCGCCGCACCTATGGAAGGGCGCGCCGTCTGGGCACGCTGGTCCGAGTCCGAGCACAGGCTCACCGTCTATGACTCCACTCAATCGCCGACATCGATCCGCGGCGGCCTCGCCGTGCTCTTCGGCCTCCCGGAGTCGAACGTCGACGTCATCGCCCCTGACGTCGGTGGCGGCTTCGGCCCGAAGATCATGCTGTTCTACCCCGACGAGCTGCTCGTCCCGTTCGCGGCGATGCGGCTGGGCCGTCCGGTGAAATGGACCGAGGACCGCCAGGAGCATTTCACCGCGACCAATCAGGAACGGGGACAGGTGCACGAGGTGGAGGTCGGGTTCGACGGCGACGGGCGCCTGCTTGCGCTCGACGACGACTTCATCCACGACGCCGGCGCCTACACGCCCTACGGGATCATCCTGCCGATCATCACCGCCGCCCAGATTCCAGGGCCGTACCGCGTGCCCAACTACCGCGTGCGCTTTCGCGACATGTACACGAATGCAACGCCCACATCGCCATATCGCGGCGCCGGCCGCCCGCACGCGTGCTTCGTCATGGAGCGGACGCTCGATGCAATCGCCGCCGAGCTCGGACTCGACCGCGTCGAGGTTCGTCGCCGCAACCTCATTCAGCGGGATGCGTTTCCGTATGAGGTCGGAGTTTTGTGGCAGGACGGCAACCAGGTCGTATACGACAGCGGTGACTACCCCGCGCTTGTGGAACGGGCGCTCGAGATGCTCGGCCCACGACCCCAGGGCGATCACATCGGCATGGGACTGAGCCCGTACGTCGAGGGCACGGGGGTCGGGCCGTACGAGGGGGCGCATGTGCAGGTGCTCGTGTCGGGCAAGGTGGTTGCGTTTACCGGAATCCCCAACCAGGGACAAGCGCATGCCACCGTCTGGGCGCAGATCGTCGCGGACCAGCTGGGCTTAGATGTTGCAGACGTCGACGTCACGAGCGGCGACACGCGCAGATTCCCGTGGGGTGTAGGCACGTTCGCATCTCGGGCGGCGATCATGGCCGGCAACGCGATGGCGGTGGCGGCCGGCATGGTGGCCGAGAAGGCGAAGCACATCGCCGCCGACCACCTGGAGGCGGATCCCGCCGACCTGGAGCTCGCCGGCGGCACCGTACGCGTCAAAGGATCGCCCGACCGCGGCATCCCGCTGGCCGCCGTCGCTGTGCTCGCCAATCCGATGCGCTACGCGTTCGGAGGCGGCACCGAAGCAGCGACCCAGTTTGCAGCCAAGCCTCGGCCTGGACCGCCGCTGCCCGAAGGGGAGCAGCCTGGTTTGGAGGCGACCGGCTACTTCAGCCCGGTCGGGTCGGCGTGGGCCGCCGGCTGCCACGGCGCGTACGTGCGCGTCGACCCCAAGACCTTCCGCCTGGAGATACTCAAGTACGTCGTCGTCCACGACTGCGGCCGGTTGATCAACCCGATGGTGGTCGAGGGCCAGATCGAGGGCGGAGTGGCGCAGGGAATCGGCGGCGCCTTTTACGAACACCTCGCCTACGACGCCGACGGGCAGCTGCGCAACGCGTCGTTCATGGAGTTCCTCATGCCCTATGCGACCGAGATACCGACGATCGAGATCGACCACATCGAGACGCCCTCGCCCCTCAACCCGCTGGGCATCAAAGGCGCGGGCGAGGCCGGGGTGATCCCGGTGGGCGCGGTGCTCGCGGCGGCGATCGAGGAGGCGATCGGCGTTCCGGTCATCGAGATGCCGCTGTCGCCTCTGAAGCTCTACGAGCAGACTGCAGGTCGCTGATGGCCGGCCTTTCGGTCCCAAAGACGGCCTGCCGACCGTGAATTCGAAGCCGGTCAGCTCTGACCCGGGGGAGGGCCGAAAGTCCCAGTGACAGCCGGACCACGCTGGTCTAGGTTGCGAATCAAGGAATGTATCTACTGGGCAGGATCGCAGGGCTCGTGACCCGGCTCATCGACCGGCGACGCACCCGCTGGGTCGAGATCTCAGTGACGCGCGCGTGGAGTCACGACCTGCCGCCGCGACTCTTCGACCTCGGAGACGTCTGATCCTCTAGGTCTGCGCGTCGGCCCTGACGACGGCGGCGACGATGTTGCCTCCCGGCGGCCCCTGGTGCGAGTTGCGCTCGCCACCGCTCACGTAGTTCGTGGTGCGGCCGGTCACCGACGCCACCAGCATCCCTCCCAGCGCCTTCCCGATCTGATATGCGTCAGCGTCGTCGAGAAGCGTGATCCTCTGGCCGCGGATCTGATCGCTGCCGGGTATGACCGACTTGGCGAAGACATGGATGAGGCGCGACAGATCGGTTTCCGACGGCAACGCGTCGAACTTGAGGCCGGCCGCGCGGAGCGCGTTCCTCACACCCTCGGCGTCGATGAAGTCGCGGGTGACCGCATGGCCGATCCGCAGCCGGCTCCGCGACGTGCTCGAGTTGCCGAATACCACGACTTCGCCGTGGCGCTTCTCGCCCCCAGAGGAGGTCATGGCCACCTCCGAGTACAGGTTCCAGTCGCGCCGCACGACCGCATCTGACAGCGACGATTCCGGGACCTCGCCGAGCGCCATCGCCACGCCGAGCGCAGCGGCGTCGTTGGCGTAGACTCCGGCCCCCTCGGGTCCAAACGTGAGGTCGTGCGAGACCACCGTCTTCCCGCGCGACTCCGCGTCCTTGATGCTCGCCGTCGTCAGCCCCGGCACCTTGACCATCACCAGGTGCACGTCCTTGGGGTCGGTCAGGCCCGCATCCTTCATTGCTTCATGCGTGGCTGCGGCCACCTTGCGGATCTGGCCCATGCGGCCGACCTCCTCGGGCGGCATCGGGTCGGAGCCGGCGCGGCCGACCACCAACATCTTTTCGCGGGCCGCGGGGATACGTTCATCCGGAACCTCGACCCACTCCCGCGTGACGGCCGCGATGTGCGGAGTGATCACCCCGGGGCAGCCACCGGACAGCACGAAGATCACGTGTTTGGCCACGTCGCCGGTGGGAATGCCAAGCAACCTGCCGGTCCATTCGCGCAGGACCACGTCGGCCCACACTCGGCCCCAGTCGTCGTGCGCGCCGGTCCCCTCGGTCTTTCCCACCAGCGCGACGAGCGTGTCGGTCTTGATCTTTCCGGCATCCGCGAGCGCCTGCAGCCCGGTCGTGTCGGCGGGCGTGGCCATGGGACAGACGAACAGTTCGACCTTTTGAGCTTTCATCACGTACACATTGTCAGGCGGCGTCGGGTGGCCGCTGGAAACCGAAGCCCGGCATCGCCTCGAGCTGCTCCGCCAGCGCCAGCAGCTGCCACTCGCGGCCCGAGGGCGCGACCAGCTGCACGCCGACCGGCAGCCCGTCGTGCAACCCGGCCGGGACCGACACCGCGGGCGTGTGCGCGAAGCTGACCGGCAGGACGAACTGGATGTAGCGTCCGTAGGGCTCGCTGAGGAAAGGCGGCACAGCCTCGATCGCCATCGGGACCAGGCCGAGGGTAGGGGTGAGCAGGAAGTCGAAGTTGCTCAGCAGCGGCTTGACTACGACCCGATAAGCGGCATTGGTCGCGCCCTCGAAAGCCTGGAAGTAGTCCAGCGCGGACAGCGCGCGTCCCTGCTCCACGAGCCTGCGGATGCCCGGGGCGAACAGCTGCGGGTCGGCGGGAAAAGATGCCATGCTGGCCCGCCGCACCACCCCGTAGCCCGCCGCCACCGCTTCGGATTCCCAGGCGATCCGCTCGACGCGATGGCCGGCCGACTCGAGCGCATCCGCCGCCTGCCGGCAGGCCTCCGAGCATGCGGCGTCCATCCCGAGCTCGGTCGTGTCGGCGACTCCGATCCGCAGGCCCTTGGCGATCGGCGATCTCTGTGGTACGGGGGAATCCGCCATCACCGAGAACAGCTGCTTCGCATCTGCGACCGTCCGGCCGAGCGGGGCGACGACCGAAAGCCCGGCTGGGTCGACGATCTCGCAGGGCACCCGGTCTGGGGACGGGCGCAGGCCCACCACTCCGCAACACGAGGCGGGGATCCGGATCGAGCCGCCCATGTCGGTGCCCATCCCGACTGTGGCCATCCCGGCGGCAACGGCAGCGGCGCTGCCACCGCTGGAACCGCCCGGGGTGATGCCCGTGCGGAACGGGTTGTTGGTGGCGGGAAAGATGGCGTTGGTCGTCCCCACGGCCGCGGCCAGCTCCGGGAGGTTGGTTTTGCCCAGGATGGCCGCCCCCGCCGCCCGGGCTCGTGCCACCGGAACGGTGTCCGCGTCGGGGACGCGGTCGCGCCACACCGCGCTCCCGTCGGTCCATGGCATCCCCGCCACCGGCAGGTTGTCCTTCACCGCCAGCGTCATGCCCGACATCGGGCCGGACGCCGCACGCGCGTTCCGATCCACGTGCACGTAGGCGTGGATGCGCGGATCCAGCCGCTCGATGGCGGCCAGATGTGCTCGCACCACCGCCTGGAGGTCGTCGGTCATCTGATCACTCGCCATTGTCGTTCCGACCGGCAGGCTTGGCTCGGCCCCTCGACGCGCTGCAGCGCTACGGGACGGATCCGAGCCTCACCAGGACCAGCCGGGGTCGAACCCGGCGCTCGAGCTCAGGCTGAGCAGAGCACCGCGACGACGGTCCCGGTTCCGGTGCCCCCCGCGGCGGGTGCGTAACCGGGGTCGGTCTTGACGATCACGATCTTGGTGAAGTGGCCCGTGATGGTCGAACCCGACTTGTCGACCGAGCTCGTGACCGCGACCGCCATGTAGGCCGGCAGCGGGCCAGCCGGTGGGTTCGACGAGCTGCCCCCGGTCGACGTCCACGTGCCGCCGCAAGCCGACGCCTGGGTCATCGTGGTGGCGAAGCCTTTGAAGCTGGCCGAGCCGGACCCGCTGCTCACGATGTTGACCGTCGACCAGGTTGACGACCAGAACGTCACCGACCCGCCCACGGGAGGGCTGCCGTCGCCGATGACGAAGATCCCGCCGTTCAGGAAGGCGAACACCAGGGAGGAGCCGCTGGCCGAAGCCGCCGTGTAGAACCCGTCGCCCACGAACCCGGCGGCGAGGCCGCCTGAGCCCAGGGGCTGGTTGACCGCCGCGATCGTGCAGGTGGCCGCCCCGGTGGCGGACGTGATCGCGGTGCACGTCTGCGCCGTCGCGCCGGTGCCGAGGACGAGGGTGACGGTGCGGCCCGCAAGCGCTGCCCCGTCCGTGGTCAGGACTGCGTTCAGGACCACCGGCGACCCGTTCGCCATCACGCCGGGCGCGGTCACCGTGAGCCCGGTCTCCTCAAGCGTGACCGCAAAGGAGGCCGAGGTCGATGAAGCGTTCAGGGTCGCGGTGCCCGCGAAACTGGCGGCCACCGAATAGGTGCCGCTCGTCTCGGCCGGCGTCAGCTGGCACGAAGCGTGGCCCTGGGCGTCGGTCACCCCGGTGCATGTTTCGGCCCCGTTCAGCGTGAAGGCCACGCTCTGGCCGGATACGGGTGTCGCGGGGGTGGTTGACGTGTCGGTCAGCGTGGCCGAGACGCCGGCGGGATCGTTGAAGTCTCCCGTCGTCGCCCCGTCGTAGCTGAGGGCGGTGGGGTCGGCGGCGGTGCCGGGGGTGAGGCGGCCGATCTGGTTCGCCGCCGATTCGGTGAACCACAGGTTCCCATCCGGCCCGGTCGTGATGCCGTTGGGCGCGCTGCCGGGCGTCGGGATCGGGAACTCGTCCAGCATCACGCCGTCGGGGCTCATTCGGCCGATCTTGTTGCCGTTGTACTCGGTGAACCAGAGATTGCCGTCGGGCCCGGTGGCAATGCTGGCGGGTGCGCTGTTGCCGGTGCTTACGGGGAACTCCGAAATGGCCCCGGCCATAGTGATCCGGCCGATCTGATTGCCGTAGTACTCCGTGAACCAGACGTTGCCATCCGGCCCAACGGCAATTCCGCCGGGTGTGCTGCCAACGGGGCCAGACTCGGTGAGCACGCCTGAGGTGGTGATCCACCCGATCTTGTTGCTTTTCTGCTCGGTGAACCAGAGGTTCCCATCGGGCCCAGCAACTATCGCCGTTGGGCCCGCACCTGCCGAGATCGGGAACTCCGTGATCACGCCGGTCGGGGTGATCATGCCGATCTTGTCGGCGCTGTACTCGGTGAACCACAGGTTGCCGTCGGGCCCGGGTGCGATCTGGTCCGGGAAACCTGCTGCGGGATACTCGACCACCGCCTGGGTGGACACATTCATCGTCCCGATCGCGTTTGCGTACGGCTCTGTAATCCAGAGATTGTGATCCGGGCCTGCGGCGATCCACCAAGGCTGGCCGGTCAGGCCGATGAATTCGGTGAGGCCTCCGGTCGGAGTGATCTGGCCGATCCGGTTACCGCCAGCCTCCGTAAACCAGAGGTTGCCGTCCGAACCGGCGGTAATCCCTTGCGGCGTGATGCCGGATACGGTGGGGAACTCGGCGATCGCGGTCGCGGACGCTACGGCCGTCAGGGGGGTGAAAACGATCGCCGTGGCGGCCATGGCGGCGATGGCGATGGTTCCGATCCATCGCGGCACGCGCGCGCCCACTGGGTCCGACATCACAGGCTTCATCCTCACTAACGCGCCATCACTCGTTATTGGTCATGACGAATTTCCAAGGTGGGATCTTGCCTACCGCGCCTGATTCTGGCCGGCGGGGGCAGGGGCGGCTGGAGAAAATCGAAGCAGTCGGCCATGCCGTCGTCCCCCGCGGTGCGCATGTTCAGCGAGGGCAGGCCGAAGGCGTTCTCGCAGAACCGCACCAGGCTGACGTGGGAGTGCCGGGCGTGCGAGATGAAGGCGTGCCGGGCGAACGGACTGAGCACCAGGCACGGCACGCGGCCGCCATACCGGAACTGGGTTCCATCGGTCCACTTCTCGACCAAGGGGGGATTGACGTGGTCGTACCAGCCGCCCCAGTCATCCCAGGTGACGAAGATCGCCACCTTCGGCCACAGCCCGCCCCTGACGACTGCTGCGACCTGCGCCGCCGTCCAGGCGCTGCCCTTGGTGACGTTGCCGTTGCCGGCCTTGACCTCGGCCGGGGTGTCGGGAGGATGCTCGGACAGGGCTGTGTCCGCGAAGAGCCATGACACCGTGGGAAGCGTGCCGGCCGCGGCGTCGACCGCAAACTGGGCTGGAGTCTCCTTGTTCTTGCCGTTGGTGTACTTCAGGTAGTCGAAGACATAGCCGCCATAGTTCGTCCAGCTGAGCCCGGCCTTGTCCAGCTGGGCGGGCAGCGTGGGCAGATCGAACAGCGGCGGAGCGTGCGGATTCTCGATGATCGGGGAGTCCGCGGCCACGAGCATCAGGTGGTTCGGGGTCGACGGCCCGGCGACGTCCGTGAAGTACGAGTCGCAGAGCGTGAAGGACCGCGCCCACGCCCAGTACCTGGGAATGTCCGCCTCTACGAACTGCACGCGAGGCGCGGTCTTGGCGCGGGTGAGCCACGCGGGGTGCCGGTGGTCGGGATCCTTTTTGGGCGGGTTCGGGCTGCGGGCCATGGCCATGCCGTTGGCGCGGGGGAACGTCCCGAAGTAGTTGTCGAGCCCGTGGTTCTCTTTGACCACGATCACCACATGCTCGATCCGGGTCGTCGCCGGCATCTACACGCACGCTCCCCTCTGGTTCGACCATTCGAGCTGCACCGTCCACGGGCCCACCTTCTTGGTCTGCCAGGCGCAGATGTCACCGATTTCCCCGTTCGCGTCGTCATACCAACCTTGCCCTGGCACGGGATCGGTGATCGCCTCGCACAGCTCGTGCGAGCTCGTGGAGGTGAGCGCGTCCAGCACCGCGAGCCCGCCGACGCAACCGGAGCATCCCGGGAAAGGCATGACCGCGTAGCAGATCGTGCCGCCGATGCTGTCGTGGTAGCCGCAGAAGTTACGGCACGATTGCTGGCCGCCTTGCGCGACCGATACGCCGGGCGGCAGATAGACAAAGCAAAGGGAATTGGCCGTCGGCTTGGGCAGAGCCCCCTTCGCGATCTGCGTCTGGATGAAGCTCTGGATCGCCGCGTCGGTGACGGCACGGCGCGGTTTCGGGGCGGTGATGGTCGCGGTGCCGGCCAAGGAGCCGTGTCCGATCGGCTGGTTCGGCAGGGCGTACTCGGCGAGCTGGTCGATGAGCGGGCTGGTGAGGATGAAGCCGAAGAAGTCGTTGATCTGCGCGACCAGCGGTGCGTCGGCGCCCTTCCACGCCGTGCCCCAGAAAGCCGTGAACACACTCACGGCAGCCAGCAGCGGGCCACCTCGGTAGGTGAGCCGTGCGGGCGTCGTTCGGACGGCCGCCGCGGGCCCGGGATAAAGCGGAACGATCCGGATGGGTGAAGTAGCCATAAGCCCATCCTCCGCCGCTCGACACCCCCGAGGCAACCCCCCTTTGGAAAGCCACCGCGCGGAATGTGGCGATCTTGACCTCGCCCTTTCAGGCCGTTGATCCTTTCATTACCAAACCTCACAGCCGCTTGAACATCATCAGTGGGCGGTGCGTTGTCGAAGCGCGGTGCCCGACCCAATTTCCTCAGCAACCTCACATCCGCCACTCAGGGCAAGCCCAGAGGCGAAGCGGACGCTGGTGGTCATGGGCCGGAGCGTCGCCGTCGTGCTCACGGTCGTCGTCATTGCCCTCCTCACCTCGCCGCTGATCGTCGCCGCGCACACCACCAGGCGTGACACGACATCTGTGGCGACACCAGAGAGCGGAGCCCGGACCCGCACATCGATCAGCCCGGCCAGCTCCAGCGCGATGGCGGCCGCGCCCATGGCCGCGGCCCGCGACTCCGCTCCTCTCGTAGCTGCCCTGCAGCAGCTGGTCGATGGAAGCGGGGCCTCGGTGGGCGTGGCCGTGGTCGAGCTTGGTGGCTCCGATCCTCTGACCTGGTCGCTCGACGGAGGCGCTGTCTTCACCGCCGCCAGCACCTACAAGCTGGTCGCGCTGATGATGGAGGCGCAGAACATCGCCTCTGGGAACACCGACCCCAACGGGCTCGTCTGCTACCAGGACTCCGACTACGAAGCCGGCTGGTTTGACGATTACGCGCCTGGCGAATGCTTCACACGCAATGAGCTCGCATCGCGGGCCGGACAGCAATCCGACAACACCGCCGGCCACATGCTCGTGCGCGACGTCGGCGGCGTCGACGCGCTCAACGCCTGGGCGGCGTCCGTGGGCACGACCGACTCGGCATTCTCCGATCCCAACACCACGACCGCCGCCGACCTGGCCGTGCTCTGGACTGCGGAGGCGAACGGCCGGCTTGGCGGCGCATCCGCTCAAGCGTGGCTGTATCCCCTGCTGGCCGGCACCACCACCGAGGCGGGGGTTCCGGCCGGGGTTTCGGGATCGACGGTCGTCCACAAGACCGGCGCCATCGACGCCGTCGAGAACGACGCCGCCCTGGTGACGGCCGGGCCCGACGGGCCTTACGTCCTCGTCGTCATGACGGACGGCCTCGGCGGATCTGCCGGCTGGGGATTGATCGCCGGCCTGTCAGCGGCGGTTTGGCAGATCGAGGTCTCCAGGTTGCAGTAAACGGCAGATGGGCGGCTGAGCCCTATGCGGGCCCAGCCGCCTTGATGCGACCTAGCAGACGATGACAGCGACTACTGTGCCCGTCCCGGGGTGGCCGGGGTCAGCCTGATAGCCGGCGTTCGTCTGGATAACGACGATTTCAACGATGTTCCCGGAGTCCGTCGAACCTGACTGACTGGCCTTGGACGTGACGATGACGCCCATGAAGGCAGGAAGCGGACCCGAAGGTGGCGGAGTGCTGTTCCCCGTGTCAGAGCTCCAGGTAGCAGCACTACAGCTCGGAGCGTTGGGGTTCTCTGCGAAGCCCTTGAAGCTGGCGGGTGCCGGTCCTCCACTGAGGGAGTTCAGCTTCCACCACTGCGCGCCCCAGAAAGTGACGGACTTACCGACCACTGCGTTGTTGTCGCCGATCGCGAAACTCCCCCCGCCAGGTGCGAAGGCGAAGGTGAGCACCTTGCAGGTGGTCGTGGCGGTGGCGCCACCGTCGTCAATGATCGATGTCGTGATCGTGAAGGGGCCGGTCGTGAGGTAAGTGTGCGAACCGCTCACTGTGAACGGCCCACCGGTGGGACCGGTGACCACGCCGGCCGTGGTGGTGCCGTCGCCCCAGTTAATCGTGGTCGCGGTGAAGTCGGCCACGGTCGCGCCCGGGTTGGCGTCGGTGAAGATGGCGGTGGCGCCACTGAAGGATTGGGTGAAGTTCGCGGGGGCGGCGCAGACCGCGAGCAGCGCGGCGTCCCCGACGATGGCCGTGGAATTCGCGGTGGCGAAGTTGCTCGCCCTGTCGACGTCGGTGATCGTAACGAGGACGGGGTACGTCCCCTCATCGGCGTAGGTGTGTGTGCCGCTGACGGTGAACGAGCCGCCAATGGGGCCACTGATGGTGCCCGCTGAGGGAGCAGACCCGTCTCCCCAATCGATGGTGGCCGAGTACTCGGCATTGGTCGCATTGGTGTCCGGGTCGGTGAAGGTCGCGACCTTCCCGCTGAACGGCAGGCCCTCGGTGGCGTTAAAGGTCGTTCCCTGCGCGGTGATCTGCTTCTCGGTGATGACCCACGTCTTGGACGCGGTGTTGCAGCGCAGGGTGTTGGTGGCGTCAGTGAAACAGCCCTGGATGGTGTCGGTGCCGGCGCTGCCGTTGCTGGCGTAGGTGAAGGAGACCTTACCGCTGGCGTCGGTCTTGCAGGTTACGTCTGCGCTGCAGACGCCGCTGGCTCCCGCGTTCGGGCCGGCTGTGATCGTGAAGGTCACGGTCGCCCCGCTGACCGGGCTCCCGTTGTTGTCCTGAACCGTTCCCGTCACCGTGTGGGTCGCGCCCACTGTGGCTTCATCTGTGGCGGTGTGTGGGCTCAGAACAATTCCGGCCCCGACGACTGCGGACACCGACTTCAGGAGGAAGCCGGCAAAGAAGATGTTGTCGTCGTTGGAGGGGTTGTGCGTGTGGATGGTCGTGCTGGTGTCGCCATTGTTGACGAAGCGCCCATAGTTGTAGAGCTCGTTATCCGTGCGGAATCCCGTTGCGTCGCACGTCGAGTTAGGGTCGACCGGGAGGAGGTTGTTGTCACCGATGCCGCCGACCGTGATCAACCCTCCGTTATCGCTCACTCCGTCGTCCTGGCCGCCGGCCGAGGTCGACATCCGGGTCCCGTTGACGTCGATGGTGCTGAACTGGCCGCAGAAGCTGGGAGTCTGGTACCCGTAGGAGATGCCCAGCGACATCTGGAGGAGCAGGTTGGGATCGGTCTTGTCGATCGGCTGCGCGTACAGCACTTGAAAGTTATCGCCGGCCGTGTTCTGGGCGCCGAACAGCAGGGCGATGGTGTTGTCCTTGGTCTGGGCGGGATCGTTCCAGATCACCGCCAGGCCCTCGCCGTCGATCAAGGTGGTATTCGCCTCCACGACGAGGAACGAGGTGATCCCGACTGGAGCAAGGTCCAGGGTGGGCTTGACAATCGAGGTGACGTTCGACCAGCTGTTGCTGGACCCGATGTCGCTCGGGATTACGAGGTCCCAATGCACAACCGTGCCGGCGAGCGTGACGTCGCCGTCGACCATGGTGTGACCGGTGAAGCCGGTCGAGGCGGCGAAGAGGAAGGCCGACCTGACGGTTGCGCCCGCGGAAGGCTTGTCGGCACGGATGTTGGCGCCGGCGGGGTCGTTGGTGCCCGACCCGTCGGTGGAGAGGTCGATCCTCCCGCTTTCGGTGACCATGACCGAGAGCGGGTCGTTGTTGGTCACTGATCCGCCCTGCGGGATGGTGCCCGGCTCGTCTGCCGCTCTAGCGACCATTGGGACCGCAGATGTCGCGAGTGCGAGGGCGCCGGACATGAAGGTACTCAAAAGGACCCTGCGTAAAGCGCGCCGGGAGATGTGCATCCACAGTCCTCCAACACGTGCCTGTAGGGCACGGTATCGATCGGACGAAGTCAACAGATCAGCCTACCTCCTACCTCCGATGGCAGCCGCCTACGACCGGACCTCTCGTCCACCCTCCAGCCGGTTTTCGCGGTGGTGACTGCCACGATGTCGGTGCCGAACGAACGACGGCGTCAGGCCGTGCTACCAACTCCCAGACCCCTTCCTCTAGCTGACGGCCCGCCCCACTGAATTGTCACCGACCTAACGCCGCTGTCAAGCAGAAACATTTATTGCGCTCGTTCGTGCCTATTTGTATATGGCGTGCGGCCGAACTTAAGGCCGGACGTCGAACCTTCTGGCCAGGTCGGCGGGCAGCGACAGCGACGGATCGGCGTCACGCAGCAACCCGCCGGCCTGCAGCGCGCGCACGACCAGCTCCGAGCAGATCTGATGGCCGCTCCGCATGAGCCGGACCGGCAGGCCAGTCAGCAAATAGATCGACACCCCGACCAGGGCGAGGTAGCCGAAGCCCTTCCCGACCTGCGAGTTCGCGTATTCGACCGCGCGGTTCCGGCCTTCCGGGTCGAGCTCGGAGCCGAGCCGCACGAGGTGGAACTCCGCGGCCCTGTACTTGGAGATCGGGCTCTTGACCACGCCGAGCGCCTCCGCCTCGACGAGCGTGCCGTCTCTCTCGACGATCGTTGCGCAGTGGCTCCAATGGGCGTAGACGGCGTCGGCGCCGCGAAACCGCCGCTTCTGGGCGAGGCTGATCAGCCCCGCGATCGGGCGGTTGCGGTGGGACAGGATGAAGTCGCCGGGATCGTATACGGAGGCCTCCTCACCAGGACCGTACCTCTCGATCCGAGCCATACCTAATTATTCGTAACGAAGCGCCTCGGCCGGGGCGATGCGAGACGCCGAAGGCGAAGCGGGTGCTGTGTCAGTCCCATCGTGCGATGGTCGCGCGCGCGTCCGTCGAGCAGGCGCTCAACCCGCTTGCGCGACGCCACCAACACGATCCGAGCCCCGAATCGCTTCGATTGGATCAGCCCGGCGTCGCGAAGAACGTGTTCACATCCTCATCCAGCCGCTCTCCGCTCCATCGAACGTGATGGAGATCGCCCGCGCGCTGCGCGTGTGGCATAAATTCAGGCCCGGTTTCAGTCACCGTTGCCGGCAACCTCAAGGTACATGGCGTGACCAAGGCGGTGACTACGCAGCTCCAGGCTCAGCGCAAAGCGACCGGCGTCGAGGTCGCGGGCTCGATCAACGTCGACATGCGCGACTTCGGTGTCGAGGTGCCGAGCATCTCGTTCACGACCGCCCAACCCGCCGCCGGCTACGTCAATAGGGAGTCCGCGCAGG
>DASWBB010000089.1:0-18949 GCA_036390875.1 Candidatus Dormiibacterota bacterium
GCCTACGTCGACCGGCGCGACCTGCAGACCGCGGTCGACGCGGGGGCGCTGGCTGCCGGCGACTGGTACGAGAACTACAGCGACCTGTTCAGCGCCGGCTACGGGACGTTCCCGCATTCGAGGCAGCTGTTCGAGACCGACCTGCACCTCTACTCGGGTTGGACTACCGACAGCCTGCCCGCGCCGACCTACGTCGGACCCCTGGGCAACCTTCGGCAGGACACGGAAACGCTGACCTATCCGGGCAACATAACCCTGGTCATCCAGGCCACGAACACCCAGTTCAACGGCTACCAGTTCGTGTTCACGGTCACGCACTATCTGCCGCTCGCGTTCATGCAGATCTTCGGCGGGCCCACAACCGCGTATATCACCGCCACCGCGACCTCCATCGTCGGCAACCAGCGCCAGCAGCCGGCGCTGCTCACCCTGAGCACGGCGGCCTGTGCCACCCACCTCCAGGGGGCCGGCAGCCTCACCGTCCTCGGCGACGTCTATACCAACGGCACCGCCTGCGTGGATGCCAACCTGCACCTGTCAGGAAACTGCTATGGCGCCGCGACCTCGAACTGCAACGCGGCCACGTACTACTGCTACAACTCGAACCCGGGCTTCATACCGTACGACCCCAACGGCCCGCCACCGCCGCCACATCCGGCTGGAGCGTGCGCGTCCGGCGACCTGCTGGGCACGGGCGTCGTGCCGGCGCCGAGCCTGCCCGACCCGGGGTACCTGGCTCCCTCCGCGCCGTTCTACTCAGCGCCCGGGGTCTTCATCGACCACGGTTCGTACACCGAGATGACCCCCGGCTCGTACGGGAGCTTCTCGCTGAGCGGCCCCGGCTGCTACTTCCTCGACGCCGGCGTCTACCAGTGGACCGGCGGCTATTCGTCCCACGGCTCGATGGTGTCCAACGAGCTGAAGCCGCCCGACGAGCCGCTGTATTCGGCTCCAGGCACGACGTCTCAAACTGGAGTCAACACGTTCTGGGGCGCCGGCGGCTGCGCGGGCAGCTTCACCGTGGCGGCGACGCCTGTCGGCGGGGGCCAGGGCATGCGGCATCAGAGCGGCAACGGCCAGTGGGGCATCGAGGTGACGTCGGCCCGCTACGACCGTTTCCTCGACAACACCAACGGTGGGAACGTGTGCTTCGCGGCGCCGGGATGCTGGCGCGAAAGCGCGCCGTCAGCGTGCCACTCGACGAGCACCATCGACGCGAGCAACCAGGGGATCAACGTCAACATCACCGTCAACTCGCCTGGGGCGCAGTTCTACAACGTCTACATCAACCCCAACGGCTGCCTGCCCTACGCCGGCGGCAGCCGGAGCGACTTCTCGTTCGTCAACACATTCCCGGCGCCCGCGGCCGGCTCCACGCTCGTGGGCGCCCTGGCGCCCGGCGGTTGGTCGTGCCCGGCCGCAGGGGTCACCATCTGCAACATCGCTTACAACAACATCACCAACACGCCGACCGTGCAGACGCACGCGTGCAGCACCTGGGCGCGCACCAACACGCTGTGCTGGGCCCCAGACGACGAGACCGCCCCAACTTGTTTCGCCAGCTGCCCGCCCGTCGCGGCGGTGCCGCAGGAAAACGCCCCGTGGAATTTCCAGTACGCGCCCAACAGCGGCGGCGACACCGCCAACGAGAACTACTGCCAGCAGGCGCTCACCTCCGGTGGCGATCCGACTCAGCCGTGCGCGGCGGCCAAGATCACGCCCGGGGCTGTGCAGTTCTGGATGCCCGCCGGCTCATGCATCGACCAGAACGGCAACGGCTACACGCACGTGTTCGCCGGCGAGCAATACAACTGGATCATCATCTACCAGGTCCCGGGACCCCTCCCGATCCCACCCAACGCGGCCACTTGCAGCCCGAACCGGCTTAACGGCAACGCCCTCACCCAGTACATCGGCACCATCTACTCGCCGAGCTCCGACTGGCAGATCCAGGGCTCCGACAAGTCGCCGCTTTCGGGCCAGGTGATCTGCTCGACCGCGACCGTCACGGGTGCAGGCCAGGCCGGCATCGACTTCAACCCGAACTACGCGCCCGCCCCGCCCGCCGCGCGGCTGATCAACTGACCGCTGGACGAACCTCGTAGCCCAGCGCGCGCAGCGCGTCGTTGATCCACTCCAACGCCATCTCCCTGGTGTTGGGCCACGTCTCGGGCGTTGAGTCGCCGAGCCCGGTGTCGATCACGACCCGACCGGCCACGCGCAGGAGTCGACGCACCAGCGGAGCCGCCTCGGGCACTGAAAACGACATTTCCTCCAGCGCGCGAGTGAGCATGAAGCAGGCGGCGTTGAAGGTCTCTGCGTCGATCGGCTCGCCGCCGGCCAGCCGATCCGCCAGCCCGGACCTCAGATCGGAGGGGTCCATGCGGCGGTTATCATGTCAAATGGCTGGGAGATGGACCTGACAGAACCGGTATTGCTCACGCCCGAGGGGCTGGAGAAGCTCAAGCGCGATCTCGAGATCGCGCTGCAGCGACGTGCCGAGGCGGGCGAGCGCCTGAAGGAAGCGTTCCAGCCGGGCGACATCGAAGACAACCCTGAATACGAACAGGCGAAGGAGGAGGTCGGCCTCCTCGACGGCCGCATCTATGAGCTCCAGGAGATGATCGGGCGTGCGCAGATCATCAAGGAGTCGCACTCGAGCGTCGCCGGACCGGGTTCGACGATCGACGTCGTCGACTCCGACGGCCAGACAGAGACGTATCACCTCGTCGGCGCGGTCGAAAGCGATCCCTCGGCCGGCCGGATCTCCATCGACTCGCCTGTCGGTCGCGCGCTCGTCGGCAAGAAGAAGGGCGACCGGATCACGGTCAGCGTTCCCTCCGGCACCCTCACCCTTTCGGTCAAGGCGGTCAAGTAGGCAGACGGCTCAAGAACTGAACATCGACGCCATCTCCGACCGGACGACTGTCGGCGTGTTTTATCGCCAGGCTCGTCGCCTCTCCGAACGCCCGCTGTTTCATCACCACGACGGCAGCGCATGGCGCCCCCATACGTGGGCCGAGACGAGACAGATGGTCCTGGCCGGGGCCGCGGCGCTGATACGCGCCGGGGTCCGCGCGGGCGACCACGTCGTGATCATCTCCGAGAACCGGCTGGAGTGGCCCGTCTCTGATTTCGCAATCCAGTCCGTCGGCGCCATCACCGTACCCATTTACGCAACCACGCCGGCGGCCGTCGCGCAGGCGATCGCGGCCGATGCCGGTGCCGTGCTCGCGATCGCGGCCGACGAGAAGCTCGCCGCCAAACTTCCGGCCACGAGCGTGATGCGAACGGTCGTGCTCATGGACACAGACCTCCGGCAATGGTTCGCCGCCGAACCGACGGCAGCCGAGCTGGAGGAGATCGCGGGCCGGCTCGAGGCTTTGCGACCGGACGATGTCGCAAGCGTCATTTACACGTCCGGCACCACAGGGGAGCCGAAGGGCGTCGAGCTGGCGCACCGCAGCTTCGTCGACATGGCGCGCGTTGAGCTCGAGGTTTTTCCGCTGGGCGAGTCCGACGTCCACCTCTCCTGGTTGCCGCTCTCGCACGTGTTCGAACGGACGACGCTGTTCATCTGCATGGCCATGGGCGGTCAGGTGTACATGTCTCGGGGCGTCGACCTGCTGGCGGCAGACATCGGCGAGGTGCATCCCACCGTCATGACGGGCGTCCCACGCGTGTACGAGAAGATGCACGCGGCCGTCATGGAGCGAGTGCAGGCCTCGCCAACGGTCAGGCGTTCGCTGTTCGACTGGGCGATTCGGACCGGCAGCCGCTTCTCGCATGAGCCACACGCGGCGCCGCACCTGCAGCTTCAGCACCGGCTGGCCGACCGGCTGGTGCTCCATGCCTTGAGGGAACGTCTGGTCGGCGGACGCCTGCGGATGTTCATCAGTGGCGGCGCCGCCCTGGCGCCGGACGTCGAAGAATTCTTCTGGGCGATCGGAGTGCCCATCTATCAGGGCTGGGGCCTGACCGAGACGTGTTCGGGAGTCACCTCCAACACTCCCGGCGCCCATCGATTCGGCTCGGTGGGCAAGCCCTTTCGCGGAGTGGAGCTGAAGATCGCCGACGACGGCGAGATCCTGGTCAAGAGCCCTGGCAACATGCTCGCCTACCACAACAAGCCCGAGGCCACGGCCGAGGTCCTCAAGGACGGCTGGCTGTGCTCCGGTGATATCGGCGTCATCGACGGCGACGGTTTCGTCAGCATCACCGACCGCAAGAAGGCCCTCTTCAAGACCGCGGTGGGCAAGTACGTCGCGCCGCAGCCGCTCGAGGTGGACTTGATGCGCAACCCGCTGATCGAGCGCGCGGTCGTGGTCGGGGACGGGAGGCCGTACGTCACGGCCCTGGTCGTGCCCGACTGGGACGCGGCCCGCAAGGCCGGCCTCGACGACGCGGCGATCAATCAGCAAGTCCAGAAGGCGGTGGACGCGGCCAACGACGGTCACGGCAGCTGGGAGCGAATTCAATACTTCACCCTCCTGCCGGAGGACTTCTCGGAGGCGAAAGGCGAGCTTTCGCTGAAGCTGGACGTCAAGCGGAAGGTCGTGCAGGAGCATTACCAGAAGCAGATCGAGTCGATGTACGACCGACCTACGAAAAAGCCTGCCTGAGCCTCCCCTCCCCTGAGGCGCCCGCCGCGCGTGCGCGTCCGGACCTCCCCGCACGGCGGGGAGGCAAGAGCCCGCGTAGATTAGTCGGCATGGCCGGCCCGGCTGACATGTCAGAGCTTCACGCGGCGCTCGATCGGTTGCGCCCGCAGCTTTGCCACTGCGGCCTCAAGGGCGAGTGCCTGGGCTGCAAGGGCATCGAGATGATCCGGGTCCAGGCCGAGGCGGTGGTCGCCGCGGCCAGCCAGCCCATCCTCATCCAGGTGGCGCAGGAAGCGTCGATGAAGGACATGGCGACACGCTTCCAGGCGATGTCGGATCGTCTTCTGTCCGACCCCGACATCCGCCGCTCGGCCGAGGAGATGCAGCAGCGGCTGATGTCAGACCCCGAGACCCGACAGCTCCTCGAAGAGCTCATGCGCCGCCTCGGCGCCCCACCCGAAGAAGGTTCGGACCAGTAACGCGGTTAGGTGGCTGGGCTCGGGCTCGTCGTCACCGTTTTCTTCGCCGGTGGCATCGGAGTGTTCCAGTAGGGGATGGGGCCTGTCTGAAGCTGACGGATGATCGCCTGCTCCTGGGCGGTGGTGAGCTTCTTGCTCGCCACGGCCGCATCGAGCATCGGCGTCAGCTGTGCGATCAGCCGGCTGCGGAACAGCGCCTCGGTCACGGGCGGGTTTTGAGCCGCGGCGATCTGAGACAGGGTCATGCCTTTGGCAAGATCCGTTGTGAGCTGCTGGTCGCTGATCCCGAGGGCGGCTGCGGCGGCGGTGATCAACGCCTGACGGTAAGCGCTCAGGTTTGCGGCGGGGGCTTTGCCTGCCGGCGTCGGCAGCAGGGTGCAGGGGGCCTGGCCCACAACCTTCTTCTTGATGGCGTCCGCCTGTGCCTGGGTGATCTCACCGTTCTTGACCTCGTCATCGAGCGTCTGGCCGACCGCCTTCTGGAACGCCGCATCCAGCTTGCCTTGGGTGGTACCAAGATCCGACGCGAGATGCGAGACGAAGTCGTTGCATACGGCAGAGGCCTGGGCCGGCTGCTGGGCGGCGCTCGCCGCGGTCTCGTTCGTCGCCGACCTGGAAGATGGCGTGGTGGAGACAAAACCGACATTCAGCCCGGCGGCGGAAGCAGTTATCCAGACCGCCCCGGCGGCAACTGCGACCGCGCCGGTCGCGAACCCGATGACCCGAAGGTGGCGGAAGCTGGCAATGCTCTTGATCACCCTCTAACTAGACCTCCAATCGACCCTGCATTTCGGCACCTGGAAGTAAAGATTTTGTAAGGGGTGTGACTCTAGACTCACCGGAGCATGGAGTCGCCCACACGGACGGGATGGACCGGGAAACAGGCGGTCGAGCTCTACGTCCGCACTTACACGACGATGCTGCAGAGCTCAGGCGATATCAAGATCGACTCTCTCGCGCACGCACATATCGCCATGGGCTCGGTGCTGCACCCGCTCGCAGCCGAGCCGCAGGTCGACATGGGCGCGCTCCTTTACGCGATTAGGCGCCTTCCCGGCGCCATCGTGCGCTGCCGGCGCGTGGTCATGGGCCAGAGCCCGCAGGGTTTCCGCGCGGTGTTCGGCGCCGACATCCTGAGCTGGCAGGCGGTGAAGGCGCCCGCCCGCCGGCGCCGGTGGTACCAGCACGGCGACACGCTCGCCGTCCTCATCGCGTCCCCATCCGACATCGACGACCTGGTGCCGACCCTGGTCGCGTTCCAGATCGAATGGAACAAGATGCACCGCTTGCTCCAGGACGTCCCCCTCAACGACGAGGATGCGCGCTTGGCGGCCGGCGCCGGTGAGGAGGACTGGCGGCGTCTTCGCCTGACCTGGGGCGACGAGTTCGATCCGACCCTGGCCAAGATCAAGCGGGAGGAATGCAGGATCGTCCTCCGGCTGATTGGGGGCAGCCATCTCGGATATGCCCGCAACGCCAGCCGCTGGTGGCAGCCGATCGCGGCCGCCATGGACGAGATGGGCGTGCGCGAATCACCGATCTACTTCGTGTCATCCAACACCCACAGCCTCGTCAACGTCCTCACCGGGGTCGCTCGGCATTTCGAGAATGACATCCTCGACTTCGTCCGCACCAACGATCCGGAGCTGGACGATGAACGGCGCAAGCTGGAGGCCGGCCACAGCCGCGCCTCGCGCTACAACTGGCTGTACTTCGGGGCCCGCCAGCTCTTCGACCAGCATCCCGACCGCATCCGGCTGCGCGCCCGACGGGCGGAGATGGAGACGGCAAACGGAATCCGGCACATACCCGCCAGAGGTACGGGCGTCGATTCCGCAGCCCAGGTGTTCAAGATCTCGCAGCTCGACCCGGCGGCGATCGACCCTCGCGTGGGGCCGGTGGACGAGAAGCGGCTGCGTGCCTCCAGCGCGTGCATCGTCAACGTCGACTATCCGCTCGGCCTCGCCGCATACCACATCCTCCGGCAGGTCGCTGAGCACAGCGCCTGGGTCGCCGGCGTCTACGTGCTGGGCAAGGCGGCCACGCTCAACGCCGATGTGGGCGACGTCATGATCCCGAACGGCGTCTACAACGAGCACTCCGGCAACACTTACTGGCTCGACAACTGCATCGCGGCCGCCGACGTCCAGCCCAACCTCGTGTACGGATCGGCGCTGGACAACCAGCGTGCGGTCGCGGTCCGCGGAACCTTCCTGCAGAACCGCGAGTACCTCGACATGTACTACCAGGGCCGGTACACGGTCGTCGAGATGGAGGCGGGCCCCTATCTCGACGCGTGCTACGAGATCACACAGCCAGACCGCTACCCGTTGGGCGAAAGCGTGAACATGGCCAAGCTTGGCTTCGACCTGGGGATCGTCTTCTATGCGTCCGACACGCCCTACACGCAGGCCCGCACGCTGGGTGCGCGTGGGCTCAGCTACCGCGGCATGGATTCGACGTACGCGGCGGCTATCGCCCTCGCGCGGAGGATCCTGCAGCAGGAGGAGGCTCTGCCGGCGCAGTCGATGAGCTGACCAGCACCACGTGCTCGTGTGGATGGTTGTGCTCGCCGGCGCCGTGGTGGATCTCGCCACATGGATGGCAGCTCTCGACCTGGATCGTCGTGTGGCCGATCGCAAAGCGACCGCACAGCCTGCCCTCCAGGTCGCGCACGACGTGCTCGGCGTCGCTCAGCTGGCACTCCTCCAGGACGACGTGAGCGCTCAGGGCCATTTCCTCTGACGACAGCGCCCAGACGTGCAGGTCGTGGACGCTGATGACACGTTCGGTCGTAGTGATCTCGCGCGTAACGTCGCCCAGGTTGATGTCCGTCGGGGTGCCCTCGAGCAGCAGATTTACGGTCTCGCGCACGATCCGCCAGGCGCCGAAGGCGATCAGCACCGCGATGCCCAATGAGAGGATCGGGTCGATGTACAGCCAGTGGGTGAAGAGGATCACCGCACCGGCCACGACCACCCCCACCGACGCGCCGATGTCGCCAGTGACGTGGAGGAGGGCGGCTCGAACGTTCAGGCCCATGCCATGCCCGCGCAGGCCGAAAACGACATACACGTTGACTGCGATGGCGACGAGAGCGGAGACGATCACGATCGCGCCCTGCACCGGCTCTGGATGGGTCAGCCTGCGCACCGCCTCGAAGGCGATCGCGATCACGATCACGATCAAGATCGCCGAGTTCACGAGCGCGGCGAGGATGCTGACCCGCTGGTAGCCGTAGCTGCGCCGCCGGTCCGCCGGCCGCTTGGACTGCTCGACCGCGAACCAGACGAGGCCGAGGGCGAACACGTCGGTGAGCACATGCCCCGCGTCGGAAAGCAGCGCCAGCGAATGCGAGGCCACGCCGCCGGCGAGCTCGACGACGAGGACGATGCACGTGAGGGCAAGCGCCTTCTTCAGCGTCGCCCCTCGATCGGTCACATGCTCCATGAACTCATCCTACCCACCGCCTAACGCTCTAAAGCCACCATTCTTCGCCGCGCTCCAGGTAAGCCAGGAGCATCCCGTGGCGGAGGCCCTGGTGGCTGATCTGAAGCAGCGCCAGGCCGTACCAGTCGAGGAAGAGGAGCAGCGCCTCCACTCCCGCGCGCATCGCCTTGACGCGGTTGGGCGGGAGGCCCACTCTGACCGCCACCCTGGCGGCGGGGCCGCGGTCGAGGCGGCTCTCGCAGGCCAGCAGGTCCGCGGTGGTCAGAACGCTCGGGGGGTTCCGCCGGGCGAGCACGAAGGGAAGGTTGGAGGCGGTACCGCCAGTGGCGACCAGGCGTTCGACGTCGCCGTCGGGGGCGTGGGCAAGCTCACGCAGGGCGGCCTTGCGCATGCGGGCGCGATCGTCCGGGTGCGGCGGATCCGACAGGTAGGTGCTGGCCAGGACGCCGGACCCGATCGGCAGCGTGACCGAGCGGAGCAGATCGTGCCCTCGGGCGATCACGACTTCCGTGGACGCGCCGCCGAGATCGACCATCGCCCATTCCCGGCGAGCGGCATGGCGGCTGGCCACGCCGAGAAAGCTGAGCTCCGCTTCGCGGCGCCGCGAGATGATGCGCACTGGGACGCCAATCGCCTCGCCGGCCTGCTGCGCGAATGCCTCCCCGTCCGAAGCCTGGCGAACCGCCTCGGTGGCCGCGGCGATGAGCGTGTCGTAGCCATGCTTGCGGGCCTGCCCGATGACCGATCGCAGTGCCCGAATCGCGATGCGTCCCCTGGTCCCGATCGATCCGGCGCGAGCCACCCTTGACCCGAGCTCGGGCATCTCGACGTAGTGGGCGACGTCCACGAGCTTGTTGCGCACTACGTCCGCCACGAGCACGTGAACGGTGTTGCTCCCGATGTCGACCGCGGCCAGCCGCATATGGGCCCACTCTAGAATCTCCTGGGTGGCGGAAAAGAAAGGAGTTCGGATGGAGCGCGACTCGATGGGCGAGATGGAAGTGCCCGCCGACGCGTACTACGGAGCTTCCACCCAGCGCGCGGTCCTCAACTTCCCGATCTCAGGTCAGCCTTTTCCGCGCCGGTTCATCCGCGCCCTCGGGCTGGTCAAAAAAGCCGCTGCCCAGACCAACAGCGAGCTCGGCCTGCTTTCGAAGCGTCGCGCGAGCGCGATCGCCAGGGCCGCGCAGGAGGTCATCGACGGCAGGCTCGACGACCAGTTCCCCATCGACATCTATCAGACCGGCTCGGGCACGTCGACCAACACCAACGCCAACGAGGTCATCGCCAACCGCGCGACCGAGATCCTCGGCGGCAAGCGTGGCTCCAAGCTCGTGCATCCGAACGACCACGTCAACCTGTGCCAGTCGTCCAACGACGTCATCCCCACCTCGATTCAGATTGCGTGGGCGGTCGCGATCGCCGACGAGCTGATCCCCGCACTGAGGCAACTGCAGACGGCACTGGAGGCGAAAAGCAAGGAGTTCTGGCCCGTGATCAAGACCGGCCGGACCCACCTGCAGGACGCGACGCCCATACGGCTGGGGCAGGAGTTCAAGGGCTATGCGGGGCAGATCGAGGAATCGGTCCGCCGGGCCCGCGCGGCCTTGGACGAGCTGGCATCCGTCCCGCTGGGAGGCACCGCGGTCGGCACGGGCCTCAACTCGCACCCCAGGTTCGCGCGGCTCGCATGCGCGCGACTTGCCAAGGCGACCGGGCTCCCGATTCATGAAACTCGCAACCACTTTCACGCCCAGGCCGCGCTGGACGCGCTGGTCGCGGCCCATGGCGGGCTGCGCACGATTGCGGTCAGCCTCTGGAAGATCGGCTCTGACATCAGGCTCATGGGCACCGGACCGATAGCCGGTCTGGGCGAGCTGCGCCTGCCCGAAACGCAGCCGGGTTCCAGCATCATGCCCGGCAAGGTCAACCCGGTCATCGTCGAATCGCTGACGATGGTCGTGGCCCGCGTGCTCGGCACCGACCTCACGGTGACGATGTGCGGCCAGTCCGGCAGCCTGTTCGAGCTCAACGTGATGATGCCGGTCGCTGGAGTCGCCGGACTCGAGTCGATCGTGCTGCTGGCGGCGTCGGCTCGGAACTTCCGCGAGCGCTGCATCGAAGGGCTGCAGGCGACCGAGCGCGGCCCGGAACTGGTGGAGCGCAGCCCGATGCTGGCGACTGCGCTCAACCCTGTCATCGGCTACGACGAGGCGGCCAAGATCGCCAAGGAGTCGATGCGCACCGGAAAGTCGATCCGGGATCTGGCCCGCGCCCGCGACCTTTCCGAGGCGGCGTTGAACAAGGTCCTCGACCTTGGCAAGATGACCAAACCCGGGCTCGAGGGCCCTGGCGGAGGCGGATAGGCCCGCACGGAGTTGAAGAGGCGCCTACAGCATCCGCTGCGCCGGTTCCGGCTGCCGGCGGCCCTGCTGGCGGTCGTGATCGTCTACGGCATGTTGGGCTACATGCTCATCGAGGGATGGAACCTCCTGGATTCCTTCTACATGACGATCATCACGATCTCCACCGTCGGGTATTCAGAGGTCAACAAGCTGTCCGACGCTGGCAGGATCTTCACCTCTACGCTCATCGTGGTCGGCGTGGGTACGATGCTCTACGGTTTCGGCGTTTTCGCCGAGACCCTCACCGACAACAGCTTCATCCACTACAGGAGAGAGCGGCAGTTGGAGCGCTCGTTGAACCAGCTCCGGGATCACTTCATCATCTGCGGGTACGGCCGCATCGGGACGCAGATCGTCGCCGAGTTCGAGGCGCACAACATTCCTTACGCCGTCATCGACCAGACCGAGGACGCGGTGCTGCGGCTGCGGAACGAGGACCGGCTCCACGTAGAAGGTGACGCTTCCAGTGAAGAGATCCTCAAGCTGGCGGGCATCGAGCGCGCGCGAGGCCTCATCTCGGCGGTCGACTCCGATGAGCGCGCCGTCTACATCATTCTGGCCGCGCGAGCGCTCAAGCCTGAGCTCTACCTGATCTCCCGCGCCGGGCGGCCCGAATCGATCCGCCGGCTCGAGCTGGCCGGCGCCAATCGGGTCATCTCGCCGTATCAGATGGCAGGGCATCGAATGGCCGAGCTTGCCGTGCGGCCGGCGCTCGTGGACGTCATGGACAGCCTTCATCACGGCGAGTCGGAGATCGCCGTCGAAGAGATGCTCGTGCAGCCGAAGGTGGCGGCGGTGGGCAAGACGATCGCGGGCGCCGGATTGGTGAGCGCGGACGCGGCCAAGGTGCTGGCGGTCCGCCGCCGCGATGGCACGCTGCACGCCAACCCGAGCGCCGACCTGCTCCTGGAGGAAGGCGACCTCGTGATCGCGCTGGGCTCCGAGGAGCAGCTGTTCGCGTCGGCGGCGAAGCTCAGGTAGCGGGCGGCCGGCTCCCCGGCCGGGCCCAAAACCCGGCCACTAGAGTTGGTGACATGAAGGCGCTTGGACGCAGGCCGGAGCTCGTCGCGCTGGTTTCGGTCTTCATCGGCGTGACCCTCGTGGTGGGCAAGCTGGTGGTGGGGCTCTTCACCGGCAGCCTCGGGATCATCAGCGAGGCGGTCCACTCGCTGCTCGACCTCGCCGCGAGCGGATTCGCCCTGGTCGCGGTGCGCACCGCGCGCAAGCCGGCGGACACAGAGCACCCGTACGGCCACGGCCGCGCCGAGAACCTGGCGGCGTTCGCCGAGGGCGTCCTGCTCTTGATCACGGCCGCGGGCATCGCGTTCGAAGCCATCCGCCGGCTGACTACGGGCGGCGCCGCGGTGAACGCGGCCGGCTACGCATTCGTCCTGCTGATCTTGACTCTCGTGATCGAGCTCGGCCGGGCCGCGGTGCTGCGCAGGGTCGGTCGCGATGCCGGCAGCGATGCCCTTCAGGCGGACGCCACCAACCGCTGGTCGGACGTGCTCGCAACCGTCGGCGTCCTGGCGGGCCTGATCGGCGTGCGCATGGGATTTGCGTGGGCCGACTCGGTGGCCGCCCTGCTGGTGGCCGTGATCATCGCGCGCGCCGCGGGCATGCTGGCGTGGCGCTCGGGCGACATCCTCATCGATCGCGCGCCGGCGGGCGCCGAGCGCAAGCTGCGCGCAGCGATCCAGGGAGTGAGCGGCGTGCGCGAGGTGCGCTCCGTGCGCGTCCGGCGCTCCGGACCCAAGCTGCTGGGCGACGCCGTCATCGCCACAGCGCGAATGCTTCCCCTCGAAGCAGCGGGCAGGCTCGTGGACGACGTCAAGCGCGCGGCCCGCGCCGAGCTGCCCGAGCTCGACCTCACCGTGCTGGTCGAAGGCCAGTCGCGCCCCAGCGACCTCGTCGAACGCGTGCACGCGGCCGCCGCCAGGAACGGCGGTGTGCGCGATCTTCACAACGTGACGGTCGAGCGCGAGAGCGACGGCTCGCTGCATCTCACCATGCACGCCAAGCTACCGGGTGACATGACGCTCGCCTCAGCTTCGCTGGCCAGCGCCGGCCTCGAGAAGACGCTGCGTGCCGAGCTGCCCGACGCCACGCGCATCGACATCCACCTCGAGCCGATGGAACCGCATGTGGTCAGCGGAGAGGACGTCACCAAGAGCCGGGTATTGCTCGCGGAGCGGATGCGCGAGATCGTCGAGTCGCATCCCGCTGTGAAGCGCGGCGTCGACGTCGAGCTGAGCGACCGGCACAACCGCATTCACGCGCACGTGGTGGCGGAGCTGGCCGGCGACGTCAGCCTCGAGCAGGCCCACCAGGTCGAGACCGAGCTGGAGGAGATGATCCGACGCGCATTGCCCGAGGTCCACGAGGTCACCGCCAGGGCGACGGCGTGAGGCCTGGCCGCGCAGAGGACCTTCCCGCTGTGCTCGAGCTGATGCGCGCCGACGTGCGTGTCGGTCTCATCGACAGCACTCCGAGCGAATCCCTCCTCCAACGAATCCTGAAGGGGTTCGACTGGGGTGCACGATCGCGGATGGTCGAAGGCCAGACCGGTCTGGACGGCGCCGTCCTTGTCGCGGGACGGTCTACCCCAGCGGGTTTCGTCACCCGAGTCACGGTTGCTGCAACGACGGCCGGCCTGAGGCTTGACCTCGTCAGATGGGGATTCGATCTCTCGAAAGCCTCTGGCGCCGTCGCCGCCCAGGTTTGGATCGGGCGCGGTCACAGCGACGGCCTGGCTGAGCTGGGCGCCGAGCTCGTGCGGCCGTGGTGGCGCATGGACATGGACATCTCGGGACCGCTGCCGAGAGCCGTACCGGTCCCCGGTTACGAGATACGCGACGGAGCGAGCGTCGCTGCCGGCGCCTGGTCACAGATCCACAACCGCTCGTTTGCGGACCACTGGCGCTTCTCGCCGCACCAGGAGGCGGAGCTGGTCACCGGGCGCCCGCCGCAGCTGTTGCTCATGGCCACCACTCGAGACGGATCGCCGGCGGCCCTGACGCTGGCCGAGCTCGAGACGTACGTGGGAGATGTCCGCCCGCAGCCAGTGGGGGTCGTCAGCTCGGTGGGAACAGTACCCGAGCACCGCCGAAAAGGGCTCGCCACATGGCTCGTAGCCGAGGTGCTCAACCGCCTGAAGGCCGAAGGCGTGCAATACGCGTCCCTCTACGTCGACGGCTGGAACCACACCCGAGCTTTCGACGCCTATAGCAAGCTCGGCTTCGCTTTGGCGTTCGAGTCGGAGGTCTGGGAAGCTGCCTGGCCGCGCGGCCGAACCGCCACACTGGTCTGATGCGAGGGTTGGGGACGCTGGCGGCCCTTGCGATCGTGGCTGCAGCGGCTTGCAGCTCACCTTCATCCACCCAAGGCGCACCCGCGGGCCAGAGCCTGAGCTCGCCGACCCCGCTGCTGACGACCGCGATTGCACACGCCACGCATCTCGGCCCGGCCGGCACGGCCACCCAGGTCGACCTCAGCCTCGGCCTCCTGGCGCGTGCGCCAGACCGGCTGGCCAGGCTGATCGCATCGGGCCAGACCGTCACGTCCGAGCAGTACGCAGCCGAGTTCGGGCCGGATCCGGTCAAGGTCCAGGCAGCGCTTGGTGCGCTCGCGTCGGGCGGGCTGCATGCCACGTGGCGCCCCGGCTCTGCATTGATTGCTGCAGATGGTCCCGCGCCGTCGGTGGCGCTCTTGTTCGGGGTCGACATCGAGGCCTACCGGCTCGCCGACGGGACCACCTTTTACGCGTCGCTTGATACGCCGAGAATTCCGCCCCAGATCGCGGCCGTCGTCAGCGGCGTGACCGGCCTCGACAACTACCGCCACGTGCGCGCGTATGCGGTGCGGCCGGGTGGCCTGACGCCGACCGACGTGCTCGCCTTCTACAACCTGAAGCCGCTTCGCGACTCTGGACTCGACGGCACCGGCATGACGATCGTCCTCCCCGAGATCGACGACCTCCCCAACCTCGCGGACCTGGACAAGTTTGCGACCACGTTCAGCCTGCCGGCATACGAGCCGCTGCTGACGCTCAAGCGCGACGCTTCATGGGGGACGCCCATGAAGCCGCAGGGCGAGACTGTCCTCGACCTCGAGATCATTCACCAGGTCGCGCCGGCGGCGAAGCTCATCGTCTACTTTTCGGCGCCGGACTTCGCGCACGCGGACCGGGCGTTCGACCAGATGATCAGCGACCACCTGGGCTCGATCATCTCGGAGAGCCTGGGCGCGTGCGAACCCGAGACCCCGAGCGGCCATCGAGCCACGTACGCAAGCATCCAGGACCGCTCGGTGGCTCAGGGGATGTCGCACTTCATCGCGAGCGGCGACAGCGGCGCGTACACATGCGGCCAGAACGCGCCGCCCGCGGCCAGCTTCCCATCGACGCTCCCGACCGTCACCGCCGTGGGCGGCACGACCGTGTTCGAGTCGGTGCAGGGAATCTATTTCAAAGAGGCCGCCTGGGGCGGACCAGTGGCTGAGATCGGCTCCGGCGGCGGCGCCAGCCAGTTCTACCCGGTGCCCGACTACCAGAAGATCGTCGCGCAGGCCGCTGGGCACGGGTTGAGGCAGGTGCCCGACGTCGCCGCCGATGCGGATCCGGCCACAGGGTTCCACATCATCTTCGGCGGCCAGGAGGGCCAGGCCGGCGGCACGTCGGCGGCAGCCCCGCTTTGGGCCGCGACCGTCGCGCTCATCGACCAGGACCTCAAGCGCAAGGGCCTCCGCGAGACCGGGTACGCCAATCCCGCCATCTACTGGATGGGGGCGAACGCGTCCAGGCTGCCCGCGCCACCGTTCCACGACGTCACCGTCGGCAACAATCTCGCGTACGACGCCGCCCCCGGCTGGGACTTCGCGACAGGGTGGGGAAGCATGGACGGCGCTGCGCTCGACGCCGCCTGGATCCTCTACATAAAAGGAGGCGGAGCGTGAGCGCCCAGGGCGGCGAGAGGCGACGTGGCCCTGATCGGCGCGGCCCCGATCGCCGCAAGTTGCATGCAATTGAGCCCGCTGGACCGCAGCTCGTGGTGTGCCCGCACTGCGGGTCGATGGTGCCGGCCGGAGAGTTTTGCGGGCACTGTGGAGCTCATCTCACCAGGGGCGATGCCGGGCGCCGGCACGCATTCGCCGCCGTGCCGACCGAGCCGGTCGTGCACCTGTCCATCGTCTCGACCCTCTTCCCTCATCTTCCTCACCGGCGTGGAGGCGCCTTCCGGTTGGCATTGCTCACCGGGGGAGTGGTTGTGAATCTCCTGGCGGCGCTTCATCTGTTCGCCCCGGCGACGATAGCCGCGGTCTTGGTCCTCCCAGTCCTGTATCTGCTCTACGTCTACGAGGTCGGGGTTTACGACTCCGAGCCGTTGCTTCTGATCGGCGCCACGACGGTCGCCGGCGCGGTCCTCGGCTATGCCTTCACGTCTGTGACCGGCGCAACCGTGTCGGGCTTCGAGATCAGCGCCGATTACGAAAGCAATCTGATTTTCGCGGGCGTTGTCATCCCTATCGTCGCCCAGGCTCTGATGCTCGCTGGCCCGCTGTTCCTGTTCCTGTTCAGGGCGCGCTTGCGTGAGCCGCTCGACGGATTCACATTCGGAGCCGCCTCGGCGCTCGGGTTCACATTCGCGACGACCCTCACCGCCACATGGCCGCTGATCACCGGTCCCCTGATCGGTAGCGGCTCACCGATCGACTGGGCCTTGCGCCTGCTCAACGCAGGGATCCTCGTCATGCTCATCAACGCCAGCACCACCTCTTTGGTCACCGCTGCGATATGGCTTCATCGGTTTGACCTGCGTCGGGCCGGAGGCGGATGGCAGTCGAGCGTGCTCACGACCCTGTTGGTCGCCGTAGGCACCCAGGTGATCCTCGGCATCCTGTCCGTGGTCGTGCCCGACCTGTTGCTCCAGGTTGGCATTCGCTTCGTGGCAATCGTGGCTCTGCTCATGTATGTGCGGTTGGTCATCCACAACGCACTGCTGGCCGAAGGGGCCGCCCACGAAATCGGCCCCGATGCCGCGTGCCCTGAGTGCCATCGGATCGTGCCGACCATGCTGTTCTGCCCGGCTTGCGGTGTCGCCCGCGCGGCCGCCAAACCGACGCGAATGCATTCGGCCGGGGGGTCATAGTGCGTTTCTGCGGGAATTGCGGCGCGCAGGTCCCACCCGGCGCGCCCTTCTGCGGGCGCTGCGGTGCGCCCCAAGCACCGCTTCCGGTCGCGACCATGCCCGCGTATGCCTACCCGTCCGCGCCGGGACGCCCGCGGACCGGGATCAGCAACTCCCAGGTGATGGTGGCCGCGGGGCTGCTGATCATCCTGTCGGTGGTGACGGTGGCCGTCAGCTCGTTCGCCGTCTCCCAGGTGCTCGGCACCCACAAGCCCTGCATTTCGAATTGTGGCGCGCGGATCGTGACCCCCCTGCCGGCGCCGGCCTCATACAAGAGCTCCGCTTTCGGTTTCCAGGTCGACTACAACCCCAACTGGACGGTGCGCAACCAGGACGCTCAAAGCGTCACCCTCGCCACCAAGCTCGGGCAGCTGTCGGTCGTGGGCGCGAAGTCGGGCCAGCCTCTCGACCAGGTGATGCAGTCGACGGTCGGCGCGCTGCCGACGTCCCAGTGGCAGGATGTCACTCACGTCAGCGACCTCAAGGGAGCCCACATAGGCGACCAGAACGGCAGCGGGGCCGTCTACTCGGCGAACCTGGTCGGGTCGAATGCGACGGCGACCAAAGTCCGATTCGTCGTCATCGGCGCGACCCGGAATGGCGTCACCGTCGTGATCTTCGGCGCGAATACCGCCGACCTCAAGAACTATCCGAACGGCATCCCGGAAGGCGAACAGTTCGACGCGTTGTGCCAGCAGTTCCAGTGGGGCTAAACGCGCTCGAGCGCTAGGCGGGCTCCGAAACCAAGCAGCACCACTCCGGTCACTCGCTGCATCCACTGCCTCACACGCGGCGCGGTGATGATTTCCCGGATCCGGGTGATGGAGAGGCCGTAGACGACCATCCAGGTCCAACCGATGACGGCAAAGATCAGCCCGAGCTCGAGCAGCCGCGGCAGGAGCGCCTGGCCGGGGGCTACGAACTGCGGGAGAAAAGTCACGAAGAAGACGCCGAGCTTCGGGTTGGAGATCGCCGACAGAAAGCCCTGTCGAAAGATCGCGTGCGCGGGCGCCGGCGGCGGGGCCTCCGCCAGCAGATCCGCCGGGCGCCGCCGAGATTCCAGCAGCGTGCGCACACCTAGATATGCGAGGTAGGCGGCGCCGACCAGCTTGAGCACGAAGAGCAGCTCGCCGGACGCCCTGAGCACAGCCGACAGGCCGACCGCGGTGGCGCTGACCCAGATCGCAAGCGCCAGCGCGATGCCGGTCGTGGTGAGCACTACGCCGCGGCGGCCGTGGGCCAAGGCGTTCTTGGTCACCACCGCCATGTCGGGCCCGGGTGTCACCGAGAGGAGCAGCGAGATGCCGACGAACGCGAGCAGCTGCGTGTCGAACGTCATGCAGACCCTGGGAGGTCGAAGCTGATCTCGTAGACGCCACCGGTGAGCTTGGCGTGATGGATCCAGCCCATCTTGCGAAGCAGGCCGAGCATCTGCTGATTTTCGGGCAGCACGATCAGGGTGAACGTCTTGATGCCATGGTCTCGCGCCACCTTGCCGAGGATGGTGAGGAGCGCGCTGCCCAATCCACGCCGCTGAAACTCGTCAACCACGGCGACCGCCGTCTCGGCCACGTCAGTGCCGACCACGCGGTCGTAGCGGGCGACGCCGACGATCCGCTCGCTGCTCTTGTGAGTGGTTGCGACCAGCGCGAAGCGGTCGTTGTAGTCGACCACCGCGAGTCGGTGCGCGAGCGCGTCCGGGAGCCGCTTCAAGGGGGAGAAGAACCGGAAGTACACGCTGCGCTCCGACATCGCCGCCACGGCGTCGATCAACAGCGGCTCGTCTTCCGGCACGATCGGCCGGACGTGGACCCTGGTCCCGTCGCTCA
>DASWBB010000090.1:0-39673 GCA_036390875.1 Candidatus Dormiibacterota bacterium
ATCCGCCTCGTGCAGGCGGCCGAGGCTGAACACCGCGTTGGGGCGGTATCGCATGAGGAGCGCGATCAGGGCAGCTGAGCCACTCAGACCTGAGGCCAGGAACAGGCCGCCCAGCATCCACGTATCGCTCCAGATCGGCTGGTTGCTGACGCTGAGGAGGACACCGGTGTAGGAGGCCACGAACAGAGCGAGAACGCCGCCGACGATGTTGAATGCGCGACCCAGGACGCCACCAATCGGCCGGCCGGGATCACCAACTGTTCCGCGGTCTCGCCGATCGAGGACGAACGACTCCAAAGCAGAGACCGCTGCGAAGAAACCGAATATGAGCAGCGCCCAGACGCCGATTGACATCGGCGACCAGTACTTGAAGTTGAGGCCCGTTTCTCCGGGCGTGACGTCGACGAGCATGTGCCAGAACTTCCACCAGCTCGCCCCCAGGTCGATGGTCAGTAGGAGCGGACAGAACAGCAATGTCACCAAGCTCACATAGAAGCCGATGCGCGCCGCCGACTCGTCGCGCGGATCGCCCACCAGGCGAAGTAGCGTGGCGACCGCATACGAGCCGCCTGTGAGGCCGGCGAAGAAGAAGTAGCCGAGGATGTACCAGGTCCACTGCGGCGCCCGAACGAAATGCTCCGCGGCGAGGTAGATCATGTCGTTCCTCGCCGTCTGAAGGCGACGATGCCCGCGATCACGCCCAACACTCCGGTCACGAGGGCGGCCAGGTACCCACCGACGTTGTTGCGCGTGGGCAGCTTGGCATTGTCGGCGTTCGGCAGCCCGTAGGTCTCCGGTTTGTCCATGAGCAGGAAGAAGGCGTTGAGCCCCCCGTAAACGGCGTCGTCGCGGCCGTACAGCTGTGCCTGCGTGATCCCCTGCGAGTGGAGTGAGGCCAGCCGGTTGTCGGCCACGGTGTGGAGGTCACCCAGCAGGCCGAACTGGATCGACTGGGTGGGGCAGGCTTGGGCGCAGGCAGGTTGCAAACCGCCCTGGAGCCGGTCGTAGCAGAGCGTGCACTTGTGCGCCGTGCCGGTCTTCGGGTTCATCGCGATGACGCTGTACGGACATGCGGCCACGCAGTTCCGGCAGCCGTTGCAGACGTCCTGCTGGATGAAGACGGTGTTGAACTCGGTCCGGATGATCGCTCCGGTCGGACAGACGTCCATACAGCTCGCATGCTGGCAGTGCTTGCAGACGTCCGACATCATCAGCCAGGCCTTGCCGTTCCCGGCGTCGACCGTCTGGGCCGGCACGTCGTCGATGAACTTCACATGACGCCAGTTCTGGGCGTCGAGCTGGCCGGTGTTGTCGTAGCTGTCGGCGAGGAATTTCGGTTCGTTGCCCTCGAGCTGGTTCCACTCCTTGCAGGCCACCTCGCAGGCCTTGCAGCCGATGCAGATGCTGGTGTCGGTGAAGAAGCCGTACGCCTTGCCGGGCTCGATTGCGGATGCCATTTCAGAACCCCATCAGATTGGGAATGATCTTCGAGTAGCCCCTATCTCTCGCGTACAGGTCGAGCGGGAGCGCGGCCAGCTCGTCGACGACGGGGACGGCGGCTGGATCCGCTGCGAGGTCGACATTGAGCAGATAGTGACGGCACGAGTCGCAGGCTTCGATGCGAACGTGAGGAAAGACGGGCTGGTGCTCGCCCGCGATTTGATCGCCAAGCTTGCCTTGCAGCCCACGCACGACGCTCCCGCGCTCGCCCGACGCCGTCCCCTCTTCGCTGAAGATCGGGAGACGCGAGCTCGCCTCTTCGCCGCAGCCGGCGCACGTCATGCGTGCGTACCCCCAACTGGTTTGACAGCGCGCGCAGAGGAGAAAACGCCTGCCGGCCGCGAGGTCTTCGGGCGCGAGCCCGAAGTAGCTGAGCTGCGGAGGCGCCCCGCAGCTGGGGCAGTGGCGACCATCTCGCACCCCGACGCAGGAGGCCGCGATTTCGGAACCCAACGCTTCGAGCACCGGGCCCACAGACGCCCGCGCCAGGAACCTGTCGACCACCGGCTGATCCTCGCCTCCGATCCAGGCGGCCACGAATTCGCGGGGATCCGTGGTCTGGAGTCGAAGCGCGACGGCGTCGCGCAGCTGGGGGGGGCCGGCGGCGATGCTCACATTCACTACGGCCGGCACCACCATCTCGGCGACGTAAGGAACCAGGTCTCGGGCAGCAGGCCTCGCGGAGGTCGCCTCCTCGTGCGCCTGCTCCTGAACCGCCAGCAGGGCACCGTAGAAGTCCAGCAGCTCACGGGCGAACGCGTGCCGTTGCCGCAACTCCGCGGTTCGGTCGCGCCTCTCGGTGAACGGCCCCGCGGCAACGGCGGCTCTCGCCATCACATCTTCTCCAGGTTGACCAGGAAGGCCTTGAACTCGGGTGTGCGCGCGTTGGCATCGCCGACAAACGGAGTCAGGGCGTTGGCCAGCCAGTACCGGCCGTGATTCGGATCACTGTCGGCGGCGATGCCGACATAGCCCCAATGAATGGGGATGCCGATCTGGAACACCTTCTGCCCTGCGACGGTCAGCGAGCCGAGGCGCTTGGTCACCACCGCAAGCACCTCCACCTTGCCGCGCTTGGACGAGACGCGCACTTTGTCGCCGGTCTTGATGCCCTTGGTCTGTCCCAGCTCCCACGGAATCTCGACGAAGGGCTCGGGCTGCAGCTGCACGAGGTGCGGAACGTGCTGCGTGACGTAGTGCTCGTGCTCGGTCAGGCGGTAGCTGGTCGCGATGTATGGGAAGTCGGTCACGGTGCCAAAGCGGTTTGGCCGTCCCGCGACCTGGTCGTAGAAGAAAGCGACGGGCGATGCCGAGTTGTTCGCGTGGAGCGGGTTGGTCACCGGCGACTCGACCGGCTCGTAGTGCTCGGGGAACGGGCCGTCGTTCATGCCGTTGCTGAACAGCCTCCCGACGCCCTCGCCGTTCATGATGAAAGGCAGGTACGCCTTCGGATCGTGGGGGTCCATCGTCGCCGGGTAGTCCGGTACGTCGCCCGTCCACTTGGTTCCGGTCCAGGTGATGCCGGGCCGCTTGGGATCCCAGGGCTGACCGTTGAGGTCGGCGGAGGCGCGGTTGTACATCACGCGACGGTTCAGCGGCCAGCTCCACGCCCAGTTGGAGTAGAACCCCATCCCGGTGGGATCGTTCGTCGCCGGGTCCTGGATGCCACCCCGACGCTTCATCAGGTTCCCTGTGTCGAGGTAGCTGCCGGTGTAGATCCAGTCACCGGCCGTCGTCGTGCCGTCGTCCTTCAGGTTCGCGAAGCTGGTCATCTGCGTGCCGGCGGAGAGATCCTTGCCGTTGATCTCCTTGGCGATCTCGTCAAGCTCCGGCTTCAGCGGGTCCTTGTAACCAAGGGTCATATGCATGATGGGGTCCGGGAACTTCCCGCCCTGCTGGGTGTAGAGGGCCTTCACCCGGCTGAAGATGTCGGCCAGGATCCAATGGTCGTGTCGCGCCTGGCCCTGTGGCGGAAGCACCTGGTCCTTCCACTGCGACCAGCGGCCACTGTTGACAAACGAGCCGTCCTTCTCGATCCAGTGGGTCGTCGGGATCATGAAGACTTCGGTCTTGACCTGGCTGGCATCGGTCCCGGGCGCGTGCCAGAACTCGGAGCTGGTGGTCGGCAAGGCATCCATGACCACCAGCCATTTGAGGTTCGAAAGCGCCTGGTGGACCTGATTGGCATCCGGGCCGATGCTCGCGGCCGTCATGCCCGACAGGATCACGCCTTCCATCTTTCCCTTCAGGGCCTGGTCGTAGATCGACATCCATGAAGAGTTCTGCCCGGGCTTGGGGACGTAGTCGAACGCGAACTCGTTCGCTCTGGTCGCGGCATCGCCGTACCAGGCCTTGAGGGTGCTGACCATGAACTTGCGGTAGTTGGTCCCAAAGAAGTTCCAAGAGTTCGGATCTGACTTTTTGGGCGCGCTCGCCGCCACGTAGTCGTCGAGGTTCTTCTGGCCCGGCGCCGGGATCTTCAGGTACCCCGGGAGGATCTCCCACGAGATCGCGTGGTCGGTGTTGCCCTGGATGTTGGCATGGCCGCGTTCGGCATTCATGCCGCCACCCGGTCGACCCATGTTGCCCAGCAGAAGCTGAAGCAGCGCCCCCGAGCGGATCAGCTGTCCGCCGGTCGTGTGGTGCGTCAGCCCAACCGCGTAGACGATGGTCATCACCTTGTCGGGCTTGCCCATCTGGCCGACCAGGTCCGCCACCTTGTTGAAGTCGTCGACCGGAATCCCGGTGATGCTCGAGACCATTTCCGACGAATAGCGCGAGTAGTGGGCCTTCATCAGCTGGAAGACCGACCGCGGGTGCTGGAGGGTCATGTCGCGATTGGCGAACCCGCTGCTGCCGACCTCATAGCTCCAGCTGCTGATGTCGTACGCGCGTGTGTTGGGGTTGTAACCCGAGAAGAGTCCGTCCGTGAAACCGAACCCCTGCTTGACGATGAACGACGCGTTCGTGTAGTTGCGCACGTACTCGTCATGGAAGAGATTGTTTTGCAGGACGTGATTGATCAGGCCGCCGAAGTACGCCACGTCGCTGCCGGTGCGGATGCGCAGGTACATGTCGGCCACGGCCGACGTGCGCGTGAAGCGGGGATCGGCATGGATGATCTTGGCCCCGCGGTCGAGCTTGGCTCGCATGAACCACTGAAAGCCGACGGGGTGGGCCTCGGCGGGGTTGGCGCCGTTGATGAGGATGAGGTCAGCGTTCTTGATGTCGCGCCAGTGGTTTGTCATCGCTCCCCTTCCGAATGTGGCGGCCAAACTGACCACCGTGGGGCCGTGTCAAACCCTGGCCTGTTGCTCTAGGTGTACCAGTCCCAGGCTCCGCATCAGCTTGGTGGCGAAGTAGCCCTCCTCCGAGCTGAATGCGGCGCCACCCGCGAAGGCGATGCCTTCGGTGCGGTTGACGGTATTGCCGTTGCCATCCGTCGTGACGAACGTGGCGTCACGCGAAGCCTTGATGTTCTGGGCGATCTTGTCCAGCACGAAGTCCCAGGAGACGCTCTTCCAGCCGGCGGCCCCCGGAGCACGGTACTGGGGTGATTCGACCCGGCGCGGCGAGATCGCCAGCTGCATCGCCGTCGCGCCCTTGGGGCAGAGGCGACCTTCATTCACGGGGCTGTCAGGGTCGCCCTCGATCTGAAGCAGCTGCACGCTGCCGTCGGCGTTCTGGCGGGTGTAGGCGACAAGTGAGCACCCGACCGCGCAGTAGGGGCAGATCGAGTGGGACTCCTTGGCGCCCGCGATCCGCAGGTTCTGCTTGACCTTGGTGGAGTCGGCCAACGCCACTTCGAAACCGAGACCCGACGCGACCAGCGCGCCGGCGCCGGCGACACCGAACTTCAGGACGTCACGACGAGTGACCGTCTGCAGTCGCTAACCCTCCGAAACAGCTAGCGGGATTGGGTCGAAGCTAGCTCACGGCCAACGAAGTGTCAAGTTTCGCGGGCAATTGGTCAGCCGGTGGCGATCAACAGGTCGGAGCGATCGTCGGGCTCGCCGGCGCTCCGCAAGAGGTCGATCAGGCGCGGGTCCCAGGGCACGATGATGCCGGTGGCCCCGGCCGCTTGCAGTGTGGCGATCATCTGCGCCCAGCCCGCCTTGTCGGCCGGCACGGGCACGTCGACCCAAACCTCGAACTCATGGTCCGGCCCGCGCTTTGCCCGCAGTGCGCGCACTTCTTCTTCGCCCCCCGACACGATGACGCCATGCGCCGGCGCCACCGACTTCTCGGCTTCGGCATACGTGTCGCAGATGATGAGGATCGAGGGCGATGGCGAGGCGGAGCGCCAGCGCTTCAACTGCTCGAAAAGCGCTTTCGCCTCGCTGCCGCGGGGCATGCCGACCACGACCCGACCGCTGCTCAGCCGCTCGACCACGTCCACCGCGGCCGGCCAGCCGGGTGCCCGGCCGAGAATCATGCCGAGACGGACGCGATGCGTGACCGCGGCGATCGCTCCCAGATGAATCCAACCTTCGGTTGCCGCCTCGATCGATGTCTCGGTCCAGCTATCGAGCCAGATCGAGTCCGCGCCCGCCGCTTCGAGCGCGGTCACGTCCGCAAGGAAGTCGCCCATCCGTCCGGCGGCCGCCGGCAGCTTGACCGCAACCCGGAGCACGCGCTCACTGTAGCCCGGCGCGTCCGCGCCGCACTCCTCAGGCCGGTTTGCGAAGGGGCGGCAGCGCCGCCAAAACGGGCTTCTGGCTCCGGGTTCGTTCCGACCCGGCCAGGTCCGATGCGAGCTCACCCTGGTTCGCCGCCGCGGAGGCCATGTCCTGGGCCGTGGTGGCCACCGCACGGCTTCCCTCCGCGATGTGCTCGATGGCATCCATCACCTGGGAGGTCGCCGTTCGCTGCTGTTGGGCGGACATTTGGACCTGGATGCCCAAATCGGACATCTCTTTCATCATCACGAGCCCTCGCTCCATCTGCCTGACGCCTTTCTCCAGCGCAAGGACGGTGTCGGTGCTCTCAGCCTGAGCGCCCTGGACGAGCTTCGCGATGTCACCCGCGGCCGCCTTCGTCCGCTCGGCCAGGCGCCGAACCTCATCCGCGACGACCGCGAAGCCACGGCCTGCATCCCCGGCGCGGGCGGCCTCGATGGCGGCGTTCAGCGCGAGGAGGTTGGTCTGATCGGCGATCTCGTTGATGACGTTCAGGATGCCCTCGACCTCGTTGACCCGGCCGGCAAGCGCGAGCGTGCGCTCGCCTGATGAGCGCAGGTCGAGCTGGGCTTGCTCGAGGCTCTCGCGTGTCTGGTCGGCCTTGATCGCCGCGCGATCGATGGAGTCCGCGATCAGCGCCGAGCTGCTGGCCAGCAGCTCCACGCTGGCGGACGTGGTCGTGGCCGCGGTGGTCTGCTCGAAGGTCGCCGAAGCCAGTTCCTGGGCGGCCACCGACAGCGTGCTGGCAGAGTCGGCGACCTCGCCGCGAAGCCGAAACAGGGCGCCTCCGAGCGTCTCCTGCCAGGCGGCGAGCGCCCCCGTCAGTACGCCGATCTCGTCCCTTCGATTGGTGGCGGTGATCGTGGCCTGTCGACCCTCGGCAAGGCGGTGGGCGATTTGGGCCAGCCGCGCGATGGGCCCCAGCGTGAGGCGGAATTGAAGCCACCCGAGCAGAAGCAGGGCGATGAGGATGATCACGCCTCCAAGGGTCAGAACGTTGTCGACATAGGCCGTCCTGGCAGCCTGGACGGCGTGGTTGTCCAGGACCTCGCTGTTGATGAATGGATCCAGCTGGGCCGCGGCCTCGCGCCACGTCTTCAGCGCCGCGGCGCCCGCGACCTGGAGGTCGGCGTCCGAGCGAACGCCGCCCTTTATGAAGTTGGCGGCGAAGGCGATCAGCGCAAGCGCCGCCTGACTCTGAGCAGCCCTGACCGGCATGGCGTCACCGGGAAGCTGCAGAGCCGAGATTCTTGCCAGCAGGCCGGTGATGTTCGAGCTGTCGGCGGCGATCAGCTTTTCCTCCTGCAAAGCTCCAGGGAGATCATTGGCCGCCATGGCGTTGTTCCACTGGAAGATCTCACCGTCGGCGGATTGCGCGAAGGCGTCGATCCTGGCCGACTGGTACTGCCACGTCAGGAGCGCTTCCTGCTCGTTGTTGGTCTGAACCGAAGCATGGTTGGCGACCGCGATCAACCCCAGCAAGCCCGAGACGAGAACCGCCAGCAGCGCAAACAGAGCGGCAGACTGGGTCCGAAGACCGAGCGGCGTCCGAGGCGAGCGCCCGGAGTCCGGCCCAGGCCTGTCGCCGTCGCCTCTTGCCGGTCTCGGCCGGAGCGGAGGCAGAGCCACGAGCGACTGCGTGGCGGGACGAGCCGGTCTCGATCGCGCGGCAAGCCTGGCGATCGAGGACGATTGGGAGCTGTCGTCGGTCACAAGTGAAGGCCTGAGCTTGGCCCCTGGGGCATTCCGAAGCAGCGGCCGGGCCTCATATCCGAGGTGTACCACCGGCGGGCGGGGTTGTCTCCCTGCGACGGGACGGTCTCCGGCCCATTGAAACGCACGGGGCGGGGGCGCCTCGGACAGCGCTTATCCTTGCCTGGTGGCAGCCAGGCGATTTTCCGCGGAGGAGTCGAGCCGGCTCTACGAGCTCGACCGGACCCACTGGCTGCACCCCCAGGGTGACCTCGGCGCGCCTCCGGGCACGATCCCCCAGCTGGTCCTGGCCGGCGGCCGCGGCGCCACCCTCACCGATATCGAGGGGCGTGAGTACATAGATGGCATGGCCTCGCTCTGGAACGTGAACGTGGGCTACGGGAGGACCGAGCTCGCCGAAGCTGCGGCAGAGCAGATGAAGAGGCTCGCCTTCAGCTCCGGCTACGGGGGATTCGGCACAGCGCCCGCCATCGAGCTCGCGGCGAAGCTTGCCGAGCTGGCGCCGGGCGATCTCGGGGTGACTTTTTACGCCTCGGGCGGGGCCGAGGCCAACGACACCGCATATAAGATCGCGCGTCTTTACTGGAAGCTGCGGGGCGAGCCGAATCGGGTGAACATCGTTTCCAGGCTTCGCGACTACCACGGCCTCACTTACGGCGCGACCAGCGCCACCGGCCTGGCCAACTTCTGGAAAGGGTTTGACCCCCTGGCCCCAGGCTTCCTGCACGCGCCCGCACCCGACCCGTACCGGTTCTCCGGCGATGGCTCTGCGGGCGCCGCCTACGCCAAAGCGCTGGAGGAGGTCGTGCTGAAAGCCGGCCCGGATACGGTCGCTGCGGTCGTGGCGGAGCCCGTGCAGGGCGCGGGGGGCGCGATCGTGCCGCCCGCGGATTACTTCCCGCTGGTGCGCCAGATCTGCAACAAGTACGGGCTCTTGCTGATCGCCGACGAGGTGATCACGGGCTTTGGGCGGACGGGGCGGTGGTTCGGCCTCGAGCACTGGAACGTCCAGGCGGATGTGATGGTCTTCGCCAAAGGCGTGACCAGCGGCTATCTGCCGCTGTCAGGAGTGATGATGACCCACTCGGTCCACGACACATTGAAGGAGTTGAAGGGACCGCTGGCACACGCTTTCACTTACAGCGGCCATCCGACCGCGTGCGCGGTCGCGCTGCGAAACCTGCAGATCCTCGAAGACGAGCACCTGGTCGAGCGAGCAGCCGAGAAGGGGGCCTACCTCCAGAAGCGGCTGCAGGAACTGCGCTCGCATGAAATCGTGGGCGACGTGCGCGGTCTGGGCCTGATCGGCGGCGTCGAGCTGGTGCGCGACCGAGGGACGAAGGAGTCGTTCGATCCTTCGATGGGCGCGGCCCGGCGCGTCTGCCTGGCTGCGCTCGAGCAGGGCGTGATCTTCCGGCCGTTGGCGGGAGACGTGATCGCCATCTCACCCCCCTTCGTGATCACCGACGAGCAGATCGACCGGATTGTCACTGTCCTGGGCACGGCAATCGCCCAGGTCGGGAAAGAGCTCAAGGCCGGCCTGTAGTTGGGTGGGATCCCGGCCGGAGAGACGTTCGACGGCACATTCCCGTTTCGAGCGCACTTCACGACCAGGCCGGGCTTCCGAATGCACTACGTCGATGAAGGGGCCGGCGAGCCCATCATCCTGATCCATGGGGAGCCGACCTGGGCCTATCTCTATCGGAATTTCATACCGGCTCTGTCTCGTCACTTCCGGGTGATCGCGCCCGACCATATGGGGTTCGGAAAATCGGAAACGCCGGCCTCAGCCGATTACACCCTTGACCGCCACGCTCGCAACCTGGGCAGTCTGATCGAAGACCTCGACCTGCACGACATCACACTCGTGATGCAGGACTGGGGCGGGCCGATGGGCGCCGTCGTCGCTTCGAGGTATCCCGATCGGATGAAGAGGTTCGTGGCCATGAACACCATCTTCGGCACCGATCGCAATGTTCGCGAGGAGCGGCTGACCCCATGGTTTGCGGCCATCAAAGCCATGGAGGAGGCCGGTCAGCTCGAGGCCGTCCTCGGCAACCTCCGGTATCTGGTCGGCGGCATCATGATGACGCTGGGGCTGCAGCGCCGCGAGGTCGTGACCGACACGTGGCTGCAGGCCTACGCGGCCGCCTTCCCCACCCTCGAGGAATGCCGCGCGGCGATTGCATTCCCGCTGGAGGGTTTGCACCTGGAACGAATTCGCGAGACGCTGGTCGCATCCCTTCCGGGCCTGTTCAAGCTTGGACAGGCCGGGGTGCCGGCGATGATGATCGAGGGTATGCGCGACCGCGCGATCTGGCCGCACGTGGCGATTGCTGGGTTCCGTGCCTTCTTCCCCAAAGGGACCGTTCACGAGCTTTCGAATGCAGGACATTTCATCCAGGAGGACGCGCCGGAGACGGTCGTTGCGCTGATCGAGGAGTTCTGTCTGCGGACCCCCGCGGCCTAGTGGAGGCCGGCCTCGCCGCTGGTCGGCGCGAGGATCACCAACGGAATCAAGCGTTGAGTCTGCGACTGGTAGCGGTCGTACTGCGGCCACAGCCTGGTCATCTCCGGCCAGAGCCGGCTTCGTTCTTCTGCCGATGCCACCCGAGCCCTCGCCGGAAAAAGCTTGGTCCCCACCTGCACGCCTACGTCTGGAGTCGCTTCGAGGTTGCGCAGCCACGCGGGCGCGACGTCGCTGCCACCCTTGGATCCCACCACGACATAGTTGCCTCCGTCGCGGTGATAGAGCAGGGCCGCGGTGCGTGGCCGACCGGTCTTGCGTCCGATCGTGCGCAGCAGCAGCATCGGCGACCTACCGATGCGCCGGCCGATTCGACCGCCTGACTTTTCGTAGATCAACTGGTGCAGCGCGAGCACGCGCAGACCTACGGCTCGGTCGAAGGGAGTCATCGGCACCGGCTGAGTCTAAGAGCCGTCAGCTCCAGGTCAACTGGCGACCTCGAACCGGATCGCGGGCAGTTCCGACAACAGAAGCGAGACCAGCTCGCGGTCCCACTGCTGGCCCGCGCCTCGCATCAAGGTTTCGATCGCTTCCTCCGAATTGCGCTTGGCCCTGTAGGGCCGGTCGCTCGCCAGGGCGTCGTATGCGTCGCAGACCGACACGATTCGGGCCAGGAGAGGAATGCGGTGGCCCGATAGGCCATCTGGGTACCCGCCGCCGTCGAATCGCTCGTGGTGGTGGCGGATGATGGGCAAGATGTCCGCGGCCGACGGAAGCGGCCTGACGATGCTTTCGCCGATTACCGGGTGCGCGCGCATCTGCCGTTCTTCCTCGGCATTAAGGGGTCCCGGCTTACGCAGAATTGCGTCTGGTAGGGCGATCTTGCCGATGTCGTGGATGAGGCCGCCGCGATACAAGGCGATGAGATCCGATTCCTGAAAGCCGAGTCGCGTGCCGAGGTGAAGTGCGGTATTCGCCACCCGCTGGGGATGGCTTTCCGTGTACGAATCCTTCGCCTCCGCGGCGGCCGCCAGGGCGATGATCACGTGTTCCGAGCTGAGGCTGACCGGCAGACGCATGCTTGATCAAATTGTTTACGGGAGACGCTCGTAAGTCGCCATGCCCGCACACGGTTCAGCGGCCCTCAATTCACAGGGGTCAGCAGGCGAGCTGGTCCGCCAGGTCCATGAAGTCGGTGGCCTGAACGTCGGCGAATGGATCGGGCAAGCGGTCGGCCCCTCCGTCAGGTCCCTTCTCGAGGGGCCGTTCGACGAAGGCGGCTTTCATGCCCGCCGCCTGGGCGGCACGCAGGTCTGACTTGTGCGACGCCACCATCATCACGTGGCCCGGATCGAGCCCGAGCTGGGTGGCCGCGCCAAGGTAAATCTCGGGGTCGGGCTTGTAGTGGTGGAAGTCCTCAGCAGAGAGGAGACGCTGGAAGGGCAAGCCGGCGAACCGGATGAGCGCCGTCTGCTGGGATCGATTTCCGTTCGACAACGTTGTGATCGTGAAGCGCCGGGCGAGCCGCTCCAGACCAGGCGGCGCATCGGGCCACGCCGGCAGGCGCTCCCAGGCCAGGGTCAGCTCGTCGCGGGTGGCCGGATCGAAGCCCTCGGCGCCAATCTCCCGCAAGACTTGATCCAGCGACAGGCGGTGGAGACGATCGAAGTTGGTCCATGGCAGCTCGCCGCGCCGAACACGATCCATCGAAGGCGCATACAGCGCGCGCCAGGCCTCAGCCAGGCGCTCCCAGTCGCCGTCGACACCGTTGAGTGCGCCGAGACGTCGAGCCTCGGCCGCCACCCCGGAACGCCAATCCACGCACGTGCCGAACACGTCGAACGTCAGAGCCCGCACGCCGCTCAAATCAGTCAACGGACCCGCCACGCCTCGGACGCCTGAACGTGCGGTCGAACTCCGCGAAGTAACGCTGAATCACCGAAAGCTCGAAAGTGGCCAGGATGGCGCTGGGCGCTTCTCGCTCGAGAAGGAACTCGAAGCTCCGCACGACGAGGCTTTCCACGTCCTCGCGCTCCGTGCCATCGGCCCAACGCTCGAGATCTGCTCGCCGGACCGTAACCGCGTGCCGGGTGCGCCGGCCGGATTGGTCGACGGTGACATCGCACAGCCAATCATCGCCGCGGGCTTCAGCGCGCACCTCCACCATCGGATGCAAAGCCTAAGTCGGAGCCGGGTCGACGAGCGTTGAATGGAATACAGCCTCCTGTCGGTGCGTTGCCCGGTTGCGGGGTCAACTATTACGAAGGAGGCTGTCGATGAGCAACTGGAAATTTGATCCGATGCACACTCAGGTCGAGTTCTCGGCCAAGCATCTCGGCATGATGACCGTGCGCGGGCACTTTGCCGAGGTTACCGCGACGGGCGACATTCATCCAGAGCATCCGGAACGCACGACCGTCCAGGCCACCATCAACACGGCGAGCATCCGCACCCACAACGAACAGCGGGACAAGGATCTGCGGTCGTCCAACTTCCTGGAGATCGACAAGTATCCGACGATGACCTTCAAGAGCACCAGGCTCGAGATGACGGGTCCGGACAGCGCGACGTTGACGGGCGACCTGACCATCAAGGGCAACACTCATCCCGTCACCCTCAAGGTCGTCAAGTACGGCGAATTCAACGACCCCAACATGGGTCACCGGATCGGCTACGCGGCCGAGACGGAGATCAACCGCAAGGACTTCGGCATGAAGTTCGACATGATGCTGGACGGCAAATTCATCGTCAGCGACGAGATCCAGATCAACATCGAGGGCGAGCTCCTCGAGGTGCCTGAGACGGCCTGAACGCAAGCCCACCGCGAGCTGGCCTCCTCCTTACTTCATCGCAGCACCACCTCTGCCTTCAACCTCAGATCCCGAGACGAGTGGCCGGCGCGCAGCGTGTAGGTCCCGGGAACCCAGACCCACTCGCGGCGCGACTCATCGAAGCGTGCGAACAGTCGGGCCGGCACCGTCAACGTCACCCCTGACGTCTCACCGGGATCCGCCGTGATGGTGGCGAACGCGGATAGGACGCGCAGCGGCCGCCCTGGATCGTCACCCGGTCCGTCCAGGTAGACCTGCACCACCTCCCGACCAGGGCGTGCGCCGATGTTGCGAACCGACACCACCAATGCAACATCGTCGCCGGCTGTGATCGAACCTGCGCCGGGCTCCAGCGATTCGTATGCCCAGTCCGTGTACCCAAGGCCGTGGCCGAAGCAAAACAGCGGCTCGACCTCGCCGCGGTCGTACCCGCGGTAACCCACCAGCAGGCCCTCGGCGTAGACGAGGTCGCCCGCCTGAGGGACCGCGTGCAGAACCGGCGAATCCGCCTCGGCGCGGGGCATCGTCACGGGGAGACGGCCGGCCGGCTCGGCAACCCCGACGAGCACGTCGGCGAGCGCATCCGCAAACGCCTGTCCAGGAAACCAAACCTGGATGATTGCCGCCACGTCATCGGCCCACGGCATCAGCACCGGCATCCCGGAGTTGACCACCACCACCGTTTTGGGGTTGGCGGCGGCGACGCGCCGCACCAGCTCATCCTGGCGGCCGGGCAGGAGCATGTTCTCCCGGTCGTAGCCCTCACTCTCGGTGCCATCGGCCGAACCCACCACGACCACCGCCACGTCTGCCGCGGCAGCCGCAACGACCGCGTCCGCCATGAGCTTGTCGTCTTCCTGTTTCGGGGCGATGCCGATGCGGAGAGTCGCGAAACCCGAGTGGGGCCCTCTTGCGTTGGGGTGGTGCTCAACCAACAGGTCGACGTCACGGCCGGCCTGGAGCTGCAATGGCACGCGCAGCTCCGGCGGCTGTGACAGCGCCTGCACGGAGTCGCGACGAAGATCGGTCTTGCCTTCAGCCATCGGGGTGCCGTCGACCGTGACTTTCAGCCGCCCGACGCCCGCGACTCCGAGCAGATGGGGACCGTCGACGCGAGCTCGGTACTTAGCCCGCATCACCACTTGCGAGTCCGGCAGGTGCACGGCCGCGGGCAGGTCGTCCCACCAGGTGAGGACGCTGGTCGGAAACCTTGCATCGCTCACGACCGCGCCGTCGGCGGTGCGAACCTCCACGCGAACGCCCGTCTCGCCGCTCACGGGGTCGTGAAGGCTTCCGTCAGGGGGGACGGCGATGGTCGCGCTCGTGACGCAGCCCTGATGGACGCTGACGTAGGTGTCGAGCGCTTCGCCCAGGGTTTCCGCAAGGTCTCTGCCGGCGACAGGGAGGACGCGTACGCTGCCGCCCCCTTGTGTCTGCGGCTCGAGCGCATTCGGGCCGATGAGGGCGAGCCGCTCGACGCTGCCTCTTCGCATTGGCAGCAGCCCGCGCGGGTTGGTCAGCAGCACGAAAGACCGACTGGTGACCTGGCGCAGCAGAGCGGGGTCGATCAGATCCCGCGCGCCGGTTGCGGGGCGATGCGGCGGGTCCCCGTCGACCGACCCTTCAAGGGCGCCGACACGACCAGCCAGCCCGATCAGCCTTGCGACCTTGTCGTCGATCTCGGCCTCGGCCACCTTGCCGGCTTTGACCTCCGCCACCAGCTGATCACCCCAGGGTCCGTGCGGCCCGGGCATGACGAGGTCGAGGCCGGCCTGCGCGCTGGGGACGGTGGTATCGGTGGCCGACCAGTCGGAGACCACCACGCCGCGGAATCCCCACTCCGTCTTCAGCAGGTCGTGGAGCAGGGTGCGATTGGCAGTCATGAAAGCGCCGTTGACCGAGTTGTAGGCTGCCATCACCAGCGCGACGTCGGCCTCGGCGACGCACGCTTCAAATGGAGGTAGATAGAGCTCTCTGAGCACGCCCTCGGCGACGAGCGCGTCGTAGCTTCTGCGCTCAGTCTCCGAATCGTTGGCGACAAAATGCTTGACGGTCGCGGCGACCCCGGCTTCTTGCACGCCGCGCACGTATGCGACTGCGATTCGCGCGGTCAGCACCGGGTCTTCGGAAAAGCACTCGAAGCCGCGACCGCTGAGCGGCGTGCGGACGATGTTGACGGTCGGAGCGAGCAGCACGTCGACGCCTTTGGCACGTGCCTCGCGGCCGAGCGCAAGCGCAACCCGGTGGACCAGCTGCTCGTCCCAGGTCGCGGCGAGGGCGACAGGACACGGCAGCGATGATGATGGCCGCGCGCGATCGAAACGCGTTCCGCGCACGCCGGCCGGCCCGTCGGAAAGAACGATCGGCCGCAGGCCGAGCGCGCTCTCGCCGTAGAGCCGCCAACCGTCGGCGCCGGTCAGCAGGCGCACCTTCTGCTCAAGGCTGAGTCGACCGATCAGGTCGGAATGGTCACCGCGGATGACTGGCTTGGCGCTGCTCATGGCTCCTTGTCGATTGCTGGTGATTGGTGAGGTCCGGCCGGCGAGGCGCCGGCCGGACAGGTTGCTTCTTCGGACGAACGCGATATCTGAAGCGTTAGGACACAGGCTTGAGCTGCATGAGGATGTACGGCATTTGCGGGTCGCTTGGCGACGGGTTCATGTATGGGTGCGATTGGTTGGGCCAGCCCGTGTACTTGGCGCTGCTGAAAACGTTCCAGTCAGCTCCATAGAGCAGCGGAGCGTCAGGAACTTCGGTCGACATGATCTTCTCGAGCTTCTGCACGATCGGGTAAAGGGTCGCGGTGTCGCTGGGGTCGGTGCTCTCGTACTGCCGAAGGGCCGCGTCGGCGTCGGCACTCTTCCAGCCCTGGAAATGCGCCACCGAGTTGGCATCCGTGCTGTCGAACCAGTTCTGGTACTGGATGTAGGGAATGCTCCCGCCGTTGCCCCAGTGGATAGCAGTCTGCCACTGAGATGGCTGTGAGGTGATGTTGGTGTTCCAGTCCGAGTAGCCCTGCGCCGGCTTCGTGGTCACGTCCATGCCCAGTGGCTGGAGCTCCTGTGACATCAGAGCGGCGTTTTCCCAGTAGTCGGAGAAGGGAACCGGGTCGTAGACCGAGAACTTGATGATCTCGCCGCCCTTGGTCCAGCAGTTGGCGGTGTTGCTGCCGTCACAGTTGCCGCCTGACTTGAAGACGCCCTTGGCGCTGTCGTAGCTGGAGGTCGCTGGGGCAGCCCAGCCGGCGCCCTTGAGGATTTCGTAGACGTCCATGCCCTTGGGTAGGTTGTTGGCCGCGGCCGTAGCCGCGTCAGGCACGCTGCCGCCGATGGCCAGGTCGTTCTTCAAGCTCCCGTCGGCGGGAAGGAAGGCATTCTGGTTGGGCAGGATGAGCCCGCTCGATGAGGTCGCGGGGTTCTCGTAGCCCGACTCGCCCAGCAGGGCGAGCGCGTTGCGGTCGACGCCATAGCTGACCGCTTTGCGGACTGCCACGTCTTCGATTCCGGTGGCACCCCCGTTGCCAGGGTTCAGGTTGAACCAAAGCGTGACGGTGCTGCCGGCGGCGAACCAGGCGTGGTTGGTGAGGGGGTTGAGATTGACGAAGTTGGCGTAAACGTTCGGGATGTCGTTCCCGGCCCAGTCCAGCTGGCCGCTGATCAGCGCGTCGCTGGCCGCTGCGTTGGTGGCGATGGATGGGGTGTCGACCTCAGACTCTGGCGGAGTGCCGCCCCAGTAGTTAGGGTTCGGCTTCCACCTGATCAGCGAGCTCGAGTAGCTCGAAAGCATGAAAGGCCCGGTGCCCAGCGGAACCTTGATCACCACCGTGGGGTCTTGAGCGATCTGGTTCGCGACGGACGCCTTCATCATGAAGGTGTTGCTGAGGATGTTGAACAGCCCGGTGTACTGCGCCGACGAGAAGTGGAGGGTCACGTTGTTGCCGGAAACCGTCGGGTCCGACGCCTGGGGCGGAACCCCACGGGTGTTGGCCTTCGGGTTCTCAAGCATCTTGAAGGTGGCGGCTACGTCGGCCGGGCCGAATGCCGAACCGTCGCTGAACTTCACGTTCTGACGGATCGTGACCTGCAGGTCCTTGCCGCTGTTCTGGAATGCATACGCGGTCGCCAGCCACGGGTGAGTTCCGGCCGCGGTGGCATCGAGCTGGTCGAACTCGACCAGTGGCTCGTTGACCATGCTCCGCGTGCCCATGCTGGATGCGACAGAGTTGTTGTCATAGGGGTTGAAGTCTTCCGAGAAGGTGACGCCCGTGGTCGGCTCAGCGATCAGGGGTTTCCCTCCCGACGTCGTCGATGTCGAGGTCGCGTTGCAGGCGACTGCAATGAGCAGCGCCGCCACGCCGACCAGGCTTGTCAGGACTCTCCGATTCATCTATCTGTCACCTCCGTGACGCTCTGAATTTGCTGACGGAAACACTCCCCACGGGTCAACCAGGACGGCGGAGACCGAAACGCCAGACGCACATCCATCCTTCCTCACCTCTTTTGTTTCTCTATGTCGAGTTGGCCGGCAGGAGTTGAAAGCGCGCCGTTTTCGCTTCCGCCTTGTTCTCCAGGCTTGGCATGAAGCCAGCACGCGGCGATGTGGCCCGACGAGACGGCGAAGCTCGGCGGGACCTGGCGTTTGCAGATTTCCATGGCATACGGACACCGGGGGTGGAACCTGCAGCCGCTCGGCGGGGCGGACAGGCTGGGCGGCGCTCCGCGGTCGGCGAGCTTGGGCGTCTCGGCACGGTCCGGGTCCGGAGCGGCGGCGAGCAAGAGCTGCGTGTACGGGTGCGCCGGGTGGTCGGTGAGGCTGACGCTCGGTGCCGCCTCGACGAGCTGGCCGGCGTACATCACGACGATGGTGTCGGCCAGGTAGCGCGCGGAGGCGATGTCGTGGGTGACATAGAGGATCGCCAGGTGCTCGCGGTCGCGCAAGTCCGCCAGGAGGTTGAGGACGCCCAGGCGGATGGAGACGTCGAGCATCGACACCGGTTCGTCCGCCAGCAGAACGCGCGGGCGGACCGACAGGGCCCGGGCGATGGCCACGCGCTGCCGCTGCCCGCCGGACAGCTCGTACGGAAACTTGTCCGTGAAATTTTCGGCGGGTTTCAGCGCCACGCGATTGAGCAGCTCCTCGATCGCCTTGTCCACGTTGCCGCCGGTCATGTGGTGGATCTGCAGGGGCCGCACCAGGTGATGACGGATGCGGTGGACCGGGTTCAGCGACGCGAACGGGTCCTGGAAGATCATCTGCACCTGCGCGGCGTAAGACCGCGGCCGGCCGGACGGCGCCGGCTGTCCGTCGAGCAGCACGTCGCCGGCGTCGGGCTTGATGATCTTGGCCAGCATCCTGGCGACGGTCGTCTTGCCGGCGCCGCTCTCACCGACCAGGGCGGTCACCTTCCCCGCGTCGAGTCGCACGGTCACGTTGTCCACCGCGTGCACCCGAGTTTTGCGGGCAAGCGGGCTCCGGCCTTCCTTGACCGAGAACGACTTGACGAGGTCGCGACCCTCGAGCACCGGACTCACCTCCCCACCTCGCCGGCCAGGGCCGGCTCCGGCAATGCGAGTTCGGCCGGGACCGTGGCGCCATCCCTGTGCAGCCAGCAGGCGACTTCTCGCGCGTGCCCATCGAGTGGCGCCATGCGCGGCAGCTCCTGGCGGCACTTGGGCATCGCCCAGCGGCACCGAGGGTTGAAAGGGCAGCCGGTCGGCAGGTCACGCAGATCCGGCGGCGACCCCGGAATCCCCTCCATTGCGATCCGCCGTCCGTGCAGCGGAGGGAAGCAGTGGAGCAACCCGTGTGTGTAAGGCAGTCGCGGGGCTCGGAACAACGCCGCCGCCGGCGCGCGCTCCATCAGCCGGCCCGCGTACATGACGTCGATCTCGTCAGCCAGCTCCACCAGCAGCGAGAGGTCGTGCGTGATGAAGAGCGTGGCGAACCCGATGCGATCCCCCAGACCGATCAGCTCCTCGATGATCTCTCGCTGGGTGACCACGTCGAGAGCCGTCGTCGGTTCGTCCAGGATCATCACCTGGGGCTCGAGCGCGATTGCCATTGCGATCATGGCGCGCTGGCGCATGCCGCCGGACAGCTCGTGCGGATAGCTGCGGAGCCGCTCGGCGTTGATCCCGACCATGTCGAACAGCTCGACCGACCTCGCCCAGCGCTCGGTGGCTGAAAGATGCGGGCGGTGCACCCGCAGCAGGTCGTCGAACTGCGCGCCGATGGTGATGACGGGGTTCAGGGCGTTGAGCGAGCTCTGCAGCACGACCGCGATCTCCGACCATCGAATGGCGCGAAACTCGTCGTCGTCGGCCGCCAGCAGATCGATTGTCCCCACGGGCCCGTCTTCGCTGATCGGTTTGGAGTGGAACAGCACCTGGCCGGCGGTGATCAGCGCCGGGGCTCGAAGGAGGCGGAGTGCGGCGAGGGCGAGCGTGGTCTTGCCGCTGCCGCTTTCGCCCGCGAGGCCGAGCACACGACCGCGCCGAAGCGTGAGATCACAATCGACGACCGCGTGCACCGCATCGTCGCCGTAGCCGTAGTCCACGCTGAGGCCGCGGATCTCCAAGACCGGTTCTCCCTGCCCACCTGTGGGGAGGGAGGCTCCACGAAGCGGAGTCGGGTGAGGACGATCACTAACCACAGGTGTCATGCCGAATTTCGGACGGCGGCTGATGCCGGCTTTTCGGGCGGCCTTGCGCGAGAGGCCCGCGGCGCGCAGCCGAGGGTTGATGAACTCGTCGATGCCGAAATTGAGCAGCGCGAGGCCGGTACCGAGGAGAGCGATGAATGCGCCCGGAGGCGCCCACCACCACCACCACCCACTGCGCACCGCGTTGTTGGCGAACCCCTCGCGCAGCATTTCGCCCCAGTTCCAGAGTCCGGGCGGCGACGAGGTCGGCGAGCCGGCCAGGCCCAGGAAGGCGATCACGATGTAGGCCCCGATGGCCGAAAGAGTCGTGAAGAGAAAGGACGCGGCCACGATCGGAATGAGGTTGGGAAGAACCTCGACCAGGATGATGCGAGACCGCCCCTCGCCCGAAACCCGCGCCGCCTCGACAAAGTCGCGGTTGCGGAGCGAAAGGGTCTGAGCCCGCAGGGTGCGGGCGGTGTACGCCCAGGTCGTGACCGCGATGATGGCCGCGACCAGAACGATGCTCGAGCCGGCGGCAGGCACGTAATCGGCGATCACGATCAGAAGCGGAAGCCCAGGAATCGCTAGGAATACGTTGGCGACCAGTGACAGGCCCTCGTCTGCGGCCCCTCCCAGATAGCCGGCGCTCACGCCGATCAGGACGGAGAGGACGGTGGCAATCGCGGCCGCGAGGAGGCCGACGAACAGCGTCGCCTGTGTGGACGCAAGGAGCTGCGACCATGCGTCCTGCGCGAACACGGTGGTGCCGAGCCAGTGCGCGGCCGACGGGGGCAGTGGGAGCGGGTAATACTGCGCGGGGAATCCGGTGTCCGAGCCTGTGCCGGGGACCAGGATGTGCTGCACCCAGTGTGTCTCGTCTGTCGCGTTCGGGGAGTAGGGCGCGATCCAGCGACCGATGATGGCCACCACTCCGAAGACGGCCAGGATCACCAGTCCGACGAGCACTTGCGGGGAGCGCGGCAGACGCAGGATTCGGGCGCGATGAAATACCGGCTCGACGCTCGGCCCCGCCCCTGGCGAGACCGCGGTCAAGGCCGTGCTGTTGATCGTCATCTCAGGCCACCTGCCGCGCCCGTGGATCGATCAGCACATAGACGACGTCCGCCAGGAGATTGGCTGCGAGCACCACCAGCGTGATGACGACGAAGATCCCTTGCACCAGCGAGTAGTCGAGCTTCCCCAGTGCGTCGAAGAGGTGGAAGCCTATCCCGGGATAGTTGAAAACGATCTCAACCAGGATCTGGCCCGAGACCAGCAAACTGATTGCAATCGTGAAGTTGGCGACGACCGGCAGCAGTGCGTTGCGGGCCGCGTACCACACCACGCTTCGGGCGGGCAGGCCCTTCGCTGCCGCGACCAGGACGAAATCCTCGTCCAGGGTGGTCATCATGTTGTTGCGCATCGTCAGGATGAATCCGGCCATGGAGCCGAGGATCACCGTCGCCGCTGGCAGGATGGCGTGGCTGACGACGCTTTCGATGTAGGGGAGGTTCGGCCCCGGAGTGACCGCGTAGATGTCGTACCCGAACAGGCTCGGGAACCACTTGAGCATCGTCCCGGTCTGCCCGAAGATCAAGACGACCACAAGGGCGAGAAAGAAATAGGGAATCGCCTGGAAGAAGGTGGCGCCGGGCAAGATCCAATCGAGCCACGAGCCGCGGCGCCAGGCGATCAATATTCCGATCGCGGTGCCGGCCACGAACGCGATGATCGTCGCGATCACCAACAGACCCAGCGTCCAGGGCAGGTACTGGAGGATGAGGCTGCTCACCGGTGCGTTTTCCGACCACGAGTGCCCGAGGTCGCCGTGCGCGAGATTACCGACGTATTGCAGGTATTGATCCCAGATGCTCGTGTGGACGTTGTAGCCAAGCTGTTCTTCGATGGCCACCACGCACTGGGAGTTGCAGTTGCCTGATTGCGAAGCCCGAGCGACGGCGCCCGCGACCGGGTTGCCCGGCACCACCCTCGGCAGGAGGAAGCTGACGGTCAGCGCCACCCAGGCTGCCAGGAGGTAAACACCAAGCCTGCGAAGTACAGCCTGCATCGGCTACTTCGCCTCGCCGGTCGCGCCGCCGGCGCAGCCGCAGCTCTCGCGCACGATGAGCTCGACCGGGAGTACGGTGTCGGCCTTGCCGCCGCCGGCGCTGATCCTCGAGTAGAGGATGTCGAAGGCCTTGGCTCCGAGCTCTTGCATCGGCTGGCGAATCGTGGTCAGGGGCGGGTGCAGGTGGCGGGCGACCGGCACGTCGTCGAATCCGGTTATCGCAACGTCCTCCGGCACCTTGATTCCGCGCTGGGCCAGCGCATGGATCACGCCCAGGGCGGTCTGGTCGTTGGCGCACAGGATGGCCCGCGGCAGCTTCTTGCCCGCGTCGAGAAGCGTTTCGATCACATTGGCCCCGCCCGCTGCGCTGTAGTTGCCCTGCCACGCCGGCCCCGTGTCGATGGTGGCGCCGGCTGCGGCCGCCTCGTTTTCGAAGGCGCGCAAACGTGTTCGGTTGTCAGGGCTGTCGGCCCGTCCGGAAACATAACCGAGGCTCCGATAGCCGTGGTCGATCACCAGGTGACGGACCAGCGCACGAATCCCGGACGCGTTGTCGCAACGGACATTCAAGGACGCGGGGGTGGGTGTGCCGGCCAGGGTGACGACCGGGACCATGTCAGCCAGCCGTGCGATACCGACCGTCGAGAGCATCCGGTCGTGGAGGATCAAACCGTCCGCCTTGCCCGCGAGCGCCGCGATCCGGGCCGCCACGTTGTCGTCGTTGAACCCGACGGAACTTATCAACAGATCGAATCCACGACGCTGCGCCCCCACCTCGATGCCCCGATTGATGACGTCGATGAAGAGGAAGCTCTCGTCCTCGCCCTCGAAGAGCTGCTCACCCCCGCGCCGGAAAACGACGCCGACAACCTCTTTGAGCCCGTTGGAAAGAGCACGGGCCGCGCCGTCGCGTACGAAGCTGAGCTCGCGCACCGCCTGCAGCACGCGCTCGCGGGTCTCGGCGCGGGGGCTGCCCTGGCCGTTGAGGACTCGCGATACCGACGCGATCGAGACTCCGGCGCGACCGGCGACGTCGTAGATGGTCAGGGTCCCTTTTGGCTTCTTCGGCTCTGGCATACGGGCCTGCTGCCTGCTCCCTTGTGTCCGGCGACCAGCACACGCGGTAAGCGCTTACCGGTAAGCGCTTACCGGATTATATTCCGCGCCGGCCGACTGTCAAGCGTGAATCTGTGCGCCGCACACGAGAGGGCTCGCGACCGCTCGGTGCGGAACCGCTTGTAACTCCGGTGCTAGCCTTCGCGGCCAGTGAACGTCCGCGTCGCCTGCCTCAGCCCATACGACGAAGCCACCGTACGGGCCATGTTCCAGGGCGGGCACGAGGTCGACGTGGTCCTGGTCGCTCCGCCACCGGCCCAGTCCGCCGTGCTGGCCGCTTGCGCGGGCGCCGACCTGGTGATCGGCGATCAGCGCCACAGGCATCGCGTCGACCGCGAGGTGCTCGAGCGCATGCGCGGCTGCAAGCTCGTGCAGATGCCGTCCGTGGGCTTCGACACCGTTGATTACCGCGCCGCCGCCGAGCTCGGCATCCCGGTCGCGAACGCCGCGGGCTACAACAAGGAGTCGGTGGCCGACTGGACGCTGATGGCGATGATCGCGTTGCTGCGCCACTCCTTCCATGGCGACCGCGCGATGCGGGCTGGGCGGTGGCGGCCCGACGACCCCGTACGAAACGAGATGCTCGGGCGAGAGCTTGGCGCCGCGACCGTCGGCATCATCGGCCTCGGCAACGTCGGCTCATCGGTGGCGCGGAGGCTCACCGCGTTCGGCTCCAGGATCCTGTTCACTGATGTCGTGGCCAGGGACTTCGCCCGCGCGGAGCGCGTCGACCTCGACACGCTGCTGAGACAAAGCGACATCGTTTGCGTCCACACCCCGCTCGATGTCGACACCGGCGCCCTCATCGGCGCCGCCGCGCTCGCCAAGATGAAGCGCGGGGCCTACCTCATCAACGCCGCCCGCGGCCCGATCGTGGATGAGGAAGCGCTCATCGATGCGCTCGGATCCGGCCACCTGGCGGGGGCCGGCCTCGATGTTTACGAAGTCGAGCCGCTCGCCATCGACTCGCCGCTTCGCGCCCTCGAGAACGTGCTGCTCTCTCCGCATGCCGGCGGCGCCACCGTCGAGGCCGACGCACGGTTGATGGAAGTGGTCGGCGAAAATCTCCGGCGGGCCCTCGATGGGCAGGCGCTGCTCAACGTCGTCAACGCTGTCAAGGTGGGCGCGCCGTGACTTCGCTCCGCGAGCGCTGGCAGGCCGGAGAGGCAACAGTAGGTGCGTGGTGCACCATCCCGAGCACCTGGACCGCCGAGGTGGCCGCGCGCTCAGGCCATGACTGGGTGGTGGTCGACACGCAGCACGGCCTCATCGGGTACGACGTGATGCTTCCGATGCTGCAGGCGATCAGCACGACCGGCGTGCCGTCGCTTGTGCGCGTCCCGTGGAACGAGCCCGGAACCATCATGAAAGCGCTCGATGCCGGGGCGGGAGGAGTCATCGTGCCGATGATCAACTCGGTGCCTGAGGCAGAGGCCGCCGTCGGGGCGTGCCGCTATCCGCCCGCCGGCTTTCGGAGCATGGGGCCGACCAGGGCTCGAGTCGTCGACAGCGACTGGCGGCATCCGCTTTGCGTCGTCATGGTGGAGACGGTGCAGGCGGTGGAGATTGTCGATGACATCCTCTCCGTGACAGGCATCGACGCGGTGTTCGTGGGTCCCAACGACCTCGCCGTCTCAGCCGGCCTCGATTCTGGCTACGAGGGAAGGGATCCGGGCCACCGGCGGATGATCGAGAGAATCGCGGAGTCCGCACGAGAGCACCACGTCACTGCCGGCATCATGTGCGGCACGCCTGAGGTCGCCAAGCAGTGGCATGACGCCGGCTACCAGATGCTCGCCCTCGACGCCGACACCAGGCTCCTCACGACAGCGAGCCAGCAGATCGCCGAGCGCGCCAAAAAGCTGATCTCCGCTCGCGATTAAGCATCAGAGGGGCCCATGGCCCAGATGCCAGGGCCCGTCCTCAACGTCAGTCGCGGTAGTCCCCCTCGATGCTGGTGAACTCGATCAGGTTGCCCACCGGGTCGCGGCAGAAGAAGCGCGGCCGGTTTGGGATCGGCGTGTCGTCGAATGGCTCCAGGCCCGCTTCCTGGAGGCGGCGTCGGGTCTCTTCGAGATCTTCGATGTCGAAGCAGAAATGGCGCCGCGACTCCACGTCGGGTGAACCTGGGAAGAAGTGCAGCTCCAGGCCGTCGCCGGCGGAAAACCACAAGAGCCCCATGTCCGCGAGCGTGGATGGGGTGGGTTGCTCGCGAAGCTCGAGCACATCCCTGTAGAACCGGCGCACGGATGCGTCCTGTCCCTCGGGGTATGGCGACGAAACGTGCTGAAGACCCCGCAACCTCAACGGTTCCAGAATACAGGGCACTGCCGCACAAGGAGATCTGCGCATGGGACGTCCTGTCACATTGTTCACCGGCCAATGGGCCGACCTGACTCTCGACACGCTCGCCGGCAAGGCGGCCGCATGGGGGTTCGACGGTCTCGAGCTCGCGTGTTGGGGCGATCACTTCGAAGTCGACAAAGCCCTGGCTGATCCCGCCTACATCGATGGACGTTGGGAGATCCTCAAGCGGCACGGGCTCAACTGCTGGGCGATCTCCAACCACCTGGTGGGGCAGGCGGTGTGCGACCCGATCGACAGCCGGCACAAAGCCATCCTGCCCCCAGACGTGTGGGGCGACGGCGACCCGGAAGGCGTGCGGCAGCGGGCCGCACGAAAGATGATGGACACCGGCCGGGCCGCCGCCAGGTTCGGAGTCAAGCAGGTCAACGGCTTCACCGGCTCGGCGATTTGGCACATGCTCTATTCGTTTCCGCCCAACGACTGGGCCGAGGTCGAACGGGGCTATGCCGACTTCGCCGAGCGCTGGAACCCGATCATCGACGTCTACGACAAGGAGGGCGTCCGCTTCGGCCTCGAGGTGCACCCGACCGAGATCGCCTACGACTTCGTGACCACGCGCAAGACCCTGGAGGCGATCGGACGCAGGGCCGGCTTCGGCATCAACTTCGATCCCAGCCACTTCGCGCATCAGTTCCTCGACTCGGCTGCCTTCGTGCAGGAGTTCGGCGATCGCATCTACCACGTTCACGTCAAGGATTCGAAGCGGATGCTCGACGGGCGCCGTTCGATCCTGGGCTCCCACATCGATTTCGGCGCCGTGGAGAGGGGCTGGACCTTCGTGTCGCCCGGCCATGGCGACGTCGACTTCGAATCACTTTTCCGCGCCCTCAATCGGATCGGATATGAGGGGCCGCTCTCGATCGAATGGGAGGACTCGGGCATGGACCGCGACTGGGGCGCGCCGGACGCGCTGGCCCTGGTGCGCAGGACCGATTTCGCTCCTTCCAACGTGGCATTCGATGCCGCATTCAAGAAGGGGTGAGGGCGATGGCCAAGCGAAAGAAGCAGGTCGGGTTCGTCACGATGGGCGCCGCCGCGGGCGGCAAGAAGATCAAGGAGATCGGCGTCGGCATGCTGGGCTACGCCTTCATGGGCAAGGCTCACTCGAACGCCTACCGGAAGATCCAGTACATGACGTGGCCGCCGCCGCTCATGCCCAGGCTGGTGGCGATCTGCGGCCGCAACGAGCCGGCGGTGGCGGAGGCGGCTCGTCGCTTCGGTTACGAGAGCTACACGACGGACTGGAAGAAACTCGTCCGAGACGACCGCGTCCAGCTATTCGACAACGGTTCGCCGAACAACCTGCACGCGGCGCCGACCATCGCGGCGGCAGAGGCGGGCAAGCACGTTGTGTGCGAGAAACCGCTCGGCCGCACTGCCGACGAGAGCTATGAAATCTGGCAGCGCGTCGCGAAGACCGGCGTCAAACACATGTGCGCGTTCAACTACCGATTCGTGCCGGCGGTTCGGCTCGCGCGCGAGATGCTCGAGGCGGGCGAGCTGGGCGAGATCTACCACTTCCGCGGCCGCTACCTGCAGGAATGGATTGTCGATCCACAGTTTCCGATGGTCTGGAGGTTCGACAGGAAGGTCGCCGGCTCTGGCGCTCTGGGCGACCTCGGCGCTCATGTGATCGACCTCGCGCGCTACCTGGTCGGCGACATTTCCGCGGTGAGCGGCGCCACCAGGACCTTCATCAAGAACCGGCCCGGCGGCGCAGTCGATGTCGACGACGCCTTCGAGTCCATCATCGAGTTCAGAGGCGGCGCCGTGGGCACCATCGAGGCCTCACGTTTCTGCCTGGGCCGTAAGAACGGGTTGACCTTCGAGATCAACGGCTCCAAGGGTTCGATCTCATTCGACCTCGAGCGGTTGAACGAGCTGCAGGTGCACCTGCCCGGATCACGCCCGGGCGCCGAGGCGCAAGGGTTCCGGAACGTCCTGGTTTCCGAGGCGACGCACCCTTTCTGGCAGTGGTGGTGGCCGCACGGCCACATGATCGGTTGGGAGCACACGATGGTGCACGAGCTGCATCACCTCCTCGACTGTATCGCCAAGAACAAGAAGGTCGGGCCGCACGGGGCGACGTTCGAGGACGGCTACCACGCCTCCGAGGTGTGCGACGCGATCCTGCGGTCGGCGAAGTCCGGCCGGCGTGAGGTTGTGAGATCTCGATAGGGCGAGCTGTCGGCCCTATCGGCGCACGTGTATGAGTTCGGCGCCGCGAGCGAAATTCAGGCCGCTGCGGTCGGCACCCCGGAAGGCTCTTCGGCCGATTCCTCGGCGCCGCCGCGGAACTGCGACGCATAGAGCCGGTGGTAGGCGCCGCGCGCGGCGAGCAGCTCCTCATGGGTGCCGCGCTCGACGATGCGTCCGGCCTCCATCACCAGGATGAGGTCGGCGTCGCGGATAGTGGACAGCCGGTGCGCGATCACAAAGCTTGTGCGATCCGAGCGCAAGGCCGCCATCGCATGCTGGACGAGAACCTCTGTGCGCGTGTCGACAGAGCTCGTGGCCTCGTCGAGGATCAGCAGCGACGGGTCGGCCAAAAATGCGCGGGCGATTGTCAGCAGCTGCTTCTCGCCGGCGCTGATGTTGCTCCCTTCCTCGTCGATGAGGGTGTCGTAGCCGAGGGGGAGGCTTCGCACGAAGCGGTCGACGAAGGTTGCTTCCGCCGCGGCGTGGATCTGCTGTTCGGTTGCACGCGGGTTGCCGTAGGCGATGTTGTCGCGAATGGTCCCGCCGAACAGCCACGTGTCCTGGAGCACCATGCCGATCTGTGAACGCAGGTCGTCGCGGCGCATGGTGGTGATGTCGACGCCGTCGAGGGTGATCCGTCCGGCGTCCAGCTCGTAGAACCTCATGATGAGGTTGACCAGGGTGGTCTTGCCGGCGCCGGTCGGGCCCACGATCGCGATCGTGTGTCCGGGCTCGGCGACGAGGGACAGGTTCTCGATCAGGGGCTGGTCGGCGATATATCGGAACGACACGTCCTCGAACTCGACACGGCCGTGCCGGCTGGCGGGCAGCGCCGGGCTGACAGGGTCGGCCCGCTGCTCCTCGGCGTCGAGCAGCTCAAAGACGCGCTCGGCGGACGCGACGCCGGACTGGAGCAGGTTCGCCATCGATGCGACCTGGGTCAGGGGTTGGGTGAACTGCCTCGAGTACTGGATGAACGCCTGCACGTCCCCCAGGCTCATCGTGCCGGTGGCGACGCGCACGCCCCCGATGACGGCGATGGCGACATAGCTGAGGTTGCCGATGAACATCATCGAAGGCAGGATCAGCCCCGAGATGAACTGGGCCCCGAAGCTGGCCTGGAAGAGCTTCTCGTTTCGATCGCGGAACACCTCCTCGACTTCCCGCTGGCGCCCGAACACCTTCACCAGCTCATGGCCGGTGTAGGCCTCCTCGATGTGACCGTTCAGAGCGCCGGTGTGGGCCCACTGCGCCGCAAAGAGCTTCTGCGAGCGCTTCGCGACCTGAGTCGTGATGATGATGGACACCGGGACCGTGACCAGCGCGATCACCGCCAGCAGAGGCGAGACCACGAACATCATCACCACCACGCCGATCACCGTGAGCACCCCGGTCAGGAGCTGGCTCATCGTCTGCTGCAGGGACACGGAAACGTTGTCGATGTCGTTGGTGACCCGGCTGAGGAGCTCGCCGCGCGGCTGCCTGTCGAAGAACTGCAGTGGCAAGCGGCTCAGCTTGTCCTCAACATCCGATCGAAGCAGATACACCGTCCGCTGGACCACATCGTTGAGCAGGTATCCCTGAGCCCAGCTGAACAGGGCCGAGGTCACGTAAAGCCCGAGCGCCAACAGAAGGACGCTTCCCAGAGCGTTGAAGTCGATGCCCTGGCCGGGAACCACGTGCATCCTTGCGAGGAGGTCGGCGAGGTTGGCGTTGCCGGACGCGCGTGCGGCAGCGATCACCTGCTCGGAGGTCAGTCCGGCCGGCAGCCGCTTGCCGATGGCGCCGGCGAAGATGAGGTCGGTGGCGCGGCCGAGAATCTTCGGCCCGATCACCATAAGCGCGACACTCGTGATGCCCAGGCCGATGACCGCGATGAGCCTGGGTCCTTCGGGCCTCAGTCGCGCGAGCAGACGCCGCACCGAGGGCCCGAAGCGCATTGGCTTCTCCGCGAGCATGCCGCCGCCTCCGAACGGTCCGCCGAAGCCGCCGCGCATGGGCGGGCGCGGCCGCGCGACCGGTTCCGCCGGGGCTGTAGCCGCCGATCGATCGCTCATGCTGCAGGCTCCGCGGCCAGCTGCGACTGGACGATCTCGACGTAGGTCGGACATGTCTTCAACAGCTCTTCATGGCGGCCGAGGCCGACGATGGCGCCATCGTCGAGGACGACGATCTGATCCGCGTCCGAGACGGTGGAGACGCGCTGGCTGACGATGACCACGGTCGCCTGCGCCGTGTGGGGGCGGAGCGCAGCCCGCAGTCGGGCATCGGTGGCCAGGTCCAGGGCCGAGAACGAGTCATCGAAGAGATAGATCTCGGGCTGCCGGACCAGCGCGCGTGCGATTGCCAGCCGCTGGCGCTGACCGCCAGACACATTGGTGCCGCCTTGCGCGATACGGGCTTCGAGCCCACCAGGCATCGCGCGAACGAAGTCGGCCGCTTGCGCCACGTCCAGGGCCTGCCATAGCTCCGCGTCTGTGGCCTGGGGGTTGCCGTAGCGCAGGTTGCTCGCCACCGTGCCCGTGAACAGGTATGGCTTCTGCGGGACCAGGCCGATGCGACTCCAGAGCATCTCGGGATCGAGGTCGCGCACGCCCACACCGTCGATCAGGACGTCGCCCGAGGTGGCGTCGAACAGCCGAGGCACCAGGGATATCAGGGTCGTCTTGCCCGCTCCGGTGCTGCCGATGACGGCCGTGGTCTGTCCGGCCCTGGCCCGAAACGAGATGTTCTGCAGCACCGGCGCCGCTGCACCTGGATACCGAAACCCGACGTCTCGAAGCTCGAGCTCACCACGAGAGTGCACCTCTCGGACCGGGTGCTCGGGCGGGATCACTGAGGATTCGGTGTTAAGCACTTCGCTGATGCGATCGGAGCTGACCGCGGCGCGCGGAATCATGATCGCCATGAAGGTGGCCATCATCACCGAGGTCAGAATCAACATCAGGTACATCAGAAAAGCGGTCAGCGCGCCGATCTGCATCTCACCGCTGTCGACCCGGCCGGCGCCGAACCAGAGCACGGCGACGCTGGACGCGTTGAGGATCAACATCACCGTCGGGAAGATCAGAACCATCAGGCGCCCGGCATGCAACGCGGTCGAGGTCAGCGCAGCGTTGGCCTCCGCAAACCGCTCGGCTTCATCGTGCTCACGGACGAATGCCCGCACGACCCGGATGCCTGAGAGCTGCTCGCGCAGAACCCGGTTGACGACGTCGATGCGCGCCTGCATGGCTCGGAACAGGGGCACCATCCGGACCACGATCAGGGCGATCGCGATGACGAGGACGGGGATGCTCACCGCCATCAGCCAGGACAGGCCGACATCCTGGCGCAGGGCCATGATGATGCCGCCTACGCACATGATCGGCGCGGAGACCATCAGTGTGGCGGTCATGAGGACGAGCATCTGCACCTGCTGCACGTCGTTGGTGTTGCGCGTGATCAGCGAGGGCGCGCCGAACTGGGCGACCTCGCGCCCCGAGAAGGTGCCCACCCTGTGGAAGATGGCCGACCGGACATCCCGGCCGAATGCCATCGCGGCACGCGCGCCGAAATAGACCGCGCCAACCGAGCAGGTGATCTGGACAAATGTGACCAGCAGCATCCAGCCACCGGTGTTGAGGATGTAGCCGGTATCGCCTCTGGCCACGCCTTTGTCGATGATGTCGGCGTTCAGGCTGGGCAGATAAAGCGACGCCATGGTCGCCACCAGCTGCAGCGCGACCACGGCGAGCAGCGCGTTCGTGTACGGCCGCAGGTAGGTGCGCAGGAGCTTGATCAGCATCGGCGCCTCGCTATTCCGATGCTCGCGCCCGCGCGAGCAATACAAGGCGATCGATCCCCGCGATCGCGAGGGCCCGGGGCACGGTTCCGAATTCGGCTTCGAGGATGCCGGCGAGGAGATCGGTGCCGCGCAGGCGCGCGCGTCGCCGATCATGCCTCGATCCAATCAAGGCGCGCCTCACCGCCACCTTCGCCGAAGTCCCGAGCGACGGCGAGCTGTCGAGCTCGGTCGCCTCGCCCACCCTGGTGTCGGGGGTTTTCATGCCCACCACCGCCAGGGTCTGGCGACGCTCCTCGTGCAGGGCGGCAGCCAGCCGCTCGTGATCCAGGCCGAACTCCTTCAGGAGCCTCGCGGCGTCGCTCTCGGGGCTGGCGGCCAGGGCGAGGAGCATGTGCTCGGCCTCGATGAACTCCGCTCCTTCTCGCTTCGCCTCGACCACGAACTGGCGACCGACGCTCGGACCGATCTCCCAGGAAACGAGCAGCCGAGCCAGTCTGGGAGGGTCGAAAACCCTACTCATTGTTCCGCCGCCTGAGCTCGATCTGAGCCATCAGAAGGCGCCTCAGATGTTTCTTGTGGACGGCCTGGCGTGTGACCCCAAGGGCCTCGGCCACCTGCGACCACGACCAGCCCGCTCGCATCGCCCTCTCGACTTCGGCATCCTCGATCCGATCGGCGATCGCTCGCAGCGCGGACGCGGCCGCGAGGCCGTCGGCCGGCCCACCTATGGGAGACGGGGTCGAAGTCATGTAAGCAACAGTAGTTGCTTAAATGGTGATTGTCAACCCCAGTTGCTTAATTCGCGGAGCGCTCATACGGGTTGCAGCGCCCGACCGCGGGCCTTTACCTCTTTCTCCCAACGGGCCTCCGCCTCGCCAATCGGAGTCGAAGCCGGGCCGTTTACGAAGGGCCAGATCTCTTCGGCGATGCGTCGCCAGTTGCCGGTGGCGTGAAGGCTGCCGAGGACGGCGTACAGGCCGAGGTTGATGCGCTGCAGGACCACGTAGGCACGCGGAACGTCGCTGTACGGGGCCAGCGGACCGCGCGCGTCGAAGAAGCGGCGCACGATCTGCGACGCGAACGCCGGCGTGATCGTCATCGCCGCGTCGCGCAGAACGGTGGAGTAGAACACGCCGAATCGGTCGACCACCGTTTCCGTGGGCACAGGCGCGCCCGGCCGGAGGAAGCCCGCACGCTCGAGAGCCGCCCGGAAAAGTTCGCCGTCACGTTCGATGACAAGAGCACGAAGCGCGTCGACCAGCGGAGCGAGATCTTCGGCGCTGAACCGCTTGGTCAGCCCGTAATCGAGAAAGGTGACCCTCCCCCGTCCGTGAAACAGGTAGTTGCCGGGATGCGGATCGCCATTGAACGCGTGGAGCCGGTATAGGCTGCGGGAAACGAAGCGGTGGATCGTCTCGGCCGCCATGTCTCGCTCACTCTGATTCCAGCGCAGCACCTCGTCGAACCGGGCTCCGCCCACCAGCTCGCTCGTCAGCACGCGCGCGGTGCTGAGCTCGGCGACCACATGCGGAACGTGGATCACCGGGTGGCCTTCGTAATAACTGGCAAAGAGCTCCTGGTTTTCGGCTTCCAACCGGTAGTCGACCTCCTCGCGCAACCGTTCAGCCAGCTCATCGATGAGCGAGCGCGTGTCCAGGCCTGGGAACGCGGCGGCGGCGACCCTCCGCAGCAAGGCCACGTTCTTTACGTCCGAGGTGATGGTGCGGGCAACGCCCGGGTACTGGACCTTGACGGCCACGGCTGTGCCCTCATGCGTCATGGCGCGGTGCACCTGTCCGATGGATGCGGCAGCAAACGGCATCGGGTCCCACCTGGCAAAGACTCGCTCGGGGGCATCGCCCAGCTCGTCGACGATCACCGAGCCCGCCAGCTCGGCGGTCATCGGCGGAGCGTTGTGCTGCAGTCGCGCCATGGCGGTGCGAAACGACGCGGGCATGTCCTCGTCGATGTAGCTCGCCATCTGGCCAAGCTTCATGAGGGCCCCTTTCATCGATCCGAGCTCTTCCACAACGTCGTCGGCTGTGCGCAGCGCAATCTCGTGGTGCAGGTCGGCGCGACCTTCTACGGATGCGAAGATCAGGCGCGGTGACCGGGCGAGGTACCGGCCGCCGATGCGGAGCGCGAGCCGGGCCAGCGCAGAACCCCGACTGAGACGCGACTGCCGCAGCGGGCTGCGGAGTCGAGCCGGGCTCATGCGCGCATCCGAAGCTCGATGCGCTCTCGAGCCTCCAGCACGCCGGGGAAAGACTCGAAGGCGAAATCAAGGGCGCCGATGAGCTGACGGACCGGTTCGCGCTCCATCATCTCCGCGGGCGGTTCGTCGAAGCCGTACATCGAACGCGCCCAGCCAGGCAGCGTGCCGACGGCGACCTGCCCGAGGTCATGCCACAGGTCGCGAGTGGCGGCGTCGAGGCCCGGTGGATCAAGAACGATGGCGATCGCCTCAGACGCCGCGGGCGTCAGGCGGCGCAGCTCGACCGACTCCATGTACTCAGTCAACGCCGCCACGCTGTTGGGGACCATGGTCGCGGGGACGCCGATGATCTCGGCGAAGCGCGCCATCTCCGCCACGTAGCGGTCCGCATCCGCCGGGTCGAGCGAGCGGCCGTAGCGCCGGACGATGTTGACGATCGAATCCACCATCCCGGCGTGCACCCACAAAAGAAGCTCGGGGTCCTCGGCGCGGTACGCGAGTCCGGTGACGGGGTCCGTGCCACGTACGTGGGTGTGGACCGCGCGCACCCGGGCCGCGGCGCTGTCGGCGGCGTCGGTGTCGCCATAGGTGACCGTGAGGACGTAGCCCGCTGTGGCCGCGAGCCGCCCGAATGGATCTCGCTGCCATTCGCTATGTTGGGCCACGCCCGCCATGGCGAGAGGATGGAGCGCCTGAACCATCAGCGACCGGATGGCCGCGAGCGGAAAGCTGCGGTCGCGGTGCACGCGCCACACCATGCTCTGGGGCCCAAACAACCCCCCGTCCCTGGGGCGCTCCAGGACCGAGCGTTCGAAGGCGCGCGCCAGCGGCTCCATCATGCGGATCTGGGATCCGCCCGGCGCTTGAGAGCTCATGCCGCCACGATACCGACACCGTCGTCCGGGGAGGTCGATGAAAGGCGTGCGAGTCGCCGGCTACCTCCCCTCGTCCTCGTGCGGACCGGTGATTTCAACGTGCGCCGGCGGGCCCGCGAAACTCTGGTTTGGTCCGCCCCACTAAGCTTCTCGGGAGAAATGCGACCTGAGTTTGCCGCGGGCGCTCGAAACGCTGTGCGCACTTGCCTGAACATCGGGCCCCGGGACCGTGTCTGCATCATCCGCGACCGCCCTCGACAGCACATCGCCGAAGCCATCGAGGAGGAGGCGCTGGCAACCGGGGCGGCGGTCCGAACCTGGACGATGGAGGATCACGTCGCGCGGCCGGCGACCTCCTTTCCCAGGTCGATCGCAGACGACGTAATCCGCTTCGCGCCGACGGCGTCATATTTCGTCGGCACCGGTCAGAAAGGAGAGCTCGCATTTCGTCAGCCGATGCTGAAACTGCTCACTCACGAACTGCGCAGCCGGCACGGGCACATGATCGGGATCAACGATCTGGTGATGCAGGACGGAATGGCCGCCGATTACGAGGAGATCTACCGGGTCACCCGGCAGATCTATGAAATCGTCCGGCAAGCCCAGAAGATTTCCGTCACCACGTCGCTCGGCACCGATCTTGTCGCGACGTTCACACCGTCTCTCAAATGGATCCCGTGCGACGGGCGCTACTGGGAGCAGGGACTTTGGGGCAATCTGCCGGAGGGCGAGACATTTACCTGCCCGCAATCCGTGGACGGCGTGATCGCCGCCGAAGAGATGGGCGACTGGTTCACCGAGAAGTACGGCTTGATTTCGCCGCCGGTACGCCTGGTCGTCAAGGGCGACCGCTTGGTCTCGGTGGAGACGCCGGACGTTCGGCTGTCGGCCGACATCCGCGAGTACATGGCCCAGCACCCGAACTCCAACCGGACCGGCGAATTTGCGATCGGCACCAACGTCGGCCTCTCTCGCATTGTCGGGAATTTTCTCCAGGACGAGAAATTTCCGGGCGTGCATGTCGCGTTTGGGAGCCCTGCCGGTTTTGAGTCCGGTGCTGACTGGGATTGTCCTTCGCACGTCGACGTGCTGGCTTCCCACGCCACCGTCTCAGTGAGCGGCAGGACGATCATGGAGAACGGCCGCTTCCTCGTCTGATCGAGACGACTGGCGCCTGCGAGCTCAGCGACCCTGGTACTCGGGCTTGCGCTTGCCCGTGAAGCCTGCGTGGAACTCGCGAAAGTCCTCGGCCGTCATCAGCAAGGTCTGGGTGAACGCCTCCATCTCTATAGCGCTGGAGTAGTCGGTTGAGGCAGCGCGGTTGAGCATCTCCTTGGTCATCGCGAGTCCCCATGGAGCGAGCTCCTTCAACCGGGTGGCGTAGTCGCCCACCGCGGCGTCGAGCTCATCGTCGGCAACGACCCGGGAGGCAAGGCCCCAGGCGAGAGCCTGTTGACTTGTGATCTTGCTGCCGAGCAGAAGTGCCTCCGTCGCGCGCCCGAGGCCGACGATGCGCGGGAGCAGCCAGCAGATGCCCATGTCCCCGCCCGAAAGCCCGACGCTGGTGAAGAGAAAGCGGAAGCTCGCCGACTCGGCCAGGATGCGGATGTCGGCGGCGGCGGCGAGGACCGCCCCGGCGCCCGCCGCCAAACCGTTGACGGCAGCGATCACGGGCTGGGGAATCTCGCGCAGGTTGCGCACGCAAGCACCCGTCATTCGGGCGAACTCATAGACGTCGCGCGTGCCCCTCTTGATCAGCTCGGCGATGATCTCGTCGACGTCACCGCCGGAGCAAAACCCACGGCCCCGACCCCGGATCACGAGCACTCGGATTTCCTCGCGCCGCCGCAGCGACTCGGTCAGGTCGCGTATGTCCGCGTACACGTCAAAGGTCAGGGCGTTGAGCCGCTCCGGCCTCGAGAAGGTGAGGGTCGCGACGCCGGCGCGCTCCTCGTAGTCGAAGTGCTCCCATTGCTTCCGCCGGGCGCGCGCAGGGCGCATTTCTTTCATAGACGGCGCACCGCCACGGCGTCGATCTCGACGAGCGCATCCGGGTCGACGAGCGACCGCACCTCGACGAGGGTCGACGCCGGGTAATCAGCGCGGAAGAACTTGCGGTGTGCAGCTCCGAGCGCGCTCCGATTTTCTCTGTAAGCCTTGATGTCGGTCACGTAGTAGGTGAGTTTGACGGTGTCCTCGGGCGCGAAACCCGCCGCGCGCAGGGCGACCGCCACGTTCTGAATGGCGCGGCCGTATTGGGCCACGATGTCATCCGGCTCGACGATCCGGCCGGTCGCATCCGCGCCGACCTGACCGCCGATCCATACCGTGTCGCCGGCGACCGTGGCATGCGAATAACCACGAGCCGGAGCGAGCTCTCCCGGGTTCACGTTCCGAGGCCGGTCGGCCGGCTGCATGAAGGTAGTATGTCGAGACAGGGCATTTGAAGCAGGTCGCTCGATCGGCGCATGTCGATACCTTCACCCGGGAGAACCTCCCCGACCGGGCGACCTGGCCAGATTTCCTGTTCACCCTCCCCGAGCTCCAGTACTCGCCATCCCTCAATTGCGCCGCCGAGCTTCTCGACCGACACGTCCAGGCCGGCGCGGGCTCCAGTCGCTGCCTTGTGACCGACACCGAGACCTGGGACTACGCGGACCTGCTCAAGAGGTCGAACCAGGTCGCGCGGATCCTCGTCGAGGACGCGGGCCTCGTGCCTGGCAACCGCGTCCTCCTGCGCGGCCCCAACAACCCGTGGTTGGTCGCCAGCTGGCTCGGAGTGGTCAAGGCGGGCGGCGTGGCCGTGACGACGATGCCGCTGCTGCGCGCGGGAGAGCTGCGCACGATGGCCGAGATAGCTCATCCAGACCTCGCGATTTGCGACCACCGTTTCCTCGAGGACCTGGAGCGGGCGGCCATCCCGGGCTTGAAGACCCTGCTCTATGGCGGCACCGCCCAGGACGATATGACCAGCCTCGCCGAAGCCAAGCCCGCCGAGTTCGAGAACGTGGCCACGGCTGCCGACGACGTATGCATGCTCGCCTTCACGTCCGGCACGACCGGAAAGCCGAAGGCGACCATGCACTTCCACCGCGACGTCCTCGCCATCGCCGACACGTTTTCGCGCCACGTGCTGCAGCCGACCCAAAACGACCTGTTCGCGGCGAGCCCCCCGCTGGCGTTCACGTTTGGGCTGGGGCAGAGCGTGGTCTTCCCGTTGCGGGCGCGCGCGGCGGTGTATCTGCTCGAGCAGCCTTCGCCCGCACGCCTCCTGGAGGCGGTCGAGCGCCACGGCATCACCGTGCTCGCCACAGCCCCCACCGCCTACCGCGCGATGGTGCCCAACCTGAGCGCGGCCAAAATCAGTTCGCTGCGCGCGTGCGTGTCGGCCGGAGAGTCGCTCCCGAAGGCGACCTGGGACGCGGTCCACGACGCGTGCGACATCCGCATCATCGACGGCATCGGTTCGACCGAGATGCTTCACATCTTCATCTCCGCGTCAGGTCGCGAAATCCGCCCCGGCAGCACCGGCCGTGTCGTGCCGGGCTACGCGGCCGAGGTCCAGGATCCGGACGGGAGACCCGTGCCCGATGGAGAGCTGGGACGGCTGGCGGTGAAAGGGCCGACAGGCTGCCGGTACCTGCGGGGCGACCGGCAGGGGACCTACGTGCAGGACGGATGGAATATCACCGGCGACGTCTACGCTCGCGACGGCGACGGGTACTTCCGCTATCAGGCACGCGCGGACGACATGATCATCTCCGCCGGCTACAGCATCGCCGGCCCGGAGGTCGAAGAGGCCTTGCTCCGGCATCCCGCGGTCGCCGAGGCCGCGGTCGTCGGCGCGCCCGACGAGGAGCGGGGAATGATCGTCAAGGCGGTGGTGGTGCTGCAGCCAGGCGCCGACCTCGGCCCGGAGCCGGCGAAGGCGCTGCAGGACTTTGTCAAAAGCCAGATCGCTCCGTACAAGTACCCGCGGGCGATCGAGTTCGCCGATGCGCTGCCGCGGACGGCGACCGGCAAGCTGCAGCGATTCCGGCTGCGAGAAAAGAGCTGAGGGCCTCGAAGCCGGCACTCAACCTAGCGATCATCGGCGGCGGGCCGGCGGGACTCTATCTGTCAACGCTCGTCAAGCTGCTGAACCCAGACCACGAGGTCGAGGTCTGGGAGCGAAATGCCGCTGACGAGACCTTCGGGTTCGGGGTCGTCTTTTCCGACGAGACGCTCGGCGGCATCGAGAATGCCGACCCCGCTTTCTATGAGCGACTCTCGAAGGACTTTGCGATCTGGGACGACATCGATGTGCATTTCCACGGCCAGGTCCTCACCTCGGGCGGTCACGGGTTCGCTGCCATCAGCCGGCAGAGGCTCCTGGCGATCCTGCGCGAGAGGTGCGAGGAGTTTGGGGTCACAATTCATTACCGTCGGCCGGCGCCTCCTCTCGAGCAGCTGTGCAGCTCGCACGATCTGGTGGTCGGCGCCGACGGCGTCAACAGCCTGACCCGAAACGCTCGTGCTCAGGTGTTCCAGCCGCAGCTCGAGGCAAGGCATGCACGCTACATGTGGCTGGGCACACCTGTTGTCTTCGACGCGTTCAAGTTCTTCATCGCCGAGACCGATGTCGGAACAGTGCAGGCCCACGCATATCCCTACAGCGCCTCGATGAGCACGTTCATCGTCGAGCTCGAGGAGGACAGCTGGATGCGCAGCGGCCAGGTGGACTCTGGCGAACGCTCATGGAAACCGGGCGAGAGCGACGAGCACGGGATTGCGTTCTGCGCCGAGGTGTTCGCGGACGTGTTGCAAGGAGAGCCTTTGCTCGCCAACAACAGCCGCTGGATCCGGTTTGCCACCTTACGCGCGCGATCTTGGCGCGACGGCAATTTGCTGCTGATCGGAGACGCCGCTCACACCGCCCATTTTTCCATTGGCTCAGGGACGAAGCTGGCGATGGAGGATGCGCTTGCGCTCGCCGCGTGCCTTCACGAGAACTCGGGCGTGCATGAGGCGTTGGTCGCCTACGAAGCCGAGCGCCGGCCTGTGGTGGAGAGCGCGCAGCGTGCGGCCCAGGCAAGCCTCGAGTGGTTCGAGAACATCTCGCAGTACACGCGCCAGGAGCCGCTCCAGTTCGCGTTCAATCTGCTGACCCGGAGCCGGCGCGTGACTTACTGGAATCTCAAGGTTCGCGATCCAGAGTTCGTAGCCAGGGTCGA
>DASWBB010000091.1:0-18563 GCA_036390875.1 Candidatus Dormiibacterota bacterium
AGTTCGCCTTGACGTATGCGGAGTGGCTCCCGACATCCTCCCAGTAGCCGGAAGCGATCCAGCCGTATACCGGTTCGCCCTGCTTGAGGAGCTTCGGGAACACGTCGCCGGACCAGTCGGTGACCTCGCCCGCGTGGAAGAAGTCGAACACGGCGGGGTCGAGGACGTAGATCCCCGTGTTGGCGAGGTCGGAGATGACCTCGCCCCAGCTCGGCTTCTCGATGAACCGCTGCACCGCGCCGCCCTCATCGACGACCACGACCCCGTACTCGAGCGGGTTGGGGACGGGCTTGAGCACGATCGTGGCAAGCGCGCGATGCTCGCGGTGGAAGCGGATCGCGGCCCCGAGGTCGATGTCGGTCAGCGCGTCGCCCGAGATGACGAGAAACGGCTCGGTCAGCTGCTGGCGCGCGAGCATGACCGAGCCGGCGGTGCCGAGAGGAGAGTCCTCGACCGAATACGTCAGCGCCACGCCCTGCTCCGAGCCGTCGCCGAAATAGTTGCGAATCGAGGCGCCGAGGTACTGCACGGTGGCGATCACGTCGCGCATCTGGTGGCGACGCAGGTGCAGGAGGATGTGCTCCATGATCGGCCGCCCGGCGACCGGCACCAGCGGTTTCGGCTGGCGGCTGGTGAGCGGGCGGAGGCGCGACCCCTCGCCGCCCGCCATGACCACAGCCTTCATGTCGCACCCATTCGAGTAAGTACCATCGTAGGTCGGTGTTGGAAGAACTCAATCATTTCGCCCACGACCTGCTCTGGACGTGGCAGCCTCGCATCGAAGCGCTGTTTCGCGCGCTCAGCCCCGAGCTCTGGGAATCCACGCGACAGAATCCCGTCCTGGTGCTGGCGCAGCTCGGCGAGCAGGGGGTCGGCGATGCGCTCCAGCGTGATGAGGTGAAACGGGCGCTCGAGGACGCTCGCGCCGCCTACCGCGAGTACTACGACCGCCGACCGCCCTTCATGGATGCGCACGCGCCCATGGTCATCGGGTACTTCTCCCTCGAATTCGGCCTGGCCGAGTGCCTTCCGATCTATTCAGGCGGTCTCGGCGTGCTCGCAGGCGACCACCTCAAGGCCACGAGCGACCTCGGCTTGCCGTTGGTCGCGGTGGGCCTCTTCTACAAGCAGGGTTTCGGGCGCCAGGAGATCGATGGTTACGGCCGCCAGGTCGAGGTCTACTTCGAGAACCGAGGCGAAGAGCTCCCGGTGCGCAGAGTCGAAGGGGTCGAGGTGGATGCGCCGATCGGCGACCGGAAGGTGAAGATCGGCGTCTGGCGGGCGCAGGTCGGCCGCGTGGCCCTGTTCCTGCTCGACACCGACCTCGAAGCCAACCCACCGGACCTGCGCGCGATCACCGACCGCCTGTACGTGTCCGAGCCGGATCGGCGCCTGCGCCAGGAGATCGTGCTGGGAATCGGCGGCGTGCGGGCGCTACGGGCGCTGGGCATGGTCGCAGGCGTCTTCCACCTCAACGAGGGGCATAGCTTCCTGTGCGCGATCGAGCGCATACGGGAGCTGCGCACGTCGCGACAGATGACGCTGGAAGAGGCTCGGCTCGTCGCGCGCGCCGGGATCGTGTTCACGACCCACACGCCGATTGCCGCCGGCAGCGACTACTTCGAGCCCGGGCTGGTCTGGGACCTGCTCAACCCCTATCTGAACGAGGTCGGCATCACCTTCGACCGATTCATGGACCTCGGCCGCCAGCGTCCAGGTGATCCGCGCGAGCGGCTGTGCACGACCTATGCCGCCCTGCGGCTCGCCGACCAGGCGGTCGGGGTGAGCCGCCTGCACGGCGCCGTCTCCCGGCGGCTGTGGAAGGACGCCTGGCGCGGGCTGCCCGAGACGCAGGTGCCCATCGGCTCCGTCACGAACGGCGTCCACATGCCGACCTGGGTGGCACCGGAGATTGCGGAGCTGCTGCGGCGTTACGTCGGGCCCGACTGGTGGGATCTGGACGGCAAGGACGGGCGATGGCAAGCGGTCTCAGAGATCCCTGCCGCCGAGCTGTGGGCGGTGCACCTCGAGCTCAAGAAGCAGCTGCTCGCGGTCGCCAAGGCCAGGTCGGTGGAGGCGGAGGCGATGGACGAGCATGCGCTCACATTCGGATTCGCTCGTCGCTTCGCCCCTTACAAGCGCGCCAACCTCGTGCTACAGGATCGCGAGCGCCTCTCCAAGCTCTTGAGCAACGCCGACCGCCCGGTGCAGTTTCTCTTCGCCGGCAAGTCGCATCCCGCCGACCAGCCGGGCAAGGACATCGTCGCCGGCGTGGTGAAGCTGGCCCGGGAGGAGCCGTGCGTGGCGTTCCTCAGCGATTACGACCTCGCGCTCGCCCGCCATCTCGTCCATGGGGCGGACGTGTGGCTGAACAACCCGCTGCGGTTCCTGGAGGCGAGCGGGACGAGCGGGATGAAGGCGGGCGCCAACGGGGTGCTGAACGTGAGCATCCTCGACGGTTGGTGGGATGAGGGGTACCGGCCCGAGCTGGGCTGGGCGATCCCGTCGGGCGCGACCCTCGACCGTCCGACCGTGGACGACCACGCCGAGGCGGAAGGTCTCTACCGCCTGCTGGAACGAGAGGTCATTCCGGCGTTTTTCGAGCGGGACAAGAACGGGGTTCCCCAACGCTGGGTCGAGATGATGCGGGCCTCGATCCGCCAGGTCGTCACGGATTTCGCGGCGCGCCGCATGGTCATCGACTACTTCGAGACGGCATACGCGCCGGGCGCCCGCCGCGTTGAGCAGCTGCGCCTGCTGCCCGACTGGGGCGGCTAGCCGCCAGGGTGGACGTCGATCCTGGAGTACGAAAACTCCCCACCCGGAAGTGCCTGTCGGCACTTCCGACCTCCCCACTGCGTGGGGAGGCGAGTGCTTAGTCTGGAACTGCGGTGACTCCCCGGCGTTCGCGCCGGGCGGCGATCGCCGCGTGGAAGAGCTGCACGTAGCGCTGCGCCGACCGCGACCACGACACGTCCTCGGTCATGGCGCGACGAACGAGCCACGACCACAAATCCGGATGCCGGTAGATCTCGGCCGCGCGCACGACGGTCGCATAGAACTGCCAGGGGTCGTACGCGGCGAAAGTGAAGCCGTTGCCCCTGGCGGCTGCAGGGTCGTAGTCCTTGATCGTGTCGGCCAGCCCGCCGGTCGCTCGCACCACCGGGATCGTTCCGTAACGCAGAGCGATCAGCTGCGCCAGGCCGCCGGGCTCGTACCGAGACGGCATCCACAGAATGTCCGCGCCGGCGTAGATGCGCTGCGCGAGCGGCGCATCGAACCCGATCGCCGCGGCGACCTGTCCGGGACGCTCGGCGGCGTAGCGCCGGAACATGTCCTCGTAGCGGCGGTCGCCGGTGCCGATGACCACCACCTGCACGCCGAACTGCAGCAGCGCCGGCATGGCCTGCTCGACGAGATCGAGGCCCTTGACCTCGTAAAGGCGTGAAACCATCGCGCACAGCGGGCGGTCGGACTGCTCCAGGCCGAGCTCGCTGCGAAGCTCGGCGCGGTCCAGCGCCTTGGGTTCTATAGCGGACCCGGTGTAGTGGTGCGGGATGTTCGGATCGCGCTTGGGATCGAAGATCTCGTAATCGATTCCGTTGACGATCCCATGCAGCTTGTGCGCGTTGGCGCGGATGAGCTCGTCGAGCCCCTCACCGAGCTCCGGGGTCTGAATCTCGGCCGCGTAGCGGTCGCTGACGGTGTTGACGACGTCCGCGAAGTGAATGCCGCGACCGAGCACGTTGACCACATTGTCGAGGCCGGGGATGCCGACCCGGATCAAGCCCCACTTGTCGAGGCCGGCCAGCGTCAGAGCGCCGAATCCGAAGACCCCCTGAGCTGCGAGGTTGTGGATGGTGAGAGCCGTGGCGACCTCGGAGACGGGACCGCCGGTGTAGATGCGATCGATGAGGTTGGGCACGAGCGCCGCGTACCAATCGTGGATCTGGATCACGTCTGGAGAGAACTGAAGCGCCGGCAGCATCTCCAGCAGCGCTCGCGAGAAGTAGACCGACCGGGCGTCGTCGTCACCGAACCCGTACATGCCCTCGCGGTCGTACAGCTGAGGGCAATCGACGAAGTAGACCACCATCTCCCCCAGACGGCCCTCGAATATGGTCGCCGGCACCGTCTGCGACCCCAGCTGCACCTGCAGGTCGCGCACGACCGGGCGGAGCCCGTGCTTGCCGATGTCGACCTGGCGGTAGCGCGGCATCACCACACGGACGTCGTGGCCCAGGCGGCGGAGCTCCTTGGACAGCGAGGCGGCGACGTCGGCCACGCCGCCCGACTTGGCAAAGGGGGCCAGCTCGGACGTGGCCACCAGCACCTTGAGCTGCTTGGGGCCCGGCGCGAGCGCGGCCGAACCGTCATCGGGGATGCGCAGCCCCAGCGATCCCGATGGCGGCACCTGCTCGATGTCGCGTCCGTCGCGGGTCACCACGAGCGCCATCTCCATGGTGTCCCCGCCATGCCGGCCGAGCATCGACAGCGGGATCCGGATGAAGAACGGATCGGCTTCGTCGAACGTGCCGACCGGCTCGGCGCTGGCTTGCGCCTCGTCGACGCGACCGACGGTCACCAACGCTCCGCCGACGCGAGGAACGATCCGGACCACGTGCGCCGCGTCGAATCCGAACTCGGCCGCGGCGGTGAGCGGCAACGGCAGCTCGAGCGTGCCGCCGTTGCCTTCGGCAGGCACGCCGGAGCAGTACAGCCAGAACTGGATCTTCTGCGCCTCCAGATCCGCGGGCGACCTCGGGCTGTCGACGCAGAGGTACACACGCTCCGCGTCGCAGGCGTAGAGGACGCGCTCGACGACGCCGGCCGGCCGGTGCAGCGCGCCGAAGCCCGAGCCGACGATGTAATAGCCCGCCTTGCTCCAGACCGGGTCGGTGCGCGACTTGGGGCTGATGCTCTCCGCGGGCACCTTGCGTTCGGGCGTGGGCGTGCGCTGGATGATCGGTTGGAAGAGACGCGCGGGCGCGCGCTGACCCATGAGCTTGTAGACGTTTCGCAGGTGCAGCCGGAACTGGTTGTCCCAGATCGTGTCCATGCCGGAGTCGTGCTTGCGGCTGAACCACCAGAACCAGTCGCTGCCCTCGGTGATAAGGATCTCCCGCCAACCGAGCGCGGCCGCATCCGACTGCTGGGGCTTCTGAACCGATTGCTCCTCGAGCCACGATCGAGTGTCAGCAAGGAGCTCCCACGCGATGTTGTGCTCGGGGTCGCCGATCCAGGTGTCGAGGCTGGCGCCGATCCAGCTGCCGGTGTGCAGGTGGCGGAGGCTTTGCTGGGGCGGGTGTTCGCGAATGAAGTCGGAGACGGTGGTCGTGACGAGCTCGGGCGAGGCTTCGAGGTCCGTGTAGAGGGCGTTCAGGAAGTCGTGGCCGTCGCGCGGGTAGAACTCCCAGGCGTTCTCGCCGTCCAGGGCGATGACCGCCAGGTAATCCTTGTCCCCCTGCTGCTCCTGGATGCGCTTCAAGCGCCCGACCAGGTTGCGCGCGCCTTCGACAGATGACATGCGCTGGTAGTCGAAGCCGATCGAGTTCGAGATCTGCGAGTCGCGAAAGACCATCGACAGCGACCGCCCTTCTCGTTCCACCTTGAACGGGCGGTAAAGCTGGTCGGGAGCGTTGACGCGGCCTTCGCCGTCGCGGTAGAAGTTGGTGTCGAGCGAACGAGCCAGCACCTCCTCGTCGCTGATCATCCAATCGAGGTTCGCGTGCGTCGCCAACCCGACCACGCTCTCCCCCACCGCCATCTCCGACGGCCACATTCCCGTGGGACGGCGCCCCACGAGGCGCTCGAACAGGCCCTGCCCCAGCTCGATCTGCCGCTCGGCGTCCTCGCGATGAGAGAAATGGCGGTCGGGAAGCTGGATCTGCGGATTGGCGGTGCGCGCGGAGTCGACGTGGGCCAGCAGCGGCAGGATCGGGTGGTAATACGGCGAGAAGGTCAGCTCGGCCTGCCCGCGATCGGCCAGCTCGCGGTACTTCGGGATGACCTTGGCCATGATCTCCATCTGCGCTTTGAAGAGCGGGTCCTTGTCGGACTCGGCGAAGTCGCGATCCCTCCGCTTCAGCTCGGCCAGGCGAGGGTCAGACTCGGCCCAGGCCGGATCGCACCATGCGAGGTTGAACCAGACCTGCAGGTCGCGCATGTCCTGGGTGGTGAACTGCGCCTCAGCCGCGCGTGAAGCCAGCTCGAGGTAGCGAGGCGACTGCTGCACGCGCAGCGCGCGCGGCGACTCGCGCATCCAGCGGATGATGAAACCGCGCTCTTCGAGCGTGAGCTCAGCGGCATCGCGCTTGCTGAGGTTCAGGAAGAGGTCGACGGACTCCTCTTTGCCGTAGTCCTCGATCTGCGCCAGGAGCGAGGGGACCAGGTTGAAGGTGGCGCGAACCTTGGGGTATGCGTCGAGGAGCGCCGGCATCTTGAAGTAGTCCTTCGCGGAGCGCAGGCGCACCCAGGGCAGGAGGTAGGTGTTGGTGAGGTCGTCCTTGTAGTACGGCTGGTGCATGTGCCAGACGAACGCGACCTGCAGCGGCTTCATCGGCTGACAAGGATCACATATCGGTTGGCGCGCTCGTCGAGGTTAGCCATGAAGCGGAGTTACTTCGCGTACTCGTCGAGTGCGCGGATGAAGTTGATGTAGACGCGCTGCTGCTCGCGCACGATGCCGAGCGCCCCGAGCTCCCACCACTCGTCCGGCGTGAAGTAGGCGCTGACCTCAGCTTCAGGGCCCCACCGTCCGAACCACTGGATGAGGTGCAGGTTGTCGGACTGCAGCAACCATCTGGCGATCTCGACGAGCCTGGGGTCGCCGGTGAGCCGCGCCTTCGAGTAGGCGTGGTGCATCAGCCGGAACAGGCCCTGCTGGGCCTCGTTGGCCAGGAAGAACTCCATGCCGCCCTCGCCCGCCCAGGTCGAGCCATATTCATTGACTGGAACCTCGAGGCGCTTGGCGCCGAGCTCGCCGACCGCCTCGGACGCCAGCATCATCCGCACCTTCTGCTTCTTCAGCTCCCTGGCCAGCGCACGTGTGAACTCGAAGATCCCGGAGTCGCGGCGGTGGTGCTCGCCGAAGGTCTCGAAATCCCAGCCGACCATCACCAGCTCGCCCCAGGTCTCGCGCACCCAGTGGGCGTAAGTGCCGGCCATCAAGGGCCAGTGGTTCCAGTGGCGGTTGGAGAAGCGGTATCCGACGTCGTCGGACAGGGCGTGATGGCGGACAAGCAGCTTGAGGCGCTGCAGGGGATGCTGATAGACGTGGGTGGGCTCGCGCCAGCCCAGGTGCCAATCCCGGCCTTCCATCAAGGCGCCGTCGAAGCCGCACTGCTGCAGCGCGAAGTAGACGTCGTTGGACATGAACATCTCGGTCGTATCGGTGACGGCGACCTGCTTCTGGAACAGCTCCTCCAGCCGCGACCGCGCGGCGAGCATCGCCTCCTTGAAGGCCACGATGTCCAGATAGAGCAGCCACGAGTGATACGGCTCGACGTTGACGATCTCGACGTTGGGGCTGGCGCAGAGCTTCTTGAAGCTGTCGAGCACCTTGGTCCCCCAGCGCTCGGCCTGAACCAGGAACGAGTTGCTGAAGCCGATCGACATCTTCCAGCCGCGTTTGGTGAGGTCGGTGAACATCGCCGACGCAGGCAGGTACGAATTCGCCGCCACCTGATCGAAATAACGGCGGTCGAGGGCATCGTCGAAGAGGTAGTCCGGCATCGCCTCGGGCGCCGTTTTCGCCGGGACCATGTGCGCGGGCAGCTTCAAGCGGCGAGGCTGGTGGACGACCGTGTAGACGACGAGGTTCTCAGCCAACGGGCAGCTCGGGCTTGCGCGTCCGGCGCGGTGCGACCTTGGGATTCGGTTGCGTGGCGGCGGAGATCGTCACCGCCTGCTGGGCGGCCGCGAACTCAATCCGAAGCAGCAGCTGCTCGATCACCTTCTCCCATGTGTAGGCGCGCGCGGTCACGCGGCCGCGCCGGCGCATGGCCGCCGCCAGGCGCGGGCGCTGCTGTATCAGGTTGAGGCCGGTCACCAGCTCGATCGCGTCGTCGGTCTCGAGAACCAGCGCATTGCGATACGCATCCGCGTAGTCCTCGCCCGTCGCGCCGGTGACGGCAAGCCCACCGGCCGCCATCACCTCGAGGCCCACCAGGCCGAACGGCTCGTGCCCGGAGTTGGCGAGGACGGCGTCGCAGGCGGGATAGATCACGCCAAGCATCGGATCGCTGACGTAGCTGGTGAGGTTGACCACGTCGGCTTCGGGGTACTGGCGGAGGATGGCCGAGAGCCCGGCCGGCTCCGGCGGCGCGTTCACGTGAACGACGTTGAGGCCCTGGTGCTGCGCGTGGCTGATGACCTCACCGCCATGCGGCTCGCGACCGCCCCGCATGAGCAGCCGAACGCGCCCTCCGTGCCGCTTGATGTAGCCGGCTGCCGACACGGCCATCAGCCAGCGCTTGTCGGGATCGAAGCGGCCGATCTTGAAGCAGAAGTGGTCGGCGGCGGCCGCGAGCTTGAGGTCGGCCACCGCCTCGGGCTCGGCATCGTGGATCGATTCGCGAGGGATCCCGTTGGGGATGACGACAGGGTTGTGGCCGCGTTCCCACACCCTGAACTTCATGTAGCGGCTCACCGTCGTGATCGTGGCGGCGAGCGCGAGCGCGGCCCAGTTCATACGGTGGAAGCCGAAGGTGTTGTTGGCGTTCCACAACATCACCACGCGATCCCGCAGGCCGCGGTAGTACAGGGAGTCCGAGATGAGGTTCATCGACCACGACGTGTGCCACTCCTCGCCCATGATCACCACGTTTCGGCCGGATTCGACCGCGGGCCCGATCACGTTGTCGATGAGGCTCTGCGGGAGGCTCGAATTCCAGTCGCGGATCTTCTCCTCCTCGCCGTCGTAAACGCCGCCGCGGTGGCGCGACGAGATCCACTGGCACCACCGCCGGTAGACCAGGCGGCCCGACTCGTGACTCTCTTCCCCTGGGAGGTCTGGATCCCCACAGAAATAGAGATAGGTCTGGAAGCCGAGCCGGGCCAGAGTCCGCGTGAGGCCCTTCACGCGGACGCCGAGCCCGCCCGCCTGGCTGTAAGCGTCGGGACCCTCGAAGCTCAGGACCACGAAGACGGTGCGCTGGGGCTCGAAGATCATGGATGTCCTAGGCCGAAGAAAGCGCGAGCAGAGCGGTCGCATGCAGCTCTCGGGTGGGAGCGCACACCAGCGAGGTCCGGGTCTCGAGGCTGCATTGCAGCATGCTCAGCGAGCCGCCCTTCACGTCGGTAGCCACTCCGCCGCTCTCTGAGAGGATGAGCAGGCTCGCTGCCATATCGAACACACGGACCGGCACCGGCGCGCAGAAAGCGTCGAAGCTGCCGGCAGCGGTGTGCGCTATCGCGAGCGCCATCGAGCCGAGGATGCGGATCTTGGTCGATCGCTGGATCAGACCCCGCGCGCCGACGAGCGCGCCCGGCAGGCTCTCGAGCGCGATCAGCTCGAGACGCTCAGGCGCTTGTCGCGACATCACTTTGATGGGCTCGGCGCCACGCCTTGCCCCCTGCTTGCGGATCGCGGTCCAGGCCTCGCCGTTGATCAGGTTGACCACGCAGCCCACGACCATGTCGCCGATGGTGGGCCCATCCACCAACGCGAGCATCATGCCGAAGAAGGGGACGCCCTGCTTGGCGTTGAGGCTGCCGTCGACGGGATCCACCAGTACCAGCGGGTAATCGGCGCCGAACCTGCGGTGCCCGGCCTCCTCGGAGAGCACGGCGAAGCGTTCACCCCGAGCAGCCAGGCTTTCGAGCTCGGCGAAGACGTCGGCCTCCGCCGCGCGGTCGAGCTCCATGGTGCGATCCCCGCCGGCGCCGATCGTCAGCTGCGCTCGTCCGGTTTCGGTGCCCGCGAGGGGCAGCACGGTTGCGCGCACGCGCGAGCCGATGCGTAGGAAGACTTCGAGCCAGTCGGCGGACTTCAGCTGGACTGGCGCCGGCGACGCTCAGGCAATGCCGGAGCCGCTCGAGAACTTGGGGTCGACCTTGCGGCGGCGGCGGCGGCGACGCTCGACCACGATGGTGATCAGATACGGCTGCTGCATGGCCCACACACGCTCGATGAGCTGTGGGATCGGGATGCTGTAAGGATCGTCGACACCGAGCAGGACCAGGCTCTCGGCCAGGCCTTCGGTCAGCTCAGTGCGGTCGTGAAGGTTGAGCTGCTCAAGGGTGTCAAGGATGTCGTCGAGCCGGCGCAGGCTGGAGCGCCGCTCCTTGTCGTCCCCGCGTTGGAGCATGGCTCACAGCTTATCGATTTGCGACAGCCGTGAGGGCGCGGCTCACCTCGTCCGGCCGGTCGAAGTTGAGCCAGTGGCCGGCGCCCGGGAGGACCTCGAGCTCGTACTTCCCTTCCATATATGTACGGGTGTCCTCGGCGCCCCGCCTGCCGAGCGCGGGATCCTGGTCGCCCCACAGCAGGACGGTCGGCGTCGCAATCGGGCCGATGCCGGCCAGCCCCTCCCAAGCCGCCCCGGCCGCGGTACTCAGGGGCCCCCGCGGAATCGAAGATTCCGTGGGGTGGTTGAGGTTGGCCCGGTAGTAATTGAGGGCCGCGGTCAGGCGTCCGGGGCGGGCGAGCGATCTTATGAAGTGCTCGACCACCGCCCGCGGCACCGCCTCCGGATTGGGTCCGATCGACCACGTCAGGCGCAGCCGGCGGTAATCGTCCTCCGCCAGCACGCGCTCGGCCTTGCCCTCGAGAAGGAAGAGCCCGACGTAGCGCGAGCGAGCCTGCTGGTCCTCGTCTTCCCTGCTGGCGGCCGCCAGCGCCGCTGGATGTCCGACCGAAAGGGCCGTGAGCGTCTTTGTCATCTCGGGATGGCGAGCCGCGAAGAACCAGGCGACGACCGCGCCCCAGTCATGACCCGCCACATGCGCCGACTCTCGCCCAAAGGCTTTGATGAGGGCGGCCACATCATCGACCAGGTGATCGATGGAGTAGCTCTCCTTCGCTTCGGGAGCATCGCTGAGCCCGTAGCCGCGAAGATCGGGCGCCACCGCGAGGTATCCGGCCTTTGCGAGCGCGTCGACCTGGCGCGACCACAGCTCGGCTCCGTCTGGAAACCCGTGCAGGAGGATGAACATGTCTGCCTGCGGCGGGCCGTCGACCATCGTCCTGAACCGAAGGCCGTTCGCCTGCACCATGTGCTGGCTCGCTGTCATTTGATCTGCTTGATGAACTCCGTAGCGGCGTCGAGGGCATCGTCGAGCACCGCGAGCAGGCCGTGCCCCTGGCCTTTGAACACCACGAGCTTGGATTTGGGGATGAGCTTGATCTTTTCCTTCAAGAGCTCGATCCGGGCGAAAGGATCGCGATCGCCGCTCATGAAGAGTGTCGGGCACTTGATCTGGCGGAAGTGCTCGGTCCGGAGCTGGTCGGGAAAGCCTGGACGGTGCAGCGGATAAGAGAAGAGGACGAGGCCGCCGAAGTCGGCCTCGATCGCGGCCATGCTCGATACGCGACCGCCGAAGGACTGCCCGCCTCCGATCACGTCATGCCCGCGCCCCGAGGTCTTGATGAAGACCGGGACCGCGCGCTCCGCGCTTCCGCGAGGCAGGTCGACCGCGACGGCGTCGATGCCTCGGCGCGCAAAGCCGTCGACGTAGGGCTTCATCGAGGCGGCGTTGCCGGATGCGCCGTGACCGAGGACTACTCGCATCGAATCGAGCTCGTGAAGTCCATCAGTTGAGCTCTGCGACGCGTCGCTGCTCCAACCACTCGCGCGAAATCCTGACCTCGACGCGTGCCACGCACACTGCGCACCACACCGTCTCGCATCGTTCGCATGCGATGTGTTGATGATCCTTCGAGAGGTCGAGAGACATTGTGAAAGTCCCGCACTCGAAGCATTTCACCGGGCATCGCATGAAAAAAAATCTTAACGATCTCTTGACTTGATGTATGCAATCGTTGTATCAACACGTTCTGTATGGCGATGCTGCTCGTGGTTGCCCCCACAGGGGCAACGGACCCGACGCGAGAGAGCGCGACATTTCGCACAACCGCCAACGTCTCGGAGACCTCATCGAAGAGGCTTCGCGGCGAAACCCGTGGGGTTGCATAGGAGGTGCGTGCAGAAAGAATCGTCCATGACGTCTCACAAGGGATTCCATCCCGCCAAACCATGGAACCTCGGGTCCGTATCACTAAGCGAAGGAGGTAAGAATGATGGCAGCGAAGAAGAAGGCCGCTAAGAAGCCGGCCAAGAAGGCCGCCAAGAAGAAGAAGTAACAACTTCTTCAACCGTTTTCTAAGGTTCGTTCGTAAAAGCGCCGGGGTTCTGTGGAGCCCCGGCGCTCTTGTTTTCTCGCGGTCGACTCCAGCTGCGACTGAAGAAGGGAGCCGTTCTCCGTCGTGGATCGCCTGCCTCTTGGGGTCCCACAGCTGCCACAGCCAGCCGATGGCCCCGATGACGCAGAAGGTGAAGCCGACCTCGAGGGTCCAGATGAAGCCGCGCAGGGCGGTTTTGCCCATCGTCGGATAGTCGCCGATATCCGGCCGGACGCGCCGTCGGGACCGCGAGATGGGCTTACGGCCCCTTGAATCCGAGCCTCCAGGCACTTTCGGCACGCGTAGGCAAGGTGCTTTCATGGCTTAGGAGGTGTGCAAGATGACCAATGCACCTGTAAGCAGTGCCCAGCAAGTCATGAGAGGTATCGTCATCGCCACCGGGGTCTTGGCTGGTTTTCTCGGACTGATTGGGTTCGTCGTAGCGATTCAGTACTCGTGGGGAGGCCCGCACGACGCATACATCGGATTCCCGCTCGCCTGGATTGTCGGGCTGATAGCGATTCTGGCGTTTGGCGCTGGAGCCCTCGTGCTCTGGCGACCGGCGATCGCTGCAGCGGCGATGGTTGTGCTGGCCGCCGCGTTCCTGCTCACAGTCAGCGGCTCACTGGGTGGCTGGTGGTCCGAATTTCAGACCGCAGCTGCGTCTTGGTCGGCGCTGGATGCATTCGCATCGCGAGCCGGTAGTTTGCTGGCAATTCAGGGCGCGGTTGTATCTCTGATCGTGGGCGCGGTGCTGGCCTTTGCGGGAGCCGGTGTAGCCCTGCCGACAAGGACGCATCGAACCGTGCCGGCGGCCTGACAAGTCGAATCAGAACGAAGGGTGGTCAGCTGCCACCCTTCGTCTGACTCAGCAGTGAGTCTTTCTGCCGCGCAAGCTCGTGCGATTCCGACAATTCATCCCAGTCTGGACGATCGGACCTGATGCCCATGAGATGCGGGGCCGTTTGACTCTGGCGACACCACCAACTAGGCCCGAGACTCGACTTGCGTTCGAGTCAGCTGCTTTGCCTCGGGGACATTGAGATGGGAGGCGATGCGATATGGCGCATCCGCTGACAGTGGAAGCTGCCAATGAACATTTAGAAGCCGCCCCGAGCCACGAGCAGAGGATCGGGCCGGCTTGGGCTCGCGTGAGGCGCATCGCGCGGATCGCAGGGAAGATTGCCGTCGGCATTGGGATCGTGCTGCTCCTACTCATCGCAGGAATCTTCACGATGGTTGCGCAGCCTTACTGGCCGATGGTATTTGGCATCCTGGCGATCGCGGGATTCATAGCTCTGGCGGCCTGGCTTTCGAAACGATTTGCCGTTGTACTAGCGATCCTGTGCCTTTTGATCGCAGCGCTCGCGACCGGCACACAACTCTCAGCATCACCGTCTCCGATCGTCGACGCGCAGGGCAGAGTCGTGCCCGGCAGCATCGCCGAGATGCGAACCGTGAACCTGGGTGGGATCGATCAGTGGATCGTGATCCGCGGCCGCAACCTCAACAATCCGATCCTGCTCAGCCTGGCCGGAGGTCCGGGCGAGAGCGCATTGGTCCTGAGCAAGGTCGTGCCTCAACTGGAAGACCACTTCGTGGTGGTCAACTGGGATCAGCGAGGTGCCGGCAAGTCGGCCGGCGTCTTCTTCGCTGACTACGCGCACATGACGCCCCAGCAGTACGTCTCCGATGGGCTGCAGCTGACCAATTACCTGAGGCAGCGCTTCCATCGCGATCAGATCTACCTGACGGGCGCTTCCTGGGGCAGTCTGCTCGGAGTCTGGATGGCGCAGAAACACCCTGAGTGGTATCGCGCCTACATTGGGATCAGCCAGGTCGTGAACTGGCGACAGATGGAGCTGCTCGAGTACCAGCTCACGATTCAGTACGCGCGCCAGTTCGGTGACACCCAGGTCGTCCAGACCCTGGAGTCGAACGGTCCTCCGCCTTACGCCGGCAACGCCTACACGATTCTGAAGAAGGACATCTTCGACCTCAACTATCCCAACGAGGCGTACATGAGCAAGCTGCTTGACGCCGCAGGAGTTCACCCGAAGTCCGCAGTCCCGATCACCGATCCAAGCGATTCGCCGGAGTACGGCCTTGCGGGCAGAGTCAGTTACTACGTGGGAGTCGGGCTGGTCTTCGTCCGAATGTACGAGCAGCTGCTTGAGGTCGACCTCATGACACAGGTGCCGCGCCTGAATGTGCCCGTCTTTCTCGCCTCAGGACGCCTGGACATCAACACGCCCCAAGTCTTGACCGAGCAGTGGTACCAGGCGCTTCAGGCGCCAACCAAGCAGCTGGTCTGGTTTGACTCGGGTCACACCATCGTCTCCGATGCACCCAACGAGTACAGCGACTTCATGTTCAACACTGTTCTGGCCCAGACACAAGGGCCAGGCATTTAAGGGAGGTTGGTGAGATGAACAGCAATTCGGGTGATGTGACGCGCAAGGTCTTGCGCGTATTGGCTGCCGGTGCAGGACTTGTGGGCGGACTATTGGGCGTGCTTGGAGTCGGAGCAGCGCTCGCCGGCGACAAGTACCTGACCGACGGCACCCTCATAGCCAGCATCGCGGTTCTGACCGCGATCGCCTTGATCGGCGCCGGGATTGCGTGGTGGCGGCCAGTGCTCGCGGCGTTCGGAATGCTGATCGCGCTGGCAGGTTACTGGTACGCGATTGCCGGCACGTGGGCCAGCTTCTGGTCGGCCTACCAGGCCGCTATCAACACGTCCGGTGCGGCTGAGAACACCTTCTGGTTCAGCGGAGTGATCGCCGTGCCGAGCGTAGCCATCGCGATTCCGTTCCTGGTGATCGGCTGCCTGATTGCGCTGTTCGCTCACGACTGGAGCCCGGTGGCCAAGATGCGACCGGCCACGACTAGCTGATCAGCGAATGGACGAAGGGGTTGGCGGCGCCGGTCCGCCAGCCCCAGCTGGGCGGAAGAGCATTTCCTTACCGCATCTTCACGGGCGGACTCGAACCGTCGGCCTCCTCCTTACCAAGGAAATGCTCGTGGACCGTTTCCGACGGTCTCCGCTGAGATCGAAGCAGAGGCCGTTGCCAATAATCGCCGCCTGGCGGACCTTCTGAGGAAATCTACCCCGGCAGGATCCAGCTGATGAGTATCACGTCGGCCGTTGCGCATACTCGTCGTGCCGGCGAAGCCAGAAGGGCGAGTCGGCTTCATCGCGACCCTTGGGGGCACGGTCGAGGATTGGGTAGTACCCCATCAGAAACTCCAACCCACGGGCCGTGGTGGAGTAAGCGTGGAATACGGCACCCTCGTCGCAGATGAAGGTACTGAAGCCCGGGGCCTCCGACAAGTAGCCGACAACGTCCGTCCCCGAGGCGCTCGCGAGGTGGTCTACGACCGGCGGTATCCCCGCCTCGATCATGGGCTTGATCGCTTCGCGCGTCTGTTCCTCGCTCCGGGACATGCTGAAGTCGAAGTTGAACTCGCTGCTCGCCGACGAGACCCAGGGAAAGCTCCAGCCCATCCTGCGCTTATAAGCTCGGAGCTTCTCCAGCGGCGCTCGCGAAACGTAAACCATCGTGACGTCCCGGGCGTTGAGATGAGGAATGACGCCGTTGACGGCGTCGGCGTTGGAGGAGCAGACCGGGCACCCCGCCTCATAGCTCGGGCCGAACATGAAGTGGTAGACGAGCAGCTGTGACCTACCGTCGAAGAGCTCGGCGAGCGTCTTGATGCCTTCGTCGGTGTCGAAGCTGTACTCCTTCTCGACCCGAACCCAAGGCAGCTCGCGCCTTTGCCGCGCCAGGTCGTCGCCCATCCGCGTGTGCTCCTTTTCGCGCGCGAGGAGCGCCTCGCGAGCGACCAGCCACTCCTCCCGGCTTGCCACCTTGTGATCAGTCATTCTTGCCTCCGCTCGATTATTCACACAGCCTCCCACGTGGGAGGCGAAAAGACTTGACTAACGAACAGATGTTCGATAGTCTTTGCCCACCTCCGCTTCTCGCCTGCGTCTTGCTCCAGAGGCCCGCTAAGAAAAGATGCAGGAACTGCAGCTCGAACACGCCATCAGCACGATTCGGGTCCGCTTTGGCAGCCAGGCGCTGACGAGGGCGGCGGAGTTGCCGCCCCCGCAGCCCTGGCCGAGCCGCACTCCGCTCGATCGCCTGAGTGGAATCGAAGGCCTGCCTCGCGGCCGGCTCACGGTCCTGGCCGGAAGCGGAACCTGCGGCAAGCTCACTCTCGGCCTGGATCTGCTCGCCGCCGCCTCCCGTGAGTTCGCGCATGCCGTGGTGATCGACACTCGCGGCGGCTTCGACCCATGGGCTCTCCTCCCCTTCGATCCGGAGCTGGGCTCGCTGGCGGTGGTGCGACTCGATCCCGACCCTTCCGGAGAGGCCGCCACCGCGCTGGCTCGGGCCGGCGCCGGCTTCATCCTTCTAATGGGGGAGGTTCCAGAGCAGTGGCTCGGCCCTCTGGAGGCAAGCGCCAACCGCTCGGGGACGGTGCTGGTCGGGGTGGTCGATGCTCCCGGACGGGCGCTCGCACACGCCTCGAGCCTGAGCCTCGGGTTTGCCCGCACCGGCTGGGTGTGGGAGCGAGGTCAGCTCGTGGGCCTGCGCACGATCGCTCGCTGTCTCAAGAATCGGGTTGCGCCGCCGCTGGGCGAGTCCGAGCTCGAGATCCGCTACCCGCTGGGTCCGCAGCTTCCATTCGCAACACCGGTCATCGAGGTGCCGGTTCATTCGGTAGAGCTGGAATGCGCGTCTGCTGCGGTCTGACGAATCACCTCGAGCTCGCGAAGCGCCGCGACCTCTATGGAGGCCCGGTCATCGTCGGCGAGTGGGAAGAGCGTGTCGTCGCCGCCTCAGAGGAGGCGCTGCCATTCGGAGTTGCGCCGGGGATGCCGCTGCGCCAGGCCGAGCACCTGTGCCCGCACGCGACCTTCATCGCGCCGGATCCTGATGCAGCCGCGCGCTTGCGCGAGCTCATCGCATCCGCGCTCTACGACCTCGCTCCGGTGGTCGAGGTCCATGTCGAGGGCATCGCGTGGCTGGACGTGAGCGGCGTCGTCAAGCCGGGCGACTCGATCCGCGAAGCGCGGCGCCGGCTCCGCACGGCGATCGGCCGTGAGCCGCGACTCGGTTTGGCGCCCGGGCCTTTTTCAGCGCGAGTGGCCGCGGCGCGCGCGCGGCCGGGCCGGCTCGTCCAGGTCGAAGACGCACGCGCGTTCCTCGCTCCACTGGCCTCGCGTGAGCTTCCCCTCGACGACGAGCAGCTCGAACGGCTCGACCTGCTCGGGCTGCGCACGCTGGGCGCGGTGGCGGCGATCGGGCCGCGCGAGCTCGAAAGCCAGCTCGGCCGCGCGGGCAGGCATGCGGTCCTGCTCGCGCGCGGCGCGGAACCAGACGAGCTCGATCCCTGGCGGCCGCCGCAGTTCACGAGCGCGCATCGCCAGTTCGAGCAGGCGGTGGAAGATCGTGAGGCGCTGCTCTTCGTCTCTCGAGCGCTGTGCAGCGACCTGGCCATGGAGCTCGGCCTGCGCGGCGCGGGCGCGAAGCGGGTGCGCGTGCGCCTCGTCTACGAATCGGACGAACCCGATGCGCGCGACTCCATCGTCCGCCATCCGCTCTCCAGCGCCGCCGAGCTGTTCGGGCTCATCGGGCCGTGGATCAAGGAATGGCAGCCTCGCGCACCGATCACCGAGCTGTGGATCGACCTCCCGGTGCTCGAAGCCGCTGGGCGGCGGCAGCTGCGGCTATGGGCGGGCGGAGATGGAACCAGCGAGGAGGTGATCGCAGCGTTCGAGCGGCTGCAGGAACGTCATGGCGACGGGGTGGTGCGCAAACCGCGACCCGCGCTGCTCACCTCCCCACTCCCCGAGCAGCGTTTCGCGTGACGCGCCTGTTCTCGCCACCCACCCCGGTCACGGTTACGTTGAACGCCGACGGCACACCAGCCTTCATTACGGGAGCCTGGTCGGGCTCTGTCGATCCGATCGCGCGCTGGAAGGTCGAGACCGAGTGGTGGAAGCAACCGGTCGTACGCGAATACTGGAAAGCGCTTCTCAACGGCGCGCTGTTGTGCGAGCTGTTCCACGACCTCTCACGAAACGAATGGTTCGTGGAGCGGGTCTACGACTGAGTGGCCAAAAAAAATGACCCCGCCGGACCGCCTCGCTGGCTCCGGCGCCTGCCTTGCGGCTGATGCCAGATCCCTCGCTCGTTTCCTTCGGGGC
>DASWBB010000092.1:0-2286 GCA_036390875.1 Candidatus Dormiibacterota bacterium
GAAGCCGGGCAGGACACTCTCTGCCGGCTGAGCTGCGATCTCACCCGCTTCCGCCAATCGCTCCACCTGAACGATCACCGTCTTCGCGGCCATCGCCATCAGTCGATCGGTGAAATGCGCGCCGGCAAAGAAGACGTTGCCATGCGCGTCGGCGGCGAGGGCGTGGATCAGAGCGACGTCCGGGCGCAGCGGCGCGCCGGCCAGCACACGGTGGCCCGTGAACGGGTCGGTGATGGTGCGGAAGTGCTCCGGGTTGGCGCTGCTCACGTCGGAAAGCTCGAGGCCCGCCGGAAGGGCTATGAATGGAAGTCCGCCGGCTCCCGCGTACAGTCCGTGCACGATCGCGGCCTCGCACAGCTCGAGCACGGTCACAGTTCCCGATTCGGCCGCACGGCGATAGGCCGGTGCCAGGCCGAGGTGCTCGAAGCCGATGTAGGCCGTTGCGACCTCGTCCACCAGGCCGGCGCCGATCAGCAGGTCGGCGGCCAGAGACGCGGATGGGCTGGTGAGCATCCGGTGCACGCCCCGGCGCTGCCGAACGAGCTCGCGCACCAGCTCCATCGGATTGTTGTGCATGTGCATGCCCCCGACGGCGAGGAGGCCGGCGCCCTCGGGCACCAGCTCCTCGATCGCCGTGGCGGAGTTCAGAAACATGGAGTCGTCAGCGCCCGTCAGACGCCCTGGCTGCAGCGCCGACAGCGACCTGCGCCAACGGCGCCCCGCACTTGCCACAGAAGGCGAAATCGGCCGGGATCCCTTTGGCTCCACACGACCCGCAGGTCCCAACGTAGGGACCCCACACGAACTCGCTCGAGCCACCCTGGGCGGCCTTCCGGCGAATGCCTCGATAGTCCGGCTGCCGCTTCTCGACGAAGGCAGTCATCCCCTCCCACGGTTCGAGGGTGGCAAAGTGCAAGCTCAGCCAGTCACGGGCATGTCCAATCGTGGCGGCCCAGGCCTGGTCCTTCCAGTAGTTGACGGCCTCTTTCGTGTAGCGCGTGCACTCGGGAAACTTGTCGATCAGCTTCTGCGCCAGCGCGTCGACCGCCGAGTCGAGCTCGGCATAGGGCACCACGCGGTTGACCAGGCCCCAGTCGAGTGCGGTGGCGGCGTCGATAGGGTCACACGTGAACAGCATTTCCCGGGCGCGGCGATCGCCGACCATGATCGGAAGCCACTGGGTCGCGCCCCCGGCGGCCACGCTGCCCACCCTCGTGCCGACCTGGCGGATGGTCGCGTGGTCGGCCATGACGGCCAGGTCACACGCCATGTTGAACTCGTTGCCGCCGCCCGCGACGATCCCGTTGATCCGCGCGATCACCGGCTTGCCGATCTTGCGCAGCTGGTCGTGGCAGTCGTGGAACAGGCCCATGTACTTCCAGTAGTCGCGAGGGCGCTTCAGGTACTTCGACTGATACTCGGCGACGTCGCCGCCGGTGCAGAACGCCTTCTCGCCGGCGCCTGTGAGCACGACGACCGCCACCGAGTCGTCCCATGCCGCGTCACGGAATGCGATCGTCATCTCCTGGAGGGTCTGGGCGGAATAGCAGTTGTAGACCTCAGGCCGGTTGATCGTGACCCTGGCCACCCAATCGCCCTTCTGGTACAGGATCTGCTCGAAGCCAAAATCGGCGGCCGGCCGGGGTTTGAACGTGCTCATGCCAAGACTCCTTGTGCAGCTCGGCGGCTGCGATTTGTCCATTCCCCGGCCGCCTGCAGCTTGTGCACTCGATCGAGGGCGAGCAAGCCGGCGCCGAGGGCACCGTTGAAGTGCCCCATTTCGCCGTCGGGCACGTTGACGGGAGCGCCCAGCTCGTGCTTGATGGCCTTGACGAAGGCCTCGTTGCGGCTCATCCCGCCGCAGAATGTGAACTCAGGCTCCATACCGACACGCTTCATCAGCTGGTGCGCGCGGCCCGCCAGCGAGAGCACCGCGCCGTACATGATGTCCTCCGGCCTGGTGCCGCTGGTCAGGTGGTTGATGACTTCGGACTCGGCGAAGACGGCACAGACGCTCGAGATCGTCACCGGCTGCTTGGAGACCAGCGCGAGCGAGCCGATCTCGGCGGGGTCGAGCCCCATGTAGCGGGCGGTCTTCTCGAGAAAGGCGCCGGTGCCGGCAGCGCACTTGTCGTTGAGGCGGAAGGAGCGAACTTTGCCGCGCTCGTCGAGCTTGATCGCCTTGACCGTCTGACCGCCGACGTCGAGCACCGTCCTCGTGTTCGGAAACTGGTACCAGGCGCCCTTCGCGTGGCAGGTCAGCTCCGTGATCTGAAGGTCCCGCAT
>DASWBB010000093.1:0-32413 GCA_036390875.1 Candidatus Dormiibacterota bacterium
TCCTGTCTACGCACATGGCAGCTTCGGCGCCAACAACGGGCCGCACTCAACCGGCGTGCCTTCGTCACAGACCAACTACAACGGCCAGCCCTGTTCGCCGTCGGTGCCGAACTTTCTCGACAACGGCGGCGGCGCGAACGGCCTCAACTACCACACTACGGATGGCAACCCGCTGCAGAACTCTACAGGCGTGCCCTACAACAACAACTTCTCCAACGCCTCCCCCACGACATCGGGCCCGGTCTACCTGTCGCCGGCCGCCGCCCAGGACGCGTTGGGCAACTGGAAGCCAGGGATCTACAACGGGTTCGCGCCCAGCGGCGGCTTCATGAACGGCGGTGTGTACAAGATCATCGGCTCGCCCAGCCTGGCCCTGGGCAACATCACCAACACGGTGCACACCCCGTCGGGGACTTCGAATGGGTCCAACGCGGTGGCGATCGTGATCGACTCCTCCGACACCGGCGGCCTCGACATCAGCTCGGCCGTGCTCAACGGGCTGGACGATCTGAACGGGACTGCATACTCAGGGCTGCGCGACCCGGCGGGGACGCACAACTTCGTTATCTACGGTGGCGACGGCCCCAATGCTTACACCGGGGGCGTCACCATCGGCCCCGGCGCCAGCACCGACATGAGCGGGATCATCTACCTGCCCAAAAGCGCGTATGTGAGCGATGGCAACTCGAGCCCTCAGTTCACAGGCTCGCTGATCGTCGCGAGCATGACCGTTCACGGTGGTGGCAACGGCGCGCAGGTGTTCCACTGGGTGTGCGGCCTGAACGCGGTCGCCGGGCAGCCCTACCAGGGAGGCCTTCTGCGCTAGCCGGGGTCACCTCCCCGCCATGCGGGGAGATCGGCCGTCCTCTGGGGTCCCCGCGCCGCAGGCGCGGGAGGCACCCGGGTGGGGAGTCGCACTTACCCGGGCGGCAACTCGATCGTGAACGTGCTGCCCGAACCTGGCTTGGTCTGCACCCGGATCGTGCCGCCGTGGCGCTCGACGACCCGTCTCGCGATCGCCAGCCCGAGGCCGCTGCCGGAGTCGCTGCGCTGGAACCGGTCGAAGAGGTTGGCAAGCCGGTCGTCGTCGATGCCGGGGCCGTGGTCGACGACGTCGATGTACGGCCCTGCGGTCCCGTTGGCCACGCGCAGCGTCACCGCCTCACCCCGCGGGGAGACGCGTACGGCGTTGTCGACCAGGTTGGCGACCGCCTCTCGCAGCAGGTCCCTGTCGGCGTTGATGCGAGTGGGCGTGCGGAGCTCGGTTACGAGCTCGACGCCCGACGTGCCCGCCTGCGCCGCGTAGGCATGCACGACGTCGGCCGTCAGCTCGGCTAGGTCGACCAGCTCGCGACGCAGCGGCACGTCTTCGTCGGCGTGGGCGAGCGCGCGCAGGCGCGCGAGCATCCTCTTCATGCGCTCGGCCTCCGCCACGCTGTCGACGATCGCGTCCTGCGTGGGCCCTGAAGCCGGTTGCGCACGCCGAAGGATCGACAGGTTGGTCATGATCGTCGCCAGCGGCGTCGCCACCTGGTGGGAGACGTCGGTGAGAAACCGGCGCTGGGCGGCAAGCACGGCGGCGAGCCGCTCATTGGCCTGGCTCTGCGCCTGGATGGCGAGGTTCATCCGGAAGATGAGCGGGAGCACGACCAGCGGCAGCGCCGCCGCGACCGGCGCCTCGACCGCGAGCAACGCCACAATGACCGCGCACGCCGCCAGAGACAGCGAGGCGGTCCACGACGCTTCCGCGGCTTGGCGTAGCAGGACCAGATACGGACGCCCGGTGTGAATTGCCGCCGGCAGCACCGCCAGCACGAGGTTGACGAGTACGAACACGAGGCCGGCCAATGCGGCGCGCGCATCCACGCTGGGGTTGGTGTCGGAGCCGACCGGGCCGATGGAGGCCGCGAGGGCGCTCGCCGCGAGCACGTTGCCGGCGTTGACGGCGGCCTCACGCCACGTGCGCCGCACGATCAGGTTGCCGGCCACCACCCCCGCCGCAGCCGTGGCCGGGCCGACGGCGGGCGGCAGCAGCAGGGCTGCGACCAGGATGGGAAAAGTCGCCAGGTTGACCTTCTGCTCGGGCCCGATCTTGACCGGGTACCTCTCGCTGACGATGATCGCCGCCAGGCACACGGGTACGAGCACCCAGCGCCAGGGCTCGGCCGCGGAGATGCCCCCTCGTGCGGCGACCGCCGCCAGGACGATGCCGAGCGCGGGCACACCCACGATCACCGCCCGCATCGGTGGGCTCAGCGTTGCGAAACCCCGGGCCACGCTCGCCCTCAGGTTATCGGCACGTCGAGGTAGGTGGTCACGACCGTCCCACCGGTTCCGTCTCCTGGCGATGAGATCTGGAAGCGGTTCTCGGACGAGACGACATGCGCCTGCGAAACTCCCAACGCGATCTGGACATTCACCGTGATGAGCGTTCCTCCGTGGGCGTCAGACACGGCCGTCGCGGAAGCTGGGAAATGCGTGTTGAGATGCATGTCGTATCGGGCGACGTAGACCATGTTGTTCACCGTGAGGGTCGTACCTCCCGGTGTAAGCACCTGGATGGGAGGATCGGACTCGCACCAGAGCACCATCGCCGACGCCGGCGCCACGCCCGCCAACGAGAGCGCCGCGGCGATCACCGCCGCCGCAGGCAGGATCCTCGTAAGCCTCATTTCATCCCTCCGGGTTGAACCTGTATCCGATGCCACGAACGGTGTGGACGAGTCGCCGCTCACCAGTCGCCTCCAGCTTCTGCCGAATGCGTGACACGTGCACTTCGAGCGAGTTCGATTCGGGGCCGGCATCCTGCGCCCACACTGCTTCCGCCAGCTGCGCGTATGTCACGAGCCGGCCGCGGTTGCGCATGAGCGCGGCCAGAATTCGGAACTCGATGCCCGTCAGTCCCAGCGCCCTGCCCGCGCGCTCCGCCGTGCCCTCGCTCAGGTCGAGGGACACATCGCCGACCACGAGCCGCGAGTCCCCGTTGCCCCGGTGCCGGCGGATGACCGCCTCCACTCGGGCCATGAGCTCCTCGAGCGCGAAGGGCTTGGCGACATAATCGTCGGCGCCCATCTTGAGGCCGGCGATCCGGTCGCTCACGGATGACTTGGCGCTGATCCCGACCAGGGCTGCGTCGGTCTCCGCCCGGAAAGCCTGGAAGAGCTCCGGGCCGTCGTTGTCGGGCAGCATCAGGTCGAGGAGGACGACATCCGGATTCCACTGGCGGACGAGCTGCAGGCCCCGGTCCGCCGAATCGACCGAGCGCACCGTGTAGCCCTCTTCGCCAAGGCCCGCGGAGACAGCTCGCGCCAGCCGCCGGTCATCCTCCACGAGCGCGACCTTCCATCGGATAGTCATCGCTTACCCCGACCGCATTCTCCCACGGAACCTGCGTACAGCGTCCCCGCTAGCCGTAACGGCAGGCTGCCGACCGCCGTTCAGCACAGCGTGGGGCCCGCGGCTTGAGCTCGGTGCCGGTGGCGGCGCGGCGACTTGTCATTGCGCTGTTCGTCTTCGCGGTCGTGGTCGGCCCGAGCCTGGTCACCCTATGGATCTCGACCCCATCCGCCACCGACGTCCAGGCTCAGGTCGCAGATTTCACCAGTCACTACGGCGTGGTCCTGCTGGGCCCCGGCGACGTGCCCACGCTGCTCGCCAAGGCGGTCGTCGCAACCGAGGACGAGCGGTTTTACACCCACCACGGAATCGACTCGCTCGGCCTCGCGCGCGCCCTCATCTATGACATCTCCAATCGCTGCCTCTGCCAGGGCGGATCGACGATCACGGAGCAACTGGTCAAAGACGTGTACCTGAACGGCTCGGACCGGGGCTACAACAAGATGGTCGATGCGGTCCTGGCGGTGAAGGTCGAGGGGGTCCTGACCAAGCAGCAGATCATGGCCGACTACTTGAGCGAGATCACCACCGGCCTTGGTCGTCGCGGGGTGAGCGCAGCCGCCTGCGCGTACTTTCAGGCGCCGCTCAAAGACCTCACCCTCGGCCAGTACGCGCTCCTGGCGGGCGTAACCCAGGCCCCGTCGCTCTACGACCCCACCGTGGATCCCGAGGCTGCCGAGCAGCGGCGCAGCCAGGTGCTGGCGTCGATGATCTCCGAGCAGTACATCACCCCGGCCGAGGCGCTCAAGGCCAACGCCGAGCCCATCCTGGTCACGAGCACGCAGCCGGCTCCGGCCTGCGCCTGACCTCCGCCTCGCCTATCCGGCCCAGGCCAACGGCGACGTGGCGTCGAATCCGGCATTCGTGGTGATCTGAATCGGCTTCACCAGCGGCACCACGACGGGCGGCGCCGGGGTCGGTTTGGGCGCCGGCCCGTGGTACGGCCCGCCGGGGGTCGGCGTCGGGACCGTGATCGGGCTCGGCGTGGGTGGGTTGTACCGCGCCTTGGGGAGGAACCACAGCTGGAAACCGGATGCCCCCGCGCCGGGCGCCAGGTACGCGATCCCGGAGCCGTCAGGCGCCCACGTCGGCTGGGCGACCAGCTGGTCTGTGATCACCTCTCGGCGAGGCCCGAGGCTCGAGCCGTCCCACGAAGCGAGCTCCAGGTAAGAGACCTGCTTCTGGTAAGTGCAGATCATGGCCACCTGGCTGCCGTCAGGCGAGATCGATGGCTGGGCGCAGTCCTCATCGGTGCCGGTGAGCGGCTGGCCCTCTGCTCCGGCCGTGGTCAAGGTCTCCCCGTTCGCGGGACGGCTGGGCCGCGTGGCCAGCCAGAGCTGGCCGGCCAGGTCTCCGTTGTCGTCGCGGCTGTACTTCGTGTACATGACCCCACCGGTGCGAAGCGGGATTGGTTCGACATCGCCGCCGGTGTAGTCGATGGAGTTGGTCCACAGCTTGCCGTGGACGACCGAGTTGCCGGCCGGCACCGCCCAGATCGACAGGGGCACGTCATATCCGATTTTTGGCGAGTCGTAGCTCATCCAGAGAGTGCTCAGGTCAGGGCTCAGGCGTGGATAGAACGACCAATGGCTCGAGCCCGTGTCGAGCCCCCCACCTTTGTTGGTGGTCCATTGTTCAACGGGCGAGCCGAAACGGCTCAGGACGAACACGTCGGAGTGGTCGTAGAGGCGCTGGACGGCCAACAGGTCGGCGCCATTCGGGTAAAGAGAAGGCTGGGTCCAGCCATCCTGGGCCGTGAGTTGGTGAAACCGCCCGAAGCTGAAGCTGTATAGCGCGCCGGACTGAGCAAGGTAAAGGGTGCCCGGCAAGGTGATTGCATTCGGGCGCGGCGACGCGGCGGTCGGCTTCTGGGCCACGATCGCCACCTTCGACTGGCGCCCCCCCAGGTATGTATAGGTGCCGAAGCTGGCCACGATCATCAGCCCGATCAGCCCCACGCCCAGCAAGAACCTGGAGATCATCCGTATGGGAAGTACTGGTGAACGAAGTAATTGATCGCGCCCCAGCTGGGCGTGAGGCTGCCCCCGGGACCGCCCCCGTGCCACAAGGGCGGGAGCATCACCATGGACGTGATCGCGTCCGGGTTGTCGAAGCTGGCGGCGAGCGGGATCAGCTGCGCGACACGATCGAGGCCAATGCTCGTCTTGATCTCACCGCCGAGGGCATTCGCGATCGAGGGGACGTCCGCGCTTGACACCTGCTTCGCCTTCTTGCGGATGGCGAGGAGCACCTGCTGCTGCCGTTTGGAGCGACCGATATCACTCTGCAGGTCGTTGTGGCGCGAGCGCACGTATTGCATCGCATGGATCCCATCGAGGTGCTGCGGACCCGCGAGCACGGCCACGCGCTGGTAGTCGTAGGGAAAAGTGCTGAAGATGTCCTGCGGGTAGTAGTCGTCGAGGACGGGGTTGCTCGTCACCACGTCTATGCCCCCGATCGCGTCGATCAGCTTGACGAGGCCCAGCAATCCGATCCAGATGTACTCGTCGACGTGGACGCCAAAATCACGCTCGACCGTCGCCACCGCGCCGCCGGCCTGACCGTAGGAATAGGCGCCGTCGATCTTACCGGATCCACCGGTCCAGAACGGCACGTAAAGATCGCGAGGGATCGAGAGCATGATCACCTGCTTGGTGTCCGGTAGGACGCGAACGAGGATCATCGACTGCGTGAGGACGTGGTCGGCCTGGAACTTGGAGTCGTCATCGGAGCCAAGCAGCAACACTGTGAAGGCACCGGGTTGGTAGAGGGGAGCGGGCGTAGGTGACGGCGAAGCGGTGCTGCTCGGCGAGGGCGTGGGCGAAGCGAGGCTGATGACCTGGCCGGTCGCGTCCCAGGCCAGTTTGGCCGCGGGGAGAAAGTACGCCAAGCTGCCCGCCATCGCCGACAGACCGATGGCGAAGATGGCGAGGGCGGCGGTGCGGACGATGCTCAGGCGCCTGCGCGAAGCTCTTGCGCGGCGGCCCGGCTTGATACCGAGCGACACAGGCCTCCATTCTAGACCGACGGCCTGTGCAGCTTTGTAAGCGGGTTGTTAACGAGTGTGTGTCAGTGCTTGATCAGCGCGATCTGGATGGCTTTTACAGCCAGCATGATCACGGCAAGAACGACATAGCCGCTCAAGAGCACCATGGCCCCCCTTCGTACCGCCGACGACTTGGGCCGTTCGAGAAGGGCGAGGGCCGGCATTCGCCAGTTCTCGCGCTCGGCACGAGACATGGCCTGGGCGGGTTCAGCCCCCCTCGCCCTCCACCACGTCACCGCCCCACCGACGAGCAAGGCCGTGAGCATCAGCGGCGCGAGCACCTCGATCAGCCGCGTGACGTCCACCGATGGAATCACTGTCGAGATGACGAGGGTGAACGACAGCAACAGAAGGATGCCCACGATGACCGCAGCCAGTGCGTTCAGCCCCGGCCGGTTGATCCATGGGCCGAGAACGGCCCGGTCATTGCAGAGAAGGATTGCAAACACCGTGGTGCTGGGCAGCAAGATCCCCGCGAGGGCCTGGACAGCAGTGGTGATCAGGCCCAGAGGAGCGTGGGGTATCAGGACGATGGCCGCGGCCAGCACCACCATCGCGGCGTAAAAGCTGTAGAAGAGCTTTGCCTCGGTGAGGCCCCGATGCAGCGAGAAACCCAGGCCGAACATGTCGCCGAAAGCGTAGGAGGTGGTGAGCGTCACCGCCGATGCGCCGACGATCGAGGCATCGAGTAACAGCAGCGCAAAGATCGCGCCCACGACAGGGGCTATATGCACGTGGAGGCCGCGCGCCACGGTGAGAGCGCTGTCGTAGTGGCCGAAGTCCTTGGTACCTGTGAAGGCGGATGCGGTCGCCATCATGATGGCCGCCGCGCCGACGACCACCACGAATGCGCCCAGCACGGTGTCAGCTTTTTCGTAATCGAGCCAGCGCGGGGTGATGCGCTTGTCCACGACGTTCGACTGCTGGAAGAAGAGTTGCCAGGGGGCGACCGTGGTTCCGACGATCGCGATGATCAGCAGGGCGCCGTTCGAGGTGAGGCCACCCTGGACACCGGGCCGCAGAAACCCGCTCAGGGCTGCGCCAGGATCGGGATGGCTGAGAACGGCCAAGGGGAGCATCAAAAGTGTCGCGAACAAGAAGACGAACATCGCCCTCTCCCAGCGGCGGAAGTTTCCGCTGAGCGTGATGGCGATGAGGAGGAGCGCTGCCAGGGGCACAACCACGTAAGGGCTGAATCCGAAGTATTCCGCGGCCAGGCTGACTCCCATGAACTCGGTGCTGATCGTCAGGAAGTTGAGCAGGAAGAGATTGCCGACCGAAAACCAACCCCAGGCGCGACCGAATCGCTCGGTGATCAGCCTTGCGTAACCGACCCCGGTCACCGCCCCCAGGCGGACGACCATCTCCTGGTTGACGATGAGGACCGGTATTAGAAGGACGAGAGTCCACAGCAGCGAATAGCCGTAGTCCTGGCCCGCCTGCGCGTAGGTCGAGACCCCGCCGGCGTCGTTGTCGCCGACCATCACGATGAGGCCGGGGCCGACGATCGCGGCCAGGGTAAGGAGGCGCCGGCGCCAGGTCCTCCTCGGAGCGACATCGCTGAGGCGGATCGTCCCGAAGGCGCCGTGGATGTCGCCGGCGTGCGCCTTTTCCACTATGGCTGAGATGGGGACCAGTTGCGAGTCGTCTTTCACCGGCTCGCGCTCGGTCAAGCTGGATCAGACGCCGGTGCTGGCTTCGAGGCGGGTGCGCCACTCTTCCGGGACGACGGCTTCGATCACATCGTCAGCCGTGACCGCGCCCAGCAGGTTGCCGGCCGCATCGGTCACCGCGAGTGCGATCAGGTTGTAATCGGCCATGGTGAGAGTGACGTCCGTCACGTCGGCCCCGGTGGTCACGCGGCAGGTGACCAGATCGAGCTCCTCCACCTTGCGTTCGCCATCTGTCCGCAGGAGGTCGGCCGTGCTGACGCTGCCGAGAAGCTTGCCGCCCTCCTCGGTGACGAAGACGGTGTTGAGCAGCTGGTGTGGGGCCTTGTCGTCGATGCGCACCGCTTCGAGCGCCATCGCCGCGGTCGCGCCTTTGACCACCCAGACGTAATCGGGGCTCATCATCCCGCCCGCCGTGCTGGGGTGGTATTGCAGCAGCTTGCGAAGCTTGTGCTGAGCCGTCGGCGACATCAGGTCGAAGACCGGCTTCCGCCGGTCCTGGTCGAGCTCGCCCAGCAGGTCGGCGGCGTCGTCGGGGGCCATGCGTTCCAGGACCTTGGCGGCCTCGTCGTTCGCCATCGACCGCAGGAACTCGACCTGGTGCTCGGTGTCAAGCTCCTCGAAGACGTCCGCCGTCAGCTCCGCATCGCCTTCTACCGCGTCAAGGATCTCCTCGCCCTCTTCGTGCGAGGCGCCTTCGACGAGGTCCGCGATCTGCGCGGGGTGCAGCCTGCGTATCCGCTGCAGGGGCATCAGCAGCTTGGCGGTGGGCACGTGCGCCACGAAAGGCTGCACGTCCCGCCAGTCCAGGACGGCGTGACGGCGCAAGTCCGGCCTGCCACGGCGCGGCACCAGCCGCCGAAGCATTGCCCGGGGGCTGCGATCGACGCCGATCAATCGCCAACCGTCGTCGCCTGGAGAAAGGACGAGGTCGTGTGCCTGCACGATGCGGCCGCGGGCCACGTCCATCAGGTGCCGGCCGAGGACATCGGCCGCCAGCAGCACCTCGCCGGGGCGTCGCTGAAAGGCTCCCGTGTCCAGGGTTGGGGTTTTGAGCCTGACCTCGCCCGGGGCCAGCTTGTCGATGTTCTTGTTGCTGACATACACATCGCTCCTACCCACGCGAACCTTGATCCCCGTGACGGGCGGGTAGCCGCCGCCGTCGAGCTTGACGATCAGGTCTTCGAGCCGGCCCACCTCGTCGCCGGACGGGTTGAGGACCGGGCTGCGAAGGATCTGGGTGACCATCAGCCTCCGCTTCTCCCTGGTCGCCACCGGCTTGGTGTTCGCGCCGTCCGACGGCGGCCGGCCGTCCACGTGTTGATTCTTGTCGCTCATCGGTCTACCGCTGTCGCGGTCCTCCATTCCCAGCCTGCGCCCCGGCGCTTACCGCGCGCTCGAGACGGGCTCAGGCAATTATCCCGCGGAATTCTCGAGGCGCGCCTCCAGCTGCTCCATGCGCTTGATCAGGCTCGCCAGCGCCTTGTCCTGGGCGGTGAGGTGTTTTTGCATCTGGATGCATTCGTGAAGGATCGCCTCGGCGTCCTGGTAGGTGACGACTGCTCGCTTGTCCGAGGCCTGGCTCAAGACCTGCTGCCCGACCATGATCACGAACATCAGCAGGAGCTGGACGATGTTGGAGAGGAAGAGCAGGAAGGCGAATGGATAGGGGTCGCGGGCAAACAGCCAGATGCCGGCCGTAGCGAGGGCCATCCACGTGATCTGGATGAGCAGAGCGATGTAGACGGCCCACATGGTGCCGACGCTCCGGGTGATCGTCGCGGCGAGCCGGCCGTTGATGCCGACGTGCTCGTCGGCCACCATCGGCGGCGCCTTGAGCTTTCGCTTCTCCGTGTGTGGGTGCGGGTCGTGGACGAAATCGACGTGAGTCTGGCCTGATGCTTCCGAGCTACTCATCGCCGGGCATCATGAGCACGGGACAGCGGGCGCCGTGCACGATTTTCCTGCCGAGATCGCCGGTGACGCGTTCTTTCAGGCCATGGGCATGGTGGGCGCCGACCACGATCAGCTCCGCGGCGAACTCGTCGGCTTTCTCGAGTATGAACTCGGCGAGCCGTTCCGGTCGGTGGCTGTCGATGTCCGAGGAAGCCTTGATGCCGGCCTCGACCAGTCTCCTCGCCACGGCCTCGCCGAACCGGAACGATTCGGGGATCGTCTCGTTCTCGATCGTCGCCACCGAGGTGACGATCCGCTCCCTCATGTGGACCACGAGCACCTCCGAGTCGAATGCCCTGGCGAGGCCGGTGATGACCGGCACGAGCTCGGTGGCGTGCTCGGTCCCGCCCACGGCGACCACGATCCTGGAAAACACGAGGCGATTATCTGCTTTGGTCGACCGCCAGTTCTCTACGATCGGCGAATGGCAGGCCGGGTCCAGCACTACCGCGCGGAGCTGAAGAAGAGGCGCGGCGAATGGGAGCCCTACCTGAAGGCCAACTCGGGACTCCCCGGCCCGCGCGCGAACCTCGAGCTGGTGACGGCCGTCGGCGAGGAGGCCGACGCCGACCTCCTGTGGCGCCTGTCGGCGTCGAGCGATGAATTCCTGGCGCTGTGCGGCACGGCCGGGCTGGGGCGCCTGGCCGCGACCGAGCCGGACACGGTTCTGCCCTGGCTGAGGGAGCTGGCCGAAGACCCCAGGTGGCGGGTACGGGAAGGGGTGGCGATCGCCCTGCAGCGGCTCGGTCGCGCAAGCATGCCGCAGCTCATCGCGGAGATGGAGGTCTGGTCGAAGGATGGTCCGCTGGTACAGCGGGCGGCGGCCGCCGGCCTGTGCGAGCCGGCTTTGCTGAAGAAGCCCGACGAGGTCCGGCGCGTGCTGCTGGTCCTGGACCACATCACACGCTCGATGGCGGCCACCCGTGATCGCAAGCACGAAGGCTTCAAGGTGCTGCGGCAGGCCATGGGCTACTGCTGGAGCGTGGCCGCCGCGGCCAACCCGGCGGCGGCGCGGCCTCTATTCGTGAAATGGCTGCGTTCGGCCGACCCTGACATCGCCTGGGTCATGAAGAGCAACCTCGGCAAGGCGCGACTCAAGGGTTTTCGAAAGAGCGTCGAGGAGTCGAGGGGCAAGAAACCCGCCAAGAGACCGGTGAGGAAGAAGCCCGCCGCGTAACCCGTCACCCGCTGGAAACGTATTGACCATTGATGGCAAGGGCGGTGCTGGCGCTGTGCGTCTTGATCCTGCTCGCCGGTTGCGAGAGCTCGGCCCATCCTGTCCCGCCTGCAGGAACGACGGGCCCGATCCCCGGGGTCATCCCGTGGACACCGCTGACGCCCAATCTGACCCCACCCTCGCCCTCGCCAGGACCCGTGCCGCTACCGCCCGGAACCCCGCCCTGCCAGGCCACCGACCTCACCGGTGTTGTGATCGCGCAGAACGGAGCCGGCGGCCACATCTTCATCGGCATCAGATTGGCCGGCGTCAGTGGTGGCGCCTGCTTCCTCGACGGAACTCCCGCGGTCGGGCTCGTCGATTCCAGCGGCCACGCCATCGCCTTCCGGCAGCTGCCGCCGTTCGGGGCCAGCCCGCAACCCGGTCCCGCCCTGATCGAGCCGGGCCCGGCCCCAACGCCGGGACTCGGTCTCAAGGTGGGCCAGGCCGATCTCACCATCGACTGGGTCACGCAGCCTGAGAGCTGCCCGCCCGGTACTCAGCCGGTGATACCGGCCAAGGCGCAGATCGCGATCCCGGCCGGCGGAATCCTCACGGTTGTCCTTCCGCCCGAGCCAGGTGCTTATCTGTGCTCGGGACTCGGGGTGGGCAGCTTCGAGGGGCCGTACATCCCGATTCAGCCGAGCCCGCCGCCGCCGCTGCCGGCCATCTCGATGTCGGTGCCGAGCACCGGCCGAGTCGGGGCAGCGCTGCCCTATCTGGTCACGCTGACCAACGATCACCCGCAATCCCTCGACCTCAACGCGCTCTGCCCCACCTACGAGGAGGAATTGATCCCAGGCGACCCTCAGAAGGGCGGCTCGCCCCTTGGAGGCAAGCACCTCTACGCGCTGAACTGCGGGCCTGCCGGCTCGATCCCGGCTGGGGGCGCCGTCACATTCCAGATGGTCTTCCTGGTGCCGGTCGATGCGGCGGCCGGCACGTACACGCTCGTGTTCATGCTCGGCTACTGGAACGCCATGTCCAGCTACTCGCAGGCAACCGTCACGCTGAAGTAGCGTCGACTAGAAGCCGTTCTCGCCCGGATGCAAACCCGGCGCGTTGAGGTCGACCTCCGCCCACACGAGCTGCTTGCGGACGATCGCGTTCAGGCGAACCCCTCCGGCGACATCCTTTTGGAACCCAGCCGAGTCTGCATCCGAGACATAGACGCCTCCCAGCTCAGTCCAGCCGCTGCTCGCCATGTTCGCCTTGATCTCGGGATAGAGTGCTGAAGGATCGCCCACGTAGCTCAACGAAAGACTCGCGTCCGAGCAGATCCAGCTGTTGTCGGGGCCGTCGTTCTCCCACGTGAAGAGCTCGCCGTCCGCGTGGAAGGAAACGACGGGGTCCGATTTCAACAGGTTGAACTGCGCGTTGCCGGGATCGCATTTATTGCTCCACGAAGTCCCGAACAGGTTGTGGGCGGTGAAGATGACGATCCAGATGAGGATCAGGCCGATCGCCCAGCGCGTCCAACCTCGAAACATGCGCCACCGATATAGCAGATGGGGCCCGACAATTCGACCCTGGCGTGGCGCCCCGCGAGGGATTCGAACCCCCGACCCTCTGCTTAGAAGGCAGATGCTCTATCCACTGAGCTAGCGGGGCTGAGCCGCCGTCTCGGAGAGAATACGCGTGGGGGTGATGGTGCATGGCTGACGCGCTGCAGCGCTTGAAGGCGATCCTTGCCGAGGTCACGGACCTTCATCGGGCCGGCGCCGTGCTCGACTGGGACCAGGAAACGTACATGCCGACCGGCGGCGTGCACAATCGCGCCGAGCAGCTGTCGACGCTAAGCGAGGTCGCCCACCGGCGCTTCACCGGTGACGAGGTGGGCCGGCTGCTGGACGAAGCGGCAACCGCCACGGCGAAGCTGCCCTTCGAATCAGACGACGCCAGCCTCGTGCGTGTCACGCGCCGCGATTACGACCAGGCCCGCAAGCTGCCACCCGAGCTGGTGGCCGAGATCGCCCACGCAAGCGCTTCCGCTCGACCGCATTGGCAGAAAGCCCGGCATGAGGCCAACTTCGCGCTCTTCGCCCCCTACCTCGAGAAGAACGTCGAGCTCAACAAGCGCGTCGCCGAGGCGCTCGGCTATCAGAAGCGGCCGTACGACGCCCTCCTCGACCGGACCGAACCCGGGCTGACGACCGATCAGCTCGAGGCGATCTTCGACGAGCTCAAGGCCGCCATCGTGCCGCTCGTCGCCGATATCAAACGCCACGCAGACGCCATCGACGACAGCGTGCTGCATCGGGAATTCGACCCCGACGAGCAGGTCCGCTTCGCGCTCGAGACGGTCACCAGGCTCGGCTACGACCTCGAGCGCGGCAGGCAGGACATCTCCACGCATCCGTTCAGCACAGCCTTCGGTCCCGGCGACGTGCGCATCACCACGCGGGTCTCGCGCGACTTCTTCAACGAATGCCTCTTCGGTTCCATTCACGAGGCGGGCCACGGGATGTACTTCCAGGGCATCGGCCGCAACCTCGACCGCACGCCCCTGTGGGACGGCGCCTCGCCCGGCGTGCACGAATCGCAGTCACGGCTCTGGGAGAATCTGGTCGCGCGGAGCCTTCCCTTCTGGCATCACTTCTTCCCCAGCCTGCGCAAGACATTCCCCGAACCGCTCGAGGGCGTCGACGCCGAGGCCTTTTATCGGGCGGTCAACAAGTCGTACCCGTCTTTCATCCGTGTGGAGGCGGACGAGGTCACCTACAACTTGCACATCCTCCTGCGATTCGAGCTGGAGAACGACATGCTCGAAGGCAAGCTGAAAGTGGCCGATCTGCCGGAGGCCTGGAACGAGCTGTTCAAGTCGTACGTCGGACTCGACGTGCCCACCGACAGCCAGGGTGTCCTCCAGGACATCCACTGGTCGTTCGTCGGCTTCGCCGAGTTTCCCGGCTACACGCTGGGCAACATCATCGGCGCCCAGCTGATGGAGAAGATCCGATCGGAGCTGACCGACCTCGACGACCAGATGGAGCGCGGCGAGTTCAGAGCACTGCTCGGCTGGCTGCAGGAGCACGTCTACCGCCACGGGCGCAAGTTCACGCCCAATGAGCTGCTCGAGCGTGAGACGGGCCGGCCCCTGACGCCGAAGCCATGGATCGCCTATGTGCGCAAGAAATATGGCGCTCTGTACGGACTGAATTTGGCGAAACACTAGGGCGGGATCGCGGCTGGCTCTTTCTACCCGGAGCCGGAACCGAAATCCACCGGAGACCGCGCCTCGCGGTTCACCTCGAGTCTGAATATGTCCGGGCGCCCGTAATGCCCCGCGACGTCGAGAGTCCGCTTCGCCGCGGACGCGCGCTCCGGGTCGCAGTCCGCGAACAGGATTCCGTGCTTCTCGTGCAGCGGGCCGGCGACCAGCTTGCCATCGGGGGCGACGATGACCGAATCGCCCGGGTTGAACCAATCCTCGAGGTCAGGGAACAATCGCGAACGCTCCGGGAAGTCGGCGGGGACGTCCTTCCCTCGCATCGCCGTCCCGTTCCCCAGCACCCAGCACCGACCTTCCGCGGCGATGTGCCGCATCGTCGACACCCACGTGCTGCCGGCATCCCACGTCGGTGCCACGTACACCTCGCAGCCCTGGGCAAACAGGCTGAAGCGCGCCAGCGGCATGTAGTTCTCCCAGCAGATCAATGAGCCGACCCTGCCCGCCGGCGTCTCGATCACGCGGAGCCCGCGAGCGTCCCCAACGCCCCAAACCATCCGCTCCGGGTTGGTGGGCATGAGCTTGCGGTGCCGGTTCAGCACCTCGCCGTCAGGGCCGATCAAGACGACCGTGTTGTAGAGCGTGCCGCGGCTGAATTCCGAATCGCGCTCATGTACGCCGATCGAAACCGTCTGCTTCAACCGGCGCGCCGCCGCCTGGATCGGTTTCAGATGTCCCGCTTTGAGGTCGACCGCGTTCTCGAGCAGCCGCGCGTGAATCTTCGAAGTCAGCTCGTAGTCGTCGCCAGGTCGCAGCCGCCAGAGCCATTCGGGATAGCCGGGCAGCCACGTCTCGGGAAACGAGACCAGTCGCGCCCCGCCGGCAGCCGCTTCCTCCATGAGCTCGACGCCACGCTTGATCGTCCTGTCGCGGTGGAGAAGCACCGGCGGGTGCTGAACGACGGCGACCCGATGGGGACTCACTGCTTTCTTCTTCGCCATGGCGCCAATCTAGCGGGTCGGAAAATCCCCGGCGCGCGCGACCATCCCCGGCAGCTCTTTGCCCAGCTGCTGCCCAAGCCAGCGCGAGCATTCGATGAGGGCGTCGAGGTCGATCCCGGTGTCCACTCCCATCCCCCGCAGCAGATAGTCGAGGTCTTCGGTGGCGATGTTGCCGGTCGCTTTGGGCGCGAACGGGCACCCGCCCGCGCCCCCCACCGACGCGTCCAGCGAGACCACTCCACTCTCGAGCGCCGTCAGCGCGTTCGCGTAGCCCGTGTTGCGCGTGTTGTGGAAATGGGCGCCCACGGCCGCGCCGAGCTCCCGCGCCCCCCGCACCAACGCCTTGACCTGGGACGGCACCCCCACCCCGATGGTGTCCGCGAGGCAGACTTCGTCAGGCGGGATGGCCATGAGCCGCTCGATGAGATCGAGGACGCGCGGGACCGGGACCACGCCTTCGAACGGGCAGCCGAAGGCGACGCTGACCGTCACGGTCACCGGCACCCGATCCCCGCGGGCTTTGGCCACGATTGACAGGGCGGTCTTCAAGCCTTCCTCGATGGTGGCGTTCTGGTTTCGGCGCCCGAACTCGTCAGTGGCAGCGAATGCGTAGTGGACCTCGTCCACCCCCGCCGCGATCGCGCGGTCGTAGCCCTTCTCGTTGAGGACGAGACCTGCATATGACGTGCCTGGGCGCCGGTGCAGCGCCGCCATCACCTCTTCGGCGCCCGCCATCTGCGGGACGAGCTTCGGGTTGACGAAGCTGGCCGCTTCGATGCGCTTCAGGCCCGCGGCGGCCAGATTGTCGCAAAGCTCCGCACGCAGAGCCGGCTCGAGGATGCGGTCCTCGTTCTGCAGACCATCGCGCGGGCCGACATCACAGACGATCACATAGATAAAGGTAGAAGGGAAGGCGGCGGGCCGGTTGACCCGCCGCCCTTGGTTTAGCTAGCTCGCGGTGCCGAAGTAGGCGTCCTCGCCTTTCCGCGTGACGCCTTGGAACGTCGCGTCGTTGCGCATGTCCGTCCAGTAGGCGACCACGCTGCCGTCTGGCATCACTGCGATGCCGCTGTAGTCGCCCAGGAAGGCGGTCGCGTGCAGGAAGTTCGCGTTCACGTTGCGCCCGAACCACCGGTCGCCGGTCGTCGGGTCCGAATTCACGGTGCTGACCGCGCCGCTCGTGAAGGTGAGCGATCCGGCCACGGTCTCAGTCGCCAGCGAGTACGCGTACTTGTGGTTGTTGGGGTCGACCGATCGATCGAAGAATCCGATGCGCAGCCGGCCGAACTTGTCGTATGCGCTCCATGGCATGAACTGGTCACCCGCAAGCGCAAGCGCAGTGGCCGCCGTCCAGGTCTGACCGCGGTCGAAGGACTGGCTGACAATCACGTCGGAGTTGGTCTTCGCGACGTAAGGGTCGCTGGGCGCGGGGGTGGTGCTGTTGCGCATGTCCGACCACACGACGGCGAGGTGCTTTGCGTTGGTCGGGTCGGCGGCGATGTTGCCGGCCGCCCAGCTGCGGAACACGCTGTCCTGGTAGGTCTGCCTGCCGAATGCGATCGGATAGTCGGTGAAGCCGTCGATGGTCGTCGCCACCTTGACCGGGGCGCCCAACGCCGCGCCCGTGGCCGGGCTGACCTGGACGACCTCGTAGTCGTCACGGCCAGTCTTCAGGTCCGTCGTGTTGAGGAAGGAGACGAAGATGCGCCCGTCGGCCGCGACCACCGGAGTGGAAACGAAGGCCTCTCCGAGGCCGCCCGAGATCTCCAATGGTGCCGACCACGTCTGGCCGCCGTCATGCGTGACCGAGCTGAAGATGTCGGAGGAGATGAAGCTGCCCTTCTGGCCCTGGCGGAAGTCACCGTAGGTGACGATCGCGTTTCCAGGCCCCCATGCAGCCACGTACTCCTTGTCGAGTACATCTCCAACGCTCGTGAAGACCCCGCTCCCCGAGGCGATCCTTTGCACGCTCCACGTCTTGCCGCCGTCGCCCGAGTTGGAGACGAGGACGTCGGGGCTCTGAGCGTTGGTGGGCCCGACGAAGCGAAAGCCCAGCGTCGAGTAGTAAGCGTGTCCACTCGCGTCGAAAGCCAGCGCCGGGTCGCCGGTCGCCTGATAGGAGGAGTTGGAGAACACGGGGTACATCGACCACGTCTTGCCGCCGTCGAAGGTCACGTGTGCGCGCGAGAGGATGGTCTCGGTGAGGTGCCCGTCCGGGTTGAGCGTTAGCTGATAGTCGTTCGCTCCGCCGATCATGTTGAGCGGGTTGGTAGGGTTGACAGCGATCGAGGTCTCGTTGTGCGGGCCCGCCGAGGTGGTCTCGCAATCCGTGTTGGCGTTGCCCGCCTGAGACGCCGTCGTGCAGATCGCCGTGCCGGTCTTGACCGCTGGACCGGTGCCAAAGCTGGCCCCGTTGACCGGCGCCGGCGCGTCCATCACGTTGTGCGTGAAGTCGATCGGCTGCGGATTGGTGTCGGCGGCTGCTGCCAGCGTTTGGCCGACCGCAATCGCAGCGACCGCAGCCAAGATCATGATTCTGGGTCTCACCACAACCTCCTTGAACTGAGCCTGGTGGGCTTCTCCCTGAAGCCAACCTTAAAAACCTGCCACAAACCGGGCCTTCCGCGCCACTACCGAACTCAGTGGCTAGGCCACCAGGTCGTTCATCGGCTGGGCCTGTGCCGCATGGCCCAGGCGGCCCACGCCCATGATGTCCTCGATCGTCGCCAGCAGCGAGTAATGGTCGTAGGACTTGCCGCTCGCGCGTTGCCCGAGACTGGGGGTGACCACAAGCGTCAGCACCTGGTTGGACGCGCTGCTGTCGTCCTCGTCCCACGTGATGAAAAGGACGCCGCTCTTCTTCCACGCGCTTGACTGGGTGATCAGCCCCACGGTCTGCCGCAGCCAGTCGTCGCCAGTCGCGACCGGACAGTCGTGCGTGTCGTGGCACCTGTCGGGCGTGATCCAGATGAACCGGGGCGTGGCGCCTGCTACGTCGCCGGCGAACGTGCTGAACGGCACGACGTTGGACGGGCACGCGCCGCCATAGAAGGCGAAGGGATTGTGGCCGGGGTCGTACGGGACCGGGCTGTTCAGGCACCCGCCGTCGCCGAGACCCTCCATGTACGCGCGCCAGGTCACGCCCGCTGCTGTGAGCTGGGTGCCGAGGTCCTGCTTGGGCAGTACGTGATAGCTGTCGTCCGCCAGCCCCCACGTGGAGCCTGAGGTCAGCGCCAGGTAGTTCGGGACGCTGGGGTGCGTGATGGCGTGGTAGTTGTTCGCGACCCCATACCTGGCCGCCAGAGACGCCGTGAACGTGCCGGCCAGCGCCTCCTGGGCCGAGTGGTTTTCCATGACGATCAGGAACACGTGCCGCGGGGCCGCGTTGTCCACCTGGCCGCCGCTCACGCCCTCGCACGCGCCCAATACGGCCACGGCCAGCAGGGCTGCCACTTTCTGCAGTCTCTTGATTTTTAGAGTGACTCTATTTATCATGTGGCTATATCAAATGGCGAGGAGGGGTTCGAGATGAGCATGACCACAGTAGGAACAACGCCGCAGAGGCTGCGAGGCCGCTGGCTGGGCCTGGCCTTCCTCACCATGAGCGCGCTGGTGCTCGGGCTCGACATCACGATCCTCGTCACCGCCCTCCCCACCCTGTCGGCCAGGCTCAACGCCACCACCGACCAGCTGCAGTGGATGTCCGCCGCCTACACGCTCGCCCTGGCGGGCTTCATGCTCCCGGCCGGAGTGCTTGGCGACCGCTTCGGTCGCAAGCGGATGTTGCTCATCGGGCTGGTGACGTTCGGCATCTCCTCGGTGATCGCGAGCCAGATGACCAGCGCCACCGGGCTGATCCTCATGCGGGCGGTCATGGGCATGAGCGGCGCCATCGTCCTGCCGCTCATGCAGTCGATGCTGCCCTCGATGTTCGAAACCGACGAGCGACAGCGCGCGATCGGGATTGCCGGAGCCGGCGCGTTCATCGGCCTCCCGCTTGGACCCCTGCTGGCCGGATGGCTGCTGACCCACTACGACTGGGGCTCCATCTTCTTGATCAACGCGCCGGTGGTCGTGGTCGCCGCCATCGGTACGTGGTTCTTCGTGCCCGAGAGCAAGGATCCCAACGCGCGGCGGCTCGACTGGATCGGAGCCATCCTCGAGGTCGTCGGCGTGACCGGGATCGTGTACGGCATCATCGAGCAGCCGATCCGCGGCTGGACCGACCTGCAGGTCGCCGGCCCGATCGCCGGAGGCTTCGTGCTGCTGACCGCATTCGTCATGTGGCAGCTGCGCACCCGCTTCCCACTCATCGACCTGAAGCTCTTCAGGAGCGCCCGATTCTCATGGGCCACTGTGGCCTTTACCATCGTCGGTTTCGCGATGACGGGCGTGCTGTTCATCCTTTCTCCCTTCCTGCAGATCGTGCAGGGCAACGATGCGCAAGGAACCGGCATCCGGCTGATTCCCTTGATCGCAGCCATGATGGTCGGCGCGATCAGCACCGATTTGTTTGTCAAGCGCTTGGGCGCCAAGGTCGTGGTGGCCGGCGGCATGCTCGGCAACGCGGTGGGCATGTTCATGCTTTCGCGTGTCGGCGTCGACACCGGTTACGGGCTGGTGGCAGCCAGCCTCGCCGTCATCGGCCTCAGCATCGCGCTGACCATGATCCCCGCGCTCGACGCCATCCTCGGCTCCCTCCCGGAGGGTGAGACCGGAGCCGGCAGCGCGCTGACACGAACGTTGCAGAACATCGGCTCTTCGTTCGGCGTCGCGATCATGGGCAGCATCCTCAACAGCGCGTATCAGTCACGTCTCAGTGGACAGCTCACCGGTCTGCCCGCCCAGGTGCAGTCCGCGGCGCAGATCAGCGTCGCGGTCGCGGCAGCCGTCGCGCGCCACCTCCCGAGCCCGCTGGGCGCCCGCCTGCTGCGAGCAGCCCAAGAGTCTTACTCTCAGGGCATGTCGGAGGTGATGCTGGTGAGCGCGGCGATGATGATCGGGGGCGCGATTCTGATGGCGCTGTTCCTGCCCGCGAGAGCCAAGCCGGTCGATGAGCCCGCCGCGGAAGGGGACATGCGAACGGCCGCGGCCTGATGCCGAGGCCTAGCACCCCTTTCGGACAAGGCCTGCGCGAGCGCAAGAAGCTCAAGACCAAAGAGGCGATCCAACGCGAGGCCCTGCGCCTGTTCGAGGAGCAGGGCTACACGGAAACGACGATCGAGCAGATCGCCGCCGCCGCCGAGATCTCACCCAGCACCTTCTTCAACTACTTTCCCACCAAAGAGGATGTTGTCCTCTTCGACCGCTACGACCCGATGATCTTCTCGATGATGACGTCGCTACCGGCGAGCGAACCTCTGAGCGCTGTGTTGTACGGCCTGCTCGAGGGACTAGTGGGCGTGATGCAGCGCGATCACGACGTCATCCTCGCCCGATCGAAGCTCTCCCTCGCGGTGCCCGAGCTGCGGGCGCGGCTCTGGGAGGAGATCGAGAAAGCGCGAGATCTCATCGCGGGCATCCTGGCCGCCCGGACGGGCCGGGACGCCTCCGACTTCGAGCTCAGGGTCCTGGCCATGATCTTCTTGACCGCCACTTTTGAGGCCATCCTCGAATGGATCCGGCAGGACGGCCGTGGCGACATGGTCAAGCTCGTCAGGCATGCTCTTGACCTGGCCCAGATCGCCCCCCGACTCGACGAGCTCGAGTCGGCGACCAGGCTCGCCTCCCCACGCAGTGGGGAGGTCGGCGCGCGCAGCGCGCCGGGTGGGGAGTCGCACTAACCCAAGCGGACGGGTGAGGCTAGCTTTTCAGTCCGAGAAAACTCTCCAGCTGGCCGAGCGCCTTGTCGACTCGATCCGACGCCGAGTTGGCGACCGGCACCATGAAGAGGCCGCTCAGGGTCGCGATCACCAGCGAGGCGGTCGCGTCTGGATTCAGCTTGGCGTCCACGAAGCCGCCATTTTGAGCGTGACGCACGAGCGAGACCAGGACCTCGTGCCAGGCCCCCATCGTTTCACTGAAAATCGCCGCGATCGCCGGGTCGCGCCCCGAACGCAGGGCCAGCTCGCCCATGACCACGAACAGCTCTGGTTCGTGTTTGGCCAGCTTCCGAATTCCCTGAAACTGAGCGGCCAGCAGCTCGCCCGGTCTCGTGCCGGGCGTCAATATCGTCCGGAAGCGGCCCATCGCATGGCCGACCACGCCGCGGATCAGCGCCTCCTTGGTCGGGAAGTAGTAGTGGAGGGTGGCGATGTTCACCCCCACCTCGTCCGCGACGTCCCTCGTGCGTAGGCCCTCGAAGCCGGCCTCTGCCAGCCGCCGGTAGGCGGCGAGAACCAGGGCCTCGCGACGCGGCTCGGCCTCGGGCGTGGCCTTCGGCCGCCCCCTCTTATTTGCAGGCTTGGCGCTCAATCAATCACTTGATGGAATATACTACCGAAGTGCTGCGGTTCCTGCATTCACAAGGAGTGTCAAACATGAATAGGAGTCTCCAGATGTCCAGACCAACCGATGTACCGGGATTCGTCGACCGGATCGTGCGTCCGCTAACGCATCTATTCAACCCGTTCATCCTGCGAGTCGCCGGCGGTTGGTGGTTCCCGATGTTCTCGTTGCTACACCATCGCGGCCACAAGTCTGGCCGGATTTACGCCACGCCGGTGACAGGCTTCCCGCGCGGCGGCTTTTTCTGGCTCGGACTCGCGTTCGGAGAGAGCTCCGGCTGGGCACGCAACGTGCTGGCGTCAGGCGAGGCGGACCTCCGCTACCGCGGCGTCGACTACCACCTCGTCGAAGCCAAGGCGGTCGAGACCGCAAGCGTCAAACGCGAGCTGCCGCCAATCGTCCGTCTCGGGAGTGCCGCATTCGGCATGCCCAAGGTCTTGCGGATGCGCATCGACGAAAGGAATCAGGAGAGATGAACATGGACTTGAAAGGCAAAACCGCACTTGTCACCGGAGCCTCACGAGGCATCGGACCGCATCTCGCATCGGCTCTTGCCGGGCGGGGCATGAACCTGGTGCTGACCGGCAGGTCGGGCCCGGAGCTGGAGCACGTGGCAGCTGAGCTGCGCAAGCGCGGAGTGCGGGTGGTCACCGTCGTCACCGACCTTCTCGACGCCGACGCACGCACGCTCCTGGTCGGGGCGGCCGAGCGTGAATTCGGCGGGGTCGATGTGCTCGTAAACAACGCCGGCGGCGATCCCCTACGTGATTTCGACGAGATGTCGATCGAAGAAAACCTGGCGATCTTGAATCTGAACCTGACAGCTCCGATTGCCCTGACTCACCTCGTGCTGCCCTCGATGCTGAGTCGCGGCAGCGGCCACATCATCAACATCTCCGCGATGGCGGGCCGCGTCAGCTTCCCGTTCACGGAGGCGTACGCGGCCGCGAAGGACGGCCTGATCGGATTCACGCGAGTCCTGCGCAGCGACTACCGATCGCGCGGGGTCACAGCCTCAGTCCTGATCCTGGGCGCGATCGCGGGCGCCGGCCAGGGTCAGCGCACGCTGGACGATATGAAGCAGAAGACGTCGTCGTTCATGGCGCCGGTCGAGATGGTGACCAAGGCCCTGCTGCACGCGCTCGCCCGCGACAAGGCCGAGCTCGTGGTGATGCCCGGCCCGGGTCGCCTGATGCGTGCCCTGATGGATTACTTCCCGGGTATGGGTCCGTGGATGAACCAGCAGCTGGGCGTGAACAAGACTCTGCGCGAGGTGCAGGATTTCAGGCGGTCGCAGAACCTCGCCTGATAGCTCGTGTCACCAGCTCACAAAGCGTTACGAGGCAAATGGAACCATTTCGGGTCCCAGCGGGTTGTACGTTTGTGACCCTTATGGATGTCTTACTCATGGCCACGGCCGGCGCAATACTCCTGGCCGCCATTCGATCGCAGCCTGTGGGCGGCGAAAAGGAGCTCTGTTGGTCGTGCGGGCGGCGTGGCGAGCACGGCCTCTGGTGCCCAAACCGGTAACCAGATTCGCTGAAACTAGGGTCCCGGCTCTTCTCGATACTGCCGCTTACCGGTTGACGGATCCTCGTAGACGCGCGTCATCTTTCCTGTGGTTGGATCCTTGAAGACCTCGTTGGTCGCCTTGAAGTTGCCCTGGTTCGCGCCCCGGTAGCGTCGGTCCCAGACGAAGTAGCCGACGATCGCGAAGGCGATTACAAGCAGAGAGATCGCCGCCTGGGGCACGCTCACGTCGAGCTTTTCTCAACGATCGCTGCAGTCCCGTACGCAACAACTTCGGTCATGGTCTGGCCGAGCTCCGAGGAGTCGAACCGCATCATGACCACTGCGTTGCCGCCCATGGCGCGCGCGTTCTCGACCATGCGATCGACAGCGTGGCGGCGTGTGTCCTCAACGAGGCGCGTGTACTCGACGATCTCGCCGCCGCCGAGCGATCGCAGGCCGGCCATGATGTTGCCGCCCAGGCCGCGGCTGCGGACCACAACTCCGAACACCTGCCCGAGCGCCTGCTTCACGTCGTAGCCGGCCGGACGCTCAGTCGTGGTTACCAGTAATGAAGCCTGGGACATGGCGACACCCTCCAATCCGACCTCTCGCTGCTCGAACGTGATGGTAGGTGTAAACCTGTCGCTGCACCACGTGGATGCGGCTCTATACCCCTAGGGGGTATACTGCCGCCATGCCTGGGTACGCCACGCACAAGCCCACAGTCCAGCGCCGGCTGCAGAGAATCGAAGGCCAGGTCCGAGGCCTTCAGAAGATGGTCGAGGATGACCGCTACTGCATCGACGTCCTGACCCAGGTCAGCGCTGTCAAGGCCGCGCTTGAAAGCGTCGCCCTGCTCCTGCTCGCGGATCACACCGAGCATTGCGTCGCCGAGGCCATCCGGGCCGGCGACGGCGACGCCAAAGTGAAGGAGCTCAACAGCGCGGTCCAGCGGCTCGTGAAGGCCTAGCCGGTGTTCGTTCTCAACGCGATCTGGCAGGCGCTGCAGATGGCCTTCTTCATGTTCTGGGAAGTCCTCTGGCCGCTCACGCTCGGGTTCGTCATCTCGGCGATCGTGCAGACCGTCGTCTCCAAGCAGGCGATCGTCCGCACGCTAGGCAAAAACGACCTTCGCGGCGTCACGTTCGCGGCGCTCTTCGGCGCCGCCAGCTCGAGCTGCTCCTACGCCGCGGTCGCCATCGCGCGCGGGCTGTTCCGCCGGGGAGCGACGCTCGCCAACGCCATCCTCTTCGAGTTCGCCAGCACCAACCTCGTCTTCGAGCTCGGCATCGTCCTGCTCGTGCTGCTGGGGTGGGAGTTCGTGGCCGCGGAGTTCGCGGGCGGGCTCCTGATGATGGGGCTCCTGGCGGTCATCTTCAAATACACGCTGCGCGCGCGGATGGTGGAGGAGGCCCGCAAGCAAGCCGAGAAAGGCCTCCGAGGACGCATGGAGGGACATGGCGAGATGGACATGTCCATCACCGGCGGCCCGTTCCTGCGCCGCCTGTTTTCCCAGCGCGCATTCACCGCGATCAGCCAGTACTTCTTCGGGGACGTCTACAGCCTGTGGCAGGACCTCGCGCTCGGTTTCCTCATCGCCGGCGCGCTCGCCGCCTGGGTTCCGAACAGCTTCTGGCAGTCGCTGTTCCTGTCCCGTCAGCCGGCGCTGAGCACGGTGTGGGATCCGCTTGTGGCGCCGGTCATCGCGATGCTCAGCTTCGTCTGCTCGGTCGGCAACATTCCGCTCGCCGTGGTGCTCTGGAACGGCGGTATCAGCTTCGGCGGCGTTATCAGCTTCGTCTTCGCCGACCTGCTGATCATCCCGATCCTGAACATCTACCGGAAGTACTACGGTGGGCGCACGAGCCTCTATTTGCTTGCAACCTCATACATAGCGATGGCCCTCGCCGGGTTCATCATCGGCGAGCTCTTCCAGCTTTTCGGCCTCACGCCCGCCCACCACTTCATCGCAGTTTTCCAGACGGCGCCGTCGTGGAACTACAACACCTTCCTCGACATCGCCGTGCTCGCGCTCATCGCAGTCTTGGGATGGCGGTTCCTACGCACCGGCGGAATAGAAATGCTGCGCGCAATGGAGAAACCCGGCGGGCACGTCCATGAGCACGATTCCCACGGGCCCGAGCACGAACACCACCACCACCATAAAGAGCAGTAGCCGCCGACCCCCACGCTTACAGTGGTGGCGTGCGACGCCTGATCGGCACGGTCGCCGAGGCCGTGATCCTTTTCCTCTGCTTCCTCCTCGGCCGCCGCGTCGCCCGCGGCCAGAACCCATGGCTGGACGGCCCGACCGGACCTCCTCGCATCGGCGCCGGCTTCCACCGCTCGCTGGCCGCTGAGGCCGGCCTCGAGGTGCGGACAGGAAAGGAAGTCGGGCTGCTGCCCGATTGCGCCCTTCTCGACGGCGACGGCTTCGATTCGAGCCGCCTCCACCCCTCGGTGCGCGACTTCTACGAGCACACCGGTCGCTATCACCTCGATGTTTGGTCGCAGTGGTCGCCGCTCTTCTGGCCGTTCGGCTGGGCGCTGATCCACTTCGTCAGCCGGCGCATGGAGCAGCTCAACTTCCCGATGTACCCGCTCGAAACCGCCCAGGGTATGACCAGCGACGTCGAGCAGCTGGTCGACGAGTCGGGACGCGTGGTCTTCACCAGCTGGCTGCGACGCAACACCGGCAGCGGTCTGGTCATCTACTCGGGCCTGTATGCGGTCGCCTCACCGCCTGGGCACGGGCCCTGCGTGAAGACCGTTTTCCCGGTCCCGCGAGGCAACGCTACGGTGTTGCTTCGGCCGGAAGCCAATGCCGACGGCTCGCTCCGGCTCATCTCATCCGGCCGCAGGTTCGGGGACCCTGGCTTCTACAGAATCACGGCGACCGGCGTAGGCCGCATTCGCGTCTGGTACGTGCGCGCGCTGACCGAAGTCTTCCACGTCTACCCCGACCCCGACGGCTCGGTTCGCACCGACCACAACGTCCGCTGGTGGGGCCTCCCGGTCCTCCGCCTGCACTACCACATCACGCGCGGCGCGGTGGGTGATGCGAAAGGCGCTGAGCGAGAGGTCGAGGGGGCACCGGCCCAGTGAGCCCGGCGGAGCGCTACGGGGCGATCGTGAAAGCGTTTGCCGGCAAACGCGGCGTCAGCGCTGAATCAGGCCGTGGATTCGGCAGCTCGGCGCTGAAGATCGACAACCGGATCTTCGCCATGCTTGCCTTGGGCGATCAGTTCGTGGTCAAGCTGCCTCGCCAGCGTGTCGACGCTCTGGTCGATGCGGGCGAAGGCGAGCGTTTCGATCCTCGCCGCAACGGCAAGCTCATGAAAGAGTGGCTCGTCGTGGGCCCGCGGCTCGAAAACCGCTGGCTGCCGCTGGCCCGGGAGGCGTTCGACTTCGCACAAGCCGAGAAGTCGAAGCGCGCTTAGGTTCCGATCCGCTCCAGGACGACGATCGGGATCTCCCGCTTGGTCAGCTTCTGCTGGCCCTCGAGGTAGGGAATCAGCCGCCCGAGCTCCTCGCGCTCATCGGGGTCGGCGGTCCTGACGCGAACGTCGAACATCTCCGAACCCAGCTCGACCGTGGCGGTCGGCGTCGCCACCACGTTGAAGTACCAGTCCGGATGCCTGGCTGCCCCGTTGTTCGAGGCGATGGCAAGCAACCGGTCGCCGTGGCGTACATAGCCGAGGACGGCCGTGTGGGGTTGGCCTGACTTCGCGCCGCTGGTTGTGAGCAGTATCAGCTGGCTCTTCGCCATCCGCCCGCTCAATTTGCCGTCGTTCGCCCGCCACTCTTCGATGAGCGCTCGGTTGAACTCCTTCATGTCGGGCGGTATCTGGGCCATCACAACCAGCATATGGGCTTGATGGGGTTGGCCCGCAAATCCCATCCATATACTGGGCCCGTGACCGACACGATTCCGCAGGTTGAAGGCATCTCGATCGTGCTGCCCGCGCGCAACGAGGTGGCCAACATCACCACAGCGGTCGAGAAATCACTTGCGATCGCCGAGCGGTTGTCGCCCCGCCACGAGATCATCGTCGTCGACGACGGCAGCTCCGATGGCACCGGCCAGGCGGTGGAAGCCCTGGCCCGCCTGCATTACCCGCGCGTCCGGCTGGTGACGCACGCGGTGAACCAGGGCTACGGGGCCGCCCTGCGCACCGGCTTCAAGCATTCTCGCTTCGAGCTCGTCTTCTTCACCGACTCCGACAACCAGTTCGACATCTCCGAGCTCGAGTACTTCATCCCTTTCATGGCAGACCATGACATGGTGACCGGCTTCCGCGTCTACCGATATGACCCGGTCCTGCGTTCCATCCTCTCGTGGTTTTACAACCGGCTGGTGCATGTGATGTTCGGCGTGCGCGTGCGCGATGTCGACTGCGCTTTCAAGCTCATGCGCCGGGAGCTGGTGCAGAAGGTGACGATCGAGTGCGACAACTTCTTCGTCAACACAGAGATCATGGCCAAGGCGCGGCGCTGGAATTTTCGAATTGCGGAGAAAGGTGTGCGCCACTATCCACGCACCGCCGGTGAAACCTCGGTCAGGCCGTCCGACATCCCGAGAACGCTTGGCACGGTATTCAAGATGTGGCGCCACATCTATTTCCCCACTCGCGGCGAGATGGATCGCCTCCGCGCGGACGAGCTGTCGAGGTCAAACGTGAGCGAGTTCATCCCGGCTCGCGACTGATCTGAAGCGAGAGTTCTACCGGGAATACAACCGGGTGGAGGATGTCCACTGGTGGTTCGTCGGCCGCCGGCGCATCCTGCTCTCGGTCCTCAGCCGGTACCTCGGCGCGGGCGCGACCAACGGTCGCCAGATCCTCGACGTCGGGTGTGGAACCGGAACGATGCTGACCCACCTGGCGCATTTCGGAGATGCGCGAGGCGTGGACATGGACCTCGAGGCGGTCGGTTACTGCCACGACCGGGGACTGGAGCAGGTCACACAGTCGGGCGCCGACAGCCTTCCCTTTGAGAAGGACACATTCGATCTGGTCACGGCCCTCGATGTGGTCGAGCACATCGACGACGATCTCGGCGCCTTGAGGGAAATGAGGCGCGTCTTGAAGCCGGGAGGGCTGCTGCTGCTGACCGTTCCCGCATACAGGTTTCTGTGGGGCCGCCAGGACGACATCAATCTTCACAAGCGCAGGTACGTCGCTCGCGAGCTGCGCAACCGTCTGCAGACTGCGGGCTTCGACGTGAAGAGGCTGACTTACATGAACTCGATCTTGTTCCCGGCCATCGCGGCGATCCGGCTCGTGCGCCACGTCCTTCCGGAGCCGCCGAAGCTCGAGTCTGACTTCGCGTTTCCGGCGCCGCAGCCCTTGAACGTCCTGCTCAGCGCGGTCTTCGGATCGGAGCGCCATGTCCTCACCCGGTTCGACATTCCGTTTGGAGTCTCGATCATGGCGTTGGCGCAGAAACCGCTCGACCGCTGACGGGCTCAACGGCCGGCGCTCGGGTGTGAGCGGTCACGACGACGAAGGCCACCGCAAGCGCGATGTCGCAAACGACGCATGCGATCGGCACCCCGAGCACGAGCCAGCCTGACATCCACGTCACGGCGGCGACCGCCCGCAGCCACCATGGCCGCCCGGCGCGAAACGCGATCCACACGGGCAGCAGCCACAGCACGAAGTCGCCGATGTTGAGGTGCTGCGCGACAAACAGCGACGCCAGGACGCCCACAGACAGGGCCACATCGGGCGGCGGACGGAGCCGGATGGCAACCGCGACCGCAGCCACGATGACAACCGCTGTGGCGATGAAGGAGGGCGTGCCGGAGCCGACAAGGCCCTTCACCGTCCACGGCACCGGATGCAGCAGCGTTTCGGGAGAGACGAGGAACGACACGTAGTCGCGCGTCCCGCTGACCCCGATCACGGCCACCGACGCCACCGCCAGCGCCGCCATCACCCCGACGGCGGTCAACGCCGTCTTCCAGTACCCCGCCGCGAGCAGGACCGGAATCGTGAGCAGCGTCAGCTGCGGCTTGAGCGCGGTGAGGCCGAGGAAGACGCCGGCGATGGCAGGCGCCCCGCCTTCCATGGCGCGCAAGGTCGCGACGAGGAGCAGGAACACGACCGGGCTCATGGTTCCGTAGCCGAGCGCGAAGAGGACCGGCTGGAACCCGGCGACCGACAGGAGGATGAGGGCGCGATCCCAGCGCCGCGGTGGCGAAACCAACAGGGCGGCCGTGACCAACGCAGCCAGCAGCAGCGCCTGCCAGATCAGTCCCGCCCACCGCAAAGGCAGGAGGAGGAATGGCACCGCCAGCCACGCGTCCGGGGGCGGGTGCTGGAACGGCGCGAACCCGTCCAGGTGATTGGCCGCCTCGATCGGCCCGATCAGCGTGGGGTCGTAAAGGCGGCTCCAGCCGTAGTGAATCCCGATGTACGCCGCGGCCCACTGGGACCCGAAGTCGAGGTCGCCGGGCCGCTGGACGATCCAGTAGACGAGGTAGCCCGCGACGAACAGGCCGAGCTCGAACATCGCCACCGCGGCCACGACCCGAAGCAGCTTCGAGCTCTCAAGGCGGCGCAGCCTCGTTTGCACGCGACGAGGGTAGCCGACGCCCCCTTCGAGTTCTCAGGCGCGGCCGGGATTGTCCGCGGTTGCGGTCACCGTCGCCGCATTTGCCTGCTGCGCGTCCAGGTTGGCGAACGTGCACGAGACGGTGGTCGTGGCGTTATACCCGACGTCGGGCGAGACCTGGGCCGAGCACGTGCCGAGAACCCGCTGCGAAACCGAGTCGGTCATGGTGAACGTGACCGTCGACCTGGATACCGCGGCGGTCGTGCCTCCGAGGTTCTTGAGCAGGGCCGACACGACGCACGGGGACAAGCAGCCCGAGGTGTCGACGGACAGCACTGTGTAGATCGGAGGCAGCGTGGAGAGGTTGGAGAAATCGATCACGTCAGTCGGCGCCGCGATCCCGAAATCCTTACCGAAGTTGCTGTACTTGAAATCACCGTCGACGATCGAATCGATGACGACCTTTTTGTTCATGTGCACCCTCAGGAGGTTGTACGGGGCCGAAGCGGCGATGAAGACGTCTGCCCTGGCGCCGGAAAGCTCCACCGCATCGATTCCATCGACGCTCACGTGGTCGGTTCGCTGCGTCACCGCCGGCCCCAGGAACGTCGCGCGGAACGTGGCACCGTCAGTCAGATCCTGCAGCTGAGGCGCCTGTCGCGCCGAGCCTTTCCACCACGCGTTGCCGGCCGCCTTGACCAGGTCCTGGGAAAGGGGGTCGGTGCCCATGTGGTCGGCCAGGAACTGATGGCCGCGGAAGTAAGCGGCGCCTGCGATGACGACCACCTCGACGTTCAGGTTGGTCCCGCTGACGGTGATGTGCTGCGTGCCCGGCCGGGCTATCTGCAGGTCGACCGTCCAGGTCGTGTCCGGTGCCGCCGCGGCTGGGGCCCCGGTGCGGGCGCCGCTCGCCACCTGGACCGGCAGGCTGACGCCGGCACCCGTGTACGTGCCCATCATCTCGAAGCTCGATCCGCTGAGCCCTGCTTCAGCGCCACCTTCCAGGGCGCGCGTCGAAGGCGTGCCCAGGCCGAAGGGAAGATCGCACGCGGAGAGGGTGATGAGAACCGCGGCTCCGAGGATCGCCCTCCCGCCGAAGCGCGAGCAGGAGCTGAGCACGCCGCGAAGGTTAATCAAGGCCGTTCGCTGTTGTAACGGCGGGCGTATCCTGCCCGTTACCCCAGCGTGAACGGCTCGGCGCAACCGCCATCCACCCAGCGGTCCAAGACGAGGACCGCGCGGATTTTTGGCCGCGAATACCGGGTCATCCTGCCCAGCCTTCGCGACCCCCGCTTGCACGTGGCCATGGTCCTGCTGACGCTCCAGGCGCTGGGTCAGACAGTCCTCGGCTTCCGGCTTTCGATAGCGCAGATCCTTGTCTGTCTCGCCACCGGCGCCTTGATCGAATTCGGCGTCGCCTTCTTCAAGGACAAGCAGCTACTGTGGCCGGCGAGCGGCTTGCTGACAGGCAACAGCACGGCCTTCATCCTTCGCATTCCCGGCACCCTTCACGGCCAGTATTGGACTCTTCACGGGGCCGAGATCTTCATCGGCGTCGTGGCCCTCGGGATGGCGACGAAGTACCTGATCCGATGGCGGGGGAGGCACATCTTCAACCCCTCCAACGTGGCGCTGGTGGCCACGTTCGTGGCCCTTGGACCAACACGCGTCGAGCCGCTCGACCTGTGGTGGATACCGATGGGGCCGTGGATGATCGTCACGTACGCCATCCTGATCGTCGGCGGTCTCCTGATCGCGTGGGAGCTTCGGCTGCTCGGGCTGGAGCTGGGCTTCATGGCCGCATTCGCCGCCTTCGTCGCCCTTGCGCTGGTTGGGGCGCCCGACCATTGCATGGTCGCGAGCTGGCACGTGACCCCCATGTGCGGCTCGGAGCTGTGGCGGATCCTGGTCACCTCACCGGAGATCCTGATCTTCGCCTTGTTCATGATTCCGGACCCAAGGACCGTGCCCGACGGGCCGGTGGCGAGGGCCGTCTTCGGAGTCGTCGTGGCCATTCTCGCGGTGCTGCTGCTCGGCCCCACCGCTCTCGAGTACTGGACCAAGACCGCCATCCTCGCGAGCCTGGTCATCGCCTGCGCGGGGCGGTTCGCGCTGGCTCGGTTCGTGGCCCCGTTCGAAGCCGCCGAATACCGACCGCTGTCGGCGCTTGGCGCCCGCCGGCTCTGGCGCGTGCCCGCCGCCCTCGCGGTGGGCGCGCTGTTCGCGGGAGCCGTCCCGGTGTCTGCCGATATCTCCACTCACATACCCGACGCGGCCGCCGAGCTCCCAGACGGCTCGACGCCGATCATCACGCTCACGGTGGGCGGGGGGCCCGGAATTGCCGGCTGGGCGTCCTCCAGCGCAAGCGCCGCCCTGCCGCCGCCCAACAACGCCGGGCCGGCATCGGCGTCGGCGCGCGTGTGGATCCTGCCTTCGATACCG